>JALFBN010000006.1 GCA_022772085.1 Porphyromonas sp. | reverse complement strand
CCTAAATGTCTTAAGGAAGCTGGCCTTGGGGATCGTTAAGGCTCAGAAAGACAAGCACTCTGTGAAGAAGAGAATGTTTAAGGCGGCGATGAATCCAGAATACCTCAGAAAGCTTCTCAGAATTTGATGCGGTTGCCCTGAGATCTCGCTTTATACCCTAGATCAATTCATATGAACTTGCTATTAGACCTATTACAAGACGCTTTTTTTGCAGGGATGGCCTCCATCGGATTTGCGGCAGTATCGGTTCCACCTCGTAGAAGCTTCCCTCCCATCATCATATTGGCTGCCCTAGGGCATGGTTTACGTTGGCTTCTAATGAATCACCTTAATGTGGACATCGTAGGGGCCTCTCTCATCGCATCGGTATTTATTGGCTTCGGCAGTTATATTTTCGGACGCTGGTGGGTGCATATCCCGATGACCGTACTTTACATACCGGCATTGCTTCCCATGATCCCCGGGATGTATTGCTATAATGCGGTATTGAGCCTTGTACGCTTTGTGATTCACCACAAAGATCCTCTCCTTGCAGTACAATATATGCAGGACTTTCAGACCAACTTCGTGATTGCGCTGACCGTTATTTTTACATTGGGTATCGGAAGCATCCTACCCGTTTTCATTCTATATAAAAGTTCTTACACCCTATCACGACGAAAGGACAAGACTACGTGATACATGAGATAGTAGGATATGACAGGAAGCGATTTTAATCTACTATTAGAGGCATGGCACCATAGCGGACTCTCTGCACAGATGAGCCATGAAGAGGTATCCCTCCTGCTCCGTCAGTGTTCCTACAAAAAGGAACATTTGAAGCGGGGTGAGTTGTATGCCATCGGAGGGGATAAACTGCGAGACCTCCGCATCGTAGGGCTGGGAGCCATCAAGGCAGAGATGGTCGGAGCATCAGGGAAACAGCTCCTCATGGATACTTTACCCCTCGGGAGAATCGTTGCCCCTGCCCTCCTTTTTGCGGAAGAGAATACCCTGCCCGTGACACTCATGGCCAGCGAAGAAAGCATCCTCTTCCGCATCGGGAAGGATGATTTCCGAGACCTTATGCACCAATCTCCCCAACTGATGGCGAATTTCATCAGTATCGTCTCGAATGTGAGTGTATTCTTGATGAAGAAGATCCACCAACTCTCCCTCAGAAGTTTGCAAGGGAAAATAGCAGATTATCTCATCCAACTCCATATCCAAGAGGGAAACAGACATCTTCAAATAAAATCGTCGTGGAAAGAGCTTGCTGACCGATTTGGGGTAAATCGACAATCGTTAGCTCGAAGTCTTGCCCAACTGGAAAAAGAGGGTCTACTCCATGTGAACGGAAAATCCATAGAAATACTCCAACCACACCGAATGGCAGAGTTGGAGTAAATCAGTATATCCATGGGTAGGATAAACTATCAGCCAATCCTATTGCTTCGGGGTTCGTTGTCAATAGCCCATGGGAAGAGGATATTATTTTCGAGATGAATATGCTCATGCAATTGTCGTTCAAACCGAGCAATCTGCTGAAGCATGAGCTTATAACTCGCACACGCATCCTCAGGTGCAGTATATCCATTAGTAAGAGAAGAGATCGTTCGATAGCGTTCACCCTCACCATCATGCTCTGTAAGCATCACACGAATAGGATAAATTACCGAGCCGCAATGGAACGCCTCCAATTCACCCTCTCCCACAGATGCCGAAAAGAGGTCATATAGATAGGGGAATAGTACCTGCTCCTCTTTCTGCAAATGCTCTTCTAAGTCAACCAAAGACTCAGCAAAGAGTCGCTGTACCTCCTGCAATTCGGGATGTTGCTCTCCATGCACACGCACCACTTTATCCAACAATTGGAGCGTCACAGGTCCCTCTCGTCGAATCCCTCGATGGTGCACTTTGAGGATATAGTCCATCAGAAGATCTTTATCCCATTCACTAAAGGGATGGACAAAAGAATCCCCATCCATTTCTTGGAGTGCTTTATCCAGAGCACTCATAACCTCTTCCACCGAGGCTGTTGCCTTAATACATGCCTCCTCAAAGGCATCTTCTCCATGGCAACAGAAATCAATTCCATAGCGATGAAACACGGAAACCGTTCGGTAATCGGCAGCAGCGATAGCTCCCACTGTTTGATTTTTATAATTCATTCCTGACATGGTTCTCTTCATTTAGGAGTTTATGATTAGGGTTTGAATATCCTCTTCTACCGTTCCAATACCGGCAATCCCAAAGCTATCAACGAGAATTTTTGCCACATTGGGCGAAAGGAAAGCTGGCAACGTGGGGCCTAGATGAATATTTTTTACACCAAGGCTGAGCAGTCCGAGGAGTACGATCACCGCCTTTTGCTCATACCATGCAATGTTATAATCGATTGGAAGTTTATTGATATCGTCCAGACCCATTACTTCTTTCAGTTTAAGGGCAATCACGGCAATAGAATAGCTATCATTGCACTGCCCTGCATCCAACACACGAGGAATACCTCCAATATTACCTAGAGCCAACTTATTGTAACGGTATTTAGCGCAACCCGAAGTAAGAATCACTGTGTCTTGGGGTAGAGCTTGGGCAAAATCGGAGAAATAACTACGCCCGCTCTGTCTGCCATCGCATCCGCTCATCACAACGAACTTGCGTATAATTCCACTCTTAACCGCTTCTACTATTCGATCCGCAATGCTCAATACCTGATGGTGGGCGAATCCTCCGATGATCGTACCTCGCTCAATCTCCGTTGGAGGCTGACAGGTTTTGGCAAGCGCAATGATCTCACTAAAATCTTTTTTCCCTTGGGCATCGCTTTCGATGTACCTAAAACCGGGGTAGCCCGTCGAATTAGTCGTAAAAACACGATCCTTATAAGAGGCATTAGTCTTGGGCGGAACAATACAATTAGTGGTGAAAAGGATTGGTCCATTGAAGGTCTCAAACTCCTCGCGTTGTTGCCACCAAGCATTACCATAGTTACCTATAAAGTGTTTGTATTTCTTGAACTTAGGGTAATAATTGGCCGGAAGCATCTCGCTGTGTGTATATACATCGACTCCCGTACCCTCAGTCTGCTCCAAAAGCATCTCCATATCCTTCAGATCATGTCCACTAATTAGGATAGCAGGACGTGTGCCTACCCCTATGTTTACTTCGGTGATCTCGGGATGACCATAGGTTTCGGTATTGGCTTTGTCAAGGAGAGCCATCACCTTTACACCAAAAGTACCTGTCTCTAGGACAAGTGCTGTAAGTTCCTCCACGGAGAGCATCCCTAAAGCAACATCACACAAAGCACGAGCAACAAAGGTGTTAATCTCCTCATCTTTGTAGCCAAGGCGATCGGCATGCTCGGCGTAAGCAGAAAGTCCTTTAAGCCCATAGATTATGAGTTCTTTGAGCGAGCATACGTCTTCATTCCGCTCTCGAAGGATTCCGACACCAAGGGCTAGTTGGTCATATTCCTCGGGAAATCCTTGCATTGTAATAGCTTCGCTATCAGGTAAGGCGACCCCTAAAGATAAAGCCTCTTCGCGCAGTTGCTTTTTAAGATTAAAGGTGCGAGTCACTCGGGTTGCTATGGATGTGTAGTCAAAGTTGGCATTTGTTATCGTTGCAAAAAGTGACTCCATAATAGCCTTATCAGCCGTATGGTAGTCAAGAGACACCTTGGCTTGTCGTGCGGCCGTTGTGATAATGGCAATGCCCTTGAGATTAAAGATGAGCAAATCCATCAAATTGGAGGTCGTAAAATCCTTACCACACACTCCTTTTAGGGTACAACCCTTATTGCCTGCCGTTTCTTGGCATTGGAAGCAAAACATTCTATTTTCCATATCTTCTTCGTCTTCTTCGTTATTTTTCATTGACAAAGGTAGATCCCCAAATGTTCCCCAAAAGTCGCCTATGCGACACCCCTCTCTTTTTGTACTGAGAAAGATGGATCCATAGCACCTTGAGCAGCCAAAATTCTCTCTGTAATCGTGAATTGTTGTTGCAGAACCGTGTCGTATAACCAGAGATTTATCATTATCTTTGCGAGATAAAGAGCAAGTTATGCAATAAACAAAACTACGATACGATTATGGCAAGAGTGTTGATTATTGGTGCCGGGGGTGTTGGCACCGTTGTTGCGAAAAAGGTAGCCATGAATCACGAGGTTTTCTCGGATATCATGCTGGCAAGTCGTACTAAAAGCAAGTGCGACAAAATCGCGAAAGAGATCGAAGAATCCCTTGGTGGAATCAAGATCCAAACAGCATCGGTGGATGCGGACAAGGTGCCCGAGCTATGCGAACTATTCCGTAGCTTCAAACCCGATTTGGTCATCAATGTAGCTCTCCCCTATCAGGACCTAACCATCATGGATGCCTGCCTGGAGTGTGGTGTTAATTACTTAGACACAGCGAACTACGAACCTCTTGACGAAGCAAAATATCAGTACAGCTGGCAGTGGGCGTATCGCGAACGCTTTGAAAAAGCAGGTCTCACCGCTATCTTGGGTTGTGGCTTTGACCCTGGAGTTACTAGCATTTTTACGGCATATGCAGCCAAGCACCACTTCGACGAAATCCACTATTTGGATATTGTAGATTGCAATGGTGGTGATCACCATAAAGCCTTCGCAACGAATTTTAATCCCGAAATCAACATCCGAGAAATAACCCAAAAGGGAAAGTATTACCTCAATGGTGAGTGGATAGAAACGGAGCCACAAGAGATTCATCGTCCGCTACATTACCCCGGGATTGGCGTACGCGAGAGTTATCTGCTCTACCACGAAGAGCTTGAGAGTTTGGTACTGAACTTTCCCACGATTAAGAGAGCTCGCTTCTGGATGACCTTTGGGGAAGAGTACTTGACCCATCTACGTGTAATCCAAAACATTGGTATGGGCAGCATAGAACCCATCAACTATAATGGCATGGAGATCGTACCGATTCAATTCCTCAAAGCCGTGCTACCCAATCCTCAAGATCTCGGTAGCAACTACTCGGGTGAAACCTCTATCGGGTGCCGCATTCGTGGAATAAAGGATGGCAAGGAGCATACCTATTACATATGGAATAATTGTAGTCACCAAGCCGCTTTCCGTGAAACGGGGACTCAAGGGGTAAGCTACACGACGGGAGTACCTGCCACCGTAGGAGCCTTGATGTTTGCCCGTGGACTATGGAACAAACCCGGGGTACACAACGTAGAGGAGTTCGATCCTGATCCATTCCTCGAAGAAGTAGCAAAGCAAGGACTTCCCTGGCACGAGCACTTGGATGTGGATATTGAGTTTAAAGTGTAACTCAGAGACCTCCTAGATCCTAGTGGATCAATCCCATAAAATGAGGGTATCTCGTCTTCATCTTCTAGCGTAAGGCGCCAAGGAGAGAGAGACGTGGATACCCTTTATTCATAATCTTCACCCCAAAACAACTATCGTAATACCGCTTATGACCTATATCCGTCTTGACAAACTTCGTGCAGTTTATAAACCTCAGATCCCTTCGATTTTAGAGCACCCGACTCAACTTCAACCCTATTCGGAGAGCCCCTTAGCTTTGCATCAATCCATCGCAACCCTATTTCCCTATACGGCACAGCTCCCCATCCTCTCTGTCGTTGCCCAAGAGGAGACGACCGTAGTACGCAAGCCTCTAACCGTGGCAGTGCTCCTATCGGGGGGACAGGCTCCGGGAGGACATAACGTGATCACGGGGATCTTTGATGCCCTTAAAGCGTATCACGAAGCCTCTGTACTCTATGGATTTATCATGGGACCGGGAGGGTTACTTCGAGGCGAAGCACGTGAGCTGACAGCTGATGTGATCAACAGATATCGGAATACGGGCGGATTTGATATGATTGGCTCAGACCGTACTAAACTAGAAACGGAAGAGCAATTCGAACGTGTGCTATTCCATGCCCACCGCCTGCATCTGGATGCTCTTGTTATCATTGGAGGAGATGACTCCAATACGAATGCAGCATTGCTTGCCGAGTACTGCCGTCGAAAAGAGGATCCCCTATGCGTTATCGGTTGCCCCAAAACAATTGATGGTGATTTAAAGAATGGATGGGTGGAAACATCTTTCGGATTTGATACCTGTGTGAAGGTATATGCCGAACTAGTGGGTAACATTCAACGAGATTGCTACTCCTCAAAAAAATATTGGCATTTTGTAAAACTCATGGGACGCTCGGCCTCTCACCTTACTTTAGAGTGCGCCCTAATGACTCAACCCACGGTGGCGATTATCAGTGAAGAGGTTGCTCAAAGAGGGTTAACGCTGAATGATTTGGTGAGGCAGCTCGCTGATGTGATAGTCGATAGAGCAGAACGAGGGATGGATTTTGGGGTCGTACTGATCCCCGAAGGGTTAATTGAGTTTGTCCTGAAAGTGCGTAGGCTGATTGCCGCTCTCAATCGTGTTTTAGCTGAAAATGGGCATAAACTCCCCCTTGTCAAGGAGAGTCAGATCATCAATTACCTAGCCAGCAAACTGAATGAAGAAGAGGAAGAGACCCTCCGATCACTCCCCGAGGAGGTGGCTCGTCAATTGGCATTGGAGCGAGATCCGCATGGTAATGTACAAGTATCACGCATCGAAACAGAAAAACTGATTGTCGAATTACTCGAACAGGAGCTCGAGCGACGCAAAGAGGCAGGCTCCTACCGCGGCAAATTTGCAGCACTTACTCACTTCTTTGGCTATGAAGGGCGTTGCTCCATGCCCACTAATTTTGACGCCTCTTACTGTTACGCCCTAGGACGAACAGCGATAGCCCTTATTGAGGGAGGGTGCTCGGGCTACATGGCCACAGTGGGCAACTTGGTACAAAGTCCTGACAAATGGATTCCTCGTGGCATCCCTCTTACCGCCATGCTCACGATCGAAGAGCGCAAAGGTGTGCCCAAGCCTGTTATAGCAAAAGCTCTAGTTGATATAGAAGGAGCACCATTCCGCTACTTCAGGGAGCATCGAAAGGAATGGGCTGAGGGCATTTCGTTCCGCTATCCCGGTCCGATACAGTACTTCGGTCCCTCTGCCGTATGTGATGCCACCACCATAACCATCCGTTTAGAGCATGCACTAGAGCCTGAAGAGGATCTTGATACCATTTGGGATTAACCCTCGTCCACCTCTCCAAGTATGATTAAAGATATGCTCTGGGTAGCCCTAGGTGGGATGGCAGGCTCCGTATCACGTTATCTGATACAGTGTGCGATGCAAATGTGGCTCGCCTCGCACTCACTCTTGAGAGGGAGAGTATCAATACCATGGGGTACGCTTGTGGTCAATGTTTTAGGCTGTTTCTTGATCGGTGCTATCGTTACACTGATCGCTCGACACACAACGGACAATTCATCTCATTGGGCACTGCTCCTCCTATCTACTGGATTTTGCGGCGGATTCACCACCTTTTCTTCGTTTGCTTTGGAGGGTATACAACTGATCCGACAAGGGGATTTACTCGAGGCAACACTCTATTTGGGAGGGAGCTTGGTGCTCGGATTTCTCGCTCTATTCGTTGCTTTGATCCTTTTCGGGAAAGTTTGATTTGCCCTAAATCAAGGGCTGTAACCTTGACCTTTACGCCTGGAATGGTTATATAATCGGTCGTCTATCATTATCTTTGCCCTATGATGTCAGCAAAGTTATTAGGGATCCTACTAGGGATTGCACTGCTCCTTTGGATTATTGCTCGTTGGGGGCGTCGCCACGGATCCATCCAAAATCACAAAAAAGATATTGTACAAGGCGTGGAGTCTTGGGGTCAATCCAAGGGTAAGTGCGAGGTGTGCACTTGTAGCGAAGGCACATGCAACAAAGAGAAAGAGGCTCCTAGGGTGATCTATTATGATGATGAGGAGTTAGACCGCTTTGCAGAACGCAAACACGACAACTACTCACCTGAAGAGATTGCGGAGTTTCAAGAGGTACTGGAGACCCTTTTACCCGAAGACGTTGCAGGCTGGTTGCAAAGCCTTAGTCAACGTATGATAGCCCTACCCAAGCCCTTACTTTCAGAAGCAGAGGCTCGCCTGAAATCGGCTACACAATCTCAACCTTAACAATTTATTCCTACCGAGCCTTTAGCCCCCTTCATTCAAAATGCACTCCGGTCGCAGAACTCTCTATCGTTGCAGATGGCAACTCCCCCTCCTCTTGGGCGTGGTTGTCCTATTGCTATCGGGGTGCTCGGTACGAAAAAACAACGCATCTACCCGTTTCTATCACAACCTGACGACCCGTTATAACGTCTACTTTCATGGCAAAAATGCTTTTGATGAGGCCTATGACGGGTTTGTTTCTAATTATACGGAGAGCTATTCGCAGCAGATTTTTTTGGATCCGATCGAGGCGCAACGGGGTATCCTTAAAGAGCACAAGGGGGGTGCTTTCGATAAGGCTTTCGCCAAAGGGCAGATGGCAATTAAGCTCCACAGCATTCGTTCCAAACCGACAAAAAAGCGGAATCCGTCACCTCGCGAAGCAGAGTTTTTCAAGAGAAGGGAGTACAACACCTTCCTGCACCATGCGTGGCTTTTGGTTGGGATGTCCCAATTTTATAATGGCGATTTTTTGGATGCGATGGCAACCTTTTCGTACATGACACGATTGTATGCCACAGAACCGGCGATACGAGATGAGGCTCGTCTGTGGCAAGCTCGAAGCTATGTGGCGATGAGCTGGTTGCACGAGGCCCAAGAGCTCGTCAATCACGTGCAACGGGAGAATCAGACTCTCCGCAAAAGCCAAATCTACGATAAGACCATCGCCGAAATAGCTCTCGCATCGGGGAGACCCTTAGAAGCCATAGAGCCCCTACGCCGAGCCATCAGCAAAGAAGATAGTAGTCGAAGTAAAATGCGGATGCGCTATCTCTTAGGACAACTACTCGTGCAAGCAGGACAACTGCAAGAGGCGCGTAAAGTCTATCGCACGCTACTGCGAAAAGCACCACCCTTCTCCCTTGAGTTTGCCACCAACCTCCGTTTGGTAGAGATCGAGGCCGAAAAGAGCATTGCCAAAGCAATTGACCAAACAAAGTCCATGGCACGTCGGGGGCGCAATAAGTCTGTACTCGATCGGCTCTACCTCACACAGGGAGAACTTTATTTACGACAAAAAGATTCAATTGCAGCCCTCTCCGCCTTCAACCTCGGAATAGAAAGAAGCGAAGAGAGGGCTTCGGACTTCGCCTTATGTGCCCTATCGGCAGGCAAAATATACCTTGCCCAACGCAATTGGGATAAGGCTCAACAGAGTTTTGCCACGGGCATCATATCCCTCCCCGAGATTCATCCTGACCACCCAAAATACTCAACACTTTCGAAGCAACTTGATGAATTAGCCCTACACGCCCGGGCAGTGGCAGAACAGGATAGCCTACGCCACCTTGCCTCATTACCCGAAGCCGAAAAATTACGTATTATCGATAGTGCCATCACAGCCTATGAAAAGGCTCAAAAAGAACGTAAACACAACGAACAGATGGAGGCGCAGCGGGAGCAACAAGAGGCGATGAATGAGCAGATGGGAGCCAACGATCGACCGAATACACCCTCCTTCAATCCGCAGAATATGCCCTCCTCAGGGGAATTTTACTTCTATAATCCGCAACTCATAGCTCAAGGAAAAGCAACATTTAAGCAGAAATGGGGCAATCGTGCCCTTGAGGATGATTGGCGGCGGCGTCAAAAACAGATCACTCCGTCGGCTTCGACGATTGACAATGCAACCGAAACGCCCACAACGGCTTCCTCAGACTCCCTCAAAAGTAGCAATACCACAAACACCACGGCTCCTGGCTCAACAATGCTTTCGGAGGATCAAGATCCCACTAAGCGCGCCTATTATCTGTCACAACTCCCCACTACTCCCGAAGCCCTCGCTGCTAGTGACGTAATCATACAAAATGGGCTCCTCGGCATGGCGAAAGTCTTTGAGGAGCAGATGGAACTCTATGAAGAGGAAACCCTCGTACTTGAGGAGTTGCTCCGCCGATACCCCGATTTTGAGAAAAGAAAGGAGGTCTACTATCAGTTGTACATGCTCCTGGAGCGACGTGGTTTATCTCAGGAAGCAAAATTGTGGAAGCAAAAGATTATCTCCGAATTCGCTCATGATCCTTTAGCGAAAGCGATGGCCTCCCCACAATACCTACAACAACTCCGAGAGGCTGCAACGGCAGAGAACCAACTCTATGACGCCATCCTCTCTGCTTATATGCGTGGAGCCTCCGAAGAGGTACGCTCTCATGTCAATACATTGCACGAGCAGTACCCGCTCTCGCCCCTAAAACCGAAAGCGGATTACCTCAAGGCATTAAGTTATGTCCTCGATGGCGACGCCGTGCACTTCAAACAGGCGTTAGAAAAGTTACTTGAAACATACCAAAAGGATGAGGTGCTGGAACCTGCTCAAGAGATCTTACGCGAACTCACTAGTGGACGCAACATCAGCAAGGGAGGTTACTCGGGTTTGGATTATGATGCTGTATTCTACTCTACAGATGAGGCTCCTGGAGATTCTCTCCCAGCCTATCAAGTACCCCCAATTCACACACCGCATTGTGCCGTGTTGCTCTTCCCCGACGGGTCCGTTGACCGCAATACGTTCCTCTTTGCCCTTACGTCTTTCAACTTCGCACGTTATACCAATTTGCCTTTAGACCTTTCGCTGGAGCAAATGCCCTCGGCACTGCGTCTAACGATTACAGGCTTCCCCTCAGAAGCAACGGCATGGAGTTATGTACGTGATGCGTACAGTCCCGAAGGGTATATGTCCCTACTTTCGGCGGAGTCTCTCCTTTTTGCAATAGATGACACAAACTACAAGATGTTGCTTCGGGGCGGTGCACTTGGTCAGTACTTCGATCTTTTGGCCGATAGTATTGCGCAACGTGAGTCCGCAGTGGCTTTGGCATTAATGCGCTATGAGGAACAGAAAAAGAGAGCGGAGCAAAGCGAAGTCCTCCAACCGGCACCCTCAGAGGAAAAGAAACAAGGGACACAACCAATAGAACCGAAGCATCCCCAACCTGAGGAGACTTCCTCAACAGGAGAAACACAAGCCTCATGGCAAGTCAATGAGCGTGCCCCTATCTCCTATGAGGATGTGGAAAAAGCAGCCAAAGAGCGACGTGAGCGAGAGCGCCTCGAAGCCAAGGAAAAGAAACGGAGAGAAGAGGAGGCACGCAAACAACGAGAAGCAGACAAAAAAGCGAAGGCGGAGGCTCGCAAACAGCGCGAGGAAGAGATACGCAAACAACGGGAAGCAGACAAGAACACAAAGGTAAAAAATCGTCAATAGAGGCCTTAAACAACCTCTGGAGCATCCCATTTTCCATACCTTTGTGCACACCATATGGTGTCGTACCGCTCTCCCGAGAGAAGTACGTGAATTGAAACTATTATTTTTACAATAGTAGGCTGGATGAGGCTTTGTCGGAACGTCTGTTTCGACTCAGCCTCATTATCGTTTCAGGAAGACATGACCGTCCTCAAATCTCTTGGGCAGAAGTTTTCAAACCAGTGCCTAAGAAATAAAAACCTACTGCCCAAGAAAAAAGAAAATAGATAGCAACATCTCTAGAGTCATCACCCTATTGAAAACTCTAGACATCTCTCCTTTCGTTCGGCAGACCCATTACTTTCATTTGGTTGTTAATGAACAAATTCCCTATCAGATCCTAGGGGAGAGGGAGAGTCTAACTCTAGAGGAGTTACACGATCCCTATCAAACGGCATCTTTTTTTGGGAATTAGATATAAATCGCTTCGTCTGCTCATCCAGTTCCTCAAGCCATTTTTATTTATTTCCATTCAGAGCAAAAAAGTAGGAGATGGTATAAAGATTTAATTTACTATCTTTGCGGACAATTATAAAGTAGACTTTTCCTTATAGCGTTGCCTATACCCGAGGTCTATCGGCCTGAGTCGAAAGGGATCCGACAAAGGGGGCACATGGGTTATTCGTTACACCATTTCCTCAAGAAAATATATCATCCATAAAGGAATAAAATATGCAGACCAAGAGAATCAGTATCCTCACCCTACTCGTACTTCTCGTGCTACGAAGTGGAGCACTTTTAGGTCAGATCAAGCTCTACCTAAACATCGACACCTATGACAATCGCCCCTTAGAGGGTACAGAATTATTGGTGCAGGAAGGCGACTCCGTCGTGCAATTTTCCGTGATCAAGACACCTCGATACCTTTTGCAACTTCCCAAAGAGGGATTATACAACATCCAACTGGCGAATCCGCATTACGAGACATTCAAAATAGAAGCAACCTTTACTGCTGACACTCTGCTCAGCATTACACTAGCCAAACCGGCCGTAGCTCTAGACGAAGTCGTCGTTGTCGGCAAAGCAAAGCCCAAGGTAACCGCTACGGGGGAGATCTTTAAGCTATCGAAAAAAGCCAAAGCATCGGGAGACCCCTTTAGGGCCCTCTCTGAAATCCCCCTATTACAAGTTGATATCTCTTCGCAAAGCATCAAGATGCGCACGGGCGAATCACCACTTATCTTGGTGGATGGGCATCTCGTCAATTCGGGTGTACAACCGATACATCCGGAGAATATCGAATCCGTAGAAGTAACCGAAGTGGTCAGCGCTCGTTACCTACAAATGGGCGTTACAAAGATCGTCAATATCCGACTTAGAGAGGTCATACCGCTCTATTCGTATATAGAGATGCGAACAAGGAACGACATCCCCTTACGAGAGGGGTTTGGAGGTGCAAATTTTGAATTGGGGAAGAAGAAGTTTGCCGTAGCAGGCAACCTTTTCGGAGACTATCTAACCAAAGATCGTACACGTTACCAAACGATAGAGCAACTTGCAGAGCAGAAAAAAGAGATCGCCGGCACCTCCACATCTCAAGCAAAAGGGCTGGAGGGATACCTATTGTTCAAGTGGCTCCCTACCCCATCGGACTATCTCTCGGCTGTGGTCAAGTATAAAAATAGCAAACAGAGCTCCGAAGGAACACTGGAGGGGACCTATACGTTGCCAAGCCGAACGATGGATCTTAAAACCTCCAACAACTCCTTTACGACTGACGGAGGTTGGCTTGCAGCCCTTTACCATGAACATACATTTGACAAAGAAAGGACGCTCTCGACCTATCTTAAGTACAATCGAGGATTTTACGATAACAAGCAGAATTACCTAGAGTACTATAATGAAAACGTCACAAGCCATCTACTAGATCTTGTTTCTCTTCGAGATCAGTACACGCTCTCCATAGACTACGACTCGGGAGAGCAATCTTTTGGAACAATTGCTTTGGGGAATAATTTGGAATATACTCGGGATGCGATTACCAATCAAACCACCACACCTTCCCTCCTTGCGCATGTCGGACTTTGGAGCAACTATACACATGCAACATACAGCAACCATTGGAAACAACTCCATTATATGGCCTCTCTCGGCTTGCAAAGCTTAGCGGTAAAAGCTGCCGACAAGCAACACGCCTACTGGAGACCAAGAGCTGCACTAAGCCTGACCTATCGTCTCCCTCTCGCTCAGTCTATAAGGGGGAGCTATTACCTTACGAACCAACTGCCTGCCAGCAATACTCTTGTATCCTTTAACCAGTCTACCAATCCTTGGATTCGGGAGGAGGGGAATCCCTTCCTCATGCCCATGCAGATCCATCAATTCGAACTCAAATACAATTGCTCCTTTGGCAATTTTAGACTTTGGCTCTTTGGGGATCACAATCGTCGTAGTAAAGTAATCGAACCCTACATCCGTCAGGAAGGAGCATACCAAGTAAAATCATTCCGAAACAATGGTACCTATACAAGTAGCGACGGGGGATTCGGGATTCATTATTCGAGCGAAAACTTCCAAGCCTCCGCCTCCACGGGCTATACTTCCGAGGTATTTAACGGTCAAGACCCAAAGGGATCTTTTGGAGTCAAGGGCTATTTCCGTTGGGATTTTGGGGACTTCTTCATTTACTCATCGCTAGCATGGCGCAATCGAAGCTACTCCGCCATCAGCCAAACAACCTATAAGAATCCGATAGAATCACATATACAGATTGCATGGCAGGTCAATAAGCGACTTTATCTTTCCCTTGGGTTGCCCTATTTTTGGGGAACAAGAAGTCATGTTACCGGGATCGACCAGGCTCAATACAAGAGCCAACAGCAAGTATTTTACGAAAGTGCCAGTCTACGCCCATGGCTTTTGATCTCTTGGACTCTGCGCAAAAATGCCAAATCCGCCATCCCACAAAAGATGCCCGGTATCTAAAAAAAGCAACAACTGAAGTTCAATAACGGATAAATAGATATGAACAGTCGAAAAATTGCGTTCCTCATTGTCTTACTACTCTCCTCGCTGGGTTTTGCCCTAGCGCAGGAGAGAGCCATAGAAGGATTCGTTTACATCGATCAAAAAGAGCCTGCCGAGATGGCTCTCGTGGCATTTCACGCCGACTCCATTACCGCCAATCCCACTCTCGTCACCTACACCGATAAGAGAGGTTACTATCGCCTTAATCTAGAAGCTCCCCTTGCCAAGCAATATCAACTAGAAGTGCGGTACATTGGTTACAATGCGATGACAATGCTCCTTATGGGGGATAGCATACAAGGAACGATGCGGTGTGACTTCAACTTAGAGACGTCAGCACAAACGGCACAACTGCAGGAGGTCATCGTCACAGCCAAGCAAAAAATGGGAATCGATCGCAAGAGTTATCGCTTCAGCCGAGAGCAGATCAAACAGGCAAAAAGCAGCCTTGACCTTGCTCTCATGCTACCTCAAATCAAAGCAGAGGCTCGCACTGGACGGATCTCCTCTGCAACGGGAGAAGCGACTCCGATCATTCTCATCAACGGACACTACGCCACTAATGAAGAGTTGCGCAGTATACCACCCTCTAAGATCATTCGAATAGATTACTTCGATATAGCCCCCGAGCGGTACAATACCCGTGGGAGCGTACTTGACGTGATCACAAAACCTTTGGACAACGGACATCATGCCGGTGTGGAAGCATCGGTAGCTCCCTTTGCCACCGATGCCGTAGCTCGTCTATACTACAACTATAATTCGGGAGTACATCAATTCAAACTCTTTACGAACAACTTCATTCGTCACACGAATTTGGGAAAGCAGGAGGAGCAAACATCCGAGTACACGACCACTGATGGGCACCTATACAAATCCGTTGGAACGACTCACACAAGGCTTAACTCCCATATGCTCAAAGCAAGCTATGCCTTTAGTCAACCCAATAAACAGCATCTGGAAATATCCCTCTCATCGTCGTTAGAAAAGAGCAATAACCCACAATCTTACGACGCTCTCGTACAAATTGGCAACGCACAGCAACATCGCCTAGGAAAAGTCATAAGTGGTGGACAAGTTTTTACCCCCGTAGTAGATATTTATTACGACCGCACGCTAAGCCATGCAGGGAGTCGGCTCTTTTCTAACCTCGTTTATACACACAATCAAACGCATACAGAATACAATTTAGTAGAAACTCTCGCCACAACACAAAAGCCTGCCCTAGAGGAGCACCTAAAGGGGAAGACTTCTAAAAACTCTCTCATTGCGCAAGTCGAATACGCTCATCCCATCAAGGGAGGGTGGCTCTACATCGGATCTCATTTGATGTATTCTCACGCTCTCTTTCGGCTCGATGGGATCAGCACGGGAGAGAGTCAAGACAAGCAAGATCAGTGGAGAGATCGTACCTATCTCTCGTGGGAAGGGATCTTGGACAAGTTCTACTACCGACTCACTCCTGCTCTAAACCTACACTATGTATCGGCACACAAAGGGTTGGAGCAGGCACAAATGCGCTGGAGTTTTAACCCACGTCTCTTGATCGGCTACCGTCTCCCCAAAAATCATCGTCTCAGATGGGAGATAGAGACTGCCAACCAAATCCCCGAACTCGGAGAGACCACCGAAGCCATGCGTCAGGTCAGAGAAGGGCTCTTCATGCGAAACAATCCGAAGCTAGAGAACAGCTACGTAGCCACAACGCGCCTACACCACTCGTGGAGCCACCCCTATATAGAGCTATCCAATACACTCACCTACAACTATACGCACAAGGATTGGATTCTAAATTTTGATAGAACCGATGTCCTCGGGCAGACGGCAATCGTACAGCAGCGAACCAATGCACTTTATTCCCAATATGCGATCTTCAAAACAAGTATAGGTGTTAAACCATTAGGCGATGAGCGATTGATCATTCGATTGTATGCACAACCTCGCTACCAACAGTACCGACTAACAGAAGCGCAAGAAATCTCTCTCTTTTCAATCCCTGCAGGAGCCAGTGTAACCTATCAGCACAATAATTGGGGAATACAAGGCGATTTGGATATACCCTATCGGCGATTATACAGTTACTTCACCTCTTCCACGGAGTGGAACTCTTCGCTGTCAGGCTTCTGGAGCAAAGGACCTTGGAATCTCCGCCTCGCTGTTGAGAATCTGTTTGTACCTGAATCCACTCAAACATTCAACCATCCTTTCCTCGAACTTCTAGAGAGAACCAAAGTCATGCTTCGAGATAATCGTTGGAAGGCAAGCCTATCTCTCGCCTACTACTTCTCCGTTGGGAAAAGTTTTAAGGGTGAACGTCTTCTGGAGAATGAGGATAGCGATCGAGGAGTAATTTAAGCTGAAGAAGCAATGAGTATTACAAGGGGGATCGTATCTTTGCGCGGATGTGATCCTCCTTTTTTCGTCCTCAAAAGCAAGGGAGATCCGATAACTAAAAAAAACAAGTACTCGGTATGAAAAAAGTAAAGCTGGTACCGTACTATTACTCTGTATAGTCCGTGTGAGCTATGCACAGGAGATGAATCCGAAAAAGGGAAATTGCAAAAGTTATCGTTTCGGTCGAGAACAGATTAAGCGCGGAAAAGCAGTCTTGACCTTACTCTCATGCTACCTCAAATCAGAGCAGAGGCTTGCGAAAAAAGACAGCCACATGGATGAGAAGAAATTCTGAGAGACATGAAGATTGTAAAGCGATTGGAGATCTCCCCTTTTATGTATCTTTGCGTTGTTCAAAAAGGTACCATCCCCAAAAAAGCTTTGAGATACAAAGATCTCCCCCCGGAGCCTCCACTAAAAGGTATATAGAGAAGTTGAATTTTTAATCAAATCAGAACGTATGAAATGCTCACCATTACGCTTGTTCTTGGGAATCGCTCTCATGCTGATTCCAATGGGGCTTTATGCTCAAGAGGTTATTGAACTCACCACTCAGAAAAAGGCCGGAGAGACCATCAAACTAAAGGTACAGACCCAAGGAGATTACTCCATAGAGGGGGTAAAAGAAACGGCATCTAAAGAAAAAACAAAACAAACTTATACACTCACTTCATCCACCATTCGGATTAAGGGAGAAGTCGTTGTATTGGAGTGCACCTCTAACGATCTTACGGAGATTGACCTCTCTAAGAGCGTCTCCCTAAAAAAACTCACAGCCTCCATGAATCACTTAACAAGCGTTGTGACCAACAACCTTTCATCTCTTTCCGAACTGGATCTGTACGGCAATCAGGTGGAGTACATGGATCTTTCTAGCAACAAAGCTCTTACTGTATTAGACCTTTCCAAGAACAATCTCAAAGCCATTCGGCTGGGAGGGCTACCCCTATTGGAAGAGCTGAGCATTTCTGACAACCAACTAAAAAGTATCGATATTTCCGGATGCGACAAGCTCTATATGTTCCTTTCTTACAACAACAAGCTCCCCTGGGATCAAATGCTGTTGCTGGCCCAAAGCATTAACGATAAAAAGCTCTCCAAAGACAAATGTTGGGTTGTTTTGGATACGGAAAGCGGTATAGAAAAGAACATTTTTAGCCGAGGTCTGATACAAATGGCAGAAGACAAGGGCTGGGAAGTGTATGACTGGAAAAAGACCAATATGGATCTTTTGAACGGCACTCCCGACCCTGAGAACAAGGCTACCCGTCCCATAGAACTGACTACAACCCTCCCCATAGGAAGCGAAATATCCATGACCATAAACGGCTGGGGAGATATCGAAATTGAAGGTGTGAAAGAGAAGGTGATTCCAAGTGCAGGAGCTCAGAAATTTACCCTCACACAACCTACCATTAAGATCAAAGGATATGTAACACAATTAGGATGTCCGTCTCAACAGGTTACAAACCTTGATCTTGGAGACATGACCTCGCTTACCTGGCTGTACGTAGGTAGCAATCTACTCTCCTCATTAGACCTCTCTCCTTGTCCCAATCTCAGCACGTTGCATTGTGGCAAAAATCAACTGAAAAACTTAGATGTTTCCAAGCTCAAAGAGTTAGAGATCTTCAATTGCAATAATAATCAACTCACGCAGGTGGATCTCTCTTTGGCAGAAAGCCTTCAGGATCTAAGATGCGGTAGCAACACATCTCTTACGGATCTCCGCTTGCCAAGTTCGGCTCCTCTCACTTATATAGAGTGCGGTTCTTGTAAAATCTCAAAGCTAGATCTCACACCATACAAGAAAACGCTCGGTACCGTTTACTGCTTCGAAAATCAAATCACAGAACTGGATCCTGCAGATTGCCCGCGTCTGAAGGTTCTTTATTGCGGATACAATCGGATCAATTCTCTGAGCATCGGCAAAGCACCTTCCCTTACGGAGCTGGCTTGCGGGGGCAATGGTGTGGAAGGAACATTAGACATCACACAAGCCCCGGCAGTTACATCCCTGATGTGCTCCAACAACAAACTGACGAAGATCCTTGTGAATCCAAAGGGAAATGTGGACTATATAGAATGTCATCGAAACCGCCTGAACAACGAGTCTGTGAAGGAATTGGCAAAAGCACTCCCTCAAGATGACTCCGGGGTGGCAGAAATCTACATTGTGGACAGCAAGGGCAGTGGAGATCAAGATAATGATTGTACTATCGAGGAGGTTAAACTGATAAAATCTAAAGGGTGGTCTGTTTGGGACAATAACGGGGACGATCCAATAGAGTATCAAGGAAGAGAAACCGGTATTACCTGTCCGCAACAAGAGAAAAACGCTGTAAGCATCTTCCCCAATCCAACTTCTGAAGTTCTTTTCATTGAAGCGTGCGAACCCTATACCCCCATTGTAATACGAACAATTCTTGGAGAGCTGGTATATAAAACCACGTCCAATAGTATTGGTTCGGCTCAAGTGCTCGTAGCTTCATGGGCGAGTGGCACCTATATCGTCGAAATTGGAGGTAAGACTTACCGCTTCATCGTAGATTGACAAAGGAGTAAAAAAGAGCCTCCGATCATCATGATTCCATTTGAATAAAAAGCCTCTTGACGTCTTGGTTGCCCGAGGGTTCATGTGAGTTCTTGGGCAACTCTCAAAACAAGGTAGCACGAAGCACCTCCACCAAAGAGATCTCTAAGTCTCATAAACCACGAGTTAAGAAAAACAAAATGCCCGAGAAAAAAGTTCAAGAACCCAGTAACTCCATACTTCGAGAGGGATTACGTCTGATCAGTTCGGGCGTTGCGGGTCAGCTTGTTGCATTGCTTCTACTTGCTATCGTAGGGCGTCAGTACAATGAAGAGACGATGGGCATTTTGGGGAGTTTCTTATCGTGGGGAGGGCTCCTGTCCATAGTAGCCTGCGGTCGCTATGAGCAGGGTATTGTGGTCGCCCCTCGGGAGGAGGAGGCTCGTTCACTCTACCACCTTGCCCTGCGCATTGCCCAATACTTCTTCGGTCTGCTTCTCCCCCTCTCTATTCTATTGGGGATCTTCGCTCCTAATGCAACTCCCCTCGGACGGACAATCTACCTATTACCCCTCTATGTGTTGCTGCTCGCATGGTACAACGCCTCGGCTCAATGGGTACTGCGACAGCGGCAATACGGACGATTGGCTCAGATGCAACTAATCAAAGGGGTGGGGAATAACCTCCTTAAAGTGCTCTTCGGGCTTTTATCGGCTAGTGTCGGATCGCTTATCGCAGCACAGTTACTCTCCCTCTTTGCTCCCTATTCCCTTTTTGTCCGCTCCTTGCGCGAGGGGCTCCGCAAACCATCCCGAGATTCCGTGAGCAAGGTGGCTCGACAATATCAAGGATTCCCTCGCTATGGACTGATCCAAGCCTTGGTGGACAATCTCCTCGGGAGCCTATTGATACTGATGCTCCCTTTGCACTTCGGGGCTCGTGAGGTGGGCCTTCTTACGATGGCAATCATGCTGGCACGTCGCCCTCTGCAACTGATTTCCGAAAATCTTGGTAGCGTCTACTTCGAGCGGATGAGTAAGCGCGTGGCAGAGCGTGAACCGATCCGTCCCATGGTACGTAAACTGCTCGTTATCATCTGTCTCTTGGGAATTCCATTGGCTCTACTCCTCTCCCTATTTATGACTCCGTTAGTGGTATTGGTCGTGGGTGAACGGTGGATCTGGTCCGCCTACATAATTGCGTGGATGCTCCCGATGTGCATCCCCAACTTTGCGACCTCGATACTCAACGTTTTACCCGATATTTTTGGTCGTCAAAAAGCCAATATGTGGGCACAAATCGGGATGCTTACAATAGATCTTGTAGTCATTATAGTTGGATTTTCACTCTTCTCATTTGAGCAATTCATCCCCTATTTCTATATCTTGATGGCTCTGGAACAAGTGGGCTATCTGCTATTCTTACTCTATTTCGTTTGGCATTATGAACGCACACGAACCAGCGACTAAAGCTTTTGCCGTAGGGTATGCCTTTTTAGCACCCGACGATCAACTCTTGGATGCAGCGGCACTGATCCGCTACTTTGCCCCACTCTCCTCTAGTTCTGATCTCAAACAGATGGCAACGTTACTCAATGGCTCTTGGAGCTATTGCTCCTATCAAGATGCACCACAGGGTAAAGATGTTTTTGCCATCGTCGATCACCGCTCCTCCTGTTCGCTCTACTATCGTGTGGAAGAGGGTAAAATTCGCATTCGTGAAAATGGTTTTGACCTACTTCATGACGACGAATCTCCGATCGAGACACCTCAAAATCTAATACTTTTCTTCTCACAATGGGGGTTTACACCCGAAAACCGTACACTGCACCCAAAAATTCACAGAATACCTGCCGGATGCGGGATCTATTTCAAGGCTCAAACGGGAGAGGTCGAGACACTCCGATACGACTCCTGCTTATACGAGGAGAAGCCCCTGGAGGGGATTGACTATACCGAGGCCAAGGCTCTTTTCTCCGAGGCTTGGCACATTGCCGTACAACGCATGGTACGCCTCATCGCCGATCGCCCCGTTATCTTACCCCTAACAGCTGGGCGAGACTCTCGCTTGATCGCCCTTGCCCTCAAAGCGGCGGGAATAACTCCAATTACCTGCACCTATGGCCGTACTGAGAGCATTCACGAAGTGCAACGAGCTCAAGTGATTGCGGAGAAGTTGGGTTTTCCCCATCGCTTTTTTTCCACCATCCCCGAAGGGTATAACTCAAAAGGCTATACCGAAGATGAAGCAACTCTAGACTACCTGCGCTACGTGAGTGGATTGGGATCAGGATATTTCTTTGGCGAATATACCACTGCCCAAACCCTTGCAAGAGAATACCCCTCAGCCATCGTATTACCGGGGCATAATGGGGATATTCTTGGGGGAGACAATCTGCATCAACGCTTCTTTGATGGTGAGCATGGACGAGCGATGAATGCCTATCTACTCTGCTTCCACGAGCGGGGAAATCGCATACTCAACCGCCTAGAGGTATCTCAACTTACCGATCTGCACGAGAAAATATTCACATCCTATCCAACCCACTTGAGTGGTAAAGAACTATTCGAAATGTTTCGTAACCGCGAACTGATGCCCAAGTACTATATAAATTCGTCACGCTCATGGCGTTACTTTCGGTTGGATGTTTGGATGCCCTTCCTAGATCAAGAGCTATGCCAACTGATGCACCGCCTACCGCAGGACTACCGCATCGGCAAGCGACTCTACGAAGAGGTGACCCAATCCCTTTTCCAAGAGGCCGGTATCGCCTTCAGTGATGATATTTCCCTCTACGCTCAATGGCAAAAACCGGCATTCCGTGTCAAGCAACTAATCCGTCCTTTTGTAATCTACCATCGAGCTCGCAGAGCTCATTCTCCATTTACTCGGGAGGATCCAATGGGGTTCCGTACACTAATGGAAGGTGAATTACGCCACTCCGTGCGACAAAACATTCCTTGGAAAACGACAACGATCAACGGGCTCTCCTTTGCTTGGTGGTTATGGTACAATCGTTGCCTATCCCACTAAAGACTACTCTTGAGTGGTCGCCATACAGGAAATATGACTACCTTTGTCAGAGTTTTAATAAAGAGATAAAATTATGAAGCTCAAATCAATTCTTTTAGGCGCTACCGTAATGGTAGCCGGTGCATTGACCTCGTTGAATGCTCAAGCACAAGAAGTATTTCACAAGGGTACCAGCACGGCAAGTGTACTTGTTGGATTTGGTGGTACTACTCTTGCCGGTTCTGGACAAAAGATGCTCGTTCCTCCCATCCAGTTGACTTACGAATACGGTGTTGTTGATGGTTTAATCAATGGCAACGCCAGTATCGGTGTGGGGGCTGCTGTCGGTTATGCCGCTAACAAGTATGCTATTCAGGGCTATGCCTCTGCATACCAAAATTATGGCTTTTTTGGTGCTCGTGGCTCGTTCCACTATCAATTTGTAGACAAGCTTGATACCTATGCAGGTATTTTTTTGGGATGCATTATGTCAAAGGCTTCGTTTAAAAATGAAACCATAAACAAGCTTTATGTTGATAATGTAGCAACAGCAACGACCTTCGGTTGGGCTTCTATGATCGGGGCTCGCTATTACTTTACACCGACTATGGCCGTTAACGCAGAGCTTGGTTATGGTATTTCGATCTTCAATGTCGGTTTGACTTTCCGCTTCTAAGTCCAATAAGAGAGAGGTCTATACGAGCCTCTAATATAAGGAGGAGATCCCAACTTCATCCCCAATCAATCGAAGGGAATGGAGCTTGGGATCTCTCTTTTTTAGTCCTCTCTCCTAAGGGGGAGTCTCACCCCATTATTGCAGATTTCAGATTTTATTGTACCTTTGCAACGCGTAAAAGCGAAGGGCTGGAGGCTCAACCTCTGGACATTCGGGATTACACTGGTCCTATAGCTCAGTTGGTTAGAGCACCTGACTCATAATCAGGGAGTCCTTGGTTCAAGCCCAAGTGGGACCACTTTTATTGATAAGAACAAACAATCCCCGATCAAAAGGAGCTTTGTAGAGGGTATAGCGATAGCCACGAAGCTTTGGTTTGGTAGGGATTTATTCTATCCGAAGGGGGTTATGGGACATAGCGAAATTCTCCTTTATCCCCACACACGAAACGTATATACGCAACATCCGGGGCTGACATGGCTTTGACAGCGTGACGAAGGGGTAGGTAAGCATGTAGTGAGTTGTAGCTCCCTCACTTTAATCTCAGACTTCAAAATTTTTAGTTGGCGAAAATAATTACGCTCTCGCTGCCTAACCGAAGTATAGTAAGTTAGCTTCATCCTTGAGCCTATAGGCTCGGACGAGACGTCACCCGGAACTCTTGCTCCGAAGTTAATCGAGCTAGGTGATGCACTAATATCGGGGCTTGGGTTTACCTTGTCTATGAGGTAATATCCCAATAATTCATAGGCTAAGGGAAGGTCTTTGGCTGCTCTGTCCGCAGGACATTCCCCGACAATTCAATTCAGAGATAAACATGTAGAAAGCATATTCATTCCGCGTTTGGACGAGGGTTCAATCCCCTCCAGCTCCACCATAGGTATGTCGTCTTATAGACTGACATACACAGGTACCTCCGTTCAACGAATTGGGGAACTTTTTTTGGCTCCACGGCCATCCGCTAGAGAGGGAGAGACACAGACAGTCCGATCCATACAACTTTCCTTAACAGGAAAGATTAGGCTCAAGGGTCAAAACAGGAAGCATCAAACACTTTCTTCTAGAAAGAAAAGACTATTCCCCTTTGTTTGAAAGAAGAATAGTCTTTTCTAATGGCAATGTGTGTACGTCGTTAGTTAAATGCGGTCGAGCACCAGTTGGATCAGGTCCTCAATACTTCCCTTATAGTTCGTGTTCATGTTTAGGTTTTGCCGCCCTGCAATGATGCAACAAACGGTCAAAGCCTTATGTCCAAGGAGTGAAGCCATACCACTTAGAGCTGAACTCTCCATCTCGAAATTCGTGATCTTGTAGTCCTTATAGCGGAAGTCTTCTATCTTCTTATTCAGATCTTCATCCATTAGAGGGAGTCGTAACTTTCGCCCCTGCGGAGCATAAAATCCATTGCAGGCAATTGTACTCCCTTTGATAATACGCCCATCAGTGCCCACAATACGATCGAGGAGCTCTGCATCGGCAGATACAACATAAGGCTTGAGTCCAGAGATCGACCAATTGAGATTTTGGGTTAGGGCCTTTTCATATTCGAGGTCTCGGATCTTTTCTGTATCAGCATAGAAGTAGATAACGCCGTCAAAACCAATTGCTTTTTCACTAGCCACATAAGAGCCTATGGGACTTTCGGGTTGAAGTCCTCCCGAGGTACCAATCCGTACCATCGTGAGCTGACGGAAGTCGTCCCGAACACAACGCTTCTCCAAATCGAAGTTGGCCAATGCATCCAATTCACTGGCAACGATTTCGATATTATCGCCCCCGATACCATGACTTTGTACGGTTATACGCTTGCCTTTGTACGATCCTGTGATCGTTCGGAACTCTCGATTCTGTACATCGCACTCCTGTGTGTCGAAGTGTTGAGCAATCATACGTACCCGATCTGGGTCTCCGCAAAGGATAATTTTATCGGCTAATTGCTCGGGTTTGAGGTGGAGGTGAAATATAGAACCATCCTCATTGACGATTAGTTCGGAGGAGGGAATGATACGTTTTTCCATAACGGATTTGAATTTAAACAGTTAAGATATTTATCTCTACGACCTCAGTTACAGAACTTATCCCTCTATTTTTCTTGGGTTGCTCTCCAGGGGTAAAGGGTGGCAATGGGTCGTTTTTCATCTAGTGTATTAAAGGGAATGGCGGGGTGATTCTCATTGATACGGAAAGTGTAGAGGTTTACCTTACCTTTGGGACAGTAACGCGTAGAGGCGAGTAGCCCTACGCCTCGCAGATCATCATAGATCAGATAAAGATCATCTGCGGGAGAGTTAAAAGGCATTCCGAGTAAAGTCGGTGTTTGATACGTATTGGTTTCAGGATCTCGCCGAGAAAGATAGAGATCATATCCTCCAATACCATCATGACTTTCGCGTGCGAAAATTAGAGTAATACCATCTTGACGTAGGATGGGATAACGCTCATTTTCAGGCGTATTTAGTGTATTAAGAGCCTGCTCATCCGAGAGTCTTCCTTGTAGGGAAAGAGCATAAAAGAGGTCACTATCCCCCATAGCTCCAATGCGTTCATAGAACCATTCCAGCCCAAGAGCCGTCTCATAGATCAGTCCGGTTGTGCGAAGTTTTTCAATCTCATCACTCTTCTCTGAGGCTCGATGCAACTTACCCCAATCTTGCGAAAAGTACCGAGAGGGGAGCACGGGCAAGGCATCTATATCAATACGGATGCTATCGATTACCTCAACCCATTCGCTTCGGTCAAGCATGGTTTGGGCTCGGAGGGCATATTCTTTGAGGAGGTTCAAATCTTCTGTTACAGACTTTGATCCCATACGACTTATCACCTCTAATACCTTATCAAATTGGGCATTAGCATGATAGGCTTGGGCTAACTTGGGCAGGGATTTGGTGTGCTTTTTAGTTATTGAAGCTTTGTAATGTTCTATGGCTTGGGCATAATCGCCCCACTCCATAAGCCACGTCCCATACTCCTCGTGCAGATCTTGAGGATGTTTGCTTTGAGCAATAAGTTGTTGTATCAGGGCTTCCGCTTCGGTTCGCTGCCCTGATTGAGCCATGAGACGTAGCTCTTCGATGGATTGCGCCTTTACCCTAAGGGGAAGTGTTACGAGTAGTCCCAGCCCCAACAGAATCCCTATAAGCCTATTGTGTGATCTCATAATGGCTCTAAATACACGCTAATAGTAAAGAGGGAAAAGTCCTCTTGTGCAGAGTCTCTCCCCTCTTCATTTGTACAATTACAAATTGTTGTCTATAAGATATTTCTCTGCCTCTAGAGCTGCTTTGCAGCCTGAACCCGCCGAGGTAATAGCCTGGCGGTAACGTGGATCTGCCACATCGCCTGCCGCAAACACACCCGCCACACTGGTTAGTGGAGAGCCATTGAGTGTTGCAATATAGCCTGACTCATCTAGTGCTACTTGCCCCGAAAGGAAGTCCGTATTGGGTTTATGTCCAATTGCCAGGAAGAAGCCATCAATCGCTATATCCACCAACTTTTCATCTTGCTCGCCTTTGCGCTTCACAAGATGAGCTCCCTCGACGCCATCTTCTCCAAACAGACCCAGTGTGTTGTGCTCAAAGAGTACAGTAATCTTGGGGTTGTTCAGGACGCGATCTTGCATTACTTGAGAAGCTCGTAGGTAGGATTTGCGTACAATGAGGTATACCTGCTTGGCAAGTCCAGCGAGATAAATAGCCTCTTCACAAGCAGTATCTCCTCCACCAACAACGGCTACCGATCTATTTCGATAGAAGAATCCATCGCAAGTGGCACATGCAGAAACACCCATGCCAGCATACTTCTCTTCATCGGGTAGCCCGAGGTACTTAGCAGTAGCACCCGTGGCAATGATCAGCGTATCGCAGGTAAGTGTCGTTGTTCCGTCTATTGTTACCTTATAGGGCTTCTGAGTAAAATCCACCGCTGTGGCTAGTCCCGTGCGCACATCTGTTCCGAAACGGAGGGCTTGTTGCTTGATCTGCTCCATCATCTCGGGCCCTGTAATCCCTTCGGGATAGCCTGGGAAATTCTCTACCTCTGTCGTGGTAGTGAGTTGCCCTCCGGGCTGTAGCCCTGCATAGAGCACGGGATTGAGGTTGGCACGAGAGGCATAGATCGCAGCTGTATATCCGGCAGGACCGGAGCCCAATATAAGGCAGCGAATGTGTTCGTTGTTCATCTCGGTTTCAGTATTTATTGATCACGACCTTCGGTGATAACGCTGGGGGCAATCTTTTTTACAAGCCCCTGGAGTACGTTACCCGGACCAAGTTCGACAAAGCGTTCTGCCCCATCAGCAACCATCTGTTGTACAGAAGCTGTCCAGCGAACAGGTGAGGTGAGTTGCTTTACAAGGTTGCTCTTGATTTCGTCTGCTTCATACACTGCCTTAGCTACCACATTTTGGTATACGGGAGCTTGGGGATTGGCAAAAGAGGTTGCCTCGATCGCCTGTGCAAGTTCTTCACGGGCAGGTTCCATCAGCGGAGAGTGGAATGCTCCCCCGACTTTAAGGGGAAGTGCACGTTTTGCTCCTGCCTCTTTAAGCAATTCACAGGCTTTTTCGATACCGGGTTTGGAGCCGGATATAACAATTTGTCCCGGGCAGTTAAAGTTGGCTGCGACCACTACTTCGTTGGTAATACTTTGGCAGATTTCTACCACTTTATCATCAGGAAGTCCTAAGATTGCTGCCATGGTAGAGGGGGTCTTTTCACACGCTTTCTGCATTGCCATTGCCCGTTTCGATACGAGAATTAGCCCATCCTCAAAGGAGAGCGCTCCAGCGGCAACTAAAGCAGAAAACTCACCCAACGAGTGACCTGCTACCATATCAGGTTGGAAGTCCGCACCTAAAGCACGAGCCATCAGCACGGAATGGAGGAAGACGGCAGGCTGTGTCACTTTAGTTTGCTTAAGCTCCTCGTCCGTACCTCGGAACATGATTTCCGTAATATCAAAGCCTAAGATTTTATTGGCCTCTTCAAAAAGTTGTTTGGCTTCGGCGTTACCCTCATAAAGGGGTAAACCCATACCTACAAATTGAGCACCCTGCCCAGGGAATACAAATGCTGTTTTCATTGTCTTTTACACGTGGGGATTATACGAGTTCAAGGGTTTTAACGATTACATCATAGGTACGAGCTACCGATGCAATATGTACTTTTTCGTCGGGAGAGTGGGGGTGACGGATCTCGGGTCCGAAGGAGATCATATCCATCTCGGGCATAACACCCTGTATGATACCGCACTCCAATCCTGCATGCATTACCTTGACATCAGGCTTTTCATTGTATATAGCCTCAAAGGCTTTGCCCATCACCTCCATAATATGCGACTGAGCATTGGGTTGCCACCCCGTGTAAGGAGCGTCAAACTCAACCTTTGCCCCCATAAGAAGGAACGTACTTTCGATACTCGAAGCGACCCACATCTTACGACTATCCGATGAACTACGAACCAAGAATTGCACTTCGATCATACCATTCCCTGCACGCACAATGGAGAGATTTGTTGAAGACTCCACCGTATCGGGGAAGCTCTGAAGCATCGAGATAGGACCATTTTGACAAGCCTCGAGGGCGTTGATCAGATTGTCTTGAATGTCTTCAGGGAGGAGGTACTGGGGCATCTCACACTTCTCTACCTTGAGGGAGATTTTATCTTCAATACCTGCAAATTCTTTGGCAAAGAGGGCTTCAAACTCGGCAACATACTTGCAAAATTCTTCGGCATCCTCAGGAGCGATTGTAAGCACGACAAAGGCTTCACGAGGGATTGCATTGCGCATAGATCCGCCTTCGATAGAAGCGACACGTACACCGAACTCCTCTACGGCGGCCTTTAGGAAACGAGCTATTAGTTTGTTAGCATTGGCACGTCCAATGTGGATGTCAACGCCAGAGTGTCCTCCCTTGAGTCCTGTGAGAGATACACGTACGGCTTGATCTTCGTTGCTGGTTGTCTCTTGATTTTTGTACTCCAAAGATACATTTACGTCCACTCCACCGGCACAGCCGATGTAAAGCTTTCCTTCCACCTCTGAGTCTATGTTAAGAAGGATATCCCCCTTGCTGAATCCGGATTTGAGTCCATTGGCACCATCCATACCCACTTCTTCGTTTATGGTAAAGAGGGCTTCCAGAGGTCCGTGCTTTAGGGAGTTATCTTCGAGGATGGCGAGTGCAAGGGCTACACCCATACCATTATCGGCTCCGAGAGTTGTACCACGTGCTTTTACCCATTCGCCATCAATGTAAGCATCAATGGGGTCTTTTGCAAAGTCGTGTTGTACATCACTATTCTTTTGAGGCACCATATCAACGTGCCCCTGTAGGGTCACGATGGGTTTGTTTTCCATCCCCGGGGTAGCCGGTTTGCGAATCAGCACATTACCCACTTCGTCTTGGGATGTCTCTAGACCAAGCTTCTTGCCTGCTTCAAACACATAGCGCGTCACCTCTTCCATCTGACCAGTTGGGCGAGGTATCTGGGTAAGGTCGTAGAAATATCTCCAGACCGCTTCGGGCTTTAGGGTAAGAATGTCTTTTGCCATAATCTTGATTGTATTACGTGTTCCTGTTTATTATCTAATTCTATTGTAGTTTCTGTTCAGTAAAGGTATAACTAAAATTGCGATTAGCCCAATCAGAGCACTACCTAATGTTTGGGAGGTGTGTATAACAAGGGCAAACGAAGCAGCACTATCGCGCTGAACTCCCATTGCTACAAGGGTGGTGATGATCATAAAATGCCAAGCACCTATACCCGATTGTACGGGAGCCGCAACGCCGAGTGTCCCCATGACAAATGCGAGTAACCCGATGCTAATGCCCAAATCTTGCGTGAAAGAAAAGGCAAAAAAAGTGAGATAAAAAGCAAAAAAATAGCATCCCCAAATCCCGATCGTATAAAGGAGGAATAACCCTCGGTGGGGCATTGTACGGATGGATAGGAGCCCCTCCCAAATGTCTCGTAAACTCTGACGGATTTTTACGCCCCACTTGTTTTTTTTCAAGAGACGCAGGGCAAGGTAGCAGAGTGCCCCTATTGCTACTAAAATCAGGTAGAATAGAGGAGAAGAAACAAGATGCGATACCTTGAGGTAAAGATCGGGATGCTCTGAAAAATATCTTCCAAGAAAATCGGAAAAACCACTTAATGACCCAATAACGATTACCCCCAAGGCGATCACATCCATGAAACGATCCATCAAAAGAGATCCGAATAATTTGGATATGGAAAGTGACTCATAACGACTGATTATAGCACACCGCCACACCTCTCCGGCACGAGGAAATATCAGATTCATCGTATAACTACCAAGTACCGATAGTGTGGTATTGCGTCGTCGTGGAGCCGGAGAGCTGAAAGGGATGGTCTGCAATCTCCACCGCAATCCGCGAAGGGCATTCCCAAGAGCCTCTACTAAGATAGAAATCCCGATGATGAACCAATTGATCTCCCCCGAATGAAGCTCCTTGGCAAGTTGTTTAAAGTCAAAATTTCGGTAGATCACCACCATTAGTAGGAGACCGAGGAATAGAGATACCACCAACCGGATCCAACGCTTTTTTTTGCGTCGAATGGACTCTCTGGAGGTTATTTCTTCTAAAGCAAGTGGTGGTTTATTCTCCACTTTTTATAGCTACTTAATCGTACTTTATATTCTAATTCACTTCCTCTATTACGGCAGAAAAGGCTATCTTAGCATCCGCTAACGCTACAAATATACACTTTATTTTGCAGCCTATGAACAAAGTTCGTGCTAAGAAAGCCCTCGGGCAACACTTCCTAACCAATCGCTCCGCTGCACATGCTATCGCCGAGAGTGTCTTACCTTGGCAGCATCTTCCTATCCTAGAAATCGGACCCGGAATGGGTATGCTTACGCAGGAGTTGCTGGATCTAAACTTGGATGTTTATCTCTTGGAGATTGATACAGAATCCGTTGATTACCTTAAATCCAATTTCTCTCAATTCGCTTCGGGTGAACGGATTACCGAGGGCGATGTGCTAAAATTACCCGAAGAGCAATTGATTCCGGGACAACCTCAGGCATCCTTCGTGATGATTGGTAATTATCCCTACAACATATCTTCTCAAATTTTCTTCCGCTTGCTGGAACTTCGAGATCGTGTACCGTGCTGTGCTGGAATGCTTCAGAAAGAGGTTGCCGAACGGTTGACAGCTCCCCCTGGAGGGCGAGATTATGGAATCTTGTCAGTGTTGCTTCGCTGTTGGTACGACTGCGAATATCTCTTTACCGTGAGTGAATTGGACTTCGATCCTCCTCCAAAGGTAAAGGGGGGAGTACTCCGATTGGTTCGCAACGATAGACGTGAGTTGCCTGTGGATGAGGGGCTGTTTAAGAAGGTGGTAAAGGCAGCCTTTTCGCAGCGCCGCAAGACTCTTCGCAACTCATTGCGGACACTTTTCCCCGAGGGATACGATTTCTCCGATCCAATTTTCTCACTTCGGGCTGAGCGACTTGATGTGGAAGATTTTATCAGATTAACCGAAGACTATATCAAGACGCTCCAATAGAGAATACTCTCCCGATGGCTCCTGTACGAAAGACAAGAGCCCGTTTCCTTTAAAAGAATAAAGAGACTAGGTAACCCGATGTGGCCGCTCAGTCTCTTTTTTGTTGCCTCCTCCCTTTCAGATGGCTGTATTTTCTTTTTGACCTTACGGTTATCACCTCCAAAGGCGACGCACATTCGATTGAACACGAATGGATAGTAAAAAAGATCAGACTGCCCGATAACAAAGTATCGACAGTCCGATCCATACAATAATCTTCCAACTAGGGAAGAAAGGGAGATGGAGAGCTCCCGTTATTTAGAGAATGTGAAGAGCGTATTTTGCATACCTGCCACCAAAAGATAGTTTCCAGCCCGAAGATTAGAGCCGTTGAGTATGACTTTACCCTCAGCATCAGTCGTCGCAGAGAGCAATAGGCGAGCTGCCATATCATACAATTTGACAATCTTATGAGGTTGTGCACCCTGTACCAAGATATATCCGGACTGAGAAGAAGTACTCACGACGAGCGGAGTACTGCTGATCTCTTCCAACGCATCGGGATTCTCACCACCTTTACAACCGGTTCCATCACCCTCGACGTCGATCTCCCAACCTTTGTCTCTTGCAATTTTAGTGTCGCTTGTTACGACCCCGGGGTTATTGACCACTTCGACCTTCTTAGGCCCATCCTCGCTATTCAGCTTTTTATACAGCTTGTTCAAAGCACAATCATCCATACGATTTTTTGCAAGATAAACGATACAAAGACCGGCAGACTCGGGTAATTGTACCTCTGTGATCTGATTCTTTTCGGCATTGCACATTCTCAACTCAACGGAAGCCGATAGATCCAGTTTGCCCGCAATTTCATTGTCTCCAACGTCGAATTTTTCCAATCGAGGCATGGGGGCAACCTTGAGTTCTTTGATCTGATTGTCAAATACCTCTAGAGAAGTCAAATTACAACTCTCTGAGAGATCTATTGTTTTGAGCTGATTTCTAGAAGCCTCTATCATACTCAGATCCTTCATTCCTCTGGTGTCCAATTCAGTGAGATCATTCCCGTAACACTGGATATTTCGAAGCTTTGTACACCCTGTAAGTACTAGTTTTTTGAGCTGGTTGTCACTGCAAAAAATTGCCACTAAATGCGGATTGCCACTACAATCTATCTCCTTGATATTTCCTTCATTTTGGGAGCAAGCAAAGGTCTTGATCGCTCCGTACACCTTGACGGTAGTACCATTCACATAGTACTTGTCCCCTTTAAGTACACCGGGTTCCCCATCTACTTGAGTCATTTGTCCCGGAGCCGTTTCTATCCAAACGCCCGAGCCATCTTCAGGCATTGATACAGTCAGGATCACAGCAGCGTCAGTCGCTGTCGTTACAAGGATCACAGGAGTATCCTTCCCCGGCTTCTTATCTTGTGCCATAACTCGTACGGAACTTAATGCAAGTGTAATTGTTAGAATGATAGCTAAAAAGGTAAATCTCTTGTGCATAATTAGATCGATTTATTAGTTAGTATATGAGTTTGTATGTTTCTTGTTCTCCATCAGCGTTGGCCAAGATAACAATATAGGTACCTCGTGACAAGGGTTCCGATAATTGAACACCCTGCATATCATAGATGCGACAGCTCCCTGTAGAGAGTGCGTGCGGTTGATCGGAACGTATGTACCCATTGTCAATATACAATGTGTGTGAATTTGGGGTTTTAAAAATTAGAGGGGTAGCGAGAGTATTCCCCATGGGAATAGCAATGGTGTGGTATACATTACGCTCCCAAACCTCTTTGTTATTAGGATTTTGGCATACAAAAGCTATGATAGAGACATTGTCTCGATTACCTTGCCATAAAGATCGTGAGCGGAATGTCGCAGTGTGTTGAAACTCCAAAGTCTCTGCCGTGAATTTTACGGGGATTCCTTCAGTGGGTGTCAGATGACATCGGTAAACGGCATCGTGAGCAGGTAACGTTTTTAATTCAGGGAGTAGCGGAGGTAGATGGTCCTGTATCATCAAAAGGGTGAGGCGAATATCTTTATCCTCGGGGAGTGTACCTACCGCTCGAACAGTAACGTTTACAGTGATTTCGTCATCATTTGGATTTTTTGTCACCGATCCCTCCAACATAAATGGGCTGGGCTTAGCCAATTGACCGAGCATTTCGTAATATCCTCTGGAGATGTACATCCACTGGTATCCCAAGGCAGGAATACGGTCTACCGACATGGCTGCAAGAGTATCCAGTTTGATATTTTTTGCCCACTGATTGGCAAACGGTGTAGCATAAGCATCCTTCAAATGGTAACAAACTCGGTGAATCTTAAATCCATATTTATCCGCTTCTTTCAAGACCTCCGAGACTCCATTCAAATAATTAGGTAGACCTTCGTATTCTTCCGATACGAACATTTCGGCGAGGACGTTTCTCTGAATCCCCGTCGCTTTAGGAACCAAGTCTTTGACCCTTAAAGTAGATAATTTCTTTTGAGCGCTGTTGGGGATTCCATTTACCGATGCAATAGAGAACGTACTTTTACCCTCCCTCTTCAGTAGCACGGGAACTGAGATCCAACGATATTCACCGGGTTGAATGGTAACTTCGGCGTGTATGAGTTGACTATGTTTATCTTCAGACGTATAGGAAATATCCAATGAATTTACCGTGGCAACTCCCGTATTGCGTACAAGTGCATGTAAAGGGGAAGATTCATTGTGATATTTTAGACCGAGGAACTTGCCCAAGAATGGGTATACCTGTGGTGCATCATGGGCTTCTTGTGACTCGGTAAGAACCACTTCGATCGCGTTATTACCAACACCTTGGGCAGCAGTATTCCTCATATTTTTCATATTGTGGTAGTAGAAATAGCTCCCCTCTTCGACAGCCAACGATCGGGTATCGACCCCCAAGATGTAAGCATTCTCAGGCAGATGCATCATATATCCCACAACGAGGCGAGCCCCTGGGGTGATCTTGTGAGGAGTATTGAGTACAACTTCATTCCATCCCGTCTGAATTTTTTTAACGGCTTGGTGATAAACAAAAAGGCGAGAGGCCTGATCGTAGATATACACCTCCGGATCGTAAGATGCCGCACTTTCACCCTCGGGAAGCGTGAGATAAAATCGAACTTTTTGAATCTCCGCATCCAGGTGTCCCGTCTCTTCCCCAATTGCAATACCGGGACCATAATAGCCTGCTTCCGATGATCCTATTGCTTTTAGATCGGTTTCGTTTTCGGGAGTAATGTAACTGAAGGTGCGCTCTTGCATATTGTTTGGAGGACTCTGCGCTTGTCCATTGGGTAAGAAGATGGTACAAACAGAGCAAACAATAGCGAGTAAGCGAATGATTGATCTCATAAAATATAAAAGTTAGTTTGAACAAATATTCTAAATGGAAGGAGTCAGAAGGCAAACACAAGCATACCGAGAAATCTATTCTCAGTTTCCAAGCACTCTCATCGTTAGCGAATCATACACAAAAACAGGGAAGCAAACAACCTAATCAAGAATCAAACCTCCCTAAAAACACTATTGATCAAAAAAATCCAGCCCGCAAAATCAAAATTCCACACACATGCCTCCTATTCTTTAAACAACTCTCGTTAAATAGTTCCACCTATTTAAAGAAAATACCTCTCCTGTCTTCGGAGGTGCAAGTTAGGAATAAAGAGAGAAATAGCAAGTCTTTAACAAGAAAAAAACAGACATAATCACCAATAATTGTTAGGTTCTGCTATATTGAGAGTAGTATTCAATACCTGCTTCTTGTCTCCATTCATCAGAAGCGAGAACTCATTCCGGGCATTAAGGAAGTAAGCAAACACCTTCGGGAGATTGCCCAAACGCATCGTCCGCTGTTCGGGGGAGAAATCTACCTCATGGGGCGAGAGGTCTGCGAACGGCTTTTCGTCAGCCCTCGCACCTTGCAAGACTCGGGACAAGGGCATTATCCCCTACACTCAAATTGCGGGGAAAATCCTCTATTGCCTATCCGACATCAACCAACTGCTACAAGACAACTGTCGGAGATAAAGTATTCACAAGAGGCATTTTTTTGCCATTTTATTCGTCTTCCTCGCTATGAATGAATAACTTCGTGGTGGATTAATAATGTACAACTTATGAGACAGAAATTCACTTTAATCACGTTAGGCGTAAAAGACTTTCAAAAGGCATTGGCTTTCTACGAAGGCTTAGGCTGGAAGAAATCGCAACAAGGTCAGGAAGCCTACGCATTGTTTCCCTTGGGTGGGATAGTTTTAGGATTATATCCACTGCAAGAATTGGAAAAAGACACAACGCTAAATTATCAGCAGGCATCCTTTTCGGGTATGACAATCAGCTATAATGCCACATCGGAGGAAGAAGTAAATGCAGTGATGCAGGAAGCCGAACGGCTCGGGGCAACCATTGTGAAGCCTGCGCAGAAAGTGTTTTGGGGTGGTTACAGCGGCTATTTCAAGGATTTGGACGGCTATGTGTTCGAAGTAGCCTACAATCCTTTTTGGAAGATTGACAACGAGGGCAACCTCGTCATGTAGTTCGTCAGACGCAATGAGCAAAGAGCAGACCATTAAGGAACTGACGATATATGACATCATATCGTCTTTCCGGAGCAAAATCGTGGAGAAAGGTAAGACGGAGTTCAACCCCAATATCCACATCACCAAGCCCGTTGTCCGCCTTTCTCCTTCACGCAAATACTTTACGCTCTTGGACGTAAGCTATGAGCGTGTGGAAGCACCTGCGAAGAAAACGGCAAAGCCTAAACCGTCAGGTGGTGGTGGAGGAAACGTAAATCCGTAAAATATCCAATTCCTGATTACTTGGCTGCGACGGGTTAAACCTGTCGTAGCGATTGTTGGAAAGAAACAGCAGTTTAAGTATGAGCGTAGATAATATATTAAGCAGGATTTTAGAGATCGAACACGGCTTTCAGCATATCCTTGACGGAGCTGACGAAATATTTTCCACATACTCAAAGGAGCAATGTTTTGAACTTGCCCTCGAACTGTCCAAGCACGAAGCCTATCAAGCCCGAATGTTGGCAACAACTATATTAGGAAGATTGGCAAAAACGAATAAAGAAGCACTTTGTTTCCTGAAAGAGCAAGTAAGCACCGATGAGAACTGGCGTGTGCAGGAAATGCTTGCAAAGGCTTTTGATGAAGTTTGCAAACACAGAGGATATGAAGCCTCTTTACCTCTTATTGAAGAGTGGATAAATGACGACAATCCTAATGTTGTCAGAGCTGTAACCGAAGGGTTGAGGATTTGGACAAGTCGCCCGTTCTTCAAAGAAAATCCATCTGTGGCTATTAATCTAATCAGTAAGCACAAAGCACATGAGAGTGAGTATCTTCGGAAATCTATTGGAAACGCTTTAAGGGATATAAGCAAGAAACACGCAGAATTGATACGGCGAGAAGTGCGGCAATGGGATTTGTCCAATCCCCAAATTTCGTTTACTTACAAACTTGCAGCGAAGCTATTAAAGTAGAGTCTGACTATAGAGTTTTGTGCTACTGATAAAATGACAATAAAATGGTTATGACGAAATTGGAATTGGTAATGGCATTTCTCCCCGTTGTATTCATGGTTCATGAATATGAGGAGATTATTATGTTCAGGTGTTGGCTTGGCAGCAATAGAAATGAATTAAAAAGGCGTTTCCCGAAATTCGAGCAGTTTCTTGCACATAGGAGACATTTTGACTATTCTACAGCCACGTTTGCCATTGGTACAGCTCATGAGTTTTTGCTGATTTCTGCTATTTCTTTCTGTTCTGTATGGCTGGGAGCTTATCAATGGTGGTTCGCTGCATTTGCAGGGTATTCCATCCATCTTATAGTGCATCTTGCACAATGGGCGATATACCGAAAATATATACCTGTTATCATTACCACAATCTTGACATTGCCATATTGTGTCTATGCCTTTGTTGAAAATGCAAAGGCATCTATTCTGTCTCCTTTGCAGATGTTATTATGGGCAGTAATCGGTATTGTTCTTACTGTACTTAGTTTGCTCTCTGCATTTCTCTTGATGAATAGGGTTCAAAAGTGGCTGAATAAACATTGAGTAAAGGCATCAACGATAATTAAACAGAAAAGAGTTTGCTACATTAGCGTGTGGCAAACTCTTTTCTGTTTAAGCCTACATATTTTTTTATCTTATCAACCTGTCCATATCCTTTGCAATCTTTTGGTCTGTGATTTGGACATAGATCTGCGTGCTGGCAATAGACGAGTGTCCCATCATTTTAGCAATGCTTTCTATCGGGATGCCTGCCTCCAAAGTCAGCATGCCGAAACTGTGGCACAAGCCATGAAAAAGAATCATCTTGGGACTTTGTACTTCAGCCGAGGTGCTTTAGGATATGTGCCATCTCCATCGAAAAGAAAATCAGAAAGAAGAGATAACCACAGAGGATTCCTTTCCAAATAGACAACGTAGGAGCGAAAACCGCAGAGAGTTTTTTGCGAAAGAATTTCAATCGCACCCACTGATAAAACCGATAGAAGAGCCACCCATTAAGCAGTCCGATAGCACTACCAGGAATTACATCCGTTATAAAATGGACTCCCAAATAGATCCGACTATAAACCACCGTTATTGCCAAAAGGAATACCAGAATCGTGTACCAACGATCTCGAAATACGAGAGCTGTAAAAAGCGCAATTGCCATAAAGTTGGCTGCATGCCCCGACACGAAGCCAAAACCTCCACCTAAATTATTATATACCGACACCACCAAATCTTTGGTATAGGGGTGATAGGTCGGACGCAACCGCCCACAAAGCGGTTTAATCAAGCCCGATGTCAATTGGTCAGTAAAGGCAATCATCAAGACAGCCAGCACAAGGAATAACAGCGCCTCACGGGGAGAGCGTTTATAAAAAAGCCATCCAATGAGTGCCACCACCACGGCGGTCCAAGTCCATCGTGCGGAAATCAGCGACAAAAATGCATCCAAAAAAGGAGTGTGGGGACTATTGAGGAGGAGGAAGAAATCACGCTCCCAAAGGACAAGCTGATCGAGCATAGTTATGGTTTTTGAGTTTCCGTGAGTTGAAGTGGATAGATAGGGACAAATGATTGTGCAGGAATCCAGCCTAAAGTGCCATCAGGCAGAGTAACTGCTATTTGCCCAGCCTCTTCAGGGAGATCAGCCGTAGCGAGTTTGCTCCCTTCGTGTAGGACGAAAAGCGTCAAGGCATCTCCCGAGGGAGCACTCTTCGCTGCCACCTGTCCCTTTACGACAATCCCCCATTGATCATTGCGGTAATCACGCACCAATTGCCATACAACGAACCCATTAAAAAAGAACAGTAGCAAACTGACAATACCCGTATAAAAGGCAATTTGACGTGCTATACGTTGCCGCATAAAACGGAAGACAAACAGTGCTGAGGCCAAAAGGAGAAAAAATCCGACTGATAAAATGCACCAAACAAGAGGGGAAAAGAGGTAACAGATACTGCTCCACACTCCCTCTAGATAGGAGGGTATGTACTCCAAGCGATCAGTCGTTTGGCTTGATGCAATCTGAAGGTTATGTTGTATGTATCGATCCCGAGGGGATAAACGCAAAGCCCGTTCGTAGGCAACAATAGCCCACCCAAGATCTCCATTTCGATAGTATGCGTTGCCGAGATTGTAGTACAGAGCTGCCGTAGGAGCATTCCCCTCTTGAAGAAGCAACGCCCGATAGATTTCAATAGAAGGAGCGTATTGCTCCTTTTCGTAGAGCAAGTGGGCTTTTGTAGGCGTGGACTCCGTGCCGACCTGACTTTGAGCACGCACAAAAGGTGCAATGGTGAGTAAAAAAAGTATGATTAGGTGTTTTTTCATAGATCCGTCGCTTTATGTCGTTCCATTGTTTCGATAGCCGTTGTAGCCTCCTGCAAGATTTGCTCTCGTTTTAAGCCTCCTGCAGAGGGAGAGAAACGGGCAAATTCGATCTGAGAAAGGGTCTGCAAGAAGGGATCTATCACCTCCGTAGGATAGCCCTGATCCGCCAACGTTTGGGCAATTTGTTGATGACTAAGTTGACTGCGATCTAGCAAAAATTTATCGGCTATATAACCTTGTAAGGCCGTAAATAACGCTTCATAAAAGGCATCATCCGCCCCACTGTGAAGCAATAAACGTGCTTGTGCCAAGTGTTTCTGAGCCACTTTGCCGGCACCACGGAGCCGTCTGCCAACGACATCCCGCTGTCGCTTTTGGAAATGTCGGTAGACAAGAGCGAAAACAAGCCCAATACCCGAGAGTAGAATGTAGAGCAAAGGATACCATAACGCCCCCATAAAGCGAAGTAGTGCTCCGGAGTCACCCTCCCCATAATCCTTTAGGCTCGCGATATCATGGTCCAGAAGCTCTATATCCATTTGCCCTTGGGTATCGTATACTCCGGACTGATCGCCCTTTGCCACATCTAGTGTAATTGCAGCAGTTTTGACGGTTTGGTACGTACCCCTTTGGGGGTCAAAATAAATCAATTCGATAGGAGGAATCGTAAAACGTCCCTCATTGCGCGGCACAGAATGGTACTCAATAGTACGGGTACCTGTCACTCCCTGTACCGAAGCCCGCAATTTTGCTTCACTCTGTGGGTCAAAGGGTTCAAAGCTATCGGGCCACTTAACGGACGGTGGTGTAATCAATTTTAAATTGCCCTGTCCCGAAATGGTAAGCCTAAGGCTCATCTGCTCATTGGTTTTAATCTGATCACGATCGGGGATTTCGAGCTTCAGCGTAAAACTCCCCACAGCTCCATCGAATCCGTCTGGAGCTGGCTTGGGCAACTCCTTAATGTTCAAATCAATAGTCGGACTCAAGATCTTTTTCCGCACCTGGCTCACAGAAGACATGCCAAAGAAGTCGTCTTCATCTTCGATTCGCTGCTCCACAGCAGCGACGAGATCAAACTCACCTTGAGGGATGTGGAGCATACCGCTTCGTTGAGGGAAAATCAGTGTTTGATGCAAGATAGCACTATAATAGTTTTTGCCGTTAACTCGCTCCATCGCTAGTTGGACATTCCTACTGCGTTCAATGACATGCTCTATAAAGCCGTCGTACTCGGGGAATTTTACATTCTCAAAATCAATGTTGGCATTCCGTGTGTATATCTTGTAGGTAATCAATATAGCCTCCTGTTCATAGGCAGATGTTTTGGAAGGTGTGGCACGAATAAACATATCCGTGGCCTTGGATACTTGATTTTGAGAGTTCCCTCCCCCCTTCTCATCTGCTAATACGGAGATCTCAAGAGGTGCGGTATAATATGTTTTACCCTTGACCTTAATAGAAGCCTTTCCTATGCGAATCGTACCGGTGTGCTCCGCCAAGTAGGTTCCGGTGTAAGTGACTGAAATCCTGCCATTGATATTCGCTCTAGAAATAGCATTATTTGGGGGGAATAGTACCGATGCTCCTTCTACTTCAGGCGCACGAAACTCACTACCATCGGCATTCTGCAAAACAAATTGAACTCGAATCTTCTCCGAAAGAGAGACCGTACGAGGAGCTTCTACCCGAAACGAAATTTGGGCAAATAGACTCCAAGGGATGATACATAGCAGGGCAAAGAAGAAAGCCCACCGCCCTACTCGCTGTAAACGGATCTGCTGAAGAGAAGAAAATACTACCATCTCTTTTTATTTTTATCTTGACGTTGTTGCCGATCCTGCTGACGACGAGCTTCGTAATTTCTCCGACTCTCATCCTCATCTTGTTGATAAGCGTCTAAGATCTTTTCCGCAGTCTTAGGATCTATTTTCTCCGAAGATTTCGGATTTTCAGGTTTTCCCTGCTCTTTTTTGTCCTCTTTGGGAGGTTGTTGCTCCTGCTTTCGGGGTTGCGGCTGTGGCTGATTGGTTGATCCTCCACCCTGATTTTTCTGCTCAGGAGGAATTTGTTTTAGAGCCAAGGCCAGGTTATAACGCGTTTCGTCGTCTGTCGGATTGAGCCGCAGTGCCTGCTTGTAACTCTCTGCTGCTTGGGCGTATTGCTTCTGCTGAAGTTGCACATTTCCCACATTGTGAAACAGCTGAGAGGCTCGCATCGGATCATCGAGCTTCTCTACATCCACTCGGCTATACGCCTCCAATGCCTCCTTATATTTCTTTTGCTTATAGAGCACATTACCTAGAGAGTAATGGGTCATGGAGAGCGTCGAGTCCTGCGCTAAAGCCCGACGATAAGCCGCTTCGGCAGATGAATACTCCCCCTTACGGATTGCCTTATGCCCCTTACGCAAAGTAGACGCAACCTTCTGCTGTGCCTCCATTTGCAGAGGCACCCCAAACAATAATCCTAAACAGATGAAAATATATAGCCCTCTCATACTTAGCGATCGAACAGTTTAAGTTTGGCAAAGATCCTGTTTTTACGAAGCATAATGCACTCCATAACAATCAGAGCAACGATGGCCACCAAAGCAAACCAACCAAAAAGTTCGTGCTTAGACTCCGAAGAGGCATTGACTACAGCTTGAGGAAGTTTTTTTAGTTCATCATGAATTTTGGACGACAAGGTAGAGACATTCTTACCACTTAGCATCTCGCCACCTCCAGCCTCGGCAATCTCCTTACACATTGTAGGATTGCTTTTGGACAATACCACCCTACCCTCTCCATCTTTGAGGTAACCATCTTCCAAGGGGATTGGTGCACCCTCTTCACTTCCTACGGCTATCGTGTAAACTTTTATCCCTTGATCTTTTGCCTTTTGTGCTACAGCAAGCGCATCTCCCTCATGATTTTCGCCATCGGTAAAGAGGATAATTGCCTTACCTACATCCCTCCTGCTCGAAAAAGATCCGAGAGACAGATTCAATGCAGAGGCGATCGCCGTACCTTGGTTTGACAACATTTCCGGATGAGCATCCTCCACAAATTTCTTGGCCATGGTGATATCCGTCGTAATCGGTAGTTGCATATACGCATTTCCCGCAAATACAACGACCCCTATTTTGCTCTCCAAAAGATGATCTAACAGGCGATGAATGGTTTTCTTAGCGAACTGCAACCGATTAGGAGAGAGGTCTTCAGCCAACATTGAATTGGAGATATCCAATGCAATCATGGCCTCAATCCCCTTAGCCTCATTGGGAGTCTCCTTGCGCTCCTGCAACTGAGGACGTGCCAACATGAGCACGATAGAGACTATTGCAAGAAGGAGCAATCCATTCCGAACAAGACGTCGAATTGTCGAAGCCTCGGGCTTTAATGTTTTCAGTAAGGGAACCTCGGCAAAGGCACGCTGACTTCGACGTCGCAACCGATACCCCCACTGTGCCCACAATAACAGCGGAAGCACTAAAAAAAGCAAGTAAAAATACTCGGGAGAGGCAAAGTACATGACAAATAGGATCTAGGGATTGGTTCGGAGATAAGAACTTCTGAGGATAAAGGAGAGGAGGAGAAGCGAAAGAGCCATCACCGCCCACATAGAATAGAGTTCTTCGTAAGCTGTGAAGTTTTGGGTCATCAACTTGCTCTTTTCCAGACGGTCAATCTCCTCATAGATCTGATCCAAACTTTCGTTGTCGGTCGCCCTAAAATAGGCACCTCCCGTCGTCTGTGCAATCTCTTTGAGAGAAGGCTCGTCAATGTCCACCTTTACATAGTCTGTAACTGTACCAAAAGCCGTAGCATGAGGATAGGGAGCTTCACCTCGTGTACCAACGGCCACAGTGTAAATACGGATTCCTAAACTCTCGGCCAAAGAGGCTGCCATAGAGGGGGCTATACTACCGGCGTTATTGGTTCCATCTGTGAGTAGGACGATCACTTTGCTCTTTGCGTGGCTATCTTTTAAGCGATTGCAAGCAGTTGCAAGGCCTAGTCCGATAGCCGTACCATCCTCTAGATAACCGATTTCGACTTCGGAGAGACGATTGAGAAGTGTTGCATGGTCCGTCGTGAGAGGACACTGTGTAAAACTCTCTCCTGCAAAGACGACCAACCCGATATTATCGTTGGGTCTGTTTCCAATGAACTTCTGCGCCACCTCCAATGCCGCCACAAAACGATTGGGCTGAAGATCCATGGCAAGCATACTCCCCGAGGCATCAATGGCTAGCATGATGTCAATTCCTTCAATGCTATCTTTTTGCCAACTGTCAGTATTCTGAGGGCGAGCCAAAGTCACAATCAAAGCCCCTAGAGCAAGCATCTCCAAAACGAACGGAAGGTGACGAAGTTTAGCACGGAACCCTTTGTTTTTCAATCGGTATAGGGCGGATAATTGCAGCGTAGCGTGACACTTGCGCAACCAAAACACATAAAAAGCGACAAGCAAGGGGATGACGAACAGGCCCCAAAGCAAATAAGGATGCAAAAAGGTCATATAGAATCTCCTTTCTCCTCTCGGCATGGCTCTTCGGTATCACCCTGTTTCTGTTGCAATTGATAGAAACCACGAGCAACATCGAGCCATTTACGACTATCAGAAATTGCCTCTTCGGGACGATATACGACTTTTGCAAACTTAGCCAAATCGCCTCGCTCCACGAGATCCTCCAGCGCAACCTTTTCAACAAAGGGACCATATCCTGCCTTTTGGAGGGCTCGGAGTAATTGACGAGAGGTCATCTCAAGAGTATCAATCCCAACCGCCTGATGAATGAAAGAGCGGGACAAAAGATCCAATTCCGTATAATACTCTCGTATCATCCCTTTTTCGGGCAAGGAGCGTGCATTCAAAGCCTCTACATCCTTGACGAACAATTCCCACATTGTAAGAGAAGGAACAGGAGCATCAGGCTGCTGAAGCGCCTTTCGTTGCTTATATCTATTGTAGTAACGATAGCCAAAGAATATACCTAAAAGCACAAAGACAGCGATCAACCAGGGCAAGGCAATAAGTAGGATTTCCTGCCAAGTATAGGGAATGTCCCATACATCTTTTATATCAAAAAACTGATCAGGATGCTCCATATCAACTTTGGGCAGATTGACCTTCAGCGTCAAAGGCTTGGCAAAAGCCTCCTTATCTCCCACCCTCACTCCGAATGCCGGGATAACTACCAGTGTGGAATCAAAAGAGGTGATAGCCATTCGGGCATGTAACTCCTTAAGCCCTCCCTCCATATCAACAGTGTCTGTGATCTCCAAGGCTAGAGGTTCTGCCCGAAGTTGTGCCGTATCTGTTGGGTTAATAAGATAAGTGTTCGCCAAATCACTCGTTCGGATGGTGATATCGATGATAGCCGTCTCTCCAATCTGAATCTCGCTGGGGGAGATACTCGTAGAGATCCCAACCTCCTGTCCTCGCAAACTCTGCTGGAGCAATACCAAAACTCCAAAGAGGAGAATACGGATAGCAACAGAGAGATCGTTTTTGAGTCTTTTCATAAGCCGTTATTCAGCAAATATCACATCTTATCGACGAGAAAATATTTTCAGAAGCGCTCGGACAAAATCTTCTCCCGTGGCGACCTCTGCATAATCTATACCATAGAGTTTCATGGCATTCCGTCGCTCCTCTTGGGCTTGAGTGAAACCCTCTTCGTACGCTTGGCGCACCGACTTGGAACTCGTGTCAACCCATTGAGTTTCTCCTGTCTCGGGATCTTCAAAACGCACCAATCCCATTTTGGGAAGCGACTCCTCCCTCTTGTCTCTTACAACTACTGAAATAAGATCGTGCTTACGAGAGGCGATTTTGAGCGCATGCCGATAGCCGTCAGCCTTGCCATTAGACATAAAATCACTGATAAGGAAAGCCGTTGAGCGTTTCTTGACAATACGACTGAGGTAGTTAAGCGGAACTTCAAGATTCGTTCCTCGAGCTTTGGGTTGGAAGAGCAGAATCTCCCGAATAATGTAAAGGATGTGTTTCTTCCCTTTTGCAGGAGGAATATACTTTTCCACTGTATCGGTAAAAAGGAGCACCCCGACCTTATCATTATTTTCTATTGCAGAAAACGCAAGCGTTGCTGCAATCTCCGCCACCAATTCACGCTTAGTTTCTTCTCGAGTTCCAAAGTTTAAACTTGCAGACATATCAATAGCAAGCATAACGGTGAGTTCACGTTCCTCTTCGAAAATCTTGATATAAGGTGATCCCAAGCGGGCCGTGACATTCCAATCAATATCTCGAATATCATCACCCATTTGGTACTCACGCACTTCACTAAATGCCATACCTCGCCCACGAAACGCAGAATGGTACTCTCCGGCAAAGAGTTCTTGAGATAGACCTCTAGCCTTGATTTCCACACGGCGCACTCGCTGCAGGATATCTTTTTGCAGACCGGGCTCGGACATACTACTGGTCGTTGGCATCATGTTGAGGCAGTTTTTATTGAGGCTTTTACTACGGCACCAATACCTTATTGATGATTCCCGTTATAATGGCATCACTAGAGATCTCATTGGCCTCTGCCTCATAGCTGAGGGCTATGCGGTGGCGTAATACATCATGAGCGACTGCACGCACATCCTCGGGCAATACGTATCCGCGTCCGTCTATAAAGGCATAGGCACGAGCCGCAAGGGAAAGATTGATCGAAGCACGAGGCGAAGCCCCACATAAGATCATAGGGCGAATGGATTCCAATCCGATCGTTTCGGGTTCACGTGTTGCAAAGACGAGATCTACGATATAGCGCAAGATCTTATCATCGACATATACCCTACGTACCACCTCTCGGGCTCGAATAATATCTTCTGTCGTCACAACAGAGGTTACCTTGGGAAGAGATCCCTTCATGTTAAGGGCGATCACACGTTGCTCCTCCTCTCGATTGGGGTAATCAATACGCACTTTGAGCATAAAACGATCCACTTGAGCCTCAGGCAAAGGATAAGTGCCCTCTTGCTCAATGGGATTCTGAGTAGCCATTACTAAAAATGGGTTAGGCAAGGGATAGGTGGTATCACCGATGGTCACTTGTCGCTCTTGCATGGCTTCGAGTAGAGCACTCTGCACTTTGGCAGGCGCTCTATTGATTTCGTCAGCCAAAACAAAATTGGCAAATACAGGTCCCTTCTTTACAACAAACTCCTCTTTGATACGGCTGTACATCATCGTACCAACGACGTCAGCAGGGAGTAGATCGGGGGTAAACTGAATTCGATTGTAATCGGCACGAATTAGGTCGCTGAGCGTCTTGATGGCAAGCGTTTTGGCAAGACCGGGAACGCCTTCCAACAAAATATGTCCATCTGCAAGCAGACCTATGAGCAGGGCTCGAACTAAATGATCTTGACCTATGATGGTCTGTCCCATCCCGGACACTATTTTTTCTACAAAGCGGCTCTCCTCCTTGATCTCGGTATTGAGTTGTTGTAAGTATTGCTGTTCCATATACTTTATATGAATCTATCTACACACATTATACTGCGAATCGTCTCGGAGATATAGAGCCTCACTGAGTATTTAGTACATACGGACACCAACACCATGGATCAAGAGACCTTTGCTACCACTCGGGAGAACTCCTCTCCACAAACCGATTCTAGACCACAAAAGTACAAAAGATATTGCGAGCGAGGTTACACCCAACCTATAAGGACCCAACAAATCGGCAATAGCTCCCCAACTCTTCTTCAACACTCAAAGTCCAATACCCAACAAGTGATAACCAATATCAAATCTGTAAATAAAAGACAACAAAAAAGAGCTATATCAAAAAGATATAACCCTCTCATGTTCCTCTTTTTTTCGAGTGAACCGCCTGGGGCTCGAACCCAGGACCCCAACATTAAAAGTGTTGTGCTCTACCAACTGAGCTAGCGATTCAACCTAATAACAGCGACCCAACACCGGAACTTTAAAAGTCCCTCTGCTTTAATCACCGTGCAAAGGTACTACTTTTTTCGTAAACAACAACACCCGAAGAAAAAAAACTATTCAATCCTTTCATTCAAGCCTTATGAAGAGTCTACCAAATACAGAAGAAAAGCCACTCCATATTCCTCTCACAAATCAGCCCGATTGTAGATCCACAAAATAGGGGCTAAAACTCAAAAAGAAAAAGACACCCTCCCTTCCTACACAGATCGCACGATCCATAGGAAGAGGGAATATCTCGTTCTCTCTCCAAGAAGAGGAGTCTAAAGCCCCCCTGATATATTTACTGCTGTGAAGCGTCGGGAAGTGTAGGTGTTTGGGGAGCCTCGCCACCCAAAGCCGGAAGTTGTTGCTCGGGCTTCTCTTCAACTTGTTGCTCGATAGCTGCATTGATACCCTGATCCGCATTCATACTCGCGTGTAGGAAGTGCGTAGAGACAATACTCAATATGGCAATAGCACCAGCCAACCACCAAGTTGCTTTTTCAAGGAAATCCGTTGTCTTTCTAACCCCCATGATTTGATTACTAGATGCAAATCCCGAAGCCAGACCACCTCCTTTTGAATTTTGAATCACAACAACGAGGGAGAGCAATACTGCTGCCAGGAGGATTAGAATCGATAGGAAAATAAACATTGTACGAATTGTTTCTAATATATACTATTCTCTATTACTTATCTCTTGTAGGCGCTCAAGGAACCTAATCTGGTCTGCAAAGTAAGCGTTTTTTTCTGGATTTTTGGACATGATGGTTTGCAGAATATTCAAAGCACGGTCATAACGCTGCTGCCGAATATAGATTTTAGCTAGTGTTTCAGTGAATAAAGGTCCCTTTGGAGTCTCCTCTTCGTGCGTGTTTTCCAACGTCAATGGGGCTTTATGAGGCTCTCTGACTTCAGGGGAGGCCTTTTCATGTAAAGGAATTGGCTCTGGGGCAATAACACCCTGCTCCAGCGCCCCAAAGTAATCGCCGTGCACAACATCATCGCCCAAAGGAATTCCATTCTCTGAAGTAATCGTACCGAGTTCTTCCAAAAAGCGGTCAATCGAAGAAAAATCTCCCGAAGAGATCTCTTTCTGAGCAGTCTGTGAGATGTATTGCTTCTCCACTAAGGCATATAACCGACTGCGAGAAGGTAGCGACACGGCCCAGTATTTTAATTCCGAAAAATAGCGCAAATCCTTTAGTAGGGCCAGGTTATAGAGGTACAAAAAGACAAAGGTATGTGCATACGGATAGGCCGCTACCAACTGTTGTAAATCGGAGAGAGTCTCTTTATTGAGTTTGTGAGGAGATCGAAGGTACTCGTGAAGTTCTTCTGCTGTCATGCAATTTCAAAAATAAAAACGGTCAAGGGCTTACCAATCCTCTGCCGTGGCATTGAAAATCTGCTTCGTGATATCGTCGGTCAATTGGCGTACCAAATCATCCTGCACTTGCGAAAAGAGGCTACTGCTATCGAACTCGGTATAGGCAGAGAAGGTGCGATCAAAATTTTTGTCGGGATCGGCATTATTCTCAAAGTGCACTGATACCGTCATAGTAAAACGGGTCATTGAAGCAAATGCATCCTCCTGTACCGCAACAGGGGTAAGGTCGTAGCCCACAATAGCCCCCTCAATGGAGAAATCTCCTGCTTGCGCAATCTGCTCTAGGCGTGTCTGCCGACGAAAAATATCCCGAAGGGCTTCTGTAAAACTCTGACTAAGGGGTGGATAAACGAGAGGAGCCTGATTAACAAACTCCGTGATAGAAAGCGTTTTGACCCGATCATAGTCAATTGAAGCTCCTGTAAACTTGTAGGAAATATGACACGATGCGAGTGATAGGATCATACCGCACAACGCAAAGAGATGAAGCGCACAACAATGGCTCCTTCCGATAGAAGTCAATTTATTCCAAACCATATTCTTTGATTTTGCGAGAGAGGGTGCGTACCGAGATTCCTAGTTTCTCCGCAATCTGCTGGCGAGTATAGTTCTCTTTCTGCAGATCAAGGGCTCGAGCAATAAGCATGCGCTCGGACTCTTCGAGGGTAATTATACCTTGGAATGAAGGATTTGCATGAACTACGGCATCAGCCTCCTCCTCTGTATCCACCACTTCATCATACTCAATTGTAGGATCCTCCGCGCGAGGTGTATATTGAGATATAAGAGCAGGGTGCGAATCCTCCCGAGAGGGAGTACAACTCTCAGAAGGCTCTACCACATGAATCCCCACCCCGGAACCATCCGCAAGATTTGAATTCTTGATCTCCGAAACGGTCTGTTTAAGTTCATTGAAATCACGACGCAGATCAAAGAGGATTTGGTATAAAATCTCTCGTTCGTTGGCAAAAGTCTGTTGGTCCACATGCTTCCCTATACCACCGGAGACAACAGGATGCAGATCCTGCAACCCGGCTGCCGACAGATACCCCTTGAGCACATCGGATTGTACCAGTCGCTCCTGCTCTAGAATACTCATCCGTTCGGTAATGTTTCGGAGTTCTCGTATATTACCCGGCCAACGGTAAGAGATCAAGGTGCGGAGTGCCTCCTTGGATAGTTCCAAAGGGGGAACCTTGTATAGGAGGGCATAATCTGCCGAAAACTTCCGAAACAGAAGTGCAATATCCTCTCCTCGCTCCCTAAGAGGAGATACGAGGATGGGCACAGTGTTTAAACGAAAAAAAAGATCCTCCCGAAAGCGTCCATTGCGTATCGCCTCCGCCATATTGACATTAGTTGCCGCCACGATGCGAACATTCGTTTTTACAGGTTGACTAGCACCGACAGGAATGAACTCCCCATTTTCGAGTACACGAAGTAGACGGGCTTGGGTTGCTAGAGGTAACTCTCCCACCTCATCCAAAAAGATTGTTCCCTCATTGGCCTCCTCAAAATAGCCTTTGCGATCGGACAATGCCCCCGTAAAAGAGCCCTTGCGATGCCCAAAAAGCTCAGAATCAATCGTCCCTTCGGGTATTGCACCACAGTTGATCGCAATGTAATTTTTGTGCTTACGAGCAGAATACTGATGAATAATCTTCGGAAAAAACTCCTTCCCGGAACCACTCTCCCCCGTGATCAGCACCGAGGCATCCGTTGGAGCTACCTGTACTGCCGTACGTATAGCCTGCAGGAGCTTGGGAGAGTTTCCGATAATCCCCAATCGTTGTTTTACAAGTTGTATATCTACATCCATAGCCATAACGCAACAAAGATACACAACATATCCCGAGTATGATATGTTTTAGTGTGAAATCTCCGCCAAAAGTAAAGGGGTCCTCTCCCAATGGACCTTACCGACTTCCAAGAAACCCAAATCAATAACAAAACAAAGGATTCATGCTCAAAAATTACCATATGTCGCAAGAAAAGCCTACTTTTGCACCAAAAGAAGTCACAAACAGTGGCCTTCATTTGCGAAATCGTACCGTTCTCCATCTTAAAGCCGTCGGAGAAAATATACGATAGACTTTGGAATAAAATTTGAAATGGAAGCTATGAATAGCGAGACAACTACCCAAAAGAGATCTTTTTTATACCGAGCAGTGCATCTCTATTACGACGGATTTCGCTCTATGAGTAAGACCTCCAGGCTACTATGGACACTCGCTCTCATCAAGTTGTTTATCATGTTTGCAATCCTCAAACCCTTCTTCTTTCCCAATATTGTAGGGCAACAAGGGAACAAGGAACAACAAGCCGAATTTGTAATGCAACAGATAACGCAAGAGTCCCCTACCGATCCGGCAAGAGAAGAAAAACAATAAAACAGATACGATATGGAAATAGATGCATTACTCAATTGGTCACGAGCCCAATTTGCGCTCACGGCCTGCTACCACTGGCTCTTCGTACCGCTTACACTAGGGCTGGGTATTATCATGTCTCTTGCCGAGACGAAATATTATCGCACACGCAAGCCTGAATGGAAGCGTTGGGCTCAGTTTTGGCAAAAGCTATTCGGAATCAACTTTGCCATCGGCGTGGCAACAGGTATTATCCTCGAGTTTGAGTTTGGAACGAACTGGTCCAACTACAGCTGGCTCGTAGGAGATATTTTCGGCGCTCCTCTTGCCATTGAGGGCATCTTGGCCTTCTTCATGGAAGCCACCTTCATCGCAGTGATGTTTTTTGGATGGGAGAAGGTCTCTCCTCGCTTCCATCTGGCCTCCACCTGGCTCACCATTATAGGAGCAACCATCTCTGCCGTGTGGATCCTTATCGCCAATGCTTGGATGCAAGATCCTCAGGGTGTTACCTTTAATCCCGAGACAGTGCGAAGCGAAATGTCCGACTTCTGGGCTGTAGCACTCTCCTCCACCGCAATCAACAAATTTTGGCACACGGTGACCTCTTCTTGGCTATTGGGATCTCTATTTGCCCTAGCTGTATGTGCTTACTATATGCTCCGTAAAGATAAAAAGCATCATGAGTTTGCTTTGGCCAATGCCCGCATCATTGCCCCTTTTGGACTTATCGCCGCTATCTTGACGATCGTAACGGGTGACATCAGTGCCGTAAACGTGGCGGAGCGTCAGCCCATGAAACTTGCTGCTATGGAGGGCCTTTACGAAGGAGGCATGAATACCCCTGATGGAAAAGCTGTGAACGGAGGTACTGCTCTCAGCCTATTTGGCCTCCCAACAGGAAAGGATAATGTGACAACAGACGAGGATGCATTCCACTTTAACGTGAAGGTACCCGGTATGCTCTCCCTCATGGCGACACACAGTTTCGACGGCTATGTCCCCGGCATTAACAACCTCTTGAATGGGGGATATTACCTCCCTGATGGCACGATCGCTCTCAGCGCAGAAGAGAAGATGGAACGTGGGCGTATGGCTCTCGCAGCCCTCACGAACTATCACAATGCTCTCAAAGTACAAGACCGGGCTGAGATGGAAGCTCAAAACAAGATCATCCAAGAGAATTTCCCCTACTTCGGTTATGGACACATCAACGATCGCAGCGAACTCATCCCCAACATACCTATTAACTACTACTCTTTCCGCATTATGGTGGGTTGTGGTATACTCTTTGTCCTCGTTTTGCTGATTGCAACCTACTTTGCACGCAAGAAGCCGGAGAAGTACGAGAAAATGCGTTGGTTCCACATTCTTACGTTGATATGTCTTCCACTGGTTTATCTGGCAAGTCAGTCGGGATGGATTGTGGCCGAATTGGGGCGTCAGCCTTGGACAATCCAAAACATCCTACCCGTCCGTGCAGCCGTCTCCTCTATCGAATCATCGAGTGTCCTAATCACCTTTACACTCTTTGCTATTCTATTTACAGTGCTCCTCATCGCAGAGATCAATATCATGATCAAATCGGTCAAAGAGGGCCCTGCTCTACAAGATGCACCAGTAGATTCATCAAATAACTAACCCCTGTCCAAGAGAAGAGAATCCTATGAACTATTATCCATTTTTTCAGCACTATTGGTGGTTCCTCGTTTCACTACTAGGGGCTTTATTGGTATTCCTATTGTTTGTCCAAGGGGGACAGACATTTATTTGGCCGTGGAAAAAAGATGCCACACTCCAAAAAATGATCATTAACTCGACAGGACGTAAGTGGGAATTTACTCTCACAACACTCGTGACATTCGGGGGAGCATTCTTTGCCTCATTCCCTCTATTCTACTCGACCAGCTTCGGAGGAGCCTATTGGGTGTGGATGCTTATCCTATTCTGCTTCGTGATCCAAGCGGTATCGTATGAGTATCAGTCCAAACACGGTAACGTGTGGGGTAAAAGGACTTTCCATACCTTTCTATTCCTCAATGGGATACTCGCTCCGGTCCTTCTGGGTGCAGCAGTTTCAACACTCTTTACGGGGGGGAACTTCCTAATTGACAAATCTGTGATCTACGATTTTACACAATCGGCCGGTCCTATCTCATCTTGGCAAACCTACAACGGCATCCAAATGCATGGACTAGAGGCAGTACTGAATCCATGGAATTTAGTACTCGGTATTGCCGTACTCTTCCTCGCTCGTACAACCTCACTACTCTACTTTATCAACAACATTGATGATGTAGTGTTGCAACAGAGAGCCAAAAAGAATTTGCTACCTAATGCCATAATCTTCATGCTCTTCTTTGTAGCTTATGTTGTTTTCCTCGTAACAGCAACGGGACTTACGGAAGATCCTGCAACGGGACTAATCAGTGCAGAATCCTATAAATACTTGCACAACTTCCTCGCTATGCCCATCGTACTCGTCATCTTCCTTTTAGGTGTTGTATTGGTATTGGGTGGTATTATCCTCACGCTATTCAAAGAGGGGTTCCGCAAGGGTATTTGGATCGAAGGTATCGGAGTTGTGCTGGCTGTCCTTGGCTTGCTCCTAGTGGCAGGATGGAACAATACGGCTTATTACCCATCACTCTTCGATATGCAGAGCTCACTGACAATACGCAATAGTTCCTCAAGTTTCTATACCCTACGAGCTATGAGTATTGTATCTCTTATGATCCCTGCTGTTTTGGCTTATATCTTCTTTGCGTGGCGCTCTATCGACCGCAAAAAAATCACACGCAAAGAAATCGAAAACAGCCATCATACCTACTAACATTCCCTTCTCCTCTTTTATACACATATAAAGAGAAAAATCCCATTCGACACCTCCTTCAATCTCTCGAAGCAAGGGGGAATCGGATGGGATTTTTGTATCTGGAGTTATGTACCGGAAGGTAGTTGGAATACTTGTAAGGGGAAAAGCTACCAGGGAACGACTCCTCCTCGAGCAAATCCGAGGCTCTAAAAACAAAAAAGAGAGCCTAAGCTCCCTCTAAACCGATCTTACCGAGAAGAACCCGAACAGCCTTCAAAGCAAGGAAGTAGCGAGACCCGGGATTGAACCGGGGACCTCATGATTATGAATCATGCGCTCTAACCAGCTGAGCTATCTCGCCATCATTTCAAGATGTTTCAGGCTCTCTGAAGGATCTACACCCCACAACCTCCACATCTCTCAGAACGCCTCCCCCTTGGAAAGCGTTGCAAAGGTAGTATTTATTTTCATTTCCACAAAATCTTTCATTGAAAATCTTTTGTTGTACATTCCAATACCAAGTATAACATTAAACCTGATAGAGGAAGAATCATTGGAAAGGCAATTGGTATCTAAGGGGGGCATTCCGATTCAGTTTACATTCTGTCATGACAAGTTGCTTGGGGGGGGAGAAAAGAGTTCTTTTCAAAAGGATCCATACGCTCCTTTGGTCCGAAGTTTTGCGAAATGTTCCCAAGAGAAAAAATGCAGGTGTACATGTTGCTAGCATTCTGCCTGAGAAACAAAAAAGTTTTAGGTAAGAAGTTGGAAAGTCTTAGGCAGAAGTTTTTCCTCGTTTCACAGCCCATTTTCGCACAGATTCGCGATCAAAGATCACGCCATATCTATAAGACAATATGACTATGGTAGTCTAAAAAAATTTGCTCATGTCAGCGATTCTTATTTCCTTTGGAGGGTACATTAAATAAATAAGCATCTCCCTTGCCTCTATCCCCTAAAAATCGGAGAAAAGAGAGCGAGGTCCTTTGGGGGTAAAAATATGCTCTCTCTAATTGCATCCTTAACAAAGGCGAAGCGAAAAGTTGACATCTATTTTAACTATAAACGAAAATATGAAAATGAAATCTCCCCTGCTCCACACCCTCTTCTCCCCAAGAAGAGCCGTGCGTACCCTATCTCTCCGGAGTTCGAGCCTCCTCCTCACCTACGGCCTTGGCATCACACTCACCGCCTGCCACCCCAATACACCACCGGCTCCACCCACACCCATAGAGCACCCCACTGCCACAGCCCTAGAAATCAAAGAATCAACCCTTGATATGGTACCCGGTGAGCAACGACAATTGAACTACACCGTAACGCCCGAGGGTGCGTCCGTTAGCTTCGACTCCTCGGCTCCCGACATTGTTTTTGTCGATGATAAAGGAATGCTATCCGCACTCAAAGAGGGCAAGGCCATCATTCACCTCCAAGCCGGCAACTATGAAGCTTTTTGCCAAATCACCGTGGAGCAAAAGGATGATAGTCGCACCTTTGCCACCCTCCCCCTACCTCAAATGGATCTCTTCGGGAATACACTCGAAACGCTACAAAGCTATGAAGCAAGCCACAACGGCACGTTTGAGCCTCGATTATCTCGTTTTGATGAAACACATCAAGCTCAAGCCTATGCCTTCAATGTTCAAGATGATGTTACCAAGGTGCGCATCTACTACCTCCAAGAAGTCAAAGGGCAAGGCGAGCGAGTACAAGCGATTGCTCTACTAGTCTCTCCGATAGACTATGTATTCGATATCCAAGGCAGTAAGGCCCGACTGAATCAAGCATTCCGACGCCTAATGAGCAAAAATCTATTCTTCGTAAGTAATATATCTGCCTATGGGGTTACCTATGTGAATCCTGAACTGAGGCTTGGCGTCCAAGTAGCTCCAAGTAAACACCCCGAACTGGGTCTGCTCGCACAACTCGAATACAAGCCCATTGCACGTTAATCAAGTATATTAAAGAGAGATAACATAAAAGAATTATGAAACGAACTCAATTCTCGAATTTCCTGTGGACCGCTCTAGGACTTCTCTGCCTAAGTCACTTCGTGGCCTGTCGTCCTCAAAACATCCAACCCGAGCCACCCAAGCCCGAGCAAACCATCACCATCACGCCACACAGCCTCAACCTAAAAAAAGGAGAGAAACAACAACTCAAAGCCACAGTCCAACCAGAAGACAAAAAAGTCGTAATAAATTGGAAATCAGAGGACCCAACAACTGTGAAAGTCTCCCCTAATGGAGAGATAGAGGCCCTCAAAGTAGGTAATACCATGGTTACGGCTCGCATCGAAGGCACTCAAAAGCAGGCCTCTTGCCTCGTAATGGTCGTAGCCGGCGAACAGCCGACTCCTCCGACAAGTCAAGCTGATGTGGAGATCATTCACTCCTTCGCAAAGGACTACAGCATTGTGCTCAACGTGGTGACCCAAAGCGGAAAAATCCTGATAGACAATGGCAACAAGATTCAAACCGAATACGCGGTCTCTACTCAGATCAATGCCCCTACACAACTCAGCGTCTCTGCAGATCAAACAGAAAAAAGTATCCGCATCTATGCTCCCGATCTCTTACTCCTAAGTGCAGACAATAATGGAAAAATAGAGCAAATAAACCTGATCCAAACTCCCCAGCTTCAAGTACTCTCAGCTCCGGGAAATCACCTCAAATCCATAGACCTCCAAGCAGCCCCTATTTTGACAAGGCTCGATCTCAAGGAAAATAAATTCATGGGTAACCTAACCCTTACACACCACAAACTTACGCACTGCGACCTCAGCAATAACGCCATTACATCTGTGAATCTCGATATGCCTAATCTCGTAGAGCTCCGTATCTCCGCCATGGGACTAGAGAAGCTCCCCTCGTGGAGCGCATATCCTCAACTGAAAAAACTTGTCGTAGATCATAACAAACTTTCCGAAGCAGAGCTAAAAAAAGCCATCAGTAGTCTACCCAAACGGTCGGGAGAAAAGGGTAAAATGGTTGTACTCGATGCTAAAAATGCGATGCCCGAGGGCAACAAAGTGACCGTGAATACCCTCCTACCACTTGCCGAAAAGCAGGGATGGGAACTCTATGATGGCGACACTAAACTCAAACAATCGGTCGAAACAGATGATCCTAAGGGCTTTGACTTCGCACAAACACCCTACCTCCAATGGAGTGGTACCTCAATAGATGCTATTAAGGCGTGGGAAAAAAACAATAAAGGAACCTTCAATGCAGGTTTATCCGAAACAGACGATGAAGAGGAGATTTTGCTCGTCTTTGACGTAACCGAAAGCGACATTTACAAACGAGTGTACACTCTCGAAGGGAATAGTTTGCTACAAGTGGAGATATTTGTCCGTCCCCTTTCTCTCCTCCTCGTTCAGGGTGATGGGGCTAAACTTCGACTCAATAAAAACACAGAAAACTCCCTCAAAAACCATAGATACAGTAGCCTCGGCGAGGGATACAACACCTTCCGCTTTTCCAACGACAACCTCAAAAGCAACCTCGTGATCTCGAAAGAGAACGACAAGCAAGAGCAAGTTGGCAAACTGCTATTCTCACCCAAACGGTAACCTCATCCCAAAATAGACAATTATGCAACGATATAAAAAAACACTTCTCCTCCTCGGATTCACGGCTCTCATCGGTGGGCTCTCAGCATGCCACCAATCTGACCCCAACAAGTACCCCGAAACACCACAAACTCCAACCGTACAGGAAGGTCCATCCTACCCCGATGCTGATGTATTCACTAAGCTGATCCCCTATCCCATGGTACAATGGGGTGCAACAGAACAAGAGATCAAAGATTGGGAAACGGCACACGGGGGAACTCTCAATGAGCAAAAGAGTCAGGAATACTCCACCGAAAATGACAAATTCCTCTGGTTCGATGTCAAAAGATCAACCGCGAATCCCGTACGAGGATACTACCTCAGCGGACGGGAATACAAACTCTCACAAGCCCTCGGGTATTATGCTCCGCTCTCACTAATCCTAAACGAGGATTGCACACAGCTAACGCCAGAAGTGGATGACTTCCTTGTCAAAAACATGTATGAATTCATCGGACTATCCCTAGGATATTTCACCTACACCAGTAGCTATCACAAAATCATTTTGAAGATTGCATCCGTAGAACACAATGGTATGGACCTCGCTATTGTAAACTATTGCCCCAAACCCTAAAACAAACGAGGGAAGCCCTACCCAATAACGAACGGCTTCCCCATCTTACAACACTATAAAAAAGATCTGTATCTCTAGTCGACTACCTATTGTCGCACGAGGTACAGATCCGTTTATTTTGAGTTTTGCTCTAAAGCAGACTACCCCTTGGAGGCAATCATCCGCCCCAAAGGCAAATTCTTTAGTAATACAGCAGTGGAACCATCTACGAGAGCCTCCCGTGAAGCAATCGTCAAGTCCCACTCCTTCATATACTTATTCTTATCGACCTTAAAGTTTTCACTGCCAAAACTATCTAGGCGGGCGATCAATGATCCAACCGAAAGAGTCTCTGGATCTACTGCCGGATAGTAATTGCCCGTCTTCGACTGCTTGGTATTCTTCACCTCCACAATAAGACGAAGCGCCAGGAGTTGTCGAATAATCATCGTCGTGAGTTTAACAGGAATACGGCATTGATCTGCCAATTGCTCCACAGTATAGGGAGCCAAATGCTTGGGATCAACAAAGCGTTGCACGATGTGTGCCATGATCAGCACAGTCAAAAAGTCGCTATAACGACGTGATACTCGAGTAACCTCCTTCTCGTAAGTGAACTTATTGACATTCTGAATCGCATAACAGAGCTTGGCACAAAATAGCGTAATAATCCAGGTCAGTTGCATCCATAACAGCAACAGCGGGAAGGCGGCAAACCCTCCGTAAATAGCATTATACGTAGAGATCCACAACATTCCGTTGATATACAGCATCTGAAAGAGGTGAAAAGAGGCTCCGGCCAGCAAGCCCGAGAGCAAAGCAGGCACAAAGCGAACTTTGACATTGGGCAGTGCCATAAAGATGGCAACAAATGTAAAGACAATCAGGACAAAGGGCACCAGCTTCAAAAGGAAGGTCGTCATACTACCAAGTATCACAAAGTCCTTCATAAAACTATTCTGAATCGTAGTCATCGTCAATGTGATCCCCGACGAAACCGTTATCATAACCGGCAACAAAAAGATCATAGTAAAGTAACTCGTGACCTTATCCTTAAACGTACGTCCTTTCGTAGTTTCCCAAATACGATTGAAAACATTCTCTATCGTAGAGAGCAAATTGAAAACCGTATAGAGCAAGAAAATCAATCCTATTCCCAAGAAAAGTCCTCCCTTAACTCGAGAGAGATAATTCTCGACAAAATGCAGGGATTTCGTTATTTCATCTGTATGGGTAGGGAAATAGTCCAACAAAAACCGAGAGAGCGTATCCTGCACTCCGAATCCTTTAGCTATACCAACCAATACCGCCAGCATCGGTACAATAGCTAAGACAGTACTGTAAGTCAAAGCAGATGCCCTACTTTGCAAATCTCCCTGAATGAAGCCTTTTACAGCCATATAGAGAGATTTAAGGGCATTGATACCAATACGCCGAAGCCCAAATACCTCGTCTTTGTCGATGTGCCACATATCCATCGAAACAAACTCCACAAATTGGATCATCAGGATGCGACACTTGCGAATGAACCGCTGGAACTTACTCTTCTTTGCCATAGACTTTACTTTTCCGCTTCTCTATACTACTCCAAAGGTAGCAAAGGTACATAATAAAAAAAAAAACTCCCCCATACAGAATGCCATGCTCCGTACGAGAGAGAGTTTTTTTGATATTGGTTCAAACGGTAGAGTATACTACCCCGCACAACCGAACACTTAACAGAGATAACTCTTGAGCTGGTCGCACTTATTACCTGCACGTAACTTGCGAATGGCTTTCTCTTTGATCTGACGTACTCGTTCGCGTGTCAAACCAAACTTATCGCCAATCTCCTCCAAAGTCATCTCGGGATTCGATCCAATTCCAAAGAAGAGTTTTATGATCTCAGCCTCTCTATCAGACAAGGTAGCAAGCACTCGATCAATCTCTGTGTTGAGAGAATCGCGCATCAATGAACGATCAGCACTGGGGGCATCCTCGTTGACAAGGACATCCAACAAGCTATTGTCTTCGCCATCTACAAAGGGAGCGTCAATCGAAACATGCTTACTAAAGGACTTCAATGTAACCGCGACCTTTTCCTCACTTTGGTCTAAAATTTCAGCGAGCTCAGCGATGGAAGGGCGACGTTCATTCTCTTGCTCAAATTGCTCTATCGCTTTCTTGATCTTGGCTTGTGCCCCTACCTGATTGAGAGGAAGGCGTACAATGCGAGATTGCTCCGCAAGAGCCTGAAGGATCGACTGGCGAATCCACCAAACAGCATACGAGATAAACTTAAAACCACGCGTCTCATCGAACTTCTCAGCAGCCTTAATGAGGCCCAAATTACCCTCATCAATAAGATCCGGAAGACTCAAACCTTGATTTTGATACTGCTTCGCAACCGAAACCACAAACCTGAGATTGGCTCGAGTTAGCTTATCTTGCGCACGACGATTCCCTCGGCGGATCTCCTGAGCAAGGCGTACCTCTTCATCCACTGAGATGAGTTCTTCTCGCCCAATCTCCTGCAGATATTTGTCGAGAGAAGCGCTCTCACGGTTCGTAATGGACTTGGTAATTTTTAGTTGTCTCATATATGTAATATCTCTTCTATTCTATCAAACCTCCACCTGCACACGAGGCAAGCGAGAGGGAAGATCCTCTCTATTTGCATTCAAAGAGTAAAAAGAGAGGATCAGGATAAGTCTATTGCGTAATACTTCATCCTTCCATTAGGATAAAATCCCTTCACCATCACACCCGTATCTCCTCTACGAGATTGTTGTACTCGCTTGATCACTCGATGAGCGTCCTCAATGGAACGGATAGGAACATTGTTGATGGATAGGATGATAAAGCCCTCTTTGATGCCCGCTTCTTTGAATTTACCGCTACTCACTTTGGCGACAGCTATGCCATAAGAAACGCCATAAGAACGTTTTTGTTCATTGGAGAGGCTTCTGAGTTGAGCGCCCAAAAGACTTTGGGGATCGTTTTTAATGATTTGCTCACCGCCCTCCTCGTTTTTGAGCGTAACGGTCAAGCTTTTGACACTTCCCTTACGATTGATCTCCACTGCAACCTTTTCTCCGGGACGATGGATACTGATAAAATCTTGGAGCTGTGCCATATTTTTGACGGACTTCCCATCAACAGAGATAATAACGTCGTGCTCCTCCATCCCTGCGGAGAAAGCTGCACTACGCTCGCTAAAGCCCGTTACGACAACTCCTTCATTGACTTTTAGTCCAAATTTTTCCTTGAGATCACCTGTTACATCATTCCCTTGAATCCCCAAGACAGCGCGTTGTACTGTACCGAATTTCTTAATGTCAGCCACCACTTTGGCAGCACGATTGATGGGGACTGCAAATGAATAACCGGCATAATTGCCCGTTTGAGAATAGATCATAGTATTAATCCCTACCAATTCACCGGCTGCATTTACGAGAGCACCGCCACTATTTCCGGGATTTACCGCGGCATCGGTTTGGATGAATCCACCGATATTGGCTGCATTCCCCTCAGATACAGTGGAGCGAGCTTTGGCACTAACAATTCCTGCTGTTACCGTACTTGTCAGATTGAATGGATTACCCACAGCCAATACCCACTCACCCACCTTAAGCGCATCACTGTTGCCAAAAGGAATTGTTGGCAAGTCATCTTCATCGACTTTAAGCAAAGCAATATCCGTACTGCGGTCGCTCCCAATTAACTTAGCACTAAAAGTACGATTGTCATTGAGCGTAACGGATATTTTGTTGGCATTATCTATAACGTGATTATTGGTGATAATATAGCCATCGGTACTAATGATAACCCCCGAACCATAGCCTACAACAGGTCTTGAACTCGGACGGTCAAAACCACCGCTACCACCTCCTCCGAAAAAGAACTCGAAGGGATCCATATAGCTCTGGTCTATTTGTTGCTCGCCTTCCACTTTGATATGTACGACGGAATGCACCGAAGCCTCTGCAGCCGGTACCAAATCCGGGGCATTACCCACACTACGGCTCATATCAAAGCCCAAGGCTGTATTACGAAAAGCCCCTCCGTCAACACCCATATCGGAGGTAGTTGAGGAGCGGTGTTCCATAAAAGTATATACACCTGCCGAAACTGAAGCACTAACGAGGGCAACACCAACGAAGCCCAAGACCATCTGATGAATTCGTTTCATAGATCCAATAATTTACTATCTACTCATTTATCTTTTCTTTCTTGAGAGGAGGGTGGGACGACACGCATTGCCATCCACTTTATGAGACTCCTCATAAGAAAAGACGATTTTGGGGTGATCATGTTGCTACCCTTTAAACAGAATAACAATCATGACTGCAAGGGGTACTCTGAACTTGTATCCGAGATGGACGAATCCATTCCCCACACTCTTCACTATAACGTTTGAACCTATCTATTTCGTATATTATTCACCAAGACATCGCTACTCAACAAGAAAATCAGCAGGTAGCGATCTCTTTTTTTAGAAGATGACGACTCCTCGGTAACAACCCTCCACTCCGTAGGGAGGAAGAATTGAAACGAGGAGTTTATGGCATCTCGTTCGTCCTAAAGAGAAAGAAGACGGCTAAGGGATCAAAGCCAAACCTGCTCCGAAAGAGTTCTCCCTAATCAAAGAAAAAATCAACCCTATACCGGAGAGGAAAGTCCCAGCCCCTACTACTCTGGGGTCAAGGGAGAGAGTATGTTTTCTTTATTTCTTCTTACGGTTACCGTAACGGTTCATGAACTTATCCACACGACCGGCGGTATCCACGAGCTTAGCCTTACCCGTAAAGAAGGGGTGCGATGTGCTAGAGATTTCCACCTTTACGAGGGGATATTCTACACCATCAATCTCGATGGTTTCCTTAGCTTGGATGGTAGACTTTGTGATGAAGACATCTTCGTTAGACATGTCTTTAAACACCACGGGACGATAGTTTTCAGGATGAAGACCTTTTTTCATTGCTCTTTTTTTATTTACTCTATTAGTTTATACATTGCGGGGCTTCACCAGCCTATCTCTACCCCTCCTCTCACAATAAAGCAAACGAGAGTAAAAGGAATAGAATAGGAGAGCATAGTGCATAGCTATCCGCACATTCCGTCCGCAAAGGTACTATTTTATTTTGACCTTACAAGAGTCATACACTACACCAATACGAAAGTAATCTGCCATACAATACCTCTAAGGCATTTTTTTCAGACAAGAGGAGACTCTGCACGAGTCGCCAAATAGGCATCCAATAGAACTAAAGCAGTCATGGCATGTACCACACTAACCCCTCGCAAGGCCACGCACGGATCATGGCGTCCCGTTGCGACAAACTCCACAGCATCGCCCGATAGTGTTATTGTTTTTTGCTTCATAGCAATCGTCGGTGTAGGTTTGAATGCCACAGAAAAACGAATATCAGTCCCCATAGAGATCCCTCCTTGAATCCCCCCCGAGTGGTTGGAGAGAAAATTTACTTGCTCGAACAAAGAGGGTTCTATCTCATCATTAGCCTCACTTCCTCGCTTGGTTGTTATATCGAATCCGTCACCAAACTCAATCCCCTTAACTGCATTTATGGAAAGGATGGCAAAACCCAAATGGGCTGAAAGTTTATCATAAAGCGGACTACCCCAACCAACAGGAACTCCCTGCACAAGGCAATCGACAACGGCTCCTACACTATCTCCACTGTGACGTACTTCAGCAAGAAGGGCCTCTAGCTTGGGCTCCCATTGAGGATGCGGGCATCGGACAGAGGAATGATATACATTTTTCAAATCCAAATCGGACAAATCCTCATCAGGCAAACGAATCTCTCCAATACTCCGAATATAGGGATAAATATGCACCCCTAATCGAGTTAGGATTTGTAAAGCAATAGCACCACCAACACAGCGCACTGCCGTCTCACGTGCCGAAGAGCGTCCACCACCTGCTTGGGGAGAAACCCCATACTTCTGATGATAAGTATAATCGGCATGAGACGGACGATAGAGTTCTCTCAACACACTATAGTCTGCACTGCGCGCATCCTTGTTAGCTATAAAGAACCCTATAGGAGTTCCCATCGTCATGCCATCGGGGAGCAATCCCGACAAGATCTCTAAACAATCCTCTTCTTGACGTTGTGAGACAGCGAGGTTCGTCCCGGGCTTTCGATAGTTTAAAAACGCCTGAATTGCCTCCAGATCAATTGGGATACCGGCAGGCACGCCATCAAGCACGCCTCCAAGTGCCCGACCATGCGACTCTCCAAAAGTGGTCAAACGAAGATAGCGTCCAAATGTATTCATCTCAAATCCTTTTATAAACAAGTACCCCTCCCCCTCCTCTGTCTGTCATCAAACATTAGGAGAGAGAGGAGCCTCTCTATGGTCTTATATCAAATTGAATCCCTTGGATCAGTGGCAACCTCCGCAGCAACCACCCTCACAGCCCGACTCTTCGGCATCATCGTGACAACCACAGCCACAGCCACAACTATTGCCATGGGGTTGCAATAGAGCTTCGATCTCCGCACGCTCCTCATCTGTCGCAGGATGCGCTTCCAGGATCTTACCCGTAAAATGAAGGTACATCCCGGAGAGTGGATGATTAAAGTCCAAAGTGATCTTCTCATCATTCATTTCGATCACTTGACCTTCGATGCGTTGACCATCTACGGTCTGCATAGGGACTCTTGCACCCATGAATACATGCTCCTCGTCGAACTTACCATCTTCGACGCAGAAGATCTTGCGATCCAAGGGTACGACACGGTCGGAGAAACGCTCTCCATATCCGTTCTCAGGCGTCAATTCAAAGTCGAAGGAGTCGCCCTCTTTGAGCCCATCCAACTTTTGCTCAAAGGCGGGGAGCATCATACCGATACCATGCATATACTGCATAGGGCTCTCGGGCGTTGCTTGTTCTATGAAGTCACGCACCTCGTTAGGCCCGGCATAGAGTTCGTAGCTACAAGCCACGAAGAAGTCTTTCGTTATACTCATGTTCTATTTCTCTTGATAAATCAAATCGTCTATTTGTCTGTATTCTTTATTTCATCACCAAAGATACAGTAATCTGATCACTTTGTGCACCTTTCACGGGCAATCTCTCGACCGAAGCGTCGTTGCACCTTATCCAATTCTATGAGTTTATCAGGAGGCAAGATACTAGAGAGCTTTTGCGAATACTCCTCTACGAGCTTGGCATCTTTGATCTTACACTCGCTTTTAAGCTTGAGATAGCGTGTCATCTCACTGCGAGAGGTCTGTGGATTTTTTTTCACCTGGAGATGCAAATGGCAAAAGTCGGACCAAATAGCCATCCGCTCCTCATCCATCTGATGAAGGACAGCGGTTAGCTTGGCACACTCCTCCGAAGAGAGCTCTAGCTCTTTGCAAACGAAGAGATCTCTCCGCATGGCAAGCTCCCGACGCTCGGGTACCGAAAGCGGTTCTTGCGCCCAAAGAGCAACGCTACCAAGTAGCGATATAAGGGAAAGGAAAACAGTAAGAGTAATTGATTTTCGCATCGTTAAAAAAGGAGATCCCCTATGTCAAAGAATCTCTATGGAATAGAAGTTTAGTTTACGTAGTTTGTATTGACCAGCCACATCATCTCAAAGTCAGAATCATCTGTGTACTCTCCGGCGAGCATCTGGTAGTATTGAAGGTCTTCTAGATCGGTACTTTGCGCTTTCATCTCCACCTCAGGCGTAGCGAGATAGGTAGAGCGTACATACTGAAAGCCTCTAAAAGCACCGATGGTCAGGACGAACGAAGCAGCCAAATAGAGATAGGGACGAAGGTGTTGCCAAATGATCCTGTTTCGCTTCGGCTCTTCAACAAACTCTTGGGGTAGAGGTTCCGCATCAATATGCGCCATAATACGCTCCTCTAGGGACTCGAAATATCCCTCGGGGATCGTGAAATGCTTTCGGCTATCCTCGGCACTGCGGTGTAGTTTTTCTCCATCAGTATCCATATTGCGTTATGTTGTTGATCTTATTTCACATTCAACGACTCAAAGGGTTTGTGTACACATATATAAGAATATCTTTTGGGATAAAGGTTTAATAATGCAACTCAATATATTGTTTCACTTTAGCCACAGCGTGATGATAACTGGCTTTGAGAGCCCCCTCACTTGTACCCGTAAGCTCGGAAATTTCGGCATAACTCTTCTCATCATAATACCGCAGTAAGAAAACTTGCTTCTGCTTTGTAGGAAGAGTTGCTATCGCCTTTTGAAATAGGAGCTCGGCAGCATCTCCATCAAAATAGGGATCTCCCGCTATATTTTCAATGAGGTAACTATTATCCTCCGTGATCTCTACTTCGTTTTCGCTACGACGCTTAGCCTTACCGACATAGTTCAGTGCCTCGTAAACGGCAATGCGATAGAGCCACGTATAGATACGAGACTCTCCACGAAACGAATCCAAACCACGCCATGCCTTTAGGAAGGTTTCTTGCACTAATTCGTCCGCAATATCGTGATTGACCACAATACGTCGGATCTGCCAATAGAGTACACGAGAATAGTTCTTCACCAATAAGACAAAAGCCGAACGTCGCTTAACGGGATCTTTGAGCTCCTCAATAAGCGTAAGTTCTTCGGGAGAAAGCTGGGATTGCGTATTCATTGCACAATTTCACGAGGGCGATAACCGAAAAGGGCATAGTAGAGCATATAAACCTCACCAAGCACGACCAAGGTCCAAGTCCAGGTCCAACTGTGCAGATAATCAGCAAGAAGCCCTTGTACAAGGGGCAGGATCGCACCACCAACAACACCCATCAAGAGGACACCCGTAGCACGAGCGGTATATTTACCCAACCCCTCCAGCGAAAGAGAAAAGATAGCCCCCCACATCAACGAGTGGAAAAATCCGACTCCAATGAGGAGCCAAGGTGTTTTGAGAAGTATAGCTAAGAGGATCAGTACTGCGGCACAGAATGTACTGACAGCGAGTTGTACATTTGCTTTTACCATAGAGAGGAAGCTCGACAAGAAGCGTCCAATCAACATAGACCCCCAATAGAACGAAGCCCATAGGACAGCCTGCTCATAAGGAATGTCCAGATCTTGCCCTGCATAGAGTATGATATTACTACCCACACACACCTCACATCCCACGTACATGAATATACCAATAACCCCAAGAGTGAGGTGTCTGAAAGAGAACACAGAATGTTCCAATCGCTCTCCCTCTGCCACAGTAGTATTGGGCAATTCCGGCAAACGAGCTGTTTTTACACCAAAGTAGAGAAATCCGACAAAAACAATAAGAATTGCCATGGGCAGAAGTATCGCACGGACTTCCAGCTCACTTCCCTCTTTACCACCAAAAATCACCCATCCGACAAAAAGCGGAACGAGTGTCGTCATCAAAGAATTGGCGGTTCCTGAGATATTTTGGCGTGTAACCCCCGTTGTGTGCGGCACATTACAAACTACTATATAGGGATTGACCGATGACTGTAAATAGGTCAGCCCCGTACCCGAGATAAATGATCCAAGGAGGAAGATAAAGTAACCCAATGGTAAGGATGCCGATCCCAAGGTTATATGATTAAGAGGACCTTCTCCAATCCACCCAAAACTTAGAGCAGACAATTCAAAAAGGATTAGCGAAATACAGACAATGACAATCCCCCGAAGTAATGTTTTCTTGTATCCATTGCGTTGCAGAAATCGGGCACTGACAGGTCCCATGAGCAGATAAGCCAAGAAAAATGAAAAGGTGATAAACGTAGCAAGTGTATTGCCATACCCACCACTCTTTGCCAAAAAAGTCTCCTTTAGAGGGGTTTGAAATTGCTGATTAAGACTGGTAATAAACCCGATGAGAGCCATCAGGATAACCATAAAGATGAATGGTTTTACATGCTTATCGGGTGCGGTAGTCGGGGTCTCTCGATTCATATCCTTGATATAACTCTTATGTATAATCTCTCTCAGGAGTTCAAAAGTACATAATTGTTGGGTATTAAGGATGACCATCAGACCTTAGAATTTAGTTTTTAGACTTTAGAGGTTGGGGATTTGGAGGAGGAGATCCTCCCTTTTTTATTTTGGCAGCACATACGGAGATGTGGACACAACGATAAAAAAAACTCCTCTCCGAAGCCTGAAACCCAACGTCTAACGTCAAAGGAATCTCCCCATAAACCCTTAAGTGCCAGCAAAACTCATCCGTACAGCAAAGCGGAATAATCGAGTTTTACTAGCACCAAAAGGACTAACAATATGGAATTTCAAAAAACATAGAGCAAACGAGACATAAAAGAGCGCGAGGAAAGGAATATCCTATTCGCCCTGCTTCATATATCGAGTTACTCTAGAGAACGAGGGAAGTACAAAAACCTCTCTCTATTGGTCAAGGAAAGGGCTCAGCGCTCTTCGTCCTGCGCCCAACTATCGACAAGACAAAATCGAAAAACACCTACAAGAAGGTGCCTCAAGCCATACTCCCCCGGTACAATCAAGGAGGAGAGGGAGGCTCTTCAGTTTGGTTTTAAGTCCTCTTACAAAGGATGTAGGAAAGATCAATACTCGTCCGAAACGGTCAACTTAGCACGTCCTTTAGCACGACGTGAAGCCAATACACGACGACCATTTGCCGTAGCCATACGTGCACGGAAACCATGCTTATTCTTTCTCTTACGATTGGAGGGTTGATACGTTCTTTTCATCGCTACTTATCCTAATAATCTATTTGTTGTCTACTATAACGGTGGGCAAAGGTACAAAATTCTTTTCGTACACTCGCCATTTTTGCAAAGCATCATACACACGATGCACAGGTAAGCCCATCACATTGTAAAAAGAGCCCTCAATTCGCTCTATGGCTACATAGCCAATCCACTCCTGAATGCCATAGGCTCCGGCCTTGTCATAGGGTTTGTAGCGATCGAGGTAATAATCAATCTCTTCGAGGCTCAGCGCAGCAAACCAAACCCGCGTAGTTGAGGTAAAGGAGAATCCCTCTCCCTGCGGATTCATCAGTGCCACACCTGTGGTGACCTGATGCTCACGATGCGAGAGTTGTTGCAACATATGCCGCGCCTCTTCTTTGGACTGAGGCTTACCCAAGACCTCCCCATCCACTACCACAACCGTATCGGCAGTTAGCACGATCTCTTCGGGCCCCAAATAACCTTTATAGGCGAGGGCCTTTTTCTCCGCAATGTACCGGGGTACGATATGCGGGTCCAAAGACTTGGGATAACGCTCGTCGATCCCCGTTATCAGACGTGTTGTAAAGGAAATATCAAGCCCCGAAAAGAGCTCATGGCGACGGGGCGATTGGGTAGCTAAAACAATCTTCATCATCAAGAATCCTTACCTAGCATATGATACACAAAGCCATCTCTACCAAGCCAAACCGACACCCTCGGTAGCCCAAACGCCTTGAGCCCGCAATGTCTGCTCAATAACCTCTCGAGCCACACCATCTCCCCCCGTAGCATGAGCAATATAGCGTGCCACGGAGAGTATTTCGGGAGAAGCATCTCGAGGAGCAACGGAGAGCCCAACCAACTGCATCACTTCCAAATCGGGTATATCATCACCCACATAGAGCACCTCCTCAGGGGCAAGGTGATATTTTTCCATAAAAGAGGTCAAATCTCGCACTTTATTCCGTGATTGTTGGTAATAATCAACCACACCTAAATGAGCCATCCGAAGTGCCATGTTAGGGGTATAACCACCCGTTATCACTCCTACGGGGAAGCCCCTTTTTACCGCGAATTGCAGGGCATATCCATCCTTTACATTGACTGTTCGAAGCGGATTACCCTCTTCATCCAAAGGGGTGGTACTCCGACTGATAACCCCATCAATATCGAAAACAAAAGCTTTAATCTGTTGCAGATCATAGGGAATACTACTCATCTTCTGACTCGTTAGAGTGATACATGGTATGTATGGATTGCGAAGTAATGTCGTAGAGCAATCGCACCACAGAGGGTGCATCGGCGAGGAGCTTTCGATGCCCTTCGAGGGTTACCTCGTCACCTCGACGTGCAGGTCCCGTCTGTGCCTCTCGAGGATTTAGGGTTAAAGCCTTTTGCGTCGTTTCTTGAATCAAAGGATGCAAGACCGCAGGGGAAATGTTGTAATGGGCAAGTAGCTCCGAAGCGATTGCCCACTGATGATTGACAAAGTTGCACGCAAAAACGGCAGCAAGGTGGATCTCCCGACGAAGAGCAAGTGTGGAGGGTTGAGGAGAGACTCCCAAGAGGAGAGCCAGTTCCCCGATCGCTCCGTGAGCCTGCTCCGTGGCATATTCTTCAAAGAGAGGTGTACCCTCCAACGCAAGGGGACGACCTCGACTAAATGTGTTCAGTAGATAAAAGACACCGCTATCTTCATGACACTCTGTAAGCGTCTCCAACGGCACACACGCAGCGGTATGTAACCAAACGCCCGACGTCAAGGGCATCTCTTGGGCACACCGAGCCACAACATCATCGCTCACAGCAAAGAGGTAAATAGAAGCCTCTCGAGGCACCTCTGCAAGACTATGCAAAGCTACCGCCTCAGGAGCATAGAGACGGCATAACCGCTCGGCATGCCCCTCCGTAGGGCTTACAATAGCATAGGGGGGGGTGTGGGCTTGTGCTAATGAATAAGTCAAACTCTCAGCGACTCCGCCACTACCTATAAGTACAATATCCATAACGGCACAAAGATACACTCTTTTTTGTGCCTTCATAGCAGACTTGTGATCCCCAAACATCCGATACAACGCCTCCCTCTCCTAGCAATAAAAAAAAGCCCTCCCCCTATCAAGAGCCGATTAACGAACTCTACAAAGGGGGAAGGGACGTCATTTAGATCTCCAATGTAGCTCTAAAATCAGAACCAATAGGCGGCACCAAGCTTAAAGAAAACTTTTTACTAACATCTATGTACTAATAATAACTCTGTATATTATAAAAAGGCTAAGCCGTGAAACCTCTCCAAGACCTCTGCCCCAAAGATTTTTTCCTCGTGGGCTACATTTTTTTGTTTCACAGGCTCTACTCTTTCAACTCTTGGGCAACGTTCCATCCTCGCCATCCCGTCACTATTGAATAGGAGAGCGTACACTGCTCGCTCTTTTCGCTACCTTTGTAGGAGAATGACTTAAAGAACGCATCAGTAATGTTATGAACAATAAACTAGCAGAAGAGGCTCGTCTCTACCATGCCCTGCCACAAGCCGGAAAAATTGAAGTCAAACCGACCAAACCTTATAGCACGCAACACGACCTTACCCTTGCTTATAGCCCCGGAGTAGCCATTCCCTGCCTTGACATAGAGCAAGACCCAACCAAAGCCTACGACTATACCTCCAAAGGCAACCTCGTGGCTGTCATATCCAACGGCACAGCCGTACTCGGATTGGGAGATATCGGTGCATTGGCGGGCAAACCCGTTATGGAGGGGAAAGGGCTTCTCTTCAAAATCTATGCTGGCATAGATGTGTTCGACATAGAAGTTAATGAAAAAGATCCTGACAAATTCATAGACATTGTCAAAGCCATAGCCCCCTCTTTCGGGGGGATTAACCTCGAAGACATCAAAGCTCCCGAGTGCTTTCACATAGAGCAAGTGCTCAAAAAAGAACTTTCGATACCGATCATGCACGACGATCAGCATGGTACGGCCATCATCTCCGCAGCGGGACTCCTCAATGCACTCAAGATCGCGGGGAAGAGGATCGAAGATGCCCGCATCGTCATAAGCGGAGCAGGTGCTTCGGCCTTCTCGTGCACCAAACTATATGAATCCTTTGGTGCAAAGCGAAGCAACATTGTCATGGTTGATTCCAAAGGGGTTATCACGACCGATAGAACCGAGCTAAGTGCCGAGAAAGCCTACTTTGCGACCGATCGTACAGAACTCAGAACACTCGCCGATGCAATCGTGGATGCTGATGTTTTTGTGGGGCTATCTCGCCCCGGGGTGCTCACCCAAGAGATGATTCGACAGATGGCATCCAACCCAATTGTATTTGCTCTTGCCAATCCCGACCCTGAGATTACTTATGACGAAGCAATGGCGGCTCGCCCTGACGTACTTATGGCAACAGGACGCTCCGACTATCCCAATCAGATTAACAATGTGATCGGATTCCCCTACATCTTCCGCGGTGCATTGGATGTGCGGGCAACAGCGATTAACGAAGAAATGAAGCGTGCCGCCACCCTAGCTATCGCGGATCTTGCTGCCGAGCCTGTGCCCGAGGAAGTCAGTAGCGCATACGGTAATATCCGTCTGCATTTCGGAGCTGATTACTTCATACCCAAACCTGTGGATCCCCGACTCATCGTACGTGTATCCACGGCTGTGGCTCGGGCTGCCATAGACTCGGGCGTTGCACAAAAAACTATCTCCGACTGGGAGGCCTACGAGGGCGAATTGATGGCTCGCACAGGGCAGATGAATCACCTTATGCGTCGCCTGCACGATTCGGCACGCACCATGCCTCGCACGATGGTCTATGCTGCAGGGGAGAATAGCACGGTACTCAAAGCGGCCGTCGAAGTGCGCCTTCAAGGCCTGGCCCGCCCCATTATATTGGGTGATGAGTCGCATATCCAAGAGATGGCTCGACGAGACGATCTCGATCTCTCCGGTATCGAGATCATTAACCACCGAAGCGAAGCCTACAAAGCCAAGCGACATGAATACGCACAGCTCTATGCAACCCAAAACTGGCGACGTGGAGGCAACCTAGGCGAGGCTCTAGATAAGATGTACGACCCGAATTACTTCGGCATGATGATGGTACAAAGCAACGATGCCGACGGAATGCTCACAGGGTTATACTCCAACTTCGCCTATCTCTCTGAGGTGGCACGCTCGACCGTTGGACTTGCTTCGGGTCACAGTCACTTCGCCACGATGCACCTCGTCACACTCAAATCGGGTCCGCTCTTCCTTGCCGACACCATGATCAACCGCAATCTCAACGCCTCCTCCCTTGTAGACATCACGCTACTTGCTGCCGAGAAAGTACGTTGCTTCGGACTACAACCTCGCATTGCACTAGTCAATTTCTCCGACTTCGGGAGCGACGATGCCGAGTCGTCTAGAGAAGCCAGACGCGCTGTCGAGATCCTGCACCAGCAGTATCCTGACCTTATCGTAGATGGAGAGATGCAGATACAAACAGCCTTGCAAATGGCACAACGGGACACCAAATACCCCCAAAACAGATTACGTGGAGAGCAGGTCAATTTGCTCATTTTCCCTCGTCTATCGGCAGCGAACGCCTGCTACCAACTCCTCAAAGCCACAGAGCGTGCCGAAGAGGTGGTAGGCCCGATCCAAGTGGGGCTGGCTCGTCCCATCTACTTTGCCGATCACGATGCCTCTGTCAAGGATATTGTCAATATCACGGCGATGGCCTCGCTTGATAGCAATGCCTGCATTGTCGGATAGGTCTCACCCCAAAGGGTCCGGTCCAACAGGCCTGCAATTCAGTGGGATTATTCCTTTGGGTCTGCTTGTTTATATCAAAACAAATTCCTATCTTTGTGATGAGAAAGAAGCAAAGCGATCTTTATCTTATTGATGGATTAAGACCATTCAAATAACCGCACTCGTCAAATTGGGAAACTCATCAATTGATTTGTGTTCTCCGAGATGTTACCGGTGCCAATGGCGGGCCGTCCTCCTCGTTGATGGGGAAGAGTCGGATTACAGAAGTGCTGGTACGCTTTAATCCTGCTAACAGGAGTTTTCACAATTCACAGTGCGGTTTATAAAAGAATAAAAGCCACTCTCTCCCTTTAAATCAGGGGAGGGGGTGGCTTTTTTCTATCTGATACACCTCTCTACATATAGGAAGAGACAAAGAGATAGTGTACCTTTGTAGAGGATATATGGGCAGAATACTCGCAATTGATTACGGAAAAAAACGAACGGGACTTGCCGTTACAGACCCTCTACGCATCGTGCCGGGGGGGCTCACGACCGTTGCAACAAATAGCCTTGTAGACTTTCTTATAGATTACATCCCCCGAGAGGGTGTAGACCTTGTCGTCATCGGACTACCTCGTCAGATGAATAACGAGGAGAGTGAATCCATGCGCTACATCAAACCTTTCGTCGCACGCTTTCGGAAGCTCTTCCCCCAGATTGACATCCTCTATCATGATGAGCGATTCACCTCCAGTCTTGCTCAACGTGCCATTATAGATAGTGGTCTTGGCAAGCAAAAACGTCAAAACAAAGCTCTTGTTGATGAGGTCAGTGCCGTTATCATCCTGCAATCGTATATGGACTCCCTTGATTTCCAAGAGAAGCCCCTGCCCCCCATGCCTTTTTGATCGCAACAAAACTCACATTACAGCAATACAAAACCCGATATGTTACCTATTTATCTCTACGGTCACCCCGTACTACGCGAAGTAGCCCAAGATATAACTCCAGATTATCCCGAACTAAAAAATCTGATCGAACAGATGTGGCAGAGTATGTACGAAAGTGAAGGTATCGGACTGGCAGCTCCTCAAATTGGACGTTCTATTCGGCTACTGGTTATTGACGCCTCCCCCATGGCATCCATATTCCCTGAGTGTAAAGACTTTAAAACGGTCATGATCAATGCTCACATTACAGAACGTAGCGAAGAGACCCTCTCCGAAGAGGAGGGGTGCCTAAGTCTGCCCGGGATACACGAGCGTGTAGAGCGTCCAAAAGAGATAACCATAACCTACTTGGATGAAAACTTTATCCCGCAGACCAGACATTTCTCGGGATTTACAGCACGTGTGATCCAACATGAATACGATCACCTGGAGGGCAAACTATTTACGGATCACGTAAGTACGTTGCGCAAGAGTCTGCTCAAAAATAAACTTACGCGCATCGCCTCGGGTAAGTGCTACCCCGGCTACCCCGTCGTTCCAGGTCCTCAAAAAAAGGGATTGCGTCGATAAAAAAAATCAGCATCGGCAAAAAGATCGACTTCTATGGTGAGAAAGATTCGATACAGCCTCTTGGCATTTGGGATGCTCCTCCTCTCGATTTACAAGATGGAGGCTCAGTTGGACATTGCCCGTGTGATGTTAATTGGGAAAAATGCACTCTATTTCAAAGACTATATCGTCTCTATTGGCTACTTCAATCAAGTCATAGAGGTACGTCCCTGGATGGCGGAGCCCTATTACTTCCGAGCCGTTTCCAAATACATGTTAGGCGATCTCCAAGGAGCCAATCAGGATGCGACCCTCGCCCTAGAGCGCAATGCCTTCATATCGCATGCCTACATGTTGCGAGGCATCGTGCGCCATGCACTCGGAGAGCATACGGGAGCCGTTGCCGACCTTAGCCACTCCCTCCTAATTACACCTGATGATCAAGAGGTAGCCTTTAACCTAGCAGCAGCACAACTTGGGGCAAATGAGTACCTTGCTGCGGACTCTACCATTACCCACCTGATCCGACGCAATGCACAGCACGCTCAGGCACACCTCTTACGCGCAGACATCTTACTGCACCAAAAAGATACCTTGCAAGCTACACAAGAGATCGGACAAGCTCTACAAATAGACTCGACCCAAGCTCAGGCCTACGCCTTCCGTGCCATGCTATACGCCCGTAAGAAGGACTATAAGACAGCCCTATCCGATCTTAATAGAGCCCTGCATTTCTCCCCCAACAGTAGAGAGCACTATATAAACCGAGGACTTACTCGCTATCAGCTAAACGACTATGTGGGAGCGATCGAAGACTATACCTCCGCCATCAACATCGCTCCGGCAGATCCCATCGCACGTTACAATAGAGCCTTATTACGGGCCACGGTGGGCGATGCCAATAACGCCCTAGAGGATTTGTCCGTGGTACTGGAAGCACAACCCAACAACTATATGGCACTCTACAATAAAGGACTACTTAGTATGGAAGTAGGGGACTTCCGAACGGCACTGACTTGCTTTGACCATGTATTACAGCAGTACCCTTACTTCCAAATGGGGCTACTTGCTCGTGCCAATGCCAAGCGAGGATTGGGAGATTTGGCGGGTGCCGATCGAGATAGCTGGCGCGCCTATCAGCAACAAAAGGGGCGAATCAAAAAAGAGCCAACGAACAAAGGCAAAACCACCCGAAGCGAGAAGGACGAGACCATAGAGCGATACAACGAATTGGTGGAGACGATGCCAAGTGCTATGGGGATGGACGATAAGGCAACCCTGCCTCAATCCCTCAGAGGACGCGTGCAAGACACCGATGTAACGATAGCTCCACAACAGGCCTTTGCACTGAATTTCTTCCATGCTCATACTCTTCAGGGCATCCCTCCTAGGATCTATCAAAGTGTAGAGGTAGCCCATTACAATGAGGCTCACCCACATGCCAAACTGCGCTTTCTGGTCTCTCCCATCAATCAAACACTCGACAGCCTCTCTACGATAGAGCTGAGGGAGCAACTCCTCACACTTGATGCACACCCTGTCGAGGAAGTTGATTTTTACCTCCGTCGAGGGATTACTTCATTCCTCTTGGTCGACTTCAAGCGATCTCTTGCGGATCTCGATCATGCCCTTACACTTGATCCATCCTGTAGTTTGGCCTATTTTATGCGATCGACCGTCCTCTTAAAATCACAAGAACTTCAGCGAGTACTACCTTCGGAGGAGGTGGGCTTCCTAGCTCCCACACCAGAACAACGTAATAATCTCGGCATCGTACAAACTCAAAAGCCAGCCCCAGAGTCTAAATCGTCGATCCGAGGATTAAATGCCGCGTTGGAGGATGTTCGTAAAGCCATTGCTCAAGCACCCAAATTTGCTTACGCCTACTACAATAAGGCTCTGATACATGCTTTAATGGGGCAGATGGACGAAGCGATCAACGATTACACCAAGGCATTGGAACTCGGAGGGCACGACCTCCCTGAAGCCTACTTCAATCGGGGACTACTCTACCTCTCACAAGGAAAAAAAGAGGAGGCTATCAAAGATCTTGGTCAAGCCGGAGAACGGGGTATTTTCCAGGCATACAACATCATCAAACGTATTCAAGAACAGCCATGATTTCGGCACAACATCTTACCATAGACTTCGGAAAGCAATTGCTTTTTAACGATATTTCATTCGTCATATCCGCGAAGGAGCGTGTGGCTCTCGTAGGGAAAAATGGAGCTGGTAAGTCAACCTTACTCAAACTCATTGCAGGAATTGGCGAAGCGACAAGTGGCACCATCACTCATCCTCGAGATCTCCAAATCGGTTATCTACCACAGGTCATGCAGTTAACCGATGGACGCACAGTACTGGAGGAGGCTCAAACCGTCTTCGAAGAGGTAGAGCGTCTCAAAGCCAAAGTGGATCGACTCGCCAACGAGATGAGTCAATGTACCGATTTTGACAGCACAGAATATCACAATCTTATCGAACGCTTCTCCTCTGAGAGCGATAGACTTCATATGCTGGGGCAAGAAAATTACCGAGCCGAAGTGGAACGCACTCTGATTGGACTGGGCTTTGAGCGAGAAGACTTCCATCGCCCTACAAGCGAGTTTAGCGGAGGGTGGCGTATGCGCATCGAGCTAGCCAAAATACTACTTCGCAAGCCCGACATCTTGTTACTGGACGAACCGACCAACCACCTAGACATTGAATCCATAGAATGGCTGGAGCAATTCATCAAGACTTCAGGAGCAACGTTGCTATTAGTTTCGCACGATCGCGCTTTTTTAGATGCGACCACCTCTCGAACTATTGAGATTGAACTCGGGCGTATCTATGACTACAAAACCAACTATTCTCAGTATGTCGTACTGCGTCAGGAGCGCCTGGAACAACAGCGTAGGGCATTTGAGAACCAACGCAAGGAGATCGAAGAGATCGAAGCCTTTATCGAGCGGTTCCGCTACCAAGCAACCAAAGCAATTCAGGTGCAGAGCCGTATAAAGCAATTGGAGAAGATCGAACGCATCGAAATAGATGACCTCGATCTGTCACATATTCACTTCAGATTTCCCCCCGCCGAGCGATCCGGAGACTTCCCTATCATAGCAGAAAACGTTGGGAAAGCCTATGGAAGTCATCAGATCTTCGATCATGCGACCTTCACCCTCCGTCGAGGCGACAAAGTGGCATTTGTGGGTAAAAATGGAGCGGGCAAGTCCACAATGGTCAAGTGTATCATGCAACAGATTCAAGACTATACGGGCTCACTCAAATTAGGACATAACGTACGCATTGCCTACTTTTCGCAGAATAGAGCACAAGAGCTTGACCCCAACCTTACGATACGAGATACTGTCGATCGGGCAGCACGTGGCCCTGTGCGAGACAAAATAAACAACCTTTTGGGTGCTTTTATGTTCGGTGGAGAGCTGGCAGACAAGCCTGTATCGGTGCTTAGTGGAGGTGAGCGAGCACGACTTGCAATACTGATACTACTACTCGAACCCGCCAATCTACTCATTCTAGATGAGCCAACAAATCACCTCGATATGCGCTCCAAAGATGTGCTCAAAGAGGCCATTAAGAAGTTCGAAGGTACGGTTGTCCTCGTTTCGCATGACCGAGACTTCTTGGATGGATTAGTGGGGCAAGTCTATGAATTTTCGCATGGTCAAGTAATCGTACACCTGGGAGGAATTTACGATTACCTCTCCAAGCGGAGAATGGAAAGCCTCCGAGAGATCGAAGCAACTTCTTCAGCTAAAAAAGAGATCCCTGCATCACAAAAAAAGCAAACGGTCAAAGAGGATTATCAAACGCAAAAAGAGCGATCTCGGATCAGGAAGAATTTAGAAAAGCGAGCACAAGAAGCCGAGGATAAAATCGTCGAACTAGAGGCGAAACTCCAACAGATTGAAGCCGAACTATCAGCCCCCAACCTCCCCATGACAAGTCCCCTTTTCGGAGACTATGAGGCAATTCAGAAACAATTGAACCAAGCCATGAAGGTATGGGAAGAGGCAATGGAAAAACTTTCAGAGAATGAATCTATATAAGTAGTGACTGCAATGCAACTAGTTGATACTCGAGGACAGCTCTGTCCCATGCCCCTTATTCTACTAAAGAAAGCCCTTCTTGAACACGGTTGTACGGGTGAGGAGTGGCATGTTTTAACGGATAATGAAACCGCTTGTCAGAATCTAACCGACTACATCAAGCAGATTGCCCCTACCGTCACTCGGGAGGAAGAAGATAACTGCACACGCCTCATCTTCATCCCTCAGGTGGAAGCCTGCTCCACAACCACTGCTCCACAAAACAACGAGGACTACATCGTTGTACTTTCCAGCAACACGATGGGACGGGGCGACGACACCTTGGGACAAATCTTAGCACGTGCCTTTGTCAATGCCTTGGAGGGTCAAGAAATAAAACCACGTCGAATCATTTGTTTCAATACGGGAGTACTCTTGGCAAAAGAGGGAACTGATACCGGAGCAACACTGACCCGACTACAGAGTGAATATGGCGTAGAAATTACCCTCTGTGGCACCTGCATCGATTACTTTGGGCTCAAAGACCAAATAGCCGTAGGTACGATCTCCAACATGCTCACCATCGCAGAATATATGCGTCTTGCGCATCGTATTGTCACCCTCTGAGGGATACAAGTCATGACACAATCACCTCTTCTCTATTTCGACAATGGCACCACTTCGTGGCCCAAAAGCCCTGCGGTATCGAATCGATTAGCTCATTATTACGACAATCCTATAGGCTCTTATGGTCGCAGTACGGCACCAAGTACCCTAGAGGCTATGGTGCGTATTGAGTGGCTAAGAGACCAACTCGCCCAACGGTTGGGCGGTGTCAATCCGGAGCAAATTGTTCTCAATAGCGGGGCAACAGAATCCATCAATACAATACTTAACAGCCTGCAACTAGAGGGGCGTACCCTCTGGATCTCCCCGTTGGAGCACAATGCCGTCATGCGTCCACTCCATCGACTTAAAGCGAAGATGGGCTTTAACCTCCGTATCATGCCTGCCTATGGTGATGGTCGCATTGATGTAGAGCGACTTCGTCAGGAGGCACGTCCGAGCACTTCGCTTGCCATCGTCAACGCCGAGAGCAACGTCAATGGTGTGATTCAACCACTTACTGATATCGCCTCAATCATTGGAGAGGACCTGGGAATACCCCTACTTCTAGATACGGCTCAGTACCTCGGGTACAATGATATTCCACAAAGTGTATCGTTCGATTACATCGTATTCTCCGGGCATAAAGGGCTCTTAGGTCCTACGGGTGTGGGAGGATTTTTCATAAAGAATCCCAAAAGTATTGAACCTCTAATCGTGGGAGGCAATGGGATCCACAGCGAAAACTATATAGATACGCCCCTAGAGATGCCCGAGAGATTCAGTGCCGGAACGCCCAATATGCTGGGATTGGATGCTCTCGTAGAAGCAGTCAAAAATCCGGTTTCCTGGGGCACATTGCCCCAAGATTGGGAAGAAATACTCTTTGCTCCTCTAGAGAAAAATCCCGAAGTACGACTACTACGAGCCCAAAAGCTTGAGTACCAAGGACCACTTTTCTCACTATACCACGTGCAAAAACGGGCGGATGAGATCGCGAATGCTCTGCGTCATCAATATAACATCTTGGTGCGTGATGGCTTGCATTGTGCCCCTCTAGCCCACCAAACTTTAGGAACTTTAGAGCGAGGTGGCACGGTGCGGATCTCCCTCTCACCCTATCATACACGAAAAGATCTACAACTCCTGGCCCAAGCTCTTGAGGATGTACTCCGATAGTGTATTGATCCTTTTTGGCTCCACTCGACTATTTGTCCGAGCACTAGCCCTCTGTGAGGGAGAGGGACTTGAAGTACGTGTGCTCTCCGTCCCCGATGCCATAATGGCAGGATGTGGAATGTGCCTCGGACTTACAGAACCCGTAGCACAACGGGCGATCTCTTTACTTCGGCAAGCGCAGATCGCAGGCAAAGTTTACACAGCCCAAACTTTTGATTTGATTCAAGAATGGAACGAAACGACCTCCCTATGATTGATCTTTTAGATGGACTGCAACAGGGTGGATGCTCTGCCAAACTAGATCCTAAAGAACTGCACAAAATCTTGGTAGATCTCCCACTACCCCAGAGTGATCGCCTACTCGTAGGGACCTCCACAAGCGACGATGCCGGAGTTTATCAGATCAGTGAAACTGAAGCCCTAATCGTCACCACAGACTTTTTTCCTCCCGTAGCGAGTGACCCTTTTACCTTTGGGCGCATTGCCGCCACCAACGCGCTAAGCGATGTTTATGCGATGGGAGGAAGTCCTCTTCTTTGCCTCAACATTGCCCTTTTTCCCTCCAAACGATTTCCTCTGGAGGTCCTTCGGGAGATTTTGCGAGGGGGACAAGCTGCTGCTGAAGAAGCCGGGGCTCTCATCGTCGGAGGGCATACCATCGAAGACGACCCCGTTAAATACGGCATGGCCGTTATCGGACGCATTCACCCACAAAAGATCATCACCAATCAAGGAGCAAAGGTTGGAGATGCTTTAATCCTAACCAAGCCTCTCGGAACAGGTGTACTAATAGCAGCTCACCGCTTGGGGATGGCACACCCCCATCATTACCAAGAAGCCCTCCAATCCATGCAAACTCTCAACCGATATGCAGCAGAATGTATGCAACACTTTTCCGTACACGCTGCTACTGATATTACGGGATTTGGACTTCTTGGACACGCCATGCAACTCGCCCTAGCCTCGGGAGTAGAGTTGCATTTCGAAGCCTCTGCCCTCCCGGCCTTCGGGGGAGTACGCCAACTCCTACATGGGGGGTGTATCCCGGGTGGAGCACTGCGCAATAAACGCTATGCCGAGGAACACTTGCAAAACCATGCCCCTCTGGAGGAGTTGCTCCTCGCTGCCGATGCACAGACATCGGGAGGATTACTCATAGCCCTACCGGCAGGAGAGGCTTCCGAGCTCCTCACACAACTACGTGCCCACCCCACGACGGCTCACGCGGCAGTGGTCGGTAACGTATTCCCCAAAGCCGAAGGCGGTAAAGCAATAACAATTTGGTAATCATAAACCTTATACACGATGCAATTCAGACAGATTTTACTACTGGCCATCGCTTCACTCTATACAACGTGGAGCGGCACAGCCCAACAACGAGAATCCGAACGTCCGATCACGAGCCTCATCCATGCAGAGAGCCTTACGCTACCGCACTGTATGGTCATTAAAGATACCACGGCTTCGTATATGGAGCGAGACGTATTACTCCATCCCCTTACATTGGGGCAAAGTCACCAATCCCCCTCAACGCCGATCATGGCAGATGGGTCAGGATGGTTTGCGAGAGAGGTAATATCCCAATCACAAAGGGTCCTCAAAATCTATCGAACACAGCTGTTCAACAACCTATATAGTGCAGGTACATTGCGTATTTATGGGCAACAACCAATGAGCCTATTCGTTGATGGACAACTCGCTGCACAGTCCATCCAAGGAAGTTCTACAGACACAATGGCACTACTCGCCTACACTTGGCAATTTCCTCCCGGGAACCATCAGTTAGAAATCCGGCACCTCTCCTTACCCACTGATAGTACTCGCAGGGGATTTCGGATAACACTGGAGCCAAGTTCGGGGAGCACGCCCGAGTTTGCACCTATGCAAAAGAAACAACTTGACCTCGCCTACATGATGTCGGGCAAGAGCATATCGGGCGTTCGTCTCTCTCCCTCGGGAAAGTATGCCCTTGTCATCTATTCCTCTCAAAGGGAGCGCAAAACGGAATACTTCGGGCGGCTTATTCATGCCAACGGCACGCTCATCAGAGAGAGTAAAGAGCTCGTATACGCCCAATGGATGCCTAGAACGGATCAACTACACCTCGTGCGCACCGAAGGAGACAAACGCCTTCTTATCGTACAGTCTCCTCTGGGAGATCAAGAATACATCCTCCTGAAAGATCTCCCTGAAGGAAGCTATAAAATCTCTCCGGACGCAAAAAAACTCTATTTTGCCAAGGAGGTCAAGGGCGATGCAAAGGACGACAAGGTGATCCGTATGCGTGACCCGAATGACCGGATACCCTCATGGCGTGATGCTTCTCAGTGGGTGGAAGTGGATCTCATCACGGGAATCCAGTCTCCCCTCACCTCCCCAAAAGAAAATATCGGGCTGCTCGACATAGCCGCTTCAGGAAAACTTCTATTCGCTCGCTATACTACAGATTGGACTCGTGAGCCCTACGACTTCAGCGACCTCTACCAGTTCGATCCCAGAACAGGGCAGGTGGATACCCTCGTCCGTAGCCTAGCCGATCTCAAAGATGCACGCTATGTCCCCAACAACCCTGATCTTCTCCTCATTACCGGTTCGCCCAATGCTTTTGAAGGTGTTGGCAAAGAACTCCCCAAAGAGCAGATGGCCAATGGATTTGAAGGAGAACTTTTCCTCTACTCCCTCTCTACCGGAAAAATACAGACACCCTCCTTACATTTTGCCCCGTCAGTAGAGTATGGAACCTTTGATAGCAAAGGATTTTACTATTTCATCGCGGAGAATGGTTCTCGCAAGCATCTTTACAAACTCGATACCTCACGTGCCCTTATCCACGCACTACCCGTAACGGAAGACTATGTAGGCTCCCTCTCCGTAGCTTACCTCTCGGGAGATTATTGGTACCATGGACAAAGTGCTACTCGTGCCGATGCCCTCTACGCCGTGCATCGAGAGAAACCTAAAAAGATTTGGGACTTAGATCCTGAAAAGATGGCGAACTATGAACGTCCTACCGTACAAGACTTCACATACACAACGCCACAAGGCACACCCATTGAGGGTTGGTACTACTTACCTCCCCACTTCGATGCCAACAAAAAGTACCCCATGCTCGTCTATTACTACGGTGGTACATCACCTACCTCTCGACGTATGGAAGGGACCTATTCACTGGCCATGTATGCAGCCCTCGGCTATGTTGTCTATACCCTTAACCCTAGTGGGTGTACCGGTTATGGACAAGAGTTTGCCGCACGCCACCTCAATGCTTGGGGAGAACCGACGGCTACGGAAATCATCGAAGCAACCAAAGCTTTTTGCAAGGCACATCCTTTCGTTGACGCATCCAAGATCGGATGTTTTGGAGCGAGCTATGGTGGATTTATGACCCAATACCTCCAGACCAAAGGCAATACCTTTGCAGCTGCAGTAAGCCATGCCGGTATTAGTAGTATCAGTAACTATTGGGGTAGTGGCTACTGGGGGATAGGTTACAATGCCATTGCAGCCCAAGGGAGTTATCCATGGAGCCGTAAAGATATTTATGTAGATCGAAGTCCTCTCTTCAATGCGGACAAGATTCACACACCCCTGCTCCTTCTGCATGGAGACAGCGATACCAACGTACCCACTGGCGAAAGCGTCAATCTATACAATGCCCTCAAAGTACTCGGTAGAGAGGTAGAACTGATAGAATTTACGGGGCAAGATCATTTTATTCTAGAACCCGAACGTCGGGAGAAGTGGACCGCCAGCATACAAGCTTGGTTTGCCCGATTCCTCCAAGGAGATAGTACCTGGTGGGAACAACTTTATGGGAATTAATCGTCAGAGAGGTCACAACGAATCTCTAACAACGCACCTCTAATACTAAAAACAGAGGGCAGGGGACTAAAATCTCCTGCCCTCTAATTTTTTCTCTATACACCTACAACAAAAAAAGTATTGGGCTGTATTTTCTAACCCTCTATGCCTCATCAACAGCTAGGACCAAAGCGACAAGACTCGAAGGTGTCACTTCTGACAATACATCTGCTGCGGCAATAAGGGTTGCCCCTGAGGTCAAAACATCATCCATCAATAGAATTCGACTTCCCCTAGGAAGCTTATCTCGTCCCAATGAAAAAGCCCCCGTCATTGCCTGAAGTCGATCTTGTCGCCCCAAATCCGTCTGACTGATGCTTTGGCTCTTACGCCTTAGGGCTTGCGTTGCCACGGGGATACCACTAACCATACTGACCCCACGAGCCAGAATTTCGGCTTGATGGTATCCTCGCCTGCCGGCACGTCGCCAATACGAAACAATCGGTACTATAAAATCGTAATCGCTTGAAGATAGTGCAAAGTGGCGTGCCAGCATACGCCCCATCACGAGCCCCAACGCCCGATTGCCCTCGAACTTAATGCTGTGTATTACCTCTCGCATGGCACCACCCTTGCGGAAGTTATACCCTGCTAAGAGTTGATCAAAGGGACAAAAAGCCCCTTCAAGACGAGCGAAACCCTGCAAAACCTCCTCGGTATAACGTTCCAATGACAAAAGACATTCGGAACAAATCCCCTCCTCCTCCGCTCCCAAACGAACGGAACACACGGGGCAATAGCGTGGATAGCAGGTATCTAGAAGGGCCCGAAATAGTATTTGCCCACGTGAGGGATAGGTATAATGAAATGTGCGAATAGGCATTACGATGCACGGAGCTCCTTGAGGATCGAAAGGATATCCTCCAAATAAAATCCCTTATTCATAGCCCAACCGATTACCTTTTGCTGGATCTCCTCAGGAGATGGGTCGCTCAACATACTTAACCTTTTCACCAAAAGTCGTTGCAGAATAGCTCGGGCATCCTCCTCTTCTTGCACTACGGAGACAATACGATCCACAAGCCCCTCTGGTAAATCTCGGCGATACAGTTCGTGCTTGATCTTAAAAGGGCCCCAACCCGAAAAGCGCAATTTGTCCGCACAATAAGCATGAATGAAACGCTCTTCGTCGATAAAACGCTCCTCTTTGAGGCGTTCAATAACAAGCTCACTCATCTCCTCTACTTGATGGCGACGAAGCCACTCCTCCACCTCTTGGGGGCAACGCTCCGCCTTAGCACAGTAGCTACACACTTTTTTATATAGATCGTCTGAAATCATAGGGATTGAATCGTTGCTGTCAAAAAGCGCATCTTACCCGAAAGATCGGGGTGCAACTGCGCCGAATGGATCCGTGGATGTGTGAGATACAGAGCCAAAGTCTCTTGAGCTAAGAGGGCATTTAACTCCAAATAAATTAGGGGTGATGGTGTTGAAGAAAGTGGTATTTGATCAATTAAATCAAGGATAGCTCTATAAAAAAGAAGCGGATCCTCCTCAGGAGCAAAGAGCGCATCAAAGGGTTCATGATCCAATACATGAGGCTCCATAGAGACGGATTCTTTGGGTTGAATATAGGGTGGATTGCTCACAATGATGTCTAGTGGGGGCAATTGATCGACCCAAGAAGCTCCACAAAGCATATCTCCCTGAATCAATTGTGGAGCGCATCCGACACCTGCATATTGAGAAAAATTGGATTGAGCTACTCGGACAGGTGCTTCGTTTTTTTCCAAGGCGAATAGCTGGGCTTGGGGCAATTTATCGGCCAAATAGAGAGCAATACAGCCCGATCCCGTACCCAAATCAAGGATCCGAAGAGGCGACCGTCCGCTCTGTTGCTCCACAATCATGGCACATAACTCTTCCGTCTCGGGTCGAGGGATCAGGACTCCCGAAGCCACTTTGAGATCAAGATCTCCAAAGGGAGCATGCCCTAAAATATATTGAATGGGTTCTTGAGACAAAAGACGCCTTAGAGCTACGTTAAGACGTTGCTCCACTCGGGAATCAAGCAGGGCATCAGAAGACATCAAGAGGAGTTGCGTATGCGTTACCCCTAGATACTCCTCCAATAGAATGTGCACCATTGTACGGATCTCATCTTCCGAATAATAAGATCGAAGCGTATCACGATATTTCTGTTGAATCAAATGCAATGTTATCATCATCGCTTGCGGATAAAAAGGAAGGATCCATGGGCGAGCAAAGTCGGGATCCAGCCAAAGTGCTTTCGCATAATCATAAAACGCTCACGCAATGATTGCCAATGTCTCTTCTGCGAAAGCCCTCCTTCCAAATAATTAACCAGCACCCGATCAATCTGTTTATTACTGCGAGATCGCTCCAACATCCGCAGACACCAATCGTAATCTGAACTTAACGCATAAGAAAGATCGTAGGGTAATACGATACGAGAGGCAACAATAAACGCCTGATGACACACCAACATTCCTCGCAGGAAGTCTTGTTTCTGTAAATTATGAGGTGGACGCAAACGGCGCAATCCCACATCGTGGCGTTGGGCATTTACGATCATGGTATCCCCATAGATCACATCAGGATTATTCCCCTCAGCGATCGCCTCTGCCACTTGTGCTACTGTTGTGGGTTCTCGCAAAGCATCCCCCGCATTGAGAAACCATATGTAATCACCCGTTGCTCGGCAGATTCCCTTATTCATCGCATCATAAAGCCCTCGATCTGGTTCACTTGTAATCAACGCCTTTGGGCAGTACTCCCGCACAAGACTGAGCGTCCCATCGCAAGAAGCCCCATCTATAACGATATACTCCAGGGGCTCGTAATTCTGACTTACGACGCTCTGCAAGGTGGGAAGAATCGTCTCCTCTGCATTGTAACAGATCGTGATCAAAGAAATTTTTACCATATACCATACTAACGCAAAGGGACTCTCCTCTATTGCACAACCCTCAAGAGAATTTAGAGGTTCTCCAAAGGTTCTAACCTTCGTACAAAAAAGCTTCTCCAAAGCCGTTGAGCTCTAGAGAAGCTGAAATTATAAAAAGAAGGAAATTTCTACTCTTTAGATAGATCAGGGAATCATTACTTTTTGAACAGAAGATCCGATTTGTAGGATATAGCCCCCCTCAGGCAATGCAAATGAAGCCGTTTGTGAGACAAACGAATCCGCAACCAATGTTCCATCCATCGTATAGATGCGAATGAGAGTAGGCGTATCTACAGCAATGGCAAGCATGCCTTTCGCTGTCTCGACACGTATATTTACGGATGATTCTAGTGCATCCAGTCCCATCTTACCCTTGGGACTGATGACCACGGGAACTGTACATATTTCGTGATTCAACACAAGGTTGCCACCTTCTACCTCAACCCCTTCCGGAGACTCAACCCCACAATCTTCAAACAAGATCTGAGAACAACGAACAATCGCACCCTTTTTTCCGTTGATCTTGACATTAGCCTTTTTGAAAACCACTTGTCCAGGATATTCTGAAAATCCCATGATACCCTGCTCAGGGCTTTGTAAATCCAAAGTTACACCGGGCTCAATTGTCAAGGTAGCTCCACTCAATGCAATTGCGGAACTCTCGGATTTAATCGTCAACGACCCTGTGCCACGGATCACCACATCAACAGAAAACCCGAGTCCGAGGTAAGGAGTTTCTATTTCATTGTGTCCTAACAACTCAATGGTTGCATCGGCAAGGAGGCTGGAAATATTGACTCCGCTCTCTCCTGTTTCTGTTTTGAACACAAAATTGTTCAATGTCAAAACTCTATTAGCCACATCATATGAAACTTTACCATCACCGAAAACATCCGAATGATTCTCACTTGTGACCATCCGCCCCCCGACAAAGAGGTACTCTATAGTTTTGTCGATCAGGATTTTTTCCTTACAGATCTGACCTCCCATGTAAACAGTTCCATCTGTGATTTTGCATCCCTTAGGTTCGTGAATATGACACCCTTTGAAAGTGATGGAAGAAAAGCCGGACAAAGAAGCCTCAGACCCGATTGTCTCTACTTTAGAGGAGATGACAGACAGGAGACCTCCGCCTCCTTGAACACCATGTACTCCCTCTGCAGAGATCTGTCCTCCATTGATAGTTAGATTTTTCATGGCCTTAAGAGCGGCTTTCTTCTCGGATTTAAGCGAAAGAAGAGCGGCTTTATCGCCCAGTACCTTGAGTACCAAATTATCAGAAGCAACCAAAGCGTCTGCTCCCTTTGACGTCAATCTGTTATCTCCCTCAAACTGAATATAAATCTCTGATTTCAAGGATAATGCAGGCTCTTGATCAGCATCAATACGCGCACTTTTCAGACACAAAGTTTTACTCTCCGGCAAGTATACTACGGAGCCATCACCCAACACATTGGCCGCATTATCCGCTGTCACCTTGACACCTTTGACTGTAATGTCATAATCCGTAGACACTGTTTCGATAACAACCTGCTCCGTACACACAGAGGTTACTCCCTCTTTCTCTACAACAACATTTCCCCCGACAATCTTTGCATTAAGGGGAGCTGTGATGGAGACTCCTTCTTCTAGACGAATCTCCTTAAGGTCTTTGATTGAGCCGTCATTGCCCTTTGCTTTCAGTGTTGCTCCCTTTTGCACAATCAACGTCTCCGTATACCCTGCATAACCGGCAATCCCCCACATGCCGGTAACATCCACCGTACAGCCATCGGCAATAGTGAGTTCGGAATCATCTAAAAAGATGGTAGCAGCTCCTTGAGAAACGCAAACCAAAGAACCCGTTCCCTTTATTATATTTTTAGGGGCTGCTAAATCCAAACGTCCCGAACGCAATTGGATTTCATTCTGTCCCTTTAGTTCTATAGAGAAATCTGTAAGAGAACTCGTGGACTCAATGGCATGGGTCGTTCCCCCCAAAGTCAAACGAACATTTTCGAGCGTGAGTGTACGAGATGCTATATCGTAACTCATCTTACCCGTCCCCTGAGAAGCTCCAATCGCTTTCATCAAGTCTTTTGCATTCGACTTCGTAACTTCAATTCCCGCAACACGTACACCCAAAGGTTGCGCCCAAGCCGATTTTACGATAAAAATCGCTAAACATGAGATGATTAGTGCCACCAATCGTCTCCCTACAACTGCATGTAATTCTTTCATATTGGCCGATCTAATAAATAATTATCCTAAATTCGTCTATACGTCTAATATCAAAAAAATTCATCTCGGACACCACAACCAGCTCTTCACTCTGTCACCTCAGAATGACACATTGGCACCCAGCAATAGATGTTATACTTAATAACGATCGCAATATTACGAAATAATTTTCATATACATATGCTATTCTTGAAAAATGAGACTCTTTCATTATTCAATCTATACACAAAAAAAGCCACATCCTCACAAAGAAGAATATGGCTTATATCGTTGCTTGTAAATCGTTTGTATTCGAATGAGGATTTGCCGTTGCCCTACCGACTCAAAAAACCAATGCTTACATCTAAACTAAAATTCACTCGTAAAGTGGAATTTGATTTCGGGAAAGTCTTGCTGAGCCATCTGTAATACGTAACCCGAATCAGCCAAAAAAACATCACGCCCCTCCATGTCGTGTGCCATGTATTGAGCTTTGCGCTTTTTGAAATTTTCCAACACCGTGGCATCGCTACTTTCGATCCAGTAGGCCTTATATAGGTGGATAGGCTCCCAGCGACACTCGGCTCCATATTCGTGCAAAAGGCGGTACTTGATTACCTCAAACTGCAGTTGCCCCACTGTACCAATGATACGACGACCATTGAATTGATTGATAAAAAGCTGAGCAACGCCCTCTCCCATCAATTGTTCCACACCCTTTATGAGTTGCTTCTGCTTCATAGGATCGGCATTTTCGATGTACTGAAATAGTTCAGGAGAGAAACTCGGTAACCCTCGGAAGTGCAAAGATTCGCCCTCTGTCAGCGTATCTCCGATTTTGAAATTCCCTGTATCGGGCAGACCGATAATATCTCCTGCAAAGGCATCGTCCACTATTTCTTTTTTCTGCGCCATGAAGGCTGTAGGGGATGAAAAGCGGAACTGCTTATCAAGACGCATATGACGATAATACTTATTCCTCTCAAACCGTCCGGAGCAGACCTTAACAAAGGCAATGCAACTGCGGTGATTCGGATCCATATTCGCATGAATCTTGAATACAAAACCAGAGAATGGCTCTTCGTGCGGATGCACAATACGCTCGTCAGCTTCAGTGGGCTGAGGTGACGGAGCAATGCGCACAAAGCAGTCAAGTAACTCTTTTATCCCGAAATTATTTAAAGCAGAACCAAAAAAGACGGGAGCCAAACGACCCGAGAGGTATTCCTCTGCAACAAATTCAGGGTAGACCCCTTCAATTAACTCAAGCTCTCCACGCAATTGATCCGCAGGGACTTTACCAACGTATTGATCCACCTCAGGAGTAGCAATATCTTTAATTAAATGCACATCATCAGAGACGTGCTGTTTGTCGCTCTTGAAAAGGCAAAGCTCTCGGGAGAATAGGTTGTACACCCCCTGAAAACGCTCACCCATACCAATAGGCCAACTCATGGGACATACGTGAATACCCAATTCATCTTCCACCTCATCAAGTAGCTCAAAAGCATCTCGTCCCTCTCGATCCAACTTATTGACAAAGACTATAACGGGCGTATGTCTCATCCGACAAACTTCCATCAGCCGCCTCGTCTGCTTTTCCACCCCCTTGGCACTATCAATAACAATGATAACGCTATCTACGGCGGTAAGCGTGCGGAAGGTATCTTCGGCAAAATCTTCGTGACCCGGGGTATCTAGGATGTTGATCTTATAATCTCCATACTGAAATCCCATCACAGAGGTCGCTACCGAGATTCCCCTTTGACGCTCGATCTCCATCCAGTCACTGGTGGCCGTTTTACGGATCTTATTGCTCTTGACTGCACCTGCCACATGAATAGCTCCTCCAAAGAGAAGGAGCTTTTCGGTCAGAGTAGTCTTTCCCGCATCGGGATGCGAAATAATAGCAAAGGTGCGACGCTTGTCGATCTCCTGAGTAAATGCAGACATAGGGTTAGAGGAATCTCTCGAATTACTTAGCAATACTTACAGATCGGGTTTCGCGGATAACGGTAATCTTTACCTGCCCCGGGTAGGTCATTTCGTCTTGAATCTTGCGTGCAATTTCATTGCTGAGCTGCTCAATATCCTTGTCATTTGTTTTGTCGGCCCCCACAATCACACGGAGCTCACGCCCGGCTTGGATTGCATAGGTTTTGACCACTCCCGGATAGGAGAGAGCCAACTGCTCCAGATCATTGAGGCGCTTAATATAGGCTTCTACGATCTCACGGCGAGCACCGGGGCGAGCACCACTAATCGCATCACAGACTTGTACAATGGGAGCCAGTAAGGAGGTCATTTCCACTTCATCGTGGTGCGCCCCCACAGCATTGAAGATCTCAGGTTTTTCTTTATACTTCTCACAGAGCTTCATACCGAGGATTGCATGAGAGAGCTCGGGCTCATCATCGGGGACTTTACCGATATCGTGGAGCAATCCGGCACGCTTAGCCTTTTTGGGATTGAGCCCTAATTCGCTTGCCATAATAGCGCAGAGATTCGCCGTTTCACGAGAGTGTTGGAGAAGGTTTTGTCCGTAGGAAGAGCGATACTTCATCTTACCGATAAGGCGTACCAACTCGGGGTGAATTCCATGGATCCCGAGATCAATAACGGTACGCTTACCCGTTTCGATGATCTCTTCCTCTACTTGCTTACGTACCTTAGAGACAACTTCTTCGATACGAGCAGGGTGAATGCGACCATCTTGCACCAATTGATGCAGAGCAAGGCGGGCAATCTCGCGACGCACAGGGTCAAACCCGGAAAGGACGATTGCCTCAGGCGTATCGTCCACGATGATTTCGATACCTGTTGCCGCCTCTAGGGCACGGATATTGCGCCCCTCACGGCCAATGATGCGCCCTTTTATCTCGTCATTATCGATGTGGAAAACGCTCACAGAGTTTTCGATTGCCGTTTCGGTTGCTACCCGCTGTATGGATTGTACCACGATGCGTTTGGCCTCCTTGTTGGCAGTCATTTTAGCCTCTTCTACGATTTCATTGATATAGGCGGTTGCCTCATCTTGCGCTTCAGCGCGCATGGTTTCGACGAGTTGATCCTTCGCCTCTGTGGCACTAAGCCCGCCAATACGCTCCAGCTGTCTGCGCTGTTGCAAAATCAATTCGTTCAGCTCCTCTTGTCTATGCTGCACAACACCTTGTTGCGCGGAGAGCGTCTCACGGAGGGCATCAAGCTCGCTGTTCTTGCGCTCTAACTCTCCTTGTCGGTCATTGATATCCTCTTCCCGACGTTTTAGTTTGGCATACCTACTATCGAACGCATTATTGCGCTGTTTCGTTTCTCGCTCCAACTCCTCTTTCAGTCCTTGGAACTTCTGTTTCAGCTCTTGCACTTTCTCCTTCTCGAGGGCATCTGCCTCCCGTTTGGCCTCCTTACGAAGGCGATCGATTTCGCGTTTAGCATCAGCCAACTTCTGCTGATAAATCCGATCTCCCTTACGGCGAATGAGTATGAATCCCGCAGCCCCTCCTACGATGAGGATAGCGATGGCGATAATTACATAAGACATAGTCTCTATCTCTCTTATTCTGCTCTATTTTGCAACCCTAGGGGCCGGCAAAATCCAAGCACGTTTATATTTCGTCCATGCGTTACGGAGATGGGTGCATGTACCCCCACTTATATGGATTATCGACTGCGATCTCCCTTTTTGGGGATAGCACTCTAAATCAATACAAGAGACTATACAAAACGGGCAGAGGTCACTTGGGAGGGAAAGGAATCCTCAAAGGACAAAACTCACTTCTCTCTTCGAGAGGAATAAACGAATTTCTTGGTAGGGGGCTAGTGCGAGAAAAGGGGAAACACAACCTTAGCGCAACTTCAGTGGAAGAGGTGGTAGCATCTCAACAAATTGCCTACACTGCTCCACAAGGCGACCGGCCTCACCGGAGAGCTGAGCCAAACGCTCCTCCACATCAGCATGATCCGCTTGTTTCGAGGTGCGTTCCAAAAGAAACGCGGTCTCGAGGAGAGCCATCAGACGAGGCTCTTCGATCACGTTCTTTCCGACATAACGCTTTCTATAGTGGAAGATTCGATCCGAGACATAACGTGCAGCTCGCCGATAACCTCCATCTTGAGATACAGGCACAGTGGTCAGATTTAGCTCCACATTATCCACAATAATCCTGGCCTTTATGGTAGGCTCAGTCCCTTGTTTCTTGATATCCTGTGGCATACTTTCCCAAACTGTCTCTTTATAGCGAGCTCCTTAATACAAATAGGTGTACGGAGTCCATCTCCATCAAAGAGACTCCCCACCAACATCTCATACTCTGAATCTCTTACGCTGTCATAGAGCTGACGCTTCCTCTCTAACTTTTTATTCCGATTCCAAAAGACGCAACGCCTCCTGGATATTTCTTTTCAACCCTACAAGACGTTCACGGGCATCAGCCCAATCCCCATCCTGCGCAACAATCATCCGAGCAGTAAGCAAAGCCGTATTTTTCTGTTGCTCACGAGCCAAACGATCCTCCAACTCCAAACGCTTCTGTTCTAAGTGCTTTACCTGTGCTTGCAAAGCTCCTATATAGGTTTGCTGTTGGTTCAAGAGCTGCGAGAGATCTGAAAAAGTCTGCTCCAGCTGTTGCAAATACGTTGCTTCCTGCCTCGTCATTGCCTAGTCTTCTTACAACAAAGGTATAAAAAAGATATGGGATATAGCAAAAATCCTCCTATTTAGAACAACATAAGGACATGAGAAATTGGAGTCCATTCTGTCGTTTTTCAAGAGACTTTTCAAAAAGTAAGAGGTAAAAAAAGGAACGCACTACGATCTTGCTCTAAAAATGACAGCCAAAACCACTCATCGTACAGCCTGTGAAACAAAAAAGTACAGGGCTAAAGATTAAAAACTCATAGGCAAAGATTTTTTCCATGTTTCACAATACGACTTGGCATATGTATGTGACCGGAGAAATCGCCCTTCGCATTCCCATTCCAATCTGTACACATTTCAAAGAAATCCCCCCCCTCACAGCACCTCCTTCCCTTGCCTCAAACAAGAAAATCAAGAAGCCCACAAGGAAGCCTCTAGACGCTTGGCAGATGCAACAAAAAAACTACCTTTGTAGGAGTGTTTGGATAATTACTTAATCATCTCTAGAGATATGAACAAAGACAACATCATCTTTAACCTCATCGAGGAGGAGCACCAACGCCAAATGAAAGGCATTGAACTCATCGCCTCTGAAAACTTTGTCAGCGAACAAGTTATGCAGGCTATGGGCAGCTGTATGACCAATAAATATGCCGAGGGATACCCCGGCAAGCGTTACTATGGCGGTTGCGAAGTGGTAGATAAGAGCGAACAGGTTGCTATTGACCGCATCAAACAACTCTTTGATGCCGAATGGGCTAATGTACAGCCTCACTCAGGCGCACAAGCAAATATGGCTGTACTCCTCGCTTGCCTCGAGGCCGGTGATACTTTCATGGGGTTAAACCTCGATCACGGTGGGCACCTCTCCCACGGATCACTCGTTAACAGCTCAGGTATTCTCTACAAACCCGTAGGATACAACTTGAGTCGTGAAACAGGTACGGTGGACTACGATGAAATGGAACAACTTGCTCGTCAACATAAGCCCAAACTCCTCATCGCCGGGGGGTCTGCCTATTCACGCGAATGGGATTACGAACGTATGCGTAAGATTGCCGACGAAATCGGTGCCATCTTCATGGTAGATATGGCACATCCTGCAGGTCTTATTGCTGCCGGGTTGCTCAAAAACCCCGTTAAGTATGCCCACATCGTAACCTCTACGACCCACAAAACCCTCCGTGGTCCTCGCGGTGGTATCATCCTTTTGGGTAAGGACTTCGACAATCCATGGGGCAAAACAACTCCCAAGGGCGTTGTAAAGAAAATGTCTCAACTCCTCGACTCCGCCGTATTCCCCGGTGTACAAGGTGGTCCTCTCGAACATGTGATCGCTGCCAAAGCCGTTGCCTTCGGTGAAGCTCTTGACCCCTCATTCAAGGTATATCAGCAACAAGTAAAACTCAATGCGGCAACTATTGCCAAAGCATTTATCGACTGCGGATACAATGTGATCTCAGGCGGTACGGACAACCACTCTATGCTCATCGACCTCCGCACCAAATACCCTGATCTCACGGGTAAGGTAGCAGAGAAAGCTCTCGTGGCTGCTGATATTACGGTAAATAAAAACATGGTACCCTTCGACAGCCGCTCGGCATTTCAAACTTCAGGATTCCGTGTGGGTACGCCGGCCATCACAACACGTGGCGTTAAAGAAGACAAGATGCCTTTCATCGTGGAACTCATCGACCGTGTGCTCCGCGATCCCGAAAATGACAGTGTTATCGCAGCCGTTCGTAACGAAGTAAACAATATGATGCGCGAGTATCCCATCTTTGCTTGGTAAGGACTAAAATCTACCCTGGTCAAGCAACCTAATTAAAGCCTCCCTCCTCTACCTCGTGAGAGGAGAGGGGGGCTCGCGTTCCTTTCCTGCACCAAGACTGCTGTACCGTAAGGTTGATCTACTTTTAATGGTACGCTGCACGAATACGATTTTATATATAAGACCCTATTTTTGTGAACGATTTTTCTCCTATCCAATCGCGATAAAAAGTTAAATCTCTACTCTACAAAATAGGAAGCGGACTAAATCCGATTCTAAATGACTATCTTTGTGATCATATAATAAAAACAGGAATGAAACCCGAATCCCGCCCAGCCTCTAATGTGGCCCTTTCGTCTATTGATATCGAAACTGATGTGCTCTTTGCAGATCATCCCCTACAATATTCGACTGCTGTAGCAACGTCTCTACGTCAAATACCCTCCATCATTCCACTTACACGCGATGTAGCTCATACGGTGGATACGGAAGATGCGTACGCTTTTATCATACCGCTTCATGACGATCTCGTCATTAGTGAAGAACCGTACCTCGACAAAGTGCTTCGAAAAGACCAGATGCTCTTCGTCCCCTACTATACCAATTTGACGCTTCGCACCCTATCCGACGATAGTACCTTCTTACTATTCCGATTCTTACCCAGCATACAACTCTGTGCCGGACACTGCCCGAACAGTTCCCAATGTGGTCTTGACATCGATAAGCGACGGAGATCCGTTGCCTCTGATACTCAACTCATCTCGGGAACAACCTTCCTACACATTCACTCGCCCCTCGACAATTGGATCCAATCCGTAGCGGCGTACGTAAGTCAGGGGTGCTCGACTCTCTCGCTCTATGAGTATAAGTTGCGTGAATTGTTCTATCTATTGCGTCACTTCTATGACAGAGACGAGGTGGATAAATTCCTCGAAGGCTACCACTGCCGCAATGTCGGATTTCGAGCATTTGTCTATCGCCACCATTTGGATTGTCGCAACGTGGAAGAGTTGGCAGAGATCCTTGATATGTCCCTTTCGACCTTTAAGCGGACGTTCAAAGAGGAATTTAATTGCCCTCCCCTACAGTGGATGCACAAGCAAAAAGCAGTCTATATTTATAGAGACCTCATCGCCAAAGAATTGACTCTTACCGAAATGGCAGAGAAGTATCACTTTTCCTCCGTGAGCTACTTGTGCGCTTTCTGTAAAAAGATGCTCAACGCCTCTCCGATGAAGATCAGTGGACAGAGGTGATCCCTCCCTCCTCGAATCCGACCCTTCAGAGCCGATAAACAAAAAAACTCACCTAGCACTTCTTTCTATCTCCTATTTGATAAGGAGATAGTTTTGGGTGTACTAGGTGTGTTTTTTCGTCTCAAATAGCCGAGAGCTTCTGCGATAAAAAAAAGAAAAGATGCCGAGAGAACGACACGGTACAGGGGGTTGTAGAAATTCAAAGAGACGAACTGAAGAAAGCCAGGTCCCGATGATGGGTTAAGGTTCTGGCTACTCGGGTAAATACTGCTTCCCAATGGAGAAGCGATACGAGCGAGACCCTCTCTTTCTCTCTAAGTTCTAAACTTCTACTTGATCTCCTATACCAATAATGCGCTCAATCACCGGCACCTTTATCCTATTGGATAATCTTACACGCCTAGGGTTTAATACAAACTCAAAATAAGACTCGCTTTTTTATCCTAGGCGGTGAGATCATCCAAACTCTATTAGAATCAATCACATTGCAAAGGTATGTAAGAGTGGTAATAAACTCGATTAAGTTTTTCTATTCATCTATTTAGATCGTAAATAAAACAGATACAATCGATTTGAAATCAGACCAATAGAATACAAAACAGCCTAGAAGAATCGTTTACGTCTGAGCAAGAAATCGCGTCCAAGGTACTTTTCTCGCACAATTTCGTTCTCGGCGAGCTCCTCGGGCGTACCTTGAAACAAGACTTTTCCTTCGAAAAGAAGATAAGCCCTATCGGTAATCGAAAGGGTCTCATTTACATTGTGATCCGTTATAAGGATGCCGATATTGCGCTCTTTAAGGTGGGCTACAATATATTGGATATCCTGTACGGCAATGGGATCGACTCCCGCAAAAGGTTCATCCAGCATGATGAAGCGCGGATTGATCGCAAGACATCGGGCAATCTCCACACGCCTACGCTCCCCACCCGATAGTCGAGAACCCAAATTCCTTCGTACCTTGTCAAGTCGAAACTCCGAGATCAAGCGTTCTAAGTTCTCTGCCTGTTCTTCTCGAGTTTGTGAGGTCATCTCCAGCACAGTCCTGAGATTATCCTCTACGGTCATCTTGCGAAAAACGCTATCCTCCTGCGCCAAATAACCAATACCCAACCGAGCTCTTTTATAGACGGGATAATCTGTAATATCAACCCCGTCAAGTATAATACGTCCTTCGTTGGGCACCACAAGCCCCACAGTCATGTAGAATGTAGTCGTTTTTCCTGCCCCATTAGGTCCCAAAAGGCCCACAATCTCTCCTTGGTGGATCTCCACGGAGACATGATTGACCACAGTCCTATTACGATACCGTTTGATCAGATTTTCAGTTTGGAGGATACTCATAATACGAGATGTTAAACTACAAAATCGACACACGCACGCCCTATCTTGTAAGGAGCAATTAGCTCTTTTACAATGTTAATGTGGTCGGGATGCTGGGCATAAAGTGGGAGGTCTTCCCAAGTTTCCAGGTGAGCTTCGAGAAGAAATCCTACCGATTCCGCAGGGTTTTCATTAGGAAAAACCATCATAGTCTTGAGGGCCGGAATTGTTTTGGGGAGTGCCTCTAGAGCAATTTTTATATGCTGAAGATGAGCCTGAGCTTCCTCAGGAGAGGCAAATCCATCTAGGGCAAAAGTAACAAGATGACGTATCATTGTATTTATGTTATAGGATATGAAGAGTCGCTTTTGCGTGAGCAACTCGTAGAATTTGAAGCGAAGCAGTCGCGCAGTTAAACCATAACTCCAACCACCACTCCCCTTGGGAAGTCAACCTTCGTCGCTACTTTTTATTGAAACCGTATCAGATAATTTGTTGATTAATCAGCGTTTCGTCAAAAATTGAATCCTTATAACCAAGGAAGTAGAGGATGCCATCAAGTCCCACAAAAGAGATACTTTGCCGAGCAGTAGCCTTCACTTTGGGCTTGGCATGGAAAGCAATCCCTAGCCCTGCTTCGCGAAGCATCATAAGGTCATTGGCTCCATCGCCCACAGCTACGGTCTGTTGGAGATCTACTTTTTCCACTTGAGCAATCAGTTTGAGGAGTTCTGCTTTGCGGTGTGCATCCACAATCTCACCTACGTATCGACCGGTCAATTTACCATCTTCACCTACCTCCAATTGGTTTGCATAGACATAATCAATCCCGAACTTCTTCTGCAGATAATGACCGAAATAGGTAAACCCTCCCGAGAGGATTGCAATCTTGTAACCCATTAACTTGAGCACTTTCATCAGTCGATCTATACCCTCTGTCATGGGAAGGTTTTCGGCAATCTCCTGCATCACGGATACATCCAATCCCTTGAGCAGAGCAACCCGTTCGGTAAAGCTCTCCTTGAAATCGATTTCGCCCCTCATGGCACGCTCGGTGATCTCTTTCACTTTATCGCCCACCCCTGCCTTGATAGCAAGTTCGTCAATAACTTCGGTTTGGATCAACGTGGAGTCCATATCGAAGCAGATTACACGACGCATTCGACGAAACATGGATTCTCTTTGGAAAGAGATGTCCATATTCAATTCGGAGGAGATCCGGAGGAGAGCCCCCTTGAGTGCATCTATATTATTTGGAGTACCACGCATCGAAAACTCAATACTTGCCATTGGGGCACGTTCTCCCTTTTCCAGGGGAATACGTCCCGTAAGCCGTCGGATATTATCGATATTTAACCCTTGCTCTGCCGCCTCTTTGGTTAGTGCAGAGAGCATCTCAGCCGTAATCTTACGGGCTACAACGGTTATAATGTATCGGTTCTTACCTTGAGCATCTACCCACTGCGTGTAGTTGTCACTCGTAATGGGAGAAAATCGAATGGAGACCCCAAGTTCATAACTCCTAAAGAGGAGGTCTTTGAGGATCTTTCCCGAAGCCTCCTCGGTTGTCTGAAAGAGGATTCCTAGATTAAGGTTACTATGAATATCCGCCTGCCCGATATCTAAGATAAAAGCATCGTGCTCTGCGAGGATTTGCATAAGCGAGGCTGTTACACCGGGGCGGTCGGTACCCTGGATGGTGGCTAATAGGAGCTTACTTTTGTTTTGCGTCATAATTACTTCAGCTACTTATAAAAATTCTAATTATCGATCTCAAGAGCAAAGGTAACAACTATCGCTGATTTTGACTACAAAAGCAGACCAATACCTCGGGATGGCAGTATTTATAGGATCAGTAGGCTTGCTGCCATCACTGCCATACCTGCAATCAGTCCATAAATGGCCTGGTGGTGTTTTCCATATTCCTCTGCAGCGGGAAGCAATTCATCGAGGGAAATATAAACCATAATCCCTGCAATAGCAGCAAAGATAATCCCAAACATGTTATCTGTCAGGAACGGTGCAAGTAGGAGATAGCCAAAAACAGCACCCAACGGCTCTGCCAATCCCGACAGGAATGAGAGCAAAAAAGCCCGCTTTCGATTGCCCGTCGCATAGAAGATAGGTACAGAGACGGAGATCCCTTCGGGGATATTGTGAATAGCAATAGCTAGAGCAATGGGCAATGCCACACGATAATCCTGCATCCCCGAGAGGAAAGTCACCATCCCTTCAGGGAAGTTGTGAATCACCAGGATAAGTGCAGTAAAAAGCCCCACACGGAGCAATTTACGATCAGACACCTTCTTATCACGCACATGAGAGGCAGCAGGCAATGCCTCCAAGCCATGCATCTCATGCGGATTTTCATGTTGAGGAATCAATTTGTCAATGGCAGCAATAAAGAGGATACCTCCAAAGAAGGAGAGAGCCGTGTACAAACTCGCCAACCTATGAGGGTATAGTTTTTGGAACATCTCCAGCGAAGAGGGAAACATCTCCACAAAGGAGACATACATCATCACCCCTGCTGAAAAACCCAAGGAAACACAAAGAAAGGTCGTATTGGTACGCTTTGAAAAGAAAGCAATAGTACTGCCAATCCCCGTAGCAATACCGGCCATGAGGGTCAGAGCAAAAGCGAATAGGACTTGGTGATCAAACGAATACATGATCAAGCGGTCAACATTAAGGACAAATTAGGGCTTATCGCTACAACGTTGGAGCAAAGGGGCAAACGCATCAATACGACGATCGCGGAAAAAAGGCCACCAACGACGTACCTGCTCGCAGCGATCGAGATCTACCTCCACAAGTCGGATCTCCTCCTGCACCCCAAGCTCAGCGAGCAACTCTCCTTGGGGACCAGCAACGAAGCTATTGCCCCAAAAAGTAATCCCCCCTGTATGTCCTGAGGGATCGGGTTCGTATCCTACTCGATTCACTGCTACAACGGGCAGATTATTAGCTACAGCATGCCCCCGTTGTACGAGACACCAAGCCTCCCTCTGTCGGGTCTGCTCCTCTTCAGGATCAGTGCTTTCAGTGCCAATGGCCGTAGGATAGATAAGGATCTCAGCCCCACGCAAAGCCATAGCACGAGCAGCCTCGGGATACCATTGATCCCAGCAGACGAGGACTCCAAGGCAACCCACAGAAGTTTGAATCGGTTCAAATCCAAGATCTCCGGGAGTAAAATAATATTTTTCATAGTAGGCAGGATCATCGGGAATGTGCATCTTTCGATACTTACCGGCAATAGATCCATCACGCTCCAGCACTACTGCCGTATTGTGATAAAGCCCGGACATTCGACGCTCAAAGAGGGATAACACAAGTACGATGCCACAACGACGAGCCACCTCTCCGAAGTATTCGGTACTCTCCCCCGGGATCGACTCTGCCTGATCAAAAACGGACACCTCCTCCGTTTGGCAGAAGTAGAGTCCATTGTGTAATTCTTGGAGAACCACAAGCCCGGCTCCCTCTTGTGCCAATTGCTCTATTTTGGCAACCAAGCGACGTTTGTTGTCAGCTCTGTCAGCCCCATTGGCCTGCTGGATAATTCCTATTTTCAATCTATTCACGACCTATTGTATAACTAAGTGAAAGGTGAGTTGGGTACTTCCGTTTATGCTAAAAATTCAGGAGATAAAAAGCCTTTGGGGAATTGCATCGTGGCGCAATGGAGGCTTCCATGCTGGCGGATCAGTGTGGCACAATCGACCCCAACAACCTCACGATCAGGGAGAAGCTCTCGGAGAATAGCCAACGCCTCAGCATCTTGGGGCACTCCGTAGGTAGGCACGAGCAAAGCCCCATTAACAAAAAGGAAATTGGCATAGGTAGCAGGCATTGGCTCTCCCTCTTCGTCCGGCAAATTCCCGACATCAGGCAAGCCCACTAAACGATAGCCCCGACGTTGTACCTCGGGATGATCACAAAGTTCTGCCTCTAGAGCCAGCAATTCTTGGTAATTGACGGAATTGGGATCCGTAGGGGAAACATAAACCAAAGTATCATCACTAACAAAACGAACTAACGTGTCGATATGGCCATCAGTGTCATCGCCCTCAATAGCTCCATGATCCAAATAAATTAAAGCCTCGGTACTGAGGGACGAAGCGATCAACGAGGCCAGTTGTAACTCATCAGACACAAAGGCATTGCGATTCTCTTCCATCAAACAGCGCCTTGTAGTCAGCACTTCACCTCGACTATTGGCATCCACAGAGCCACCCTCCAATACAAGCATCAGCTGATTATTCCATACCACATCCGAAGCAAAAAAGCCCCTTTGCCTCAAACTACGAGAGACTTGATTATCCCAATTGGAGGCAAACTTCATACCCCAACCGTTGAATCGAAAGTCGACAACCTCTTTTTTACCACCCCGGAGCACACAGAGCGGTGCATAATCGCGAGCCCAAGTATCGTTGGTATTCATCGGGATCTCCCGTAGGCGATAGCGAAGCTCCTCAGGCAATAGAGAAGCGATGGAGCACCCTAAAGGAGTGATAACGACAAGCGTTTCGTGACGAAGTATTGCCGTGGCCAACGCGATGTAATTCGCCTCCACAAGAGGCAGTATCGGAGCCCAATCCGTCTTCTCATGAGGCCAGGTGATCAGCACAGCATCCTGAGGATACCACTCGGGGATCAATCCTTTTGAGCAACACATTTCAGCTTTAACCTGCGCGGAAGTATCCATATTTTTTTCTTCATCTGTATTCTTGAGAGCTGGCTCTTCACCACAAAGTTAGTTGTTTCATTCCATTTCCGAGAGATTATCACACAGAATTAGACATTAGTGGGTAGAGAGCGGGCTCTAGATGACGGCCAGCAGATGTAGAGTGCCAGACAGTAGGTATTAGATCGTGGGAAGCAGTGCAAAAAAAATTCTTGGGCTGTAGTCCAAATCTTCTTGCCTCGGAGTTCAAAAAGTTCTGCCTAAGAAGAAAAAAACTTTAGGGCTCAAATTTTCAGTCAAATAGAGTGCCTCTGTTTCAGAGGATTCGGGAATAAAAATCAGAAGTATGTTGCAATACAATAATCATCGCCACAACGAGAAGGAGAAATGGGGTCTTTTCGTATAATATTCTTTCCACCACCAAAGAAGAAACAACACGCTGTATTTCAACATATTAGTATTTGCAAAAACATACACTGCGATATTTAGCCCAAGCACAATTCGGGTACTTTCAAATTTTCTTTCTACATTTGCACTGTGTTTTTCATGGTATTAGATTTTAAGGTTAATACGAGTGAGTTTGTCGGGAGACAAGCTCACTTTTTTTATCCCCCCATGAAGCAATCGATATATCGCCGTATCCCTTGTGTATTCAAAAAGAAATAGTACCTTTGCAACGCTGAAGAGGGAAGCCCCTCCGAACAGGGAAGTGTGGGTGAGTGGCTGAAACCAACAGTTTGCTAAACTGTCGTACGGGTAACCGTACCGGGGGTTCGAATCCCCCCGCTTCCGCTCTGGGCACAACGCGCTGAGGCGCAAGATGATCTAACAAAATGGTAATAGGAGAGTCTAAACTAGCGTTCGGACTCTCTTATTTTTTAGACAGAGAAACACAGAAAAAACTCATCAATATCAAGAATGGCAAACTTTATTGATTACTTTCGCCGTGGAGTCACCCTAATGAATAAGTATATGAAAGCTTTGCGATGGAGCCTTAAGTATAGCATTACTGAATCTCATCCCGACCTTTTGCTCCGGACAAGAATGGAGAGGTGGATTTGGCAATGATACAGAACATCCTATCCCATTTTTCATTCAGACGACAACTCTAAAACCGACGACCTCTCTCTATGGAGGACTCAACCTTACTCCCATAACCTCCTCTCTGAAATACGATGCATTTTGTATTCATGAACTGAGAGGACTATCCACAAGTTTCAACTTCAATCGAGAGCTATCATTTAGAGGAGGATTGGTACAAGGATTTCTTCGTTATGACCAAGAGCGTAATTCAAGTTTATGGAGGTGGGGAGTACTTTCATACAAGCCATCATCGCAACTCTCGTCGCAATTTTTAGCCATGTACCAAACCTCTCCAATAAATGGCTCTCTATATACATTGGTTGGTGGGGTGGACTGCAAAATGGGTCGTTGGACACTACAAGGGAGTATTCAGTATAACCAATCCCAATGGATGGGGCTGATCTCTCAAAGAACTTTTGTAAGCCCCAGCGTTGAGTACTCTATAACGGATAAACTTTCGATCCAGTCAACAATGCACCTTCCCTTGTACAATTCAGAGGCCCGCTTGGCGTAGCCAATACTTCCATCTTAAAAGATCAACTCACACCACAAACCTATGTTTTCGTTGGAACGGGGACCTATGTTAACCCGAGGACGGGAGAGATTATTGTCAATCCGACCGAAGGTGTCCACTCCACACTCAAATAGAACTATCGGACGCCAGTTTGGGTGTCAAGGTCTGTTGTCGAGAGCGTTTGATTACGTGTCACCTTACGACTCTTGCCCGAATTAAAATTGTACGAGATCTTCAGCCCAATAGAACGAGACTGGATGTAATTGACTTGGCGATACTCAAAGTCATCTCCCCACCGCTTCGTCTCAAAGCGTTTGTATTGCGAGAAAGGGTGATTCACCATAAGCGTTACATTGAACTTATTATCAAAAAAAGTCTTCTTTACGTAAAGGCTATATTGATGACTATACGAGTAGGTCGTGCGTAACTGCGGAGGATTGGAAAAACAATACCAAGATGTCCCGAGGAACCATGCTTTGGGCAACGAAACATCAGTATTGACCATTAAGAGATTCTCCCAACTCCGTTGTTGTATCCCTTGAGAGGCATGATCAAACAAGTGGTACTGAAAAATGCCATGAAATGTAAGTGAGAGTGGCATAATCGGACGCCAATTCGTCCAAAAGCTGACACTAGGCTTTCTGTGCGTTCCTGCATTGGCGTAGGTATTACATAGGATATTCGGATTTTCGGCATCCCTATAACTCACAGGCATGATCGCATTATCCGTATGACTGTACCCTGCACTCAAACTAAGATAGCAGTTATTGGAAAACAGAGTGTATGACAAATCCAAACTGTGGAGACGCTCCGACTTCAAATTAGGATTACCGAAAGAAAGGTCATAGGGGCTCCCCAGACTGCGATATGGATTCAATCTCCAAATAGAGGGGCGGATGGGATTCATCTTATAGAAAAACGACAACTGCTGTCGATCCGTTAGATTATAGGAAAAATCGAGTGTTGGTATCAGACCCAAACCTTGTGTCTGAAAATTCCGCTTCTCGTCTCGAGTAAAAGAAATCTTGTCGTAAACAAATTCTCCTCGTAAGCCCAAACTCAAACCGAAACGATCTTTATTCCATGAGTAATTGGCATAAGCCGATGTTACACTCTGCAATTGACTCATATCACCCAATTGGTAAAGCGGATTATCCACCAATCGCCACTCGCTCTTCCCGTAGTCCCACACATGATATTCAGGACGAGAACTACCCAGCCGAACAACCTCTTTAGCCCCAATGTGCATCGAGTGTCCACCTCTCCAGCGGAACTGATAATCACTCTGCAAAGCATGCTCACTCAGACCTCCTCGAGAGCATTCCTTACGGCGAACCTCGTCAAATAGAGAGGCTTCCCAAGAGGTAAATCCGTCACGATACTGTCGCTCGGTTATATCATTATACCGCTGATCCGGATTGTATGCATAGCGATACCCAACGGAAAACTGAGGTGTTTTGTCCTCTGCATAGAGCTTGCGATAAATGAGATTCCCTTCTGCTGATCCCTCAAGTCTACTCATCCTTTTGTCTAGAATTGCATAGTGAGTAGACATACCGAGGCGCGAGAATATTTGCCGATCTATCCCTTGGGTATTAACAGAAAAGGCGGTAAAATGCCCATCAGCATAGAGTATATTGAGGCTATCAAGAGCATATTCACCCATGATTCGCCCTATGTGATGCTGGAAAACTCCCTTGTTATCATTGCCATTCCCTTGGATCGATTTCAATTCGCTGGTAGTCTGTGCACCGGCGAAGGTACGCCTAGAGATTTCTAAGGGTTGGTTCTGATGTAAAGTATAACTATAATCATAGGCGAGAGCTACACTCAACTTTCCCTTAGTAAGTGTGAGGGTTGTTGCTCCATCTATCGTGGGTATCGTTGATCCTTTTAATGAGAGTGATCCACTATAACCATCAAGAGTTTTGCGATCAGTAATGATATTTAGGATTGCATTTCCTGCAGAAGCATCATAGCGAGCATCCAGTCGAGTAATCACCTCCACACGTTTAATTGTATTGGCGGGGATTCCTCGTAATACCTCCGTCGGGCTCATCGAAGCCACTCGGGAGGGAGTACCATTAATGTAGACAGAAAAGTTCGTCGATCCTTTGATACGAATAGTCTCCTCTCCATCCACGCTAACCAAGGGAACATTGCGGAGAGCAAAGAGGAGGTTATCCGTCTGTGCCAAGGCATCGTTTTTCATATCATAAGTCAGCCCTACGGGCGAAAGTTGGATCAGCTTTCGACGAGCCACCACCATAACTTCATCAAGGAGTGCTTCCTCGGGGGTCAGACGAATCGTATCAAGCTGAGTCTGTGGGTTCTTGATAGCCTGCTTCCACGTTAGCGCCTTATAGCCTAGAGAGCGAATTGTAAACTGACAAAGCCCCTCTGAAGGAACTTGCAACACAAACGCCCCATCGTCTAGCGTAAGAGCACCCCCGGGATGTTGGGCATCGGCTTGAAGTCTATACTCCACAGTAGCATAGGGTATTGGACTATTGGAAAGGCTATCCACAACAACACCTACTACCATGCAGGACTTACTTTGTGCCCACGTACTCCATGGCACTGTAGTCAAAAAAGAAAAGAGTACCAGCAGACCATAATAACATCTATACTGTTCCCCTATTATCATTCGACATCTCCTTTTCAGTATGTTGATCGCATTGAGTATGAAACCATTCCCGATGAATGCACTCCATCGGATCTCTACCGTTTTATTCATCGTATATTCCATTAAAACGTGTATCTTCGATAAAGAGGAGAACTCCACTTACCACATACACAGAGTATTCTCCCTATTTCTCTTTGGTCGCAAAAGTAAAAAAAAAACGAAAACACCAAGTCATCAATACGGAATGACCCTTAAAATAAGCTTCCTTAGGGAAGATCGGGGCTGCGAAAAGGTATTACAGACGTAATAATAAGCGTATCTTTGTGCGGAAGAGAGGCTCTCAACAAGCACTCTAAATAGGGATAAACAAAGAAAGCCCCCCAAAAAAAAGATTTGATGCAAACCTCTTCAAAGTAACTGATTAGAGTAGAGATGACACAAGATCGCCTAGCCGAAAACAAACAAAAATATCGGGAACTGTGCGCCCACGAGAGGAGTATCCAGGTTTATATCCAAGACTGGTGGCTCGACGCTGTGTGTGGCGAGTCACATTGGGATGTGCTCATTTCTTACAATAAAGACCAATCCATACAGGGCACCTTTGCCCTACACCCAAGTCGAAAGTGGGGTATGCGTTGCATCATAAAGCCCCAATTTTGCCAAAATACAGGCCTATGGCTCAACTACCCTAAGGAACTAACCAACGAAAAACGGCTCTCCTTTGAGAGGGAGGTATGCTATGATCTGATCAATCAATTGGAGGAATATGCCCGAGAACATCGCATCCTCTTTGCCGAGATTACACTAGATCCTCGTTACACCAATTGGCTCCCCTTCTATTGGAGGGGCTTTCGTCAATGCACTCGATATACCTATCGCATCCTCCATTTACAGGAGAGAAGTAGCGAAGAAATCCTGACATCATTCGACAGATCCAAGAGAAAAAATATCAAGCGTGCTCTAGAACAAACCCAGCTAAGAGCAAAAACACTCACTGCAGAGGCATTCTATCGGAATCACAAATACACCTTAAGCTGCCAAAAACAAGCCATATCTTACTCCAAGGAACTCTTCGAGCGAATGTACCAATATGCCTCGGAACGCAAAAATTCCTACGTAGTATGTATCGAAGATCAGGCAGAAAATATCCACGCCGCACTCTTTATCATCAAGGATAAGGAGGTTGCATACGACTTGATCTCTACCATTGATCCGAACTTTCGAGATAGCGGAGCTTCGTCCTTAGCAGTACTGAAAGCGATCGAAATAGCCCAACAATCAGGGCTGGAGACCTTTGACTTTGAAGGAAGTATGATCGAAGGGGTAGAAAATTCATTCCGCAAATTCGGATCGTTGCAAGTACCTTACTTCTATTTGAATCGGATCTTTACAAAAAATCCTCTCCTCCGCCGTCTGCTCCGGATGCTTCTCTACTAAATGACATCCCCACACGGATATAGCAAATTATACCTGTAAAAAAGCATCTTACCATAAGAGAGACTTCTCCGAAGCAGCTGCAATCTTTACACTTTGCATCTTTGGAAATGATTCTACATGGCTGCTAATCTTCTATAAATAAGAAGCAAATGAAGCAAGGATTAAAGAGGGAATAGATAACAACAAGCCCTCCTAATTAAAGAGGGCTTGACGTACGTTAACCTAATTGGTGACCCCGGAGAGGCTCGAACTCTCGACCCACTGATTAAGAGTCAGTTGCTCTACCAACTGAGCTACGGAGTCGTGAAACACTCTTTTCTAAGAGGATTCCGTGTTACAGAAAACGGCTCCATTGCTCCATGTGACCGATGCAGGATTCAAACCTGCAACCTTCTGATCCGTAGTCAGATGCTCTATTCAGTTGAGCTAATCGGCCAAGCGGTGTCGCTGATTTCCGAGGACAAAGGTACTATTAAAATTGAAACCTGCAATACCTTTCACAAAAAAATATTCGTTGTCTGTGTAGCAATCCCAAGACAAAAAGCCTTATTCCTTTGTAATCTAGCCTCTTAATATAAAATCCATTCCTCAAAAAATCTCGGTCTCGTCCCCTCCTATTTCAGAGTAGTAATAGCATGGAGACCAATCCACCTGCAAGGTATCCAAGGAGAGCTAGTCCCGAAAAGCGTTTGAAGTAGTAGCCAAAGGGGATCTCTTCCATTCCCATAATGGTAACTCCCGTCGCCGATCCAATAATCAGTAGGCTACCTCCAGTTACGGCACAATAGGCGAGCAACATCCAAAATGATCCATCAGCAACCATCGTAGCATTATAGCCCAGCGGATACATTCCCATCGTGGCGGCAACAAGGGCAACATTATCCACAAGCGAAGAGAGTATCCCGAAAATCCCCGCCAAGAAGGAGCTATTGACAAAGAGACTTGACGTGATCGCCCCTGCGGAATCCAGATACCCTGCTGCAAGAGCAAGTTGTCCCCCCGTAGCAAGTGCTGCTACCGACATCAGCACTCCGAGAAAATAAAAAATCGTAGAGAGGTCTGCATCATGCAGAAGATTTACCACTTTGAGGTCATTCGCATTTTCCACCTTAAGCCCCAAATGCATCCGATCCGTATAGATCCATAGGAGAATAAGTCCGATAATTGCCCCAAGGAAAGCCGGTATCCCGAGGAATATTTGATAGATCGGTACGAGCAAGAGGGATAAAATCCCAATCCAAAAGACAATCTTGCGTTGCCTACCGGGAAGTTCGATTTTGAGACGATTTGGTTTGAGTTCATCGGCCTCCTCGCGGAGTGTACTCCCCTTTTTGAAAAGCCAGAAGTGGCAAATCGTAAGAGGTACAAGCAAATTGACCAAAGCAGGTAAGAATAGGTGCAGTATCTGACTCGGAGCGGATATACATCCATTTAGCCAAAGCAATAGCGTTGTTACATCTCCAATAGGACTCCACGACCCACCTGCATTACAAGCAATAATGGCAAGGCAGGCATACTTCATCCGATCCGTTTTGTGAGGTACCAATTTGCGGATAATAGAAATGATCACAATGGCAGCGGCGAGGTTATCCAGCAGTGCCGAAAAGAAAAAGGAGGAGAGCCCGATATACCAAAGAAGCCTCCTTTTGTCATTAGTCGCCATGTAGGAAGTTATCTCCTTGAACCCTCCATATTTATCGACAGTGTGCACCAGAAGCATCGAGCAAAGTACGAAAAAGAGAGTCCCTGACACATCCCCCAAGTGTTCGTTAAGAGAAAAAGAGACATAAGACTGCGCCTGTTGCAAGCTACCCTCGGATGCCAATTCCTTATGATGCAGGAGATAGTCCGAAAAGAGGCTATTACCCGGATCAGCTTGGAATCCTACGATAAGCAACCCCCAAAGAACAACGCACATAGAGAGAGCTATGGCACTCTTATTGATATGCAATTTATCTTCGAGGGCAATGCAGATAATACCTACAATAAAGACAATAGGCATCAAGATGAATATCATAAAACGTGTAGTTTATTGAGTTTGAGCAAATCTTGCAATAACCAGTAATAAAAAAATCTCGTCCAACTCTTGATTGGAAGAAGTTCTTCAGATTGGGACAAGGGATCAGGGGCGAGGGAGCGTTTATTTATCATACATTACTCTTGGAAATCCACTTCTTCTTGGCTTTTCGAGGCTTGTCTCATACAGTCTCCGATCCAAGTGCAGGCAAATATACGAAGAATCGAGAGAGAGAGAGAGAGAGATTGACCCATCAAATAAAAAAAGCGGTTCTGCTCCATGTACAGAGGAGCAGAACCACTCTATGTAAGTTTATGGAACTTTCGATCAGATGTTTTCAGGCTTCTCTTCACGAGGGCGACGATCTTCGCGACGAGGACGATCCTCACGACGCGGACGACGCTCGGGCTCCACATACCCCTCAGGTTTGGGAAGAAGGACCCGACGAGAGAGCTTGAACTTGCCCGTCTTGGGGTCGATTTCCAGAAGTTGAATGCGGATGTTTTCTCCCTCGTGTAGGTTGGTGTCTTCGATCTTTTCAAAGCGACGCCATTCGATTTCGCTGATGTGGAGCAACCCTTCCTTACCCGGGAGGAACTCTACAAAGCAGCCATAGGGCATCACCGACGTGATCTTTCCGTCATACACCTCCCCTACCTCGGGCATAGCCACGATACCACGTACCATAGCAAGAGCAACATCAAGCGACTCCTTGTTTGCAGAGGAGATCTCCACATGACCTTCGCCATCGATCTCTTCAATGCTCACCACAGCACCGCTCTTCTCTTGGATACCTTGGATAATCTTACCACCAGGACCAATGATAGCACCAATAAATTCCTTGGGAACACGGAGCTTTTCGATACGAGGAGCTTGGGGCTTGAGGTCGGGACGAACGGCAGGCATAGCCTCTTCGATCTTGCCGAGGATATGCATACGCCCCTCACGCGCTTGTGCCAATGCACGCTCCAAGATCTCATAGCTCAAGCCATCGACCTTAATATCCATTTGGGTGGCAGTGATTCCATCACGTGTACCCGTTACCTTAAAGTCCATATCACCGAGGTGGTCTTCATCACCGAGAATATCCGAGAGTACAGCATAGTTCGTACCCTTATTCTCACTAATCAATCCCATAGCGATACCCGAAACAGGCTTTTTGATCGCTACCCCTGCATCCATCAAAGCGAGTGTACCGGCACAAACCGTCGCCATGGAAGAAGAACCATTCGATTCGAGGATATCGCTGATAACACGTACAACATAGGGATAATCATCAGGGAGCATGCGCTTGAGTGCACGGAAAGCAAGGTTACCATGACCGATCTCACGACGCCCCGTAGCACGCTGAGGACGAGCCTCGCCCGTAGAGAATGGAGGGAAATTATAGTGTAGAAGAAAGCGTTCTTTGCAACGGCAAAGTACATCGTCCACCAACTTTTCGTCAGCCTTAGTACCCAATGTCACCGTGGTAAGCGACTGCGTCTCTCCACGTGTAAAGATAGCAGATCCGTGAGGCATCGGGAGGCAGTTTGTTTCAATCCAGATAGGGCGAATCTCGGTAGTCTTACGGCCATCAAGACGTTTCCCTTCATCGAGGATGGCACGACGCATCGCCTCTTTTTCCACATCGTGGTAGTAGCGAGCAATCATGGCCTTTTTAGCCTCCAATTCTTCCTCTGTAAATTGGGCTTTGTACTCCTCTACAAGAGCTTCAAACGAAGCAGTGCGCTCGTGCTTGCTCGTACCACTTGTGGCAATAGCATACGCCTTAGCGTAGCACTTGTCGTGTACATCTTGTCGAAGGGCTTCATCGTTTTCTTCGTGGCAATAGGTACGCTTTACGAGTTTACCTACAGCTTCCGATAGCTCCAATTGGGCTTGACACTGCTTCTTGATTGCCTCATGAGCTACCTTGATGGCTTCGAGCATATCAGCCTCTTGCACTTCGTCCATCTCACCCTCTACCATCATAATGTTATCAAGGGTAGCGGCAACCATCATATCAATATCGGCATTCGCAACTTGCTCATAGGTGGGATTGATGAGGAACTCACCACCAACACGAGCCACGCGCACCTCACTGATGGGACCTTCGAAAGGAATATCCGAAACGGCAAGAGCAGCCGATGCAGCTAATCCGGCAAGAGCATCAGGCATATCCACGCCGTCAGCGGAAAACAGAGTTATATTAACGAATACTTCTGCGTGATAGTCAGCAGGGAATAGGGGGCGCAATGCACGATCTACGAGGCGACTGGTAAGGATTTCATAATCCGAAGCCTTGCCTTCACGACGTGTAAACCCACCAGGGAAGCGACCTACGGCAGAATACTTTTCTTTGTAGTCTACTTGTAAGGGCATAAAGTCGCAATCGGGAGCTGCGTCAGCCGCTGCACACACAGTTGCGAGCAATACAGTATTGCCCATGGTTACGGTAACGGCACCGTCGGCTTGTTTGGCCAATTTTCCCGTTTCAACCTTGATAGTACGTCCATCACCAAGGTCGATCGTCTTAGATACGGGTGTAATCATAATCTTCTTCTTTAACTTGCATCTTAATATACTATGGACAAAGGTAAGCAAAAATGCGCTATACGTTATATCTTTCTGCCCAAGAATTATTTTATTGTAGGGCTAGACTTTTTGAACTACCGGCCAAGTTTTTCCATAGCCCGAACCCAAGGCACAAAAAAAGTGCCTTAACTCACAACGAGTCAAGACACCTTATTGTCTAATCCTTTGCTAAGATCACCGAATCCACCCAAATGGATGAGCGACGAGCGGTTGCTTGGCAAGAGGGTGATAGTCCCCCTTGAGACCTATTGGTATTGCGTGGCGAATCCCATGAACAGTCTCAATACAATCACGCACTTCATCCAATCCAAAACCATTGCCTGCGAGGATCTGACGATAACTCTCATTGTGCAACTCGGCAAACCCTTCACTAAATTCAAACTCTTCGCCATCGATATTGATAGTTCGGTAAGTGCGTTTCTCTCCCTGTACTGCATTGGCAGGCAGGAGATCGGCATTGATAGATAGAAAATAGCGTACCCGGGCTTTTTCAAGTTCGAGGTATCCGGCACAACGATCGTGACTCATTACGTGTACAATATTCTGCTTAATACCGCCAAAGACCCACGTAAGCATATCGTAGAAGTGTACACCGATATTTGTTGCAATCCCCCCACTCTTACGCTCATCACCTTTCCAAGAGGCATAGTACCAATAGCCTCGAGAGGTTATGTAGGTCAGATCAACATCATATATTTTGTCCTTAGGACCATTTTCTATTTTCTGCTTGAGATTGATGATCGATTCGTGCAGACGAAGTTGAAGTATGTTATAAACTCGATGCCCGGTCTCCTGTTCAACCTCCTTGAGTGCATCAATATTCCACGGATTGAGTACCAATGGCTTTTCACAAATCACATCTGCACCAAGACGAAGTCCATAGCGACAGTGTGCATCGTGCAGATAGTTAGGCGTACATACTGACACCCAATCGATTTGTTTTTCAGAGCCCTTAAGCCGACTATTACAGCGGTCGAAAAGCTCTTGTTCGGTAAAAAAAGAGGCCTCGGGAAAGTAGCAATCCATAATACCAACACTATCAAAGCGATCGTACGCCGAGACGAGCCGATTCCCCGTCTCCCGAATAGCACGTAAATGACGTGGAGCGATGTATCCTGCCACCCCAATGATTGAGAAATTTTTCATCTATCTTATGATTACAAGAGAAGGCTTTTGGAGCCAATTACCTCGCGAGTATTGAGATTCCCAAATCGGAATAGTCAGAACAATACAAGTCCCTATGCAGAACAATAATACTATTCCGAGGGTTCCTTTGAGACAATTACTCACTAACCCTTTTGCATTCCTTTTTTTATAAACTAAAATACTTGAGTTGATGGATGCTATGGCGGTAGAGCCCCTTGACATCAACGAGCAAACCGTTTTCTCCACAAAGCTCTACAAAAAAGCTCTCGGCAAGAGTGTAGTACTCCTTATGCGAAACAGCAACTACCACTGCATCATAAAATACTCGTGGCTTCTCAATAAGTTTAAATCCATACATATTCAGAAGCTCTTCACTATCAGCATGGGGATCCATTACATCAACCTCTACTCCATAATCTTTGAGTTCATTAATGATATCTACGACCTTTGAATTTCGAATATCAGACACATCTTCTTTGAATGTAATCCCCATTACCAACACACGGGTTCCGAGTATAGCTTTACCCATGCTGATGAGCTTTTTTACCGTCTTTTTGGCGATATACCCTCCCATAGAGTCGTTAATAAATCGACCTGCCGAGATGATTTGAGGGTGATATTTCAGCTGATTGGCTTTGTGTACAAGATAGTAGGGATCAACACCGACACAGTGCCCACCGACCAGCCCGGGCGAGAACTTCAAAAAATTCCATTTTGTACCAGCTGCTTCCAATACGTCGTATGTATTGATGCCGATACGGCTGAAGATGATGGATAGTTCGTTCATCAATGCGATGTTCACATCACGTTGCGTATTTTCAATGATCTTTCCCGCCTCTGCTACCCTAATATTTGGAGCACGGTGAACCCCTGCATCTACAACCAACTCGTACACCTTGGCAATAACATCAAGAGCCTCGCTGTCACATCCGGAAACCACCTTCACCGTATTGGTTAGTGTATGTTCCCTATCCCCAGGATTGATACGCTCGGGGCTATATCCCAATTTGAAGTCGATACCACATTTCAATCCGGAGAGATCCTCTAATATTGGAAGACAATCCTCTTCGGTACAACCCGGGTAAACAGTACTTTCAAAACAAATGTAATCTCCCTTCTTGAGGCATTTGGAAACGGTTCGGGTTGCCGCAAGTAGAGGTGAAAGGTCGGGATTATTAAACTGATCAATAGGTGTAGGTACAGCAACAATAAAGAAAGAGGCCTCTTGTAATTTGTCCAACGACGAGGTAAATTCAATATCACATCCATCAAAATCCACCTTTACAAGTTCATCACTTGGATCGATGCCATTTCTCATCTTCTCCAATCGAGATTCGTTGATATCAAACCCGATAACAGAGACCTTCTTCGCAAAATGAAGAGCTATAGGTAGTCCCACGTAGCCCAATCCTACGAGAGCCAACTTCTTATTTTTGTTCACGAGCTCCTGATACATAAATCTTTATTGCTCTATTTTAGTAACTCTATTATTTTCTAATTTATATCGCTCTCCGGAGGCTGAACAAGTAGCATGTCCTTTGCCATCAAAATGTAATTTCATACCATAGGCACTCATCCAACCTATCTGCTTGGCAGGATTGCCTACCATCAGCGCATAGTCAGGTACTGTTTTAGTGATTACGGCACCTGCACCTACAAAAGCGTATCGACCTATATCATGTCCACATACAATGGTTGCGTTGGCCCCAATCGTCGCACCTTGCATGACACGAGTCTTCGTATATTCTGACTTACGACTGACAGCAGAGCGAGGATTGATCACATTGGTAAAAACGCAAGAGGGACCCAAAAACACATCATCCTCACAAATAACACCCGTGTAGATGGATACATTGTTTTGCACTTTCACATTATTACCAAGTACAACCTCGGGAGATATGACCACATTCTGTCCAATGTTACAATCCTCTCCAATGGTAGAATCGCTCATAATATGGCTATAATGCCAAATTTTCGTTCCTTTTCCAATTGAACACCCCTCATCAATAAAAGCGGTAGGGTGAGCGAAATAATTCTGTTCCATTCTTATTACTTGTAGAATGATTTAATTGAGTTTATGATAAACTGTTGCTCCTCTATACCAAGTTCAGAATGCATCGGTAGTGAGAGTACAGAGCGGGCAAGAATCAGAGCCGTACCCAGACATCCTGCCTTTTTAGCAATTGATTGAAAAGCCTCCTGCTCCTGTAATGGTAGCGGATAGTAAATCATAGAAGGAATTCCTCGCTCAGCAAGATAAGCCTTCAACGCATCACGCTTGCCATCCAAGACCTTCAGAGTATACTGATGATATACATGATAAGAGGCTGCAATCTCAAGGGGCGTTATCACTCCCGGCACATTCTCTAATCCCTCTGTATAGATCTGTGCAGCCCGATGTCGGGCAACTCCATACTGATCCAAGTGCCGAAGTTTTACCCGTAATATCGCAGCTTGTATCGTATCGAGACGAGAGTTACAGCCAACTACTTCATGATGGTACTTAACCTGTTGACCATGGTTAGCGATCATCTTGATACGCTTTGCCAACCGATCGTCATTGGTAAACAGTGCCCCTCCATCACCAAAACATCCAAGATTTTTCGATGGGAAGAATGAGGTGCAACCAATATGTCCCATAGCCCCCGTCTTAACCTTGTGCCCATCAGCATACTGATAATAGCTTCCAATAGCTTGAGCATTATCTTCAATGACGTATAAACGATATTTTTCCGCAAAAGCAAGAATTGACTCCATAGGACAAGACTGACCAAAAAGGTGTACGGGAATAATTGCTTTCGTATGTGGAGATAATCCTTTTTCCAGATTCTCGACCGTAACATTAAACGTATTGTAATCTACATCAACCATTACGGGAGTTAATCCCAATAACGCAATCACCTCGACACTTGCTACATAAGTAAAAGCAGGAACTAGTACCTCATCCCCAGGTTTCAGCTCTAGCGCCATCAATGCAATTTGCAATGCATCGGTACCATTGGCACAAGGAATTACATACTTTGACCCATTGTAGGAAGCCAACTCTGCAGAAAACTCCTCGACTTCCGATCCATTGACGAAAGAGGAGCTATCGATTACTGACTGTATTGCTTCGTCTACGTCCTCTTTTATGTTAAGATACTGCTTATGCAGATCTACCATTTTTATATCTCTCATGTCGATCATTCATAAATACTCCAAAGAGGGACACAACAAGACTTTCACTTCACAAAGGTACACTTTTGCTTGAATCCAAAGAATTATTTTGTTCGTCAATAATCCCATCACAGGGGATCACTCGGGTCCCCCAAAGAGGAAGGGGAGGACTTTCAAGAGAGAGAGCAGAGGGTGAAGGCGGAGGGCAGCTGTTTGGTTCGCATAATGCAGGGTCAAAGCAGCCCCCATGAACCGAAGTGCAACGGGTATAACAAGAGAAAGGGGTCT
>JALFBN010000017.1 GCA_022772085.1 Porphyromonas sp. | reverse complement strand
CCTAAATGTCTTAAGGAAGCTGGCCTTGGGGATCGTTAAGGCTCAGAAAGACAAGCACTCTGTGAAGAAGAGAATGTTTAAGGCGGCGATGAATCCAGAATACCTCAGAAAGCTTCTCAGAATTTGATGCGGTTGCCCTGGGACTAGAGAGTTTTCCCGTTGTAATTCGAGGCATGATACTTGACCATGGGGAGGCATCGGTCCAAGTGAATAGAGGCGATTGGTGTTGTTCGGATGGGATGGTGGTCATTGCTTGCAAAACTTCAGCGCCACACTTTTTTCGTTTCAGCCCAAAATGCTCCCCCTCTTTTGCCCTGCACTTTTTGAGTTCCTGCCCAACAAAAAAAGTGGCAACTCGAAGCCCTTTTTATTTCCCTAGGGATGGACTTGAGGTTACCACTCGTAAAATAGATTTATCCTCTTCTATGGCTTACAAATCCTCGCCTTTTGCTTTATTGTATTCGTTGTCGTAGTACATGACAATAACATAGTCTGTGGAGAGGTAAGATCGTGAGATGCAAAACCAGACTAGTCTGTTGCTACCTGACTCCAGATATGCCTTAAAAGCATCGGAATCTTTCGATTCTATTGAATCATCCAGACCAAAGATTTTTTTCTTCCAATCATCTGGAAACTGCAAGAATCCGGCTTCGTACTGTTTTTTATTGAGGGCTAGCTGAAGTGAAACATCTTCGTCTTCAGAAATCGTTTGATCGGTCGAGGTCATGGGCATATACTTTGGATTCTCTGTGAATTGACGACAGAGTTCATTGAAGCGGATTCGGATTTGTGATTTGGAAGAGGTTACTACATCTTCAAGTGCAATGCGCCACACTTTATTTTTGTGTGTGACAATGCTTACATATACCTCTCGTCCATTAAAATCTCCAACTAAATCCCAAATCTTTTTAGGATCGGATCGGAATCCTTTGGCTTTGAGTTTCTTAATCATTTCGGTTTTGCTCCCATCTACGGGGATGCCGAGGAACTTTGTTACCTCCCGCTGTGCCATGGCAGTCATTGTTAGGGTTAGTAGAAACACCAACGAAATAAGTTTTTTCATAAACAGAACTAAATCTCCTTTCAGTTCCCCAAGGAGGCTAAAAACACGAAGCGTGGAACTGCAATGCCACACTGTAGTTGAAGGTCGTAGGAAACCCATGTGTACAAATATGGATATAGCAGCCCACGCTATAGCGCGAGAACCACCATGCTATCCTTGTACACAGTTGTGAGTGAAAATTTCCTACGTTTTCAACTACAAGATCAGCATAACGCTTCTTTTTTTATAAGTCTTGAACAAGGCGATGTGCCCCATTCGTGCGCAAATATAACAAATAAAGAGTTTGCCGATGCCCGGCCGGAGGCATAATACCCAGTTGGCAGAGTCATTCTGAACTCCTGCCCGATAGAAAAGGAAGATTTCGGTTAGTTTGAGCGTAAAATACCTCGACCGGTTAACCGGTCGAGGTATGAAATTCTTTCGATAAAGAGTTTGTTAGAAGTCCCAACGGACTACACTACCGACCCTTTATTGCTCGGTCGAACTTTTTCTTTAGCCCCCCATTTGCTACGTTTGGAGTAAATGACATATACCCAATGAGCAAGAATATGCCAAGAAGAACGACATTTGCAAGTTCTCGTCTGCTATAAGAGGCTAGTTCTTCCACGGTGTGACTAGATGCCATATCTGTATAAGTACAAAGTGGAAAGTACATGCCATAAGGCTCTGTAAGCATGAATATCGATGCTGCCGAGAAGAATACGCATGTAAAAATTGGGATCGAAAAGTTTCTAAAGCGGAGACTCAAAAAGAGTTGAAATATCCCAACGCAAAAGGAGGCTAGTAGAATTCTCGAAAGGATAAGTGTCGCCGGCCTAAAAATTGCATAGCTTCCAAATGGATAGGCAGGGATAAAGAGCCCGAGCATATAGCCGAAAAACACAAAAGATCCCCAAGCGCAGATGCAAAGAGTGCCAATCAGAAGTAATAGTACAAGTACCTTAGAGGCATACAATTTTGCTCGACTGATAGGCATTGAAAACAGAAAGCGAATATTGTCATTTTGGTATTCAATATCGCATATGGAGTGGCTTTGTAGAGCAATTGCTATAGGAAAGGTCAGTGATAGGATGGGAAGTGTTTGTTTTACCCAAATGAGGAGCCATGGATTCCCTGGGAAAGAACCTATTTCATGGTCGAATAATCCCTCTCTCCCCTTGTACAATAAATAGGTAAATATGAGGAGAAAATAAAGTATAGGAAAGCATATAGTTCCTATAATATTCCGATTGTGACGCACCTTGTAAAGTTCGGATTTGCAAAGATGCCAAAGACTGATTCCTTTTGCTCTCATGATACTATTCGGTCAAATGGATGAAGGCGTCTTCGAGTAAAGACCTCTTTTCGTGAATACCATATATGGAAATTTGATCTTTGCAGAGCTTTTCTATGATTTTGGCAAAGTCTGTTTCAGTATTGATTTCGCACTCGAAGTTTTGAGAATCGCACACTCTTATGGATGGGAATACAGAGAGATAGTCTCCTTGGGTAATGCGAGATGTGTCATTTACTTTGAAACGAACTTTATTTGCTTGCTTCTTTGAAAGCTCTTCTATACTCCCTTGGTAAAGAATCTTTCCATCACCGATGATGGCAACGAGATCTGCCACTTTTTCCAATTCATCCAGGATATGGCTGGAGAGGAAGATTGTAACCCCGTCTTCTTTGTTTAGCTTTTGCAAGATAAGTCGTAATTCGTATATCCCCTGTGGATCGAGTGCGTTAAGAGGTTCATCTAGGATTAGCATCTCCGGTCGATGGAATAAGGTCATCGCCAGTCCGAGTCGCTGTTTGAGTCCGGATGAGAGGGAATGGGCTTTTTTTTGTGCATGATCTTTTAGTCCGACCATGGAAAGAACCTCTGCGATTCGAGTCCTTTCCATAGGAGAGAGTGTATTCAAATAACGTAAATTTTCCTCTACACTAAGAAAAGGATAGAAACAGGGGTGTTCGATCATGCTCCCAACGGAGGAGCGTAATAGCAATGGCGCATCTTTGAGATTCTTCCCATGAAAGAAAATATCTCCCTCGGTTATCGGGAGTAATCCCAACAAGATTTTTATGGTTGTCGATTTGCCTGCGCCATTCTTGCCTAAATATCCGAAAATGCTCCCTTGAGGTATGGTAAGGTCGATCCCTTGGAGGATGGGATGCTTGCCGTAGCCAAATCGAACCCCTCTTATGGATAAAATGTTTTGATCTCTCATAGGGATTTATTTGTGTTGCAAAAAGACAAAATCAGACATTCTAAACGTAGCGCAACAGGTTCGTACACACAAAAGCTCATCTGAATTTTGCTTGCAAAAGTTTTGTTTAGAAGAGGGCGCGGACCTCGTCGAAAAGTGTGCGGTCGTTTCGCAAGCGAGGAATTTTATTCTGCCCCCCGAGTTTTCCCTTCTCCTGTAAATAGCGTGAGAAGGTGCCGTGCGGCGCGGAATGGATCTCCAGCGGTTGGAGGGTCATCCCGGGACTGCTCTTGGCATCGTAATCAGAGTTGATCTTGCGTAACTCCTCATGCAATCTATGGGCAAAGTGTGCTAGGTCGCTCGGCTGCTCGTTAAATTCAATAATCCATTCGTGTTTTCCTTTTCCACTCATGGGGTCAAAGGCGGGAGCTGCCGTGTATTCGGCGACCGTTATTTGGAACTCCTCGCAGATACGAGCGAGTGCTTCGTCGGCATTGCAGACCATCAGTTCTTCTCCAAATGCATTAATGTAATTCGTTGTTCTACCGACAATTACGAATTTGTAGGGGTTGCGTTGGGTAAATCGTACGGTATCTCCAATGATATATCGGTAGAGTCCGCCCAAGGTGCTGATCACAAGAGCGTAGGTTTTGCCGATCTCTACATCGACAAGGGGGATGGTATTGGGATGTGGGGTGTCCAATTCCGAGAGGGGGATGAACTCGTAATAGATCCCATAATCCAGCATGAGGAGCATCGCCGTATCGTGAGGATCATCTTGAATCCCGAAGAAGCCCTCGGAGGCATTATAGGTCTCCCTATATTGCATGCGTGGCGAGGGAATGAGCCGTTTGTACTCCTCTCGGTAGGGAGCAAAGCTGATCCCTCCGTGAAAGAAAACCTCCAACTCGCTCCATACTTCGCTGAGGTTATCGGCATGCGTATCTTCAAGCAGTCGCTTGATGAGGGTGAGCATCCAAGAAGGAACTCCTGAGAGACTCCCGACGTTGGCATCCCGAGTCTCGGCAATGATGGCAGGGATCTTTTGCATCCAATCCTCGATCATGAGCGTTTCCTTAGAAGGGACACGTATGCTACTTCCTAGGCTGGGCATCCGTTCAATGAGTATTGAACTTAAATCCCCTTGAGAGATCCCATAGGCAAGCGGTGTCGGCTTTTGGCTTCCACCCAATACGAGCCCTTTTGTCCTAAAAAAACGACTATCGGGTCGGGTTGCCAAATAGAGCCATAGAGCATCGGATCCTCCCTTGAAGTGGCACATTTGAAGGTGTAGTGGGTTCACCGGAATATATTTGCTGCGTCCGCCCGAAGTACCACTGGAGATGGCAAAACGATCGCATCCACCCCGCACGAGTACGTTGCTCTCTCCTTGGATCATGCGGTCGGTGTATTCACGAAGATCTTCGTACTGCACGAGAGGGACCAATTCGGCATATTGCTCGGGCGAGGAGATACGTGTGGCGTGTGTACTCCAGCCGTATTCGGTGGAGCGTAGACAGCGCATGACACGTTGCCATTGTCTGTATTGGACTTCCTCTACGCGTTGGGGATAGTAGCGATGGATCGTGGCAAGTCTTAGGCGCATTGCCGTATAAATAGCACGAGTTAGAGCATCCATAATGAAAATCTTGGGCTTGTGATCTATTTAGATGAGGAGGCTACAGCAATCAGTTGATCATATCGACTCCCTATGGGATGGTAGTAGGCCAGTAGAGTGTATCGGTTATGCGTGGCATAATGATTGCCTTCGGTATAATCTGCTTTGTAGGGTTGCGTATAGGCTTCTCCTTTTGGGAGAGTGGCTAGGTATAGGTAGGAGATATAGCCTCCTTTGAGGAGCAATTCTGCTGTATATGCCCCCTCTTTGGCATCGTAATGCAGAAGTCTCTCGCTCACGGGTAGGTAGTCGAAAGCTTCTCCAGAGAGTAATGGTATATAGCCATGGGGGAGTGGGTCACTCGTGAAGCGGAAGTGTATGTTGTAATAGTCTGTGGAGGTGGCGACATCGGCATCCAGAGTGCGAGATCTGATCACGTATTGCCCTTGCGCTCCGAAGTCTGTACTATGGAAATCTTGCCGGGAGCGATTTTCATCTGCAAAGGGGTAGAGTTGAGTGACCTCTCCATCTTGCACGGTGCGTTCAATCCCCATGGAGGGGATGTAGGGGCTGAGGTATTCGAGTGCATGGTATTCGTTTCCGGCATCGAAGGTGATGGCCTGCCCATAGTATCGGTATTGATCGAATCCCTTACTCGAGGGGCGGCGTATCCATTGGGGGGTATCATGTCGATTGTTTTGCGCTACTACAAGGGTAATCTCCTCGTCCGTCATATGACTCCGCCCAAGGGGGGCGAGGGAGAGGGTCGCACTGATATGTTGCTTATCGGGAGAGATCCCCCACGTTTTATCCAAGGATGCTTCTAGAGTTGCTAGAGGTTCCACAACGGCAAACGCAACACGAAGTAATGGCTCTTGGGGGGTACTTGGATCGAATATGGTGAGGAGGTAATTGCCTGAAAGTGTCGGGTGGGGAGAACTCTCTTCGGAGAGCTCCAATGTATAGTGCCTGTAAGAGACCTTGGTTAGAGAGGAGGGAATCGAAGGGGGAAGCTCTCCCTCTGCATAGCCCGATTGGTATTCCGTCGGAGCCAAAGGGGAGGATTGCCACATGGCATCGCAGTGCTGCAGTTGGTAGCGCAGGGGGCGAGGAGTATCGTCCAGCAGATCAAATTGGATCGACAGACCCTCATTGCTATGTAGGGTGTAGTACGGGAATGGCATCCAATCGCCTTCTCCTGAGAGGGCTCGGAGCTGCAAGGCATTTACTCGCTCGTCGAGCATTTCGGAAGGAAAGAATCGCTGTGCGGAGAGCGAGGCGACCCCGAGGAAAAGCAACCCCAAATGCGTAAAAAAGTATCGTACAATGCCATTCATGAGACAAAGATACACAAAAGGAGACTTCTCAAAATCCTCATCATAGATTGAGTGTGCCATTTATACTTTAGATTTCTGTGTACTAACTTTTTGGTATTGTTGCATTTATTTGTATGGTGTATATTTATAAACGAGAAATACTAGTTGTAAATCTGATCTTACGAGATGGATTGTAAAATTGATAACAACAAACGAATAATTGATATGGAATACAAAAAAAGAATATCTCTGCTTTTATTAGCGGGGGTGTGTTTATGGGCATTAGTCTCATGTCAGGACAATAAAAAAGAGATCGAACCAATCTTAAAAAAGAGCCGGGTGCAAGAGACTGAACTTGGAACGATTATTACAAGTGGGATGGAAGCAAATCCTACCGAAGGTTTTTATATCCTATATGATGCTTCATTTCATGAATATACAACTTTGACCGAAGAAGAGTATGCGCTGTCAGTTGCATTTGGGAATCTTCTAGTACGACAAGAACAAGAACTAAGAGCCGGAGATCCCCCAAAAGGTCAGGGCTGGATCGTTGGAGGAAAAGGTAAAGGGAAGTTACAAGCGATCAAGATAGCGTACGAAATAGCCGATAAAATCGAAGAAAATAAAAACTTTGAGATCCACGTAGAGTACCACGAAGATGGTTCTTTTACAGTTTGGTATAGAATGATTAAATAGCAAGAATCCATTTCGTAAGAGAAGAGACAATGAGGTTGCATCATGCATGATAAAAAATGGTGCAACCTATTTCTTTGCGCTATAAGTACGTTTGCACTGAAGTAGCTAAGAGTAGTCCCTCTCTACAAATGGTTGTTGAGATCTTCCTGCCGATCATTCCTTGATTTTCTCTTATGGTAGAGGTGAATAAACGGGAGTGGTAGTAGGAGATTTAGCAGAAAGACGCTAAGTAGCAGAAGGTGGGGCATTACGGCATAATCCATCGGAAGGAGTGGAATAATCCAGCGTCCTATAACGAGGTTGCCGAGGAGTGCAAAAACCGAAAAAGGGAAGAGGTGGCGTGCCCAGTAATAAAAGGGGGGCTTCTGAATCCAGCACCCGACCTTGGAGCCTGCTCCATATATGATGATAAGGAGAAAGGTGAAGTAGAGCACCGATAGGAGGTGTGCCCAAGGTGCGTCCCTTGGCGTGAGTATGCGAATCGCAAGTACTACGTGAAACAGCAGTAGTGCCGACAGGGTAATGCGTGAGGGAATACCCTTGCGGTAGATCTTTTGCAGGAGAGATCCAAGGAAAAAGAAGTGCAGGTTGGAGAGCCCCAAGAGGATCGCAAGAGGATCTTTTGTCGGATCAATAGGTAAGAGTGTATAGCTCAAGTGCAGGAGTAAAGCTCCTGTATATAGAAGCGTATTCTGCTTGATGGAAAGTGGATGAGGAAGAAGGAGTGCTACAACAAAGATAACAAATAGAGCAGGTAGAAAGCTCAAAAGGGAGAGCGGATCGGGATAGGATCGAGGCATGAAGAGCCACGACCACAGACCTTGTAGAGGGCATCCTTCTTGATCTGCGAAGATGTAGAGGAGGGTGTAGGCGACGAGGGAGAGGAGTATGAAGGGATAGATCAGGAGATCAAAGCGATCCGAGAGAATGTGTGCTCGCTCTTTGATGGTCAGTCGGTAAGCCTTATTGCTCCAAAGGTAGCCTGCCAAAGAGAAGAGAAGTGGTCCCCCGGCAAAAAGTTTTTGCGTGTAAAAAAGATGCCAAGTAGGTACGGACTTCATGTCAAAAGGGGCAGCGAGAGTCAGCGCAAAGGTGATCGTTACAATTAATGAAACGAATAACGCATCACGTTGTGGCGGAGTTTTCATAGTGTTTTTTTGAGTAAATGGTCGAGGGAGGAATGCAAAAAAGGTTGCCTTAGCTCTCTGCAAATAGAGCAGGAAAGGGGGGCGGCGATAAGTTGCGCATTATAAGCTCGTGACCATGCCGTGTACGAAAGAAGAGGGCAAAGGCGAGGCAGAGAGCCATCGCAAAGGAGATTGATCACTCTCTGTCTTTCACCCATAGTCGTCAGTATTGTTCCTCCGAGTTGGGGAAGTCCTGAGTCTTGACGTCTTTGATATATTGCCCTACCGAGGTGCGCACCGCTTGCCCCATTTCGGCATAGAGACGTAGAAAGCGAGGGCGGAATCCCTCGTTAAGACCCAGCATATCGTGTAGTACCAACACTTGCCCGTCGACCTCTCCACCGGCTCCAATACCGATGATCGGTATGGATAGCTCTTGGGCTACACGCCCGGCGAGGGAGGCAGGGATTTTCTCCAATACAATGGCAAAACAGCCGAGATCTTCGAGTAGATGTGCATCGGCGATTAGTTTTTCCGCTTCGACTTGCTCCCGAGCCCGCACATTGTACGATCCGAATTTATTGATCGACTGAGGGGTCAGACCTAAATGCCCCATCACGGGGATTCCTGCCGATAGGATGCGTTGGATGGATTCGCTAATTTCGCTACCACCTTCTACCTTAATGGCATCGGCATGGGTAATTTTCATTACCTTGATAGCGGAGTCTAGGGCTAACATCGGGTTCCCTTGGTATGAACCAAAGGGGAGATCCACCACTACGAGAGCTCTTTTTACGGCTTTCATTACGGACTTGCCGTGGTAGATCATTTGGTCTAGGGTGATGGGAAGGGTGGTCGTATTCCCAGCCATAACGTTGGAGGCAGAGTCGCCTACGAGTATAACGTCCATGCCGGCACTGTCTACAAGTGTAGCCATAGTGTAGTCGTAGGCGGTCAGCATGGCAATCTTTTCTCCACGCTCTTTCATCTCACGTAGGCGGTGTGTCGTTACCTTACGGGTATCTTCGGGGTGATAGGTAGACATAATCTTCTCTCATAAAAAAGCCCCAACTCCCCAATTGATCGGCAAAGAACAAATAGGAAGCGGTGTGGGGCTTGAAAATAATTAGTTTCTAGTTCTTTTATTCCCACTCAATGGTGCTGGGTGGTTTGGAGGATATATCGTACACGACACGGTTCACACCTTTGACTTTGTTGATGATCTCGTTAGAGACTTTCGCTAAAAATTCATAGGGCAATCGGCTCCAATCGGCACTCATGGCGTCCACGCTGGTTACGGCGCGGAGGGCTACTGTATATTCATAGGTGCGCTCGTCACCCATTACACCAACGCTCTTGACGGGGAGCAAGATGGCTCCTGCTTGCCATACCTCATTGTAGAGGCCTTGACGGCGCATCTCGTTCATGTAAATGGCATCTGCCTCTTGGAGGATGCGAACTTTCTCTGGGGTGATCTCCCCCAAGATGCGGATACCGAGACCCGGACCCGGGAAGGGGTGACGCTCCAAAAGGTGGTCTTGCATTCCCAAGGCATGACCCACACGGCGCACCTCGTCTTTGAAGAGGGTGCGGATGGGTTCCACCAATTTTAGCTTCATGCGCTCGGGTAGTCCTCCTACATTGTGATGGCTCTTAATGACCATGCCTGTAATGTTGATGGACTCAATGACGTCGGGATAAATCGTTCCCTGCCCGAGCCACTTTACGTCTTCTATCTTTGCTGCTTCGGCTTCAAATACATCAATAAAGCCCTTGCCGATGATTTTTCTCTTCTGCTCGGGATCGGTTACGCCGGCCAAAGCGTTGTAGAATTGCTCGTGAGCATCTACCCCAATCACATTGAGCCCGAGATGGCGATAGTCTTGCATTACCTGAGTGGCTTCATCTTTGCGCAGCAGCCCATGGTCCACAAAAATACACGTTAGGTTGCGGCCAATGGCTTTGTGGAGGAGCACTGCCACCACAGAGCTATCCACTCCTCCGCTGAGGGCAAGGAGTACTTTGTCGTTGTGGAGCTGCTCACGAAGCTCTTCCACGGTGCGTTCAATAAAAGCGTCGGGCGACCAATTACCCGCAATGCCTACAATATCGATAAAGTTGGCAAGCAGCTTAGTCCCTTCTTTGCTGTGGAAGGCCTCGGGGTGGAATTGTACTCCCCATGTTTCTTCCCCTTCGATGCGGAATGCGGCATTCTCCACCTCGGGTGTACGGGCTATGGTGTGGAAGCCTTCGGGAAGTCGCGTGATGGTATCTCCGTGGCTCATCCATACGGTGCTCCCTTTGGTTAGTCCGTTCAGGAGAGGATCTTCGGTAGCCGTAATCTCTAGAGAGGCCGGTCCGTACTCTCGTGTAGCCGCTGGCTCTACCATACCACCGGCTTGGTAAACCAAACTCTGTGCACCATAGCAGATCCCGAGGAGCGGACAACGCCCCCTAAGGGTTGCCAACGTTGTTTTGAATGCTTTGGGGTCGTACACCGAGTAGGGACTCCCCGACAAAATGATGCCACGTACCCCCTCCAATCCCTCGGGGAGTTTGTTGTAGGGGACGATCTCGCAATAGGTGTTCAGATCTCGAATACGACGACCGATTAGTTGAGTCGTTTGAGACCCAAAGTCGAGAATCAGGATTTTCTCTTGCATACGTTTAATTCTTCTAACTTTGGTACAAAGGTAGCGAAACAATCGGTCAATAGCGGATTATTCTGTACTTTTGCCCTAGATATTGCTCCCTCTACCCCAAAATTACGGAGTGGAGGTGCAATCTGCCTCTGTAGTTCAACGGATAGAATAGAAGTTTCCTAAACTTTAGATAGGGGTTCGATTCCCCTCGGAGGTACACCTCTTCTTCGGGCTCTCATCCCCCCTATCATCTTCTTTAGTCTAGATTCCTTCTCGAATTACAGTGACATGTCGGCGCGGAGCGTCTTTCCGTCTTTGAGCATGACCCGCATCTCCAACCGATCGAATCGCCCCTCAATATCACTACGTTTGCAAGTAATAGGATATTCGAATCCTGCTCTAGGAAAAGGCATATAGTCATAGTTTGTTATGCGATCTAGGGGTAGATCAAATGGTGTCAACATCCCTAAGTCCGGATTCTTGTATCCTCTTCTTATAAAGGGTTCAATACTATGACTAGATAATATCACGAGGTGGGATAAGGCGGTTTCTTGCTCTCCATTATAGCCTCTTCTATTTTGTGCACGCCATATACACATGGAAGTATCGGCGAGATGGCATAAAAGCCCACTCCAGACTCTCCATGCTCTTGTGCTATCTGTTCTATTCGTTCCCTATCGGTAGTCTTTGCTATGGTAGACCATTTCGATGTATGGAACTGAAGATACCACTTAATAGAGTCCACACCCTTTTCTAAGGGCTTTTCCAAACTAATACTTTCGGGAATACAGCATGTTTCAATTGCATATTTATGCCATTGCACATCGCTCATTTTTCTATTGCATGATCCTAGTAAAAAGACGCAGAGCAATACAAATACACTAGTCTTCTTCATCATATTTCATTTTTAGAGTCTAATATTTCTGATGCATGAGGGGTTGTGCGTAGCTGTTATACATCTTATCCTTGCGATATAAGACGCATAGCAACCTCAGACCTATGGAAAAGTCTATATCGGCATATCGGATCGGATTACTTTGCCGTCTTTGAGTACAACACGCAATTCAATTCGGTCAAACTTACCCTCTACTTCACTCCTGTTAGATAATAAAAAACTCTCTTCGGGGATCCATAGGTAGTCATTCGGGGTGAGCGTTGCCAATGATTTTTGTACTTCCTTTAGGCGGACTTCAGAAATATGTTTGTATCCATTATGGATAAAGTCCTCGGAACTATTGTATCTGATTTGCACGATTTGAGAGAGATTTACTTCCTCTCCTCCTTTTATCCCAATTGCTTGTAGTGATTCTAAACCATAGAAGAGGGGCGGAAGATTAAGAGGCATGACGGTCATAAACCCACTACCATCTTCGCCATGTTCAAGGGCAATCTTTGTGAAGAGTTCCTTGTTTTTTACGGCGGAGATATAACTCTCACTACTTCCTTCGTTCCCAAACTTCAGCAGCCATAGTAATTGAGTCGTTTCTTCTTTTATCTCTAAACTCTCTATAGTACATTTTGTGGGTATATGATAGCGATCTATGGCATAGGGAACGTGGTATGGTTTCGTTTTTCCTTTCTCGTATCCGTCCCTGCACGCTACAATGCAAAGGGAGAGTAGAACAATGACTACTGCCCAAGAATATATTTTCTTCATAACTCTGTTTTTTATGGTTTAATAAATGGAATGCAGGTCATCTTGTACCCATAATATCCTCCATTCTCTTGAAAATTTTCAGGGTCATCCTTGATAATAGGATGACGTGAATCAAAAACTTCAGGCCTAAAATAACCATCATATTTAGCCCCCCATCCCCAATTACAATGTATGAACGTCTGATGTTCATCCTTTGTTGAAATAAGTTTGCCAGTCTTCTTTTTGTAAATGGAAATTATTCGATACTGTTCTATGACGCCATCTGCAAGCCAAGTATGACCAGACTCATATGTTTCCTGTTTGAAAATCCACCATCCAATGTCATATGGGTCTCTCATCCCAGATAGAACAATGGGGCAAGATTGAGAAATACTACTAGAGAGAGTTCCTCCTATTTTATTATAATCCAACACAGAAGAAGGCTCTCTATACCCCATCTCTTTGGAGAGAACTTTAGGGATCATCTCTTCATAAGCACTAGAACCTTTTCCGTGTTTCCAAGTTCCCCATGTCGTATTCGTTGCATCTCCAATCCTGCGACAAAGTGAGGCTATCATATTATTAAATTCATAGGGTCGGTTGAGTCTTTCGTTTGGATTAGTTAAGAGTTCCCAATCTATAGTAAGACCTCGGAACGTACTGGGTTTGCGATGAAAAGCAATGAGCTGAGCGAAGGCAATGTTAGTACATCCCGCATAGGCTCGTTCTCCATAAATGAGAGGAGCTTGGTCATTGTAGGGGCTATTTTGATCCCAATGCGTTTTGATTAGAGGCTTTACGTCTAAAGATGTTTGCCATTCTCCATACACGAGATTATAGTTCTCCCAATCTCCATAGTGGTCGGGGTCATCAATATGATCTCCCGGTATGGGACCTTTGCCCGCTTTGAGTTGATTTTCGTAGTAAATGGGGAGGCGTGACAAGAAAACGGCAAGTCCCGAATTGGCATCTACATTGTTTTTGTCGAGGTTGCCATGCTCTGCCACTGCAAGTAGATCGGGCATTCGAGTATCTCCCGAGACTAAAAAGAACCCTCCGTCGTTGGGCAAATTGATGATAAAGAGAGGCGTATCTACGGGTGTTACTTGGGTACCATCCACTGCTCGCAACTGCCGTTTGTAGGGAGGTACCACAAAGTCAAGAGAAAGTTGTGCATCATCAAAACTTCTTAAGCCTTCTGTTACACCTAAGAATGACTTGGCAATAGCAATGGCTTCACTCGCACTGCGTTGAAAGTCCCCTGCACCCTCCTCCTCTAGCGCAGTTTCCGTCAACGGATCCGACATAATCGGGTCTTCTGTGTTTACATCCCTGGCGCAAGAGCTCACGAGCAATGCAAGGGATAATAAACAGATTAAGAATGATTTGTTTCTAACCATAGCGAAAATTCTTTCTTGTTTTATAGTAGATACTCTTATATCGTAAATCAGTGATTTTGAACTACATGGGTATGTCGGATCGGATTACTTTGCCGTCTTTGAGGGTCACACGCATCTCCAGTCGCTCAAACTCACCCTCTATTTCGCCTTTTGGGCACGAAATAGTCAGACCTTCATCAATATCCAAGAAGTCAATTTTGCCGATCTCTCCTAGATTTCCTTTAGCCCAATTGTCTCCACTTCCTTCCTTATATCCACTCTTGATAAAGAGTTCTAGACTTTGATATAAGTAGGAGAATCGAGGAGATAATAGCGTTTCAGTGTCGTTGTGGAAGCCAACCACTTCGATTTTTTCCACTTGATATAGGCAGGATACATACCTTGGAAAATCGTAAAATCCTTGTCCTGTTTCGCCATGTTCTCGGGCTATCTTCTCGAATAGCACTTTGTTGCGGTCTTCTTTGATACACTGATCATCTAGGTATCCAAACTGACAATCCCAAAAACGTTTCGTATTGTCAGCCTTCACCTCTAGTGGAGAGACAATGATTTTGTTTGGGATGCAATATTTGTTTATGGCATATTTATGCCAATAGACTTGATTAAATCCAGGAGCTTCTGTCTTGTGACATGCGAATATGAGTGTCACAACAAAAAATAGTGACACGAATATGTTTATCTTCTTCATAGCTTTTGTGAAATAATAAAGATAGGATCTAATATCCCTGATGCGTGAGAGATTGGTTTTTCCCAATCCTTGATTTCTAGTACAAGAGCCCAAAAGTAACGTGAGGGGAGGATGACAGATAAGAGGCGATTTGTTTGTAATCATGTTGTAAAAACCATTCTTTTGTGTTGCCGATTGATTGTTTGGTAAAGATAGAAAATAATTCCGAACAAGTACAATTATCTTGAGTATTCTCTTGTTTTTGTGACAATGTGTAATTTAATTGGGGTGGTTTTGTTGTGTTTTAAAATCGGGGGATATGGAGAGGTCCGGAGGAGATTCTGAGATGGAAGTATGAAGATTGCGCTTTGTTAATACTTTTGAGCCCGCTCTATTACTTAGAGCTCCTTGGCGAATCTCGTGTGACTTTTTTCGATGTGATTTCAAGGATAAAAAGTTGAGCCCAAAAGCAGGAAAACTCTTGGGCTCAACTTTTGTTGTTTTTGCCCTGTATTGGATCAAATGCAGGGCATCATTTTTTTTCTATATCACACCGCTTAAAGATACCGACGAATCCATGGCACTTTGTGCATATAGTGCACGATGCCAAACGAAATAAGCGTCGTGATACTCCATCTTATCAGGATGGAGAGTACTGCGTGGTCCATAATAAAAGGCATCCACATGAGGAACGGTTTGCTTACTACGTCCAGCACTGCGATGTGGATAAGGAAGACACCCAGCGTCAAGGAGGAGAGGTGAGAAAGCCATCGCCCCGCTTTGTGCCATTCGGGACGTTTGGCAAAGAGTGCGAATAGACTGGTCGATGATAAGGCTATGAAAGGAGAGAGATTGGTCGTGGGGTAGTTTGCCCAAAAGGTGTCGTGAGATACAATAAATAAAATAATCGTTCCTAGAGTAGAGAGCCCGTAGACAAACCACCAAAAGGTGCAATGCTGGATAGGATGTTTTCGTAGCAAATAGCCTAAGAAGTAATAGCCGATGTAGGGAATGAATAGGGTTAAGACCGAAGGTTCTTCTTCGTTGATATATAAGAAGATATTGGCAATAATCATAAAAAATAGAAGCAATCCCACTTCGAGAGCCTGCTCCTTGACCGAAACACTCCACTCCAAAAGACGTCTGAGTAAGGGCGTTACGAGATAAAGTCCGATGAGTGGTATTAAGAACCAAAGATGGAAGTACCCCTTAGCTTCGTAGAGATGGCGTGCGGACTCCGCGACGTCCGCCCCCTTGAGCCAAAAGTAGAGGTAATAGAGCGGTAGGTATAGTATAAGTGGAATCAAAAGGCGGGGCATTTTTTGTCGATAGAACTTGCGAACGTTCGGTATGGGTTGATCCAATAAAAAGGAGCCGCTAAGCATAAAAAAGAGTGGTACTCCCGTCTGTACGATAGCTTGAAATATGGAAGCGACATAGGCGTTGCTATTCTCCCAATAGGGGGTGGCAAGATACTGTCCCGAAGTATGTATTCCAATGACAAAAAGCATCGATATGATGCGCAGGAGGTCTAGCCCCTCGTGTCGTGTGCCTGTCATAATGATCTCTGTTGGAGGTCGTTTCGGATTCCCTCGTCTTATTTATCTGTTTTTTTTCTATCCCTGCTCCTCCATTTGCGGGAAGGAGGTGATACTTCTCTGTCTCTAATGCGCCACTTCTGAGGTGTTTGCCTCCTTTATTACTGCCGTGGAAGTGAAGCGAACGAGCGCTTCCTCCATCCTCTTTGTCGTGTGTGGCTGAACTTTTGAAACAGAAAAACTCCTAATGTATAGTGAGGACGAATTGCGGTGGTGGACTGCGCTGCAATCCCTCTCTGCGTGATCGGGCTGGAAATCGGAGAACCCTATTCATTTGCCCGTTCAGCAATTCGCATTCCTATACATTAGGAGTTTGATATTTATTCTCCCCAGGAGGGTGTCGGTTACTTAGCCTCCAAAGTCGTCAAAGTTGATCTGCTCACGAGGTACACCCAACTCCTCCAACATTTTATTGGCTGCGTTGGACATCGGACCGGGTCCGCACATGTAGTATTCTATATCCTCGGGAGCATCATGATCTTTGAGGTAGGTATCGTGGATCACCTGGTGGATAAAGCCCGTAGCTCCCGTCCAATTGTCCTCGGGTTGAGGATCACTTAGTGCGATAACGAAGCGGAAATTGGGGAAGTTCTTTTCAATTTCTCGGAAGTCCTCTTCGTAGAAAATCTCACTCTTCGAGCGAGCACCATACCAATAGGATACCTTGCGTCCTGTCTTCACCGTGTTGAATAGGTGTAGCAGCTGGGCACGAAGCGGTGCCATACCTGCCCCACCACCAATGTAAAGCATTTCAGCATCACTGTCTTCGTGGATATGGAAGTCTCCATAAGGACCGCTCATCGTTACCTTGTCTCCCGGTTTGAGGGAGAAGATGTACGAGGACGAAATACCCGGCATTACTCCGGTCTTCCAGGTGCCGGTCGCACGATCAATTGGAGGCGTGGCGATGCGGACATTCAACGTTATGATATTTCCCTCGGCGGGATAGTTGGCCATCGAATAGGCACGTATGGTCTCTTCTGTATTCACAGCGCGCAAGCCAAACAATCCGACCTTAGCCATTCGCTCCCAATCACGACGGAAGCGATCGTCTCCATTCTTATCCCGAATATCGTAATCCGAATAAGAAATGTCGTACTTGGGGATTTTAATTTGGGCGTAGCTCCCGCTCTTGAAGTTCATCACCTCTCCTTCGGGCAGCTTAACCACAAACTCTTTGATAAAGGTAGATACGTTGCGGTTACTGATAACTTCGCATTCCCACTCCTTGACGCCAAAGACCGATTCGGGAACGACGATCTTGAGATCCTCTTTCACCTTCGTTTGGCAACCCAAGCGCCAATGATCTTTTTGTTCCTTGCGACTGAAGAAGCCTTTTTCGGTCGGAAGTATCTCCCCTCCACCCTCTATAACTCGACAACGACACTGTCCGCAGCTACCACTTCCACCGCAAGCGGATGAGAGATAGATGCCATTATTTTGCAACGTATTCAAGAGCGTTCCTCCAATGGGTACCTCCAGATTACGCTCTTCATTCACAGTAAGGGTGGCATTGCCCGAAGGCACCAATTTGCTCTTGGCCACGAGAAGCGCCACTACTAATATAAGCGTGATCACGAGGAAGATAACAACACTCGCAATGATCACGGTACTATTGATAACCATATCTTGTCAATTCCTTAGTTGTTGAATAATGCTTTCTGCCACAGTCCGCCCTTAGAGATTAACTCCTGAGAAGCAAACAAAGGCCATCCCCATAAGACCCGTGACGATGAGGGCGATCCCAAATCCTCGTAATGGCTTGGGAACATTAGAAAACTTGAGCTTCTCGCGAATTGCTGCCATGCCCACGATGGCAAGCATCCAGCCAATACCGGAACCGAACCCGTATGTGGTGGCAAGACCTACATCGGTAAATTCTCTCTGTTGCATGAAGAGAGAGCCCCCCAAGATAGCGCAGTTTACGGCGATCAGAGGTAAGAAGATACCCAACGATGCGTACAAAGCTGGAGCATAACGTTCTACCACCATCTCTACCAGTTGGGTAAAAGAGGCAATGACTGCGATGAATAAAATAAAGGAGAGGAAGCTCAAATCAACCGTGGCAAAAGCGGGACTGATCCATGAGAGCGCGCCTTCTTTAAATACATAATTTTCGAGCAAATAATTGATCGGGAGGGTACAGGTTAGAATAAATGTAACTGCAATCCCGAGGCCTAGTGCCGTTTTTACATTCTTGGAGACAGCCAAAAAAGAGCACATCCCGAGGTAGAATGCAAAAATCATATTGTCAATAAAAACCGAGCGGAAGAAAAGGCTCAGAAGATCTACTGCGTAATTCATAATTAATCTGTCTCTTGGATAAATCCTTTCCTTTAGGCTTCTTGAAGATTTTTGTTCCTACTGCGTTGTACCCATACGATACAAGCAAGTATGATCAAGGCCATCGGGGCCATATTCATCAGACCGAAATTGGCATATCCGGCTTCGTAAAAACTTTGAGGAATTACCCTAAAGCCGAATAGACTACCGTTGCCGAAGAGCTCACGAACAAAGGCGATAATGAGCAATACGAAGCCGTAGCCCACACCGTTGCTGACCCCATCAAGGAATGATTCCCAGGGTTTGTGCCCCAGTGCGAAAGCCTCAAGGCGACCCATGAGGATGCAGTTCGTAATGATAAGTCCGACATAAACTGAAAGTTGTTTGCTGATGTCGTAGACATAGGCTTTGAGTATTTCGTTTACGATGGTTACAAGAGCTGCTACAACCACGAGCTGAACAATGATACGAATCCGTGTGGGGATTGTATTGCGGATGAGCGATATAATGACATTTGCAAAAGCCAATACCACGGTTACCGAGAGTCCCATGACAAGGGCCGGTTTGAGTTGGGAGGTGACAGCAAGTGCCGAGCATATACCCAATACTTGGATTAGTACGGGATTGTTGCTGCTGAGCGGACCTAATAATATTTCCTTGTTCTTATTTGCCATAATCTCTATTCTCCTTATTTCGTAGCATTGGCTTGAAGATATTTTTCATAAGGTTTGAGGGAGTGCGATAGCATGGCATCAACACCATTACTGGTTAGCGTCCCCCCCGTCACTCCGTCTACAAACTCACGTTCGTCAGGAGACTTCCCATTCTTTACAACGGCGATACCGATGACTTCGCCTGCTTGGTTGGCAATGTGCTTCCCGATAAAGCGAGAGGCGAAGGTCTCTGTGGCAATCTCTGCACCGAGTCCAGGAGTCTCTCCGGCATGTCCGAAGTCGCTACCGAATACCGTAGAACCATCGGCATCAATGGCGATATAGCCCCAAATTACATTCCAAAGACCGGCTCCATTGAGCGGGAGTATGAATTTTTTCGCCCCATCCACTTCTGCGACATAGAGGGGGAGGGCCAGATCGGGCGAGCTATTTAGCAACTTAAACTGATTGGCAGTATTCATATTGAATGCTTCGTTATTGGCTATGTCTTCACCCTCGAAGGTGGCGATTACTTCGCCCTTTGTATTGATTAAAAGCTCCTGCTTGACAATCTTTTTATAGAGGTCACGCACCGCTCCTTTATCGGGAGTCGCTTGGTGTACGGAACGCAAGATTTGTTCCATCTTATCGATCTTGATATTCTCCTCTTGGGGGTTCTTTAGTACCTGTGAGGTGAATGCCAGAGCAACCGCAACCAAGACTACCATGATGGCAGCATATAGAATTGTATAGGTATTACTCTCTCTATTCATAGTCTTCAATGTCTCTATTACTATCTTTCCTGCTGAATGAAGATATGTTATTGGACCTTTTTGAGTCGTTTCATGCGACGTTTGATGTTGGCATCAACTACGAAGTAGTCGATTAGGGGCGCAAATACGTTCAGAAGCAAGATGGCAAGCATCATCCCTTCGGGATACCCCGGATTAAGTACACGTATGAATACACACATTACACCTACTAGGAAGCCGTAAATCCATTTCCCCGTCTCGGTGCGAGCGGCGGTCACGGGATCGGTTGCCATAAAGACAATCCCGAAGGCGAATCCACCATAAAGAAGGTGTGTTAAGGGGGTTATCTGCATGGCTGCTGTAGTACCAATCGAATTGAATAGGAGTGCCATGAGGGATGCACCAACGACTCCTGAGAGCATAATCTTCCAACTGGCAACTCCTGTCCAAATCAAGAATATAGCACCGAGTAGGATGGCGAGTGTAGAGACTTCTCCAATAGATCCGGGAATAAAGCCTAAGAAAGCATCCATCATGGAGAGTGGATTGCCCACGATGTCGTGAAGAACAGGCATCTTGTCGCCTGCCGTGGCAATCTGTCCGAGGGGAGTAGCACCGGAGAACCCATCGACTAGCGTGCCGCTTCCTAGTCCGAAGCTATCACCTGTACGGACAAAAACGTTATCCCCGGTCATCATTGTCGGATAGGCAAAAAAGAGGATCGCACGGGTGATCAAAGCTACGTTGAATACATTATATCCTGTGCCGCCGAATACCTCTTTTGCAAAAATAACAGCCATGGCTGTAGCTATTGCAATCATCCAAAGAGGAGTGTCTACGGGTACGATCAAAGGGATCAAAAATCCCGTTACGAGGAATCCTTCGTGGATCTCCTCTTTTTTCCATTGAGCAACCGTGAATTCAATACCCAACCCCACAATATATGCAACGATGAGCTTAGGCAATACAGCGAGTAATCCAAAGGCGAAGATCGTCCAAAAAGAAGTGGTTGAGAGTTCGTTGATGGCGAGGTAATGCTGGTAGCCCACATTGTACATCCCAAAGAGCATTGCAGGGATAAGTGCAAGTACCACCGTCGTCATTACGCGTTTGGAGTCAATTGCATCATGGATATGCGTTCCTCTGAGAGCCGTCTTGTTGGGTACAACCATAAAACTCTCCAATCCCTCGAAGAGAGAATGGAAGGCGTGCAACTTACCTCCTTCGGAGAATGTTGCACGATATTTATCGAAAAATCCTTTCATATCTATTGTGGAGGATGGTCAGTTCATTTCTTTGTAGAGCAGATCAAGTCCTTGGCGAACAATGTATTGGAGCTCCATCTTGGAGGAGCAAACGAATTCGCACAAAGCAAAATCTTCGGGAGCAACTTCGTAAATACCTAAGGCCTCCATTTGGTCGATGTCGTAGGCAATGATTGCTTTGATGAGCTGTTCTGGAAGAATATCCATGGGGAATACGCGTTCGTACTCGTGGCTCATGATCATTGCCCGCTCACCACCTTTGAAGCGTGCATCAAACGCATACTCCCGTTTTTTTTCGAGCAGCCATGAGAAATAGCACCGGCTGGTGCTGAATTGCTTAAAACGAGGGGAGATCCACCCGAAAGCCTCATTGCAGTCATCTCCCTCGGGGATGATGGTTATTTGATCTATGTCAAGGGAGCTGAAGGGTCGGCTCTCCGTAAGTTGAACCCCCGTGAGCGGATCTCCATTGATCACTCGCTCATGGCTCTCTTTTACGCATAGTCCTTCGCCAAAGAGCTGCCGGATATGCGCCCCCGGAGTCATGGTAATGTACCCCGTTTGGGCAGCATCTGATCCCGTAATGACTAGAGTACGATCAAAGTTGACTTCGCCCGTGCGGAGGAATCGCCCGATGACGAGTAGGTCTGTCGCCTTTAGCGTCCAAACAACCTCTCCTTTATTGATGGGTTTGAGGTGGTTAATCAGTACGCCAACGTTCCCTGCAGGGTGAGGCCCCTCCACCGATACCACTTCTACTCCTTGGGGTACTGTGACTTTGCTTTGTGCCGAAACGCCTAGATAAACGCACCCTGAGGTTAGCTTTTGAAGGGCTACTAAAGCAAGCTTGAGATCCTCTTCACGGTCCCTTAGTAGGTATTCGAAAGAGGGTGCCAGTGGAGCCGTCAAGTTGGCGGTCACAAAAATATCTCTGGGGGTATCCTCGGGCGATGCGATACGATCATAGGGACGTTGCTTGAAGAAGCCCCACATCCCGGACTCGAGCAGTAAATTGAGTAACTCTTTTTTGTTTGTGTGCTCTGCCACATAGGGGGTAAAGGTTTCGCATTCGTTACTGTCGGACGGGCGTACCTCGACGCTAAGTACCTTACGCTTTGCCCCTCTGTTGATGGCAATCACCTGCCCTGCAACGGGGCTAGTGAACTTAATCTCGGGATGATTCTTGTCGTGAAAGAGGACCCCTCCTCGGCGCACTTCATCTCCTTCGTGTACTACGACTTTCGGTATCACTCCTACATAGTCGTCCGGTACGAGCCCATAAGTACAACTTTGCTTAGGGGCAGTCAATTGCTCTAAGGGAGCCTTTCCTTTCATATTCAAGGAGAGTCCCTTACGTATTCGTATTGATTTAGCCATGACTACAATCTTACTCTCTGTCTTTTAGATTCTGCAAAAGTAGTCAAATCCCATCAAACAGGTATTATTCTATGTGGGATATTTTTGTTTTGTAAAAGCGAATTTTGTTCTGTATAGACGTGTTTGAGGTTGAGATCAGTTCATTTTGACCCTTTCTTTATGATCCGAACCTTACTTGTTTTCTTCCTCTAGGATGTTTTAAGGGTTACTCATCTTGTTTTTGCTCCTCCTCAAATGAGACATATTCGCCTTCCCCTTTGTCAAATTTGCGTTTGTCAATAGTGGTTAGGTCGATCTTGGCATTGGAGGAATGACGCTTGGGTTGCTTTTGCTGGGATTGTTCTCCTCCAAAGGGTTGTCTGAAGGTAGTTTTAATTCGTCGATTGAGGGAGTAGAGCAAAATCCCGATAAGGATGATAAGTAGGAGGAAATACATACGTTTTGAGATCTCTTGAGTGATAACTTCTTAGGCGTGGCGATGCCACAATAGTCGATAGAGCGCGGAGGCAATGAGATAACTCACCACAAAGGGAAGCAACCCTGCCCATCCTAGTAGAGATACAAATAGTATGCCAAGTAATAGTAGTATGACGGCAATGGCAAGCAAGAGACGGTCTTTGCGCTCTGTAAGAGGAAAGTGGATCTTGAATGCCAGTAATGGAATATCTGAAATAAGATAGATACAACTACCCAAAATGAGAGGGTATATAATGAGTAGGTGTGTCGTGGTAGATAGAGGAGTATTCGATGAGAGTGTGGCGACTATCCCGATCCAAAACAGGGCATTGGCAGGGACCGGCAATCCTAAGAACGAATCGGTTTGTCGGGTGTCGTTGTTGAATTTTGCCAATCGCAGAGCAGAAAATGCTGCAATCAAGAGGGCCGGTGCACAAAGCCATGGTGAGAGGGTTATTCGCTCCAGAGCCATAAAGAGGAGGAAGCTCGGGGCTACTCCAAAACTCACGACATCGCTCAAAGAGTCAAGATCGGCACCAATGGCACTTTGGGCATGCAGCAGGCGAGCCACCATTCCGTCAAATAGATCAAAAACTCCTGCGGCCACAATGCACCATGCTGCCGCATTGCCGTTTCCATTCGCTAGTACATGGTAGATGGCAAGGCACCCCGAGATGAGATTGGCTAGGGTGATGCAGTTAGGTATGTAGTGGCGTATGCTTTTCATTATCTAGCAGAGGGGAGCTTGCCGATAACTGTTGTATTTCCTTTTACGGCAGTCTCGGGTTTGATGAAAATTTCGGTGCCGAGGGGGAGGTAAAGGTCTATGCGAGAGCCGAACTTGATGAATCCTACGAAGTCATTGACGGTCACATTATCTCCCTCTTGGGCATAGGTCATGATACGTCTAGCCACAGCTCCTGCGATCTGACGCTCAAGGATCTGGTGTCCTTTTGGGGTCTCGATAACCACGGCACTGCGTTCATTTTCGGTACTGCTCTTGGGGAGGAAGGCTTTATGGAAGTTCCCATCGGTGTGACTCACGTGCCGAACAACCCCATTACAAGCGAACCAGTTGGCATGCACATCATAGATCGACATAAAGATAGAGACTTTAAGGCACTGTTTTTTGAGGATCTCAGGTTCATAAGTCTCCTCTATGGTTACCAATTTGCCGTCCGCCGGAGCTACGAGTATATCTTCGTCTTGATTGCCCGGGTTATGTCTGTTTGGTTTACGGAAGAAATTCAGTGCCAATCCCATTAGGGTCAATGTGCCAAGGAGTAGTATGATGGGAATAATGATTGTGGGGGATGCCCAAAATGCCAATAGGTCTATGAGCGAAAATATGAGAAAGAAACTAACCAGTATTCCCCTTCCTTCGTGGTGAACCTTCATATTGTGTCTATACGTGGGTCTTCGTTTAATTTTTCAATACTGTCAGCTATTAGAGTGACAGTATATTTCAATTGCAAAAGTAGCCTATTCTTAGCAATATGAATTGATAAGTGCGATTTTTTTTGACTGTATCAGTCGACATGATCTGTTTAATCGGGGTGTACTGTTCTTTTAAAAGGGGATGGCTTATAAAAAGTTGCCCCCCGAAGGTACCGTCCAGAGCGGACATCAAACCTTCGAGGGGACAACCCCACAAACAAATAAAACGCATGGATTCAATCTGTCTTGGAGCTTATAATGTGCTCCACAAGGGGTAGAGACATTCGCTTCAACCCTAAAACAGTATAGTCTCGATGCACTTTACAACGAGAGAGGGTGGGACTCTTTAATTCTCGTCTTGTAATGTATCTTTCCTTTTTCTCTTATTGCCGACTAACGAACTAGTCCTTGCAAGATAGAGAATGTCCAGTCCCTCCGCTTGAGGGTGTGCAACTTAGTAGTTTTGCTTGCAGGGCTCAAAATAGGCCTGTGGATGCTGGCAAGCAGGGCACTTTGCAGGAGCTTTTTTCGATGTGAGGATGTATCCGCAGTTACGGCATTGCCACATGATTTCCTCTTCACGAGAGAATACGGAGTCCGTCTTTACCCTCTCTAGCAAGATGCGATAGCGACGTTCGTGCTCAGCCTCCACTTTGGCAATTTGGCGGAATGCCGTCGCGATCGTTGGGAAGCCCTCCTCGTCTGCTATCTGAGCCGCTTCGGGGTAGAGTACCGTATGTTCTTCGTTCTCTCCATCGGCTGCTGCCGCTAGATTTTCCATTGTTGTACCAATTACTCCGGCAGGGTATGTAGCAGTGATCTCCACCATACCTCCTTCGAGGAATTTGAAGAACGCTTTAGCGTGCTCGCGTTCCTGCTCTGCTGTTTCGAGGAATACGGCAGCAATCTGTTCATACCCCTCTTTCTTTGCCACGCTGGCAAAGAATGTATATCTATTGCGAGCTTGAGATTCCCCGGCGAATGATGCCAAGAGATTTTTCTCGGTGCGCGTTCCTTTAATTGACTTTTCCATAGCGTTCTGTTTCCTACTGTCTTTTGTTTTCTGTACGCAAAGATAGGTATTTATTTGCGATGTGAAGATTTTTTGTGTACCTACAAATGATTAGTTCTGTTTGTCCTACTAGTACAGATCCACAGCCCAGGAGATAAAAGAAGTCCTTCGGGAGAGCTTTTTTACGTCTTGATCGGGCAACCGCTTGTAGCCCCTGTCAACAACGAAGCGTGAGGAGTCGGTTCAAAGGCATTCTGACAAGCCTTCCTTTCGTCCTGTATAATCGTAGGACAGGTATGGAGTTGAAACGTTTAATTTATTGCTCCCGAAATATCTGAATTTCCTCAGTTTTAAGCTTGTAATAGGGTGCAAAGGCCGTAGTTTGGTCTATGTCCGAACTCCAAGGGACTGAGATCGGAAATATTGTTCCGATAGCAGCCCGAAGCGAGAGTTCGGGGCTGAAGCGTATGGCACCCCCTACTCCTATCCCGATGCTGGACCCAAATGCTGTGTATATCCCGTACTGCAGATCCTTTTTGTTCTGTTCCTCCTTCTTTTTTGGCATACGAGGGGAGGGTTGCCAAGGCAATCCCTGCGGTTAATAGCGTTTTCGTAAAGAGTTTCATACGGGTTTGTATTGTGATGTTTGCCTTTGATTTATGACAGCGAGCGGAGAACGAGATTGTTCTCTCAGCTCCACTCTCTTTTATGTTTGTTCTGAAATGGTTGGGATGAATAGAGATGAGAATCTTGATAGGAGGGTTGCAGGACCTTCTAACGGAGCCTTGGAGGTGCAGGCGATTTTGATATGGGCTGTTTGATCTTGAGGTTTTTCATAGCGTTGCTCTTTTTAAGTTTGACTTCTTCTGAATATGGTTTTTGTATTGGTTTGTGATACGTTGTTTTTGCGTTTTTCAGAGACCGGTGTGCGTTTTGCCGGCAAGTCTTTCAGTTGCTTTTAGGCGATTCGCCTCCCACTTTTCATCTCTGTTCTTGCGAAGGTGGCTATATTTTCGATGTAATAAAAATAGAGGTCTGATACACGCTACTTATTGTTTGATGCTTCGTGAATGGAGGATTGTTGTGGTGACGAAAAAACTCCTGCCCAAAAGTTTCTGATCTGTTGGGCAAGACTTTTGAGACTATCGGGCAGGAGTTTTGAAAATTTAGGGCTCGTTTTTTTTGGAGGGAGGAGAAAGGGAGGAGAAAAAACGTCTTACACTTACTTTACTACGTAGGCTACGGGGCGGTCTCCATCCACGAATCCGAGAATGTTGTTGGTCAGCTCGAGTGCCATCGCCAGTCGTGCATCGTAGGTTTGCGTACCCACGTGTGGGGTCATGACCACGTTGGGGAGCTCTAGGAGGCGTGGATGAGGTTTGTCGGCATCCTCGAAGACATCAAGGGCTGCGCCTGCTATTTGATGGTTTTCCAGGGCGTGGATGAGGGCGTTTTCGTCAACGACGGCTCCTCGTGCAGTATTTATAAGAAGTGCGGAGGGCTTCATGAGTTGAATTCGTCGGGCATTGACGAGGTGCTTCGAGTCTGCATTGAGTGGCGTGTGTAGGGATACAACGTCCGCTTGTTGGAAGAGTTCGTCCAGAGGTTGGTAGCACACATTTAGCTCCTTTTCGATCGCTTCGGGTAATCGTGCGCGTTTGTAGTAAAGTACCTGCATTCCGAAGGCTTGGCATCGCTTGGCAACGGCACGTCCGATATTGCCGAAGCCGACAATTCCGATGGTCTTACCCAGGAGGTCTATGCCGAGGTTATCCAATCGGGATATTTTGAGATCTCGTCCATTTGATCGCAGTGAATGATCCCACTCTGCCGTACGCCGAGAGGCCGAGAGTAGTAGGGCAAGGGCGAGTTCGGCTGTGGGAGCAATAACGCTTTCGGGTGTGTTGGCCACGGCTATTCCTTTCTCCCGGCAATACTCTATATCAATATTATTGAAGCCGACGGCATAGTTGGCAATGAGTTTGAGGTGGGGAGCATGGTCGATAATCTCCCGATCAATGGGGATGTCAAAGACAGAGCAAAGAATAGTCGCAGAGGCCGCTTTTTCGATAATTTCGTCCCGAGTAAAGTCTCGTCCGTGAGGCGGACGGATGAGGGTGAATCGCTCTGATAGAGCTTCAAATCCGCTTTCAATGGTGTCGAAGGCCATCAGTATGGTTTCTTGTCTTGGAGTAGCTACCATGTTGTATATAGGGTTTAATGTTATCGGTCACAAAGGTATCGCTCTTTGGCGAGACCTCTTGTTGTTTCTTATCCATGAGGGGTTTATTTTTATGTTGGAACGTGATTTTTTTTGAGAGGCTTGGGATATGTGTTTGTTTGTAATTAGTCAGTTATGACTCGTTTCCTTGTGACTTGGCTCTTTCTTCAGGTTGATGGTTCCGGATTTGGAATAATTTTTTTTCGAGTGGGTATTGTATGTTTCAAAAAAAGTAGTACCTTTGCTGTCGCTTTCGGAAGAACGGATGGCAGAGATGGGTGGCAGAGGTCACTTGAGCTTTTTGGGAGAACGAAAGTACACTTCGTGCTTTGGTGCGGTAGTTCAGTTGGTTAGAATACCTGCCTGTCACGCAGGGGGTCGCGGGTTCGAGTCCCGTCCGCACCGCTGAAGCAGATCGGAGTGTAAATCTCTAGTGTGGAAAAGGAGGTCGATCGTGTGCGACTCTTTTTTTTTTATTCGGGTCGCGGACATCAGTTGTTTGCGTGGATAGAAAAAAGAGAGGAGGACAAAGAAGCCCAAGTGGCGGAATTGGTAGACGCGCTCGTTTCAGGTGCGAGTGTTTCGCGACGTGCAGGTTCGAGTCCTGTCTTGGGCACTTGTTAAGCGATGGCTTAATCGTGTTTTTCATCTCTTAATTGTTTGTGAAGAGGTGCGCTGGGGATGTTGAAGTTTTTTTATGCGCGAGTGGTGGAATTGGTAGACACGCTACTTTGAGGGGGTAGTGCCGGTTACGGTGTATGAGTTCAAATCTCATCTCGCGTACAATGATCTGAATGACGGAGCTTCTTGACACGTTGGGTGTTTACGGAAGTTCCTTTTTTTGTTTTAGAAGGAGGCGGATTTCTTGTGCCGCGTATGCCCTCCTCTTGGCATGTTGTAGAACTTTATCTTTTATCGATTAACTACATTGCTTCGGATATGAACTAATCCTTTGTTGGTCTGTTTTGTATATAATCAAGGACAATAAAGATATTGAAGATATGAAGATTAGCGAAAAAGTAACCAAGGCAATTGATTTGCAAATTAATCGTGAGATGTGGTCGTCAAACCTATATCTCTCTATGTCTATGTACCTCCAACACAAGGGGTATGCCGGTATGGCTAAGTGGCTGATGGCACAGTCAAAAGAAGAGATGGAGCACGCCTACGATATGATGGCATTTGTCAATCGTCGAGGAGGTCGTGTAACTATTTTGCCTTTGGAGGAGGTTCCTACCGAGTTCGGTTCTGTTGCTGAGACGTTTGCCCAAGTATATGAGCATGAATGCAAGGTTACGGCTTGGATCGAAGAGCTGGTGAATATCGCCTCCGCCGAGCGCGATATGGCCTCTCAAGATTTCTTCTGGAAGTATATCCGTGAGCAGGTAGAGGAGGAAGATACGGCCTGCAGTATCATTGATCGTATCAATCTCTCTAAAGAGCAGAGCTTGATTTTCTTGGACGAAGAACTCTCTAAGGCCGAGTGATTCATCCCCGAACAATCTTTCTTGCTCCATCTTCGGTTGAGATGGAGTGAGGGTTGGGGAGCGGGGCGCGTTACCTAGTAGGGTTGCGTAATGTTCCCATCAGCCCGATGACTTCGAGTTGAGGCTTGCACTTCTTGTTACCGATGGGTAAGGGGGCAAGCCCTCTCTTTTTTATTTTTGGAAAGGAATAATGTGTCGTGTGGTACTTTGTCCTGATCGCTCGTCAGAGGGCTCTTTTATTGTATCTTTGTGGCAATAGACGATATTGGAATCAACAGGAATGGATTGTCCTAATGAAAAAATAGTGCTGGTAGTCGCTATGCCCAAGGAAGCTCGTGAGTTATTGCCTCTTTTCGAGGATACTCCCCGACATGCCGCCACGCCTCTCGGATTTGATGTATGGAGAGGACTTCTTACCACTGATCGGGAGTTGATCCTATTGGTTTCGGGTATCGGCAAGGTCTCCGCGTCTCTTGCTACGGCGGAGGCTATCCGTCTTTTCGATCCCACTCTGATCCTTAATGTCGGGGTGAGTGGAACGTTGCATAAAGCGGTAGAGGTCGGGGATATTATTGTGGCAGATCGCCTTTGTTATCACGATGTTTATTGTGGAGAGGAGCTCCCTCGTGGGCAGGTGCAGGGCTATCCGATGTACTACTCGGTGGATAAGGAACGGTTGGTTCGTTTGCAGCAAGGGGAAGTTCCTTTCCTTTCCGGATTGGTGGCTTGTGGTGATCGCTTCATGTCCGAATCCGCAGAGCACGCTTTTATCAAACACTACTTTCCGGAGGCTTTGGCTCTTGATATGGAAAGTGCTGCCATCGCACAGACAGCCTTTGTCTACCACAAACCGCTCCTTGTGATTCGACTCATTAGTGATACCCCAGACCGAGCTGATGGCTATGCACAGTATCTACAATTTTGGCAGGAGTGTGATCGTCGTAAGAGCTTTTTCGGGAAAGTGCATCGCCTGATACGTCTACTTTAGTTGTGTATGAGATAAAACAATCAGAAAGAAGAAATATGAATAAGATACCTAGTTTCCAACTTGATCATATTCGTCTCAAACGAGGTGTTTACGTTTCTCGTCAAGATCGTTTCGGAGATGTCGTGATTACGACTTTCGATATTCGAATGAAAGAACCCAATCGCGAACCCGTGCTGGGTGTACCTGAGCTACATACCATTGAGCATTTGGCCGCTACCTATCTACGCAACGATCCTGAGTGGAAAGATCGTATTGTCTATTGGGGACCTATGGGATGTCTTACGGGTAATTACCTTCTGATCAAAGGGGACCTCTCTTCTCGGGATATTTTGGACTTGATGCGGGCAACATTCCGTTTTGTACGGGACTTCGAGGGTGTGATCCCCGGTACGGAACCTCGTGATTGTGGCAATTGTCTCCTGCACAATCTGCCCATGGCGCGCTACGAAGCCGATAAATATCTACGTGAGGTGTTGGATGTGGCCACTGAGGAGAACCTTCTCTACCCCGCTTAATTCTACTTTAGGGAAAAATGGCTACTTTTGTCCAACTGCAATAATCATAGCTAATACATAATCAGTATGACGTTCAAAATATCTTCGGGGGAGCTTTTCTCTCTCCTTCAAAATCAAAGTAAAGTGTTGCCTTCGGTGTACAATGAGATGCCGATTTTGACTTACTATCTCTTTGAGATTATAGATAAGCAGCTCTATGTAACGGGTTCCGATGGCGTAATGCGTAGCCGTGGTGTGATCCCCATTATAGAGTCGGATGGAGACACCTCTTTTGCGGTATTCCCCAAGGATCTTTTGGAGTATGTGCGCGACCTGCCCGATCAGCCTTTAACCTTTGACTACGACGCTGAGCAGTCGTTGCTCTCTATGTCATTCAATGGAGGGTATATCCGCTTTGCAACCAGCGATGCAGACCTTTATCCAAAGGACGACAAAGATCGTGAAGAGGCTAAAACGGCCCATGTTGCCACCCTATCGGCTGCTTCGTTGCGTCGTGGTCTAGAGCTTACGATTGGTTCGATTTTTGCCAAGGAGGCTCGTCCTGTGCTCTCTTCGATCTGCTTCGATTTCAAACCCAAATACCTTGCCATGGTGGCAACGACGGGGGAAATTCTGACGAAGTTCTCCAATTTCTCTGTTACCGATCCCTCAATCGTGGAGTCTAGTGACGTGCGTGTGCAGTCGCCCTATCAGTTCCTCTTGCCTCAGAAGATGGCCAACTTCTTACGTACACTCCTTGCACACTATTTAGAGGAGGACGTGGTCGTATCGCATTCTGATAGGAAGGCCTTTTTCAAAGTTGGTAATATCGAGGCATCGACTCGCCTTGTAGAGGGGCGTTATCCCGTCTATGATTCGGTAATTCCTCAAGATAATCCCTATCGCATCAGCATTGAGTCTCGTCTCTTCTTGCCCGCTCTTAAGCGTATGAACTCCTTCATGGGGATGGACAAAGACCCGATGGATGTAATGATTGCCGGTAATGAAATGACCGTTACGATGCGTAATACGAGCATGGGGGATCGTCAGGCAGAAGAGCACTTTACGGTAGATAATCCCGCTAACGTTACTATGAAACTCCGCTTTAATGTCTCCTCGTTTATTACGTTGATCAGTACGATTGACTCGGAACATATCGTCTTCGGTATTGCCGATCAGTCGCGCGCTATGCTGATTATCCCCTCAGAGAATGCTCCCGAGACGGAATTGATCAACATTATAATGCCACAATCGACGGCTCGCTAATCCCATGAATCTACAGCTTAAGCGTCCGCTCATCTTTTTTGATATTGAATCCACGGGGCTCAGTCCCGAAAAGGATCGTATCATTGAGATCTCTTTGATAAAAGTTTACCCCGATGGGAGGGAAGAAGTGCGGACACGTCGTCTCAATCCGGAGTGTCCCATTCCCCCTGAAAGTACTGAGATTCATGGGATCAAGGACGAGGATGTGCAGGATTGTCCTACGTTTCGTCAGGTCGCTAAGAGTCTCGCCACGATGATTCAAGGGTGCGATATTGCAGGGTATAACTCTAATCGATTCGATGTGCCTATGCTCGGAGAGGAGTTTTTGCGTGCGAGCGTCGAGGTCGATTTTACACGTTGTCGCTTCATTGATGTACAGACCATTTACCATAAACTGGAGCGACGTACGCTAGAGGCTGCATACCGATTTTATTGCAATAAAGAGCTTACGGATGCCCATTCTGCCGAGGCTGATACACGGGCAACCCTGGAAGTACTCAAAGCACAGCTCGAACGTTATCCCGAGGAGTTGCAAAATGATGTAGACTTTCTCTCTTCATTTAGTATGCAACAGCGCAACCTTGACTTAGCCGGTCGCTTTATCTATAATGACAAAGACGAAGTCGTGGTTAACTTTGGTAAGCACAAAGGGGTCCCCGTGGCTGAGGTTTTGCGCAAAGAACCGGGGTATTATGATTGGGTTATGAAGGCGGACTTTTCTGAGGATACCAAGAGGCATCTTATGCGTCTTCGCTTGCAATTGGCAACTGAAAAAAAGTAAGATATTCATATACAGGGGGCTATGGGGCTTAAAGGTAAACACATCGTCTTAGGGATTACAGGGAGCATCGCTGCCTACAAGAGTGCATCCCTCATTCGACTGTTGGTGAAGGAAGGTGCAGAGGTGCAGGTGGTGATCACCCCCTCGGGTAAGGAGTTTGTTACCCCATTGACGTTGGCGACTTTGACCCAGAAACCCGTTGTTTCAGAGTTCTTTGACCGTCGAGATGGTTCCTGGCACAGTCATGTCTCCCTAGGATTGTGGGCTGATCTTATGCTTATTGCCCCGGCTTCAGCCGCGACGCTGGCTAAAATGGCAACGGGTGTGGCAGACAATATGTTGCTCACGACCTACCTCTCGATGAAGGCCCCTGTATGGGTTGCCCCTGCGATGGATTTGGATATGTATCATCATGAGGCAACACAACAGAATTTGCGCCTTCTGCAAGAGAGGGGAGTGCGCATTGTAGAACCTGGTAGCGGCTTTCTCGCCAGTGGCTTGGAGGGCAAAGGGCGTATGGAAGAGCCCGAAGAGATCGCCCGCCTCGTACGCGTTTTTTTTGAAGAAGAGACGACTGAAGCCCCTCGTAGTCCCTTACATGGTATGGAGGTTTTGATCACAGCCGGTCCTACCTATGAACCTATTGATGCGGTGCGCTTCGTAGGCAACTACTCCACAGGACGTATGGGATATGCGTTGGCTCAAGCGTGTGCTTTGCGTGGTGCTACGGTACATTTGGTCTCGGGGCCTACGGCTTTGCCCGATCCTGAAGGGGTACATGTGGTGCGTGTGGCTACTGCTATGGAGATGCTCTTGGCTTGTGAACAGGTGGCCCCGAAGAGTCGGCTTGCAATCTTCTCTGCCGCTGTGGCAGATTATCGCCCTCTGGAGGTTGCTTCAGGCAAGATCAAAAGAGAGGCAACGGGAGAGGCTATGGCTCTTTCCCTGATAAAGAATCCCGATATTGCTGCTACCCTTGGGGCAAGGAAAACAACCTCGCAAGTGATGGTCGGCTTCGCTTTGGAGACCTCCACTGATATAACGGAGACACAACGTAAGATGGAGCGCAAAGGAATGGATCTTATGGTGCTCAACTCTTTGAGTGATGCAGGAGCAGGATTTGCCACCGCGACTAATAAGGTAACCCTTTTGGATCGAAAGGGTATCGTTTCTGCCTATGAACTTAAAAGCAAAGAGGCGGTGGCTCGGGATATTTTAGACTATTTGGAGACCCATTTTACATGGAACTGAAGGGTTGGCTTTACTTTTTTCTCATTGGCTTGGGGCTTTTCTCTAAAGAACTCTCTGCGCAAGAACTCAAGGCCAAGGTCTCGATCAATACCGAACGGCTGGGGACGGTTGATGCACAACAGTTCGTAGAGATGGAGCGGCAATTGACCGAGATGCTCAACAATACCCGCTGGACTTCTGCACAATTCAGCCCTGCAGAGCGCATAGAGTGTGCCTTTGCCATCAATCTAACGGCCGTAGAGGAGGAGCGGAAATATACGGGCGAGCTCTATGTTACGGCACAACGCCCTGTTTACAATAGCTCGTATCAATCACCCCTTTTAGTCTGGCGAGATCGGGATTTGAACTTTGAATTTCAACCCTTTGACCGCTTGGAATACTCTCCAAATGAGGTGAGAAGTAACCTCGTTGCCAGTGTGATCTTTTACGCTTACTATATCCTGGCTTTAGATTTTGATAGCTTTTCTCCTTTGGGAGGGAACGTGGCGCGCAATGAGCTTCGGCAGTTGGTGCGTCTAGCCGGTCAGGCCAATCCCGAGTGGAAGGGGTGGGCCGCGTTTGACAATGACTATAACAGATATGCAATTGCTGAGGCGCTTAGCGATGCGGCACAAGAACCGTTTCGCCAAATGTGGTACACCTACCACCGTAAGGGGTTGGATGAACTCGTTGCCAACGTACAGCGAGGACGGACGACGCTCCTAGACGCTCTTTCTCTACTAGAGAGCGTTTGGCAAAATACTCCCCGATCGCCACTATTGATCCTCTTTTCCCAAACGAAATTGTCGGAGCTGGTCAAAGTGGCAGAGAAGGCTTCGCAAGAGGAGAAGCAAAGGGCCCATAAAATCCTCAGCAAAATCTATCCGACCGAAGGTAATACACTCGATGCCTTGAAGCGTTAATCCCCTCGACCTTATGCTGCAGCACTTAAGCATTCAAAATTTTATACTCATTGATCACCTCGAAGTTGGCTTTGAAGCGGGGTTTTCCTCTATTACGGGGGAGACGGGGGCCGGAAAAAGTATCTTTGTAGGAGCCCTTTCAATGCTCCTCGGGCGCAGGGCGGAGGTGAGTATGATTAAGTCGGGAGCCTCTAGAAGTGTCATCGAAGGGGTATTTACTGCGTTGCCCGAAGCAGTAGAACTTTATCTCAAGCAAAACGATCTTTGGGAGGACGATGGTGTTTGTATCTTACGTCGGGAGTTGCCCCGCACGGGGCGTAGCCGTTGCTTTATAAATGATAGTCCTGTCACCTTATCGGATCTAGCACAAGTGGGTGTGCAGCTCATTGATGTGCATTCTCAGCATCAAAACCTTGCCCTTGCACGTAAGCAGTTCCATTTGGAACTACTTGATCGTATGCTTGAAGACCCAACTCTTCTGCAATCATATGCTACAAGTTATGCCACCTTTACCTCTCTTGTTAAGGAACAAGAAGAACTCCTGCAACAAAAGAGGCACATTGAAGAGCTTTACGACTACAATCTCTATCGTTATGAGGAGCTTCGTGATGCTCAGTTGGTAGCTGGCGAAGAGGAGGTTCTCCATGATACGGAACTTTTTTTACAGCATGCAGAGGAGATCAAATATGAGCTATACCAAGCCAACGAACGGCTAAGCAGTGCAGAGGGGAGCATCGTCGATCAGCTCAATGTAGTGCTTGATCGTTTGGAGAAGCGCGCTTCATTGTTCCCTGAGATGGGTGAGCAGTTGGAGCGCCTAGGTGTTTGTATCGAAGATCTTCGGGATCTATCTGCCGATTTCGCCCGCTTTTCCGATCGTGTTGATACTGATCCCGAGGTGCTTCATAGGGCTACCGATCGATTGGATTTTCTGAATGATCTTTTCCGAAAATACAATGTGAACACGACAGCGCAACTACTTGCTTTGCGTGATGAGTTCTACGAAAAAGTACAAACGAGGGAGACTTTGGACGAATCGCTAGCGATACTCTCCGAAAAGTGTGAGGCGGCTGAGCAAGCGTTGATCCGACAAGGAGCACAACTCTCGGAAGCACGTCACAAGGCTGCTCGTCAAGTGTCTGAAAAACTTACCGCTGATTTACGTTTGCTGGAGATGCCCCATGCCACGGTGGATTTTCTTATAACTCCTTCCGAGAGTCCTATGGCTTCGGGATGCGATCGTGTATCGCTCCTTTTTGGTGCGAATGGAAAGACCGATCTACGTTCTGTGGAGGAGGTCGCTTCCGGAGGAGAAATAGCTCGATTGATGCTCTCGATCAAGGCTATGCTTGCCACCTGGGACAATTTGCCAACGATCCTTTTTGACGAGATCGATACGGGTGTATCGGGGCGTGTGGCCGATCGCATGGGCAAAGTGCTTCGCTCAATGGGAGGGCATTTGCAGGTATTTGCCATTACCCATTTGCCTCAAATTGCGGCTCGTAGTGCGGTACAGATGTTCATTTCCAAGCAATATGACGAGGAGACTGATACGGCTCGAACGGATCTCCGAGAGCTGTCCCCCGAAGAGCGCACCGAAGAAATCGCACGTCTGATAAGCGGCAATGTTATAACTCCTGCCTCTTTGGCTGCTGCACAAGAATTGCTACAAAACAATGATTAAAGAGAAAATAATATTTGGCATCCACTCTGTCCAAGAAGCTCTCGAAGCCGGGCAAGAGATTGATAAGATCTACATTCGTCGTGCTTTGGTCTCGGATGAGATACGAACGATTAAGCAACAAGCACGCTCGCTGCGAGTTCCTGTTTTTGAGGTGCCCGTAGAGCGTCTTAATCGTTTTACTCGGGGGGCACATCAAGGTTGTGTGGCGATTTTGGCACAGGTCGCTTACACGGAGTTGGATATGCTCGTTCCCAAGCTCTTTGAAGAGGGAGAAGATCCTCTGATTGTCCTACTGGATGGCGTTACCGATACCCGCAATTTTGGTGCTATTGCCCGTTCTGCCGAGTGCGCTGGTGCTCATGCTGTGGTGATTGCCGAGCGGGGTAGTGTATCAGTTTCGGCGGATGCAGTAAATGCTTCTGCAGGAGCATTGATGCGGATTCCCGTTTGTAGGGTTCCCTCTATCAGTGGAGCTGTTGGCTATTTGTCTGAATGCGGTCTGAAGGTCGTGGTGGCAAGCGAAAAGTCTCAACACGCCTACTATGAGAGTAACTTGGCAGGGCCTCTCGCCCTTGTGATGGGCAGTGAGCACGACGGCGTCTCTCCATCCGTGGCACGACTGGCGCACGAAGCGGTGGCAATCCCCCAATATGGAGAGATCGGATCACTCAACGTCTCGGTCGCTGCGGGCGTCTTGCTTTTTGAGTCTCTACGACAGAGGAGGGTACGAATAGCTGACTAGAACAAGGATTTATACCGATTAAATAGATAAACAGATGAAGAAAGTAATTAGTACACCCAACGCCCCTGCAGCGATCGGCCCCTATAGCCAAGCTGTTGAATTTGAGAATACGCTTATCACCAGTGGGCAGTTAGGTCTCGATCCCAAGACGGGTGCTTTTGTAGAGGGTGGCGTAGCTGAGCAGACCGAACAGGTTTTCCGCAACCTCAAAGCGATCCTAGACGAAGCCGGTTATACCTTTGATCATGTGATCAAGACAACCTGTTTCCTTGCTGATATGGCAGACTTTGCCGCTATGAATGCCGTATATGAGAAGCATTTCTCCGGGGCATTCCCTGCCCGTTCTGCCGTTGCCGTAAAGACGCTTCCCAAGAACGGACTTATCGAAATTGAGGTACTTGCTCGCAAGTAATCTCTCTCCTATGGGTACCTATAAAGGTGGATGGATCTTTTTCCGCTCCCTTATAGGTATTTTTTTGTACCTAAACATCCGATTGCTGCCCTATGCTTGGATTTGTTTTCCTCATACTTTGCTATATGGGGGCCAACGTTTGGCTGGCCTATAAGGCGATTTCCTATTTTTCTTTTTTACCCAAGTGGGGGCGCTGGCTTATTGTAGTGGGATTTATCTTTTTCACCTTTGCAATGCCACTTATGATCCTAGGGCGCAGTTTTCATGTCCCGTTATTCCTTTGGGAGCATCCCTATTACTGGCTTTCTACGGGCTGGATGGTCTTTGTCCTTTACATGGTATTGCTTCTGCTGTTGGGAGACTTACTCCATCGTTTTATTATCAGGATCCCTCACCGCTTTCCTATGGCGCTAGGGTTAACGGCTCTGATCCTTATAGTGGGGCACGTACACTTCCGCAATCCCGTGGTGCAGACCCTTTCTTTAGATCTTACCAAACCTGCGACCGAAGGGCGTATGCGTGTGGTCGCCGTGAGCGATGTCCATTTGGGGTATGGAATTACAAAAAAGCGATTGCAGGAGTTTGTGGTACAGATAAATGAGCAAAAGCCCGATGTGGTTTTGATCAGTGGCGATCTCATAGATGCCATCGTAGATCCACTTCGGGAGCATCATATGGAGGAGGAGCTGGCGCGGATAAACGCCCCATTGGGGATCTATATGGCATTGGGCAATCATGAGTATATCAGTGGTATTGAGGAGAGTTTGGATTTTATAGCGACGACTCCGATTCACCTTTTGCGAGATCAAATTGTCCTTTTGCCCAATGGGGTGCAGATCGTGGGGCGTGACGATCGTACCAATACCAATCGAAAATCCCTGCCTGAATTGCTCCAAGCTGTCGATCATTCCAAGCCTATATTCCTTTTGGATCACCAACCTGAGGATCAAGAGGTCGCTGAAGCGATTGCCTCTCGAGTGGACTTTGCTTTTTATGGTCATACGCATAATGGGCAGGTCTGGCCGGGAAATTGGCTGATTAAAAACCTCTTCAAATACGGCTACGGCTATTATCAAGAGGGAATAACGCATATCTATACCTCTTCGGGTTTGGGACTTTGGGGGCCTCCCTTTAGAGTGGGGACGGAAAGCGAATTGCTTGTTGTGGACTTCTCTTTGTAGTTATCATGAAAAAATCGACTGCTGCCTCCGGTACGGCCATCGAGGCACTCTTTTCAACCCTTCAGGCGCATGAGGGGGTAAAACAATTGGCTGAAGTTTTGGCTACACTCTCCCAAGGGGAGGTGGTGCGCTGTCATGGATTGGCCGGCTCTTCTCTGGCTGTTGTGGTGGCAGGTTTGCAACTAGGAGCGAAGTCTACACCACTCCTTCTCGTCGCAGAGGACGAGGAGCGGGCCGGTTATCTCTATAATGACTTGGTTCAGATTCTAGGACGTAGCTCTGTTTTGTTCTTTCCCTCAAGTTATCGTCGCCATATCCGCTATGGGCATACTGATGCAGGGAGCGAAGTGTTGCGCTCGGAGTTGCTCGCTCGGGTACAACAGGGTGATCGTCCTTTGGTGGTCTCCTACCCGATGGCTTTGGCGGAGATGATCCCCGAAGAGGGTGCTGTGGAGGAGCATGTGAGCATGGTCGCTGTAGGTGATACGCTCGATCTTTCGCAGTTTCGTTCTTGGCTTGTTGATGAGGGCTTTACCATTACCGACTATGTTTATCAACCCGGGGAGGCGGCCTTTCGAGGGAGCATTATAGATGTCTTTGCTTACAATGCCGATCGTCCCATCCGCTTGGATCTTTTTGACACCGAGGTGGAGAGTATCCGTTCTTTCGATGTAGAGACACAACTTTCGTCCGAAAAGTTCGATCGTGTGACCCTCTCTGCCAATCTTGCGACTTCGGATACTCTCTCCGGGGGGCAGTCTTTGTGTGCCTTTTTACCTAAGGAATATCCCATTTTGTTTGTGGATTACGATACCGGTATGGCCTCTGTGGCGGGATTGCATACAGAGGAGGCCGTGATCGTGGAGGGAGAGGGTTTTAGTTCCACAGCGGAGATGCGACGCCTTCTTGTCCCCGAGGAATGTCTTGCTTTGGATATAGAGTTGCACCCGATTATCCTAAAGCATGGCTCTACACGGCTTCGGGAGTCTTTTCATGTCGTCTTTTCAACCCAACCTCAGCCGACTTTTCATAAGAATTTCGATCTCCTCTTGGAGGGGCTGAAGCACTATAGAGCGGAGGGCTTTCGCGTCTATTTCCTCTCGGAGAGTGCTACTCAGGTAGATCGCCTACGGGAGATCCTGCACGATCTTGGGGAATCCTCTTTTATGCCCGAAGTGTTACCGCTTACGTTGCACGAGGGCTTTGAGGATGCCACGAGTGCTTCGGTTTTTTTGACGGACCACCAAATCTTCGAGCGGTACCATAAGTATCGCTTGCAGAGCGACCGCATCCGTACGGGAGGCGTCTCGCTGTCGCTCAAGGAGCTCAAAAGCTTTACTCCCGGGGACTATATCGTGCATTATGATCATGGCATTGGACGGTTTGCCGGGCTTTTTACCCAACGGGATGGCGAGCGTCAGCAGGAGGTGGTGAAGATCGACTACCGAGATGGTGCCTATATCCTTGTAAGTGTACATAACCTCCGCAAGCTATCGAAGTATCGCAGTCGGGACGATGAGCCTCCGAAACTGAGTGATCTCGGTGGAGGGGCTTGGAATCGACTCAAGGAACGCACCAAGAAAAAGGTCAAAGACATCGCTCGCGATCTGATCCGCCTTTATGCCGCACGTAAGGAGGCGGAGGGCTTTGCCTTTAGTCCCGATAGTTACTTGCAACATGAACTGGAGGCGTCGTTTATCTACGAGGAGACACCCGATCAGCTCAAAGCAATGGAGGCAGTCAAAAGCGATATGGAGCAACCGCGCCCGATGGATCGCCTTATTTGTGGTGATGTCGGCTTCGGCAAAACGGAGATTGCCATACGTGCCGCTTTTAAGGCGGTGGCGGATAGCAAGCAGGTTGCAGTGCTGGTACCGACAACTATTTTGGCCTATCAGCACTACCGCACCTTCTCGGAGCGTCTCAAGGATCTACCCGTAAGGGTGGCATATTACTCCCGAGCACAGACGAGCAAAGCAAGTAAGCAACTTTTGGAGGATTTGGAGACAGGCAAGATTGATATTGTAGTGGGGACACACCGCTTGGTGGGCAAGGGGGTGAAGTTCAAAGACCTCGGACTCTTGATTATAGACGAGGAGCAGAAGTTTGGCGTAGCGGTCAAGGAGAAACTCCGTTCGCTCCAAGTCAATGTCGATACGCTTACGATGAGTGCCACACCGATCCCTCGTACGTTGCAGTTTTCACTGATGGGTACACGAGATCTGAGCAATATCCTTACTCCGCCCCGCAATCGTTATCCCGTAGCTACCGAGATTATTCGTTTCGATGCCACGACAATTGCCGAGGCAATTAGCTTTGAACTCAGTAGGAACGGGCAGGTCTTCTTCGTACATAATCGCATTGATGATATTGAGCAGGTAGCGCAGATGATCGAACACCATGTCCCCGATTGTCGGGTTGCGATAGGGCATGGGCGGATGGATCCGCACTCTTTGGAAGAGCTTTTCGTTGCCTTTTCTCGTCATGAGTTTGACGTATTGGTTTCTACCACGATCGTAGAGAATGGAATTGACGTTTCCAATGCCAATACGATTATTATAGACGGTGCACACCACTTCGGGTTGAGTGATTTGCACCAGTTACGAGGACGAGTGGGACGCTCCTCCCGTAAGGCATTTTGTTATCTGATTGCTCCTCCGATGGACCTCCTGCCTGAGGCATCGCAGCGTCGCTTGCGTGCCATAGAGAGTTATTCGGATCTCGGTAGCGGTATCCGTATCGCTATGCAGGACTTAGACATTCGAGGGGCCGGTAACATCTTTGGCAGCGAGCAGAGTGGTTTCATTGCGGATTTGGGCTTCGATGCCTATCATAAGGTCTTTAGTGAAGCGGTGCGAGAAGTCAAGCGTGAGGAGTTCGGAGCCATTTTCGACGAAGAGCCGAATGAACTTGCCCTCGATGAGGATTGTCCCTTTGAGAGCGATCTTTACCTCTCTCTCCCGCCGGACTATGTACCGCAGGATGCCGAGCGCATCAGTCTCTATCGAGAGCTGGACAATCTAACCACCGAGGAGGAGGTGGCAAACTTCCGTATGCGCCTGGAGGATCGTTTCGGTATGCTTCCCGAGCAGGTGGAGCAGCTGATCTTGGTGCCGATTTTGCGCCAATGGGGGCGACAATTGGGCTTGCAACGTATGGTATTGCGCTCGAGTGTATTGTACCTTTTTTTACCCGAAGATCCCGATGACCCCTATTATCAAGGGGAGGCGTTTGGAGCCTTGATCACCTATGTATCGTACCATCATAGGCAGTGTCGGCTCGATGAGAACAAAAAAGGGGTGCGTAGCGTACGAGTTACGGGTATTGCTTCGGTCGGAGAGGTAATTGCCCTGCTGAAGAATGTATTGTTGCAAGAGACGGGAACATAAAGGGCGAATGGCTGGGGCCCCGCATGGGCTGATCTTAACATATCATCCCTACCTGATCAAAAATCAAGAGGATGATCTGAAACGAATGTTTCGGGTCATCCTCTTTTTTTGTCTCGTTTACTTGCGTGCTAAGTAGTCTTTCCGCTCAGTAGGCGAGAGTTTCTCTATCGCATAACGAAGCATGGTACGAGGCATTTGGGTTGCATATTGATTCAAAAAGGTGCGTAGGAGATCAATTTGCCGTTTACCCACCTCTCGGAGCATCCAACCGGTCGCTTTGTGTATCAGGTCGTGGGGATGGTTGAGCAGTTGGCCGGCTAGTTGTAAGGTTTTGGTGCAATCGCCTTGGTGGATAAAGGCCATGGTTGCCACGATAGCCATACGCACCTCCCAGAGGTTGGAGCTTTTGGCCCATTGATCTAGGAGGCTGCGATCCCGATGGAGGAGATGGCGCCCTACTATTTTGTAGACGGAGAGGTCTACCAGATCCCAGTTATTGATTCGATCCGTATGGGAGCAATAAAATCGGAACACGGCATCAGGCTCTCGGGGATACCACTCTACGAGGAGGAGCAGAGCTGCGAGGCGACAGTCGTGCCATGGGCTGGCAAGTAGCTCTCGGAGGTCGTCCCACCCTGCTTTGTTCCGATAGGCTTTGACGAGCGCACGGATCTCGGGTACAGTAACGCCTAAAAACTGGTCACCCTCTCCATATTGCCCCTTGCCGCATTTGAAGAAGTATTGCAGGGTTTGTGCTTTGGTGGCACTACCTTGTGCCTTTAGCTTTTGGAAAATCTCTTGATATACCATAGTTATGAGGGTGGGATAAGAGTAAGAAGAGGAGCATCATACCCATAGATATAAGGTATTGGGAGAGGCAGGTTATCAAGTCCACAGTGAAAAGGATTGCCATTACCACTCCCATAAGAAGGGCGGGGTAGTTGCTCCTTTTGAGGGTGTGGTAGAGGTATGAACCCCATATACCGACCCAAAGGATCAGGCTTGGAATCCCTCCCTCGAGGAGGCAGAGTACATACTGATTGTGGAAGTGCGTTGCGTACATTCCCTGATAGAAGGGGAAGATGAGACTTTTGGCAGAGCCTAGTCCATAGCCCTCCCAAAGGTGATCTCCGAGGTATCGGGAGGCAGTCGTGAGGAGGTTTAATCGGTGGTCGTCGATCAGATAGCTGAGCGAAGATGGGCGTGTGAGGAGGAGCAGGACACTTCCGACTATGCCGAGCAAGGCTCCCCCGAGGAGTAGTTTGGGGTAGCTCCAGTGAGTCATGCGCTCTAGGGCGATGAGGAGGAGGAGCGCAAGGATGATGAGGATCAGGATACGACTTTGGAAGATGAAGAGATAGCTGATGAAGCCGAGAAGGGCCACCACGGCAAGGGGGATGTGAGCACGGTTCCCTCTCTCCACAAGGAGGATGTAGAGTAGGGGGATGAGCATTAAGATCCCGAGGTAGGTGTAGTGCTGAAGACCGAAGACCATTGCCAAAAATGCAGGACTTGTAGCCTCATGGTTAAAGGAGAAGTAGCATTTTTCAAAGCAGAGAGCCACCCCTAGAGAATTACCTGATAGGAGACATACCGTAGCGTAAACAGCGATGTTCGCAAGGATGTAGAGGTAGACGATCCGAAGGGCGTAGTGCATCAGTCTGTGTATGGTGCTTTCGGACGGTGGGTAGATGGCAAGGAGTAGAAGAGGAGGAAGCAAACTTGCTTCGCGCCACCACCAATCGAGGGCTACCGAGAAGTTGCGAGCCCAAAGAATGGTAAGGAGGTCGTAGCAGAGGTAGAGGAGTATAAAGAAGATGTAACCCCGAGGATGGATGGATGGCTTTTTCCCCATCTTCAGAGCGTATATGATATGGAAGAGGCTTCCCACGATAAAGGGTATGAGGAGTCCGATCACGCTCGGGATGACTCCGAAGAGAATGTTTCCGTAGCCGAGTGTCCACGAGAGCAATGCCCCATCTTCGAGGTAAGAGTGCGTCTTTTTGGAAAAAAGGGGAGAGGGCTCCTTTTTTTTTGCAATAGAGGGAAAGGGAATGAGGAGTAGGAGCACGAATCCGAGCGCAAGAGCCGGGTATAGGGCAGGTCTGATCTTAATCAGACTATCCAAGGGAGTATATATTAAACGATAGTCGAGGCATTCGGGCATCACCACAAGGAGTAGACCATAAAGTCCCCATACGATAAGGGGGAGCAATAGGGGGAGGAGCCACGGAGAGCAGTTCGATCCGTTTTTTGTGAGAAGAATGTGTCGAATTTGCATATCGGCGCAAAGGTACATTTTTTCTTTCTGCCCTCTGATTTCTTTTTTCTTGGGCAGAGCCCGAAAAAATTCAGCCCTGCACTTTTTGAGCCTTTGGCTGAAATTTTTTTTGTGTCTTAAAATCAGCGAGTTAGTTGTGTTTTTAGGGCTCAATGAACGCTATCGTCGATGTAAATGTAGAGAAAAAGTTGAATCATAATTTGGCTAGGTCGTTTTTTTTTTTTTCTTTGCACCGCTTCTACTTCTTACGGGGAAGCAAGATGTAGATTTTCAGCCTCTAAGAGGGAGGTGCTCGGGATCTATCATTTAAAACAGTGTAAACAAACAAATCATCATCCTACTTTTCGCGTTCATTCGCTCTTGTGTGGGAGGGTTTTCAAAATAACGGGGTAGATTGCACAAATAACTACTTATTTCCCTGAACTTTTAATTCTCTAGCAAATCGACGATCTTATTCTCTTTCTCCCCGCCTCTCCCACGCACCCCTCCTTTTTCTCATTTGGAAAATCTCTTTCCTCGGTAGTCAATATAATTAGATTCACAATGAAAAGACAACTACTCCTTGTTATGGCTTTTGCTTTATTTGTAGTGTTCTCTGCAAAAGGGCAGCGTGTAGCCGTAAAAAACAATTTACTCTACGATGCGTTACTAACACCGAATGTCTCCGTAGAGGTCGCGCTGGGTGAAAAATTTACTTTAGACACGCAGTTGGGAGCCAATTACTTCTTTTACACGACCAATTCCATCAGTCCCGCTTATACGACTAAGAAGTGGAGCCATTGGTTGTTGCAGCCGGAGGTCCGATATTGGACTTGCGATGTGTTCAATGGTTGGTTTTTCGGATTTCACTTACATGGAGGGCAGATGAATGTCGGTGGGGTGAATATTCCGCTCTTTATCCTTCAAAATAAGAATGGAATGATGAAAAATCATCGCTATGAAGGCTATTTTTTCGGTGGAGGGATAAGTGCAGGCTATCAGTTGCCTATCAGTGATCGGTTCAATATGGAGCTATCTCTTGGACTTGGATATGCCCGCTTGGTGTATGATAAGTTCAAATGTGCCACCTGTGGAGAGAGAGAAGGTCAGGGTGCTGCCGACTATTTAGGTCCTACGAAGTCTACCTTGTCGCTTGTTTATCTCTTCTGAACCATAGATCTCAATACAGACCCAAAATCGAAAAAGAATAGGATTGATCCATACAAAAGGATCAGGCAGAGTCTTGCCCCTTTTTATGTGTAGCATCCGTATTATAATCAAAAAACCATATGAAGCGACCAATCAATTTTATCTATAAATCCTTGTTGATGCTCCTCCTCTCCGGTGTTTGGATTTCCGGTCAAGCGCAAGATGCAAACAACAAATTTCGTCATACGTACAAAAACATTTCCGTATCACGTAACAAAGGTGGACAAACCATCACCATTGCATTCGACGTATACCCTTCGACCCTCATCGGGAGTAAGGAGCATGTTATCGTCTCTCCGGAGTATGTAGCTCAGGATATGCATACGAGGGTTGCACTCTCGCCTATCCACTTTGCAGGAGCCAATCGCTATAAAATCCTCAAGCGGAAGCATCGTTTGGGTACGGTGAACCCTTTGGAAAAGTGCGATCCCACAAAGATTATTCGCTTGTCTTCCGACAAGGAGATGGAGCCTGTCCATGTGGAGCAGACGATCCCTTATCAAGTGTGGATGAAGGAGGCCAATCTTTACATAAAGGAGCAGTCTTACGGTTGTGCCACTTGTGATTTGGGCGAAAATGATGGATTTTTCCCCTTGCCCATAGGGCCTCGCTTCTCCAAAGATCACTATGCCTATGACTTTTTGGCTCCTAAAAAGGTGGAGACGAAACGTTATGCGGAGCGACTTGATTGCAAGGTCAATTTCAAGGTCGGACGGCATGAGTTGCTTACGGATTTCCAAGATAATGCCAATGAACTGCGCAAGCTCAGATCATTTATGGAGCGTGCTATCAAGTTGGCAAAGAGTGGACTTGGCGCAACATTGGATAAGATCGAAGTGGTTGGTTATGCCTCTCCCGAGTCTCCTGCCGACTACAACCAAAAACTATCCGAGCGGAGAGCCGTGGTACTTGCCGATTACGTCCGCAACATATATCCCGAGGTGCGGAATATCGCCTCTTCCTCGGTAGAGGGAGCCGGTGAAGACTGGGCGGGACTTCGTCGCCTTGTCGAGACCTCCAATGTAGAGGATAAGGACAAAGTCCTCTCCGCAATTGATGGCTATAGCACGGATACGGAGCGAGAAGCTCAGATCAAGAGCCTACGCAACGGTAGTGTATATCAGTTCTTGCTGACGAATCTCTACCCCTCGTTGCGTCGCACGACATTCAGTATGGGATACGAAGTTCGCCCCTATACCGTACAGGAACTCCCCAAAATTTTCGATAAAAATCCGGCTCTCATGAGCCATTATGAGTTGTCTCAACTGATAGAGATTTGGGTTAAGGAGGGTAAGAATCCGCTTAAAATCTATGCCGAAGCCTATAAACTTTATGGAGATGACCCCATCGCAGTGTTGAATTATGCCAATGCACTACTGAAGTATGAAAGCAATGCTGCTAAGGCATTAGAGGTACTTGCAGGGCTTTCGGATGACCTCAGAGCTCAGTACCCGAAGGCGATTGCATTGCACATTCAGGGTAATGAGGAAGAAGCAGATGCTGTGATAGAGGCTGCTGCCAAGCGTGGCGATAAGCGTGCCATGCAAGTATTTCAAGAAAACAAGTAACTAATATAAGTATAACAAGTTTGAATTAGATTCATGCAAATGAAAAGAAACAGTTTGATTTTGGGTGCCATCTTCGTCATGGGGATGTTCGCCTGTAAGAAAGAGAGTCCAAAGAAGGACCCTATCGAGTCCGGTACGACGTACATGTCCGTATCCATCACTCTCCCTCAAGAGCTTCGTGCGGAAAAAGAGGATGACAAGCATAACCTTGTTGGAGAATGGGAGGGTCGAGATGAAATTAAGAACGTGGATATCTATCTCGTTGCTAATGGAAAGGTCGAACCCAAAACTCTCAATGCAACTTCGCAAGGAGGAACCATTTACGAAACAAGTCCTTTCTCTACGACAGGTGGTACGAAGAAGATCTATGTTGTTGTGAATAACAATGGCGATGTAAAGGCTGCTCTTGATAATGCCGCAACTATTGGCGCAGACGCCTTTGACAAGGCTTATAGAGAGGCATACGATGTTATTACCAAGGGTGATGATGGTGCTGTTAAGGGTGAGTATGCTAAAGTTGAAGGAGGAAAGGATATTATTATCATGACAGGAACTCCTGTGGAAAAGATGATTCAGGATGGTGTTACTAAAGAGCAGGCTGCAGCCATGAACAAGGTTTCCGTAGCTGTCCGCCGTCTTGCTTCTAGAGTTCTCGTAACCAAAGACAAAGATTTGGAATCTAAGGTGGAAATTATCGCAACAAGCGGTGCCGTGAAGAAGGTCTTGGGAGAATTGCAAAACCTTAAATGGACAGTGGCTCAGTATGATAAGAAATCCTACCTCCACAGTTTTGGAGATAAAATTAGTGCTATTGATGTAAAATCTCCTGCTTTTGATTTTATCCCCAGCAGTCGTGATGATTATGAATCTCAAGCAAGAGATAAGTATGACTATTCTTTGTTAGTTGATCGTTCTGAAATAGTTGTGAAGGGCCCGAGTCTTACAGAGGAAAGCATGCTCTCTTCTATGAAGTATATTACAGAGACCACTCATAAGTATGCAAAACTTCCTGAAGTCAGTGGTTATGTTCGCGGTAATACGACTTACGTAATGGTAGAAGGTAAGTTTGTGCCTAATAAAGAGGTTTTTGCCGCAGGAGAATTTGGAAAGGCTAATGTCGATGGAACGATTTATTTAGGTACAAAAACGGGTCTTTTCTATAGAGATAAAGATGTGGCAATAGCAGCCAACGATGGTGGAGCTCAAATCGGAGGCAAAGATGGCGTTATAGAGTTTAAAGAGGGTAAGATGTTCTATTTCGCATGGCTCAACCCTGATGAACTTACTGCTACGACTTGGAATTCTTCTCCCGTTATTCGTAACAATATCTACAATGTCAATGTAAAGAGTTTCAGTAAGTACGGCTTCTCCGGTAATCCTTACAATCCGGGTGTTGATAACGAAGATCCCGATCCGGATGATCCCACGCCTGATCCAAAAGATCCTATCTATGATAAGGAGACCTACATGACAACGGAAATCACCGTAATCAAGTGGGGAACTCACTCTTACAATATAAACTTCTAATGAGGTAGAAGTGTAAGAGTTCTCGTAAAAAATTAAATTGCCAATGTAGAGTGGGAGGTTGTCTCCCAACCCTTGAGGATTATACTTGAAAGGGAGATGCTTCCCCTCTACTATTCTTTAGCTTAAAACAATTATTAGATGAAGAGGTTTGTAACTATAGCTACACTGTTCCTAGTGGTGATCTTAGGGGCAACATCGTGCGATAAATATATTTTCGATGACTTGAAAGGTTGTGATCGAGGTGTTCGTTTGAATCTCTACTCCAAGACAGAGTGTGCTACACAACGGACCTATCCATCAATCCAAAAATGGACGTTCTTTGCTTTTGACGAAGAGGGGTTGTTTGTCAGCACCCGTCGAGAAGAAGAATTAAAACTTGATGAAAATCTCCGTTATGTTTATCCGATAGACTCTGCAGGGCAATACAGTATTGTTGCTTGGGGTGGGGACATTGATAAGTTGTTCTCCATCAAAAAACCGGAGGTCGGGGTTACCAAAAAGAGCGATTTGCTCTTGCAATTGCGACTGGAAGCCGGTCGTGCATCAGACCTTAACAACAAATATATATATGTCGGAGAGACACCGATGGTTACAATTGGAGCCAAAGAGCGTTTCTTCGTTGACTCCGACATAAACATACGGGAGATAACCAATCGTATCATAGTAGAGGTCAAAGGCCTCGATAACCCGAAAGATGTAGAGATAGAGTTGAGTGCCAATAACGCTGCATATGCTTATGGTGGGAATATCGTTCCCTGGCAAAAACTGATCTATCCTACCAAACAGACCTATCCAAAGGATTCTGTAACTGTGGCAGCTTATACCACCTTGAAATTAGAGAGTGGGCGTAATAGCTCTTTGGTTATTCGCTCGAAAAAAGACAATAAAGAAATCTTCAATGAGGATCTCGTAGGGACTATTCTGCTGAGTCCGAGTTCCGACAATATAAACCTTCGGTGTCTCAACGATTTTACAATCGTGCTAAAGACCAAACGTTGCAATTGTCCCGGAGGATTTACGATTACCGAGCTGTGGATCAATGATTGGCTCATACATAGCTACGATATAGGCTTCTGATAAAAATACATGCTGAAGATGAAACATTTATTATTAGAGACTCGGCATTGGTTGGTTGTCCTCGCATCCCTGGTATTCGGTCTTTCGCTTCCTCACTGTGCCAAAAAGGATGTCGTATCCTTGCAGAACGGGGAGACTTACATAGAGACGGAGTTACGGGCACAGACGGGGAATTCGATCAATACCGATAGTAAGGACGAGGAAGACTACGTGCATAATGTGGCGATGTACGTATTCCCTTCGGGGAGTGCAAAGCGTGTAGGTTTTTTCTATAGCGCAGATCGCGATCAACTTAAAAGACCCAAAGCCGTAGCTCGTGTGGGAGCAAACGATATTTACTTTATCGTCAATATATTCACTTCAAAGAGTGATGCAGAAAAGATAACGGAGCGTGGAGAGATAGAACGGTTGCTCGCCGAGTTGAAGCCTTTTACGGGAGAGGCGAATCAAAAGGCTACGACTAGCGGATTCCCAATGGCTCGTGTATATTATAATCAAGACATTTCGGGGCAAGGCTCCACCTCTCATCCTTATCAATGGATGCCCTTGGTTGCCGAAACCAAGCCACTCATGCCCGTATCGGAGTATGGCAATGACCTAGAGCTCGGCAGGCAACAGAGTGCCGTCGGATTGGTGAGAAGTATAGCCAAGATCTCTATTCGTATTCAAGGAGATGGCCTTAATGATATAAAAAAGATAGAATACGTCAATGCCGTAGATAAGTATTCTCTCAGACAAATAGATCGAGGTGCCGTCCCGGCCTCGTCCTCTCGTATTGCTTTTGATGTGACCGACATCAAAACAGCCCATAACAGCTTTGATACCAAAGTTTATGTGCCCGAATGTCTCTTCAGTGAGAGTGCTCCTCCCGGATGGAATCCGATACCGGACTTGCCTACGGGGGCTACCAATTACATAGAGATCACAACAATTGCGGGGAAAATGTTCCGTGTACCTGTGGCGATCGTATCCGACGACAAAGAAAATTATCTGAAGATCGTAAAGGGACAAAAGACTACCTCCATCGCTCCCAATTATGACGTCGTCCGCAACAATCACTACTCGTTTACGGTAGGGATCCCGCGTGATGCCAGAGAAATAGAGGTTTCTGCCCAGGTCATGCCATGGAATTTGGTTGCCTCCGAAAAGGACTTTGATAAGGATATCTCTTCTTTGGAGATCGACTTCCCTGAAGGAGGAGGATCCGGGCAATTGCACTCAGACGGAAAGACTATTATCCTAAAAGGAAATGCCAAGGCTCTCTTGAAGTTTAAGCTCACGGGACCTAAGGGTGCTGTATGGCGTGCCACTGTTACCAATGGTTTGGACTTCGGTGTCACTTTGAACAAGGATGCAACAAAGGAGACTTTGAGCGCCATTGGAAAGAGTGCCGATGCGTATGGTATCGCATCTTCCGGCGTTTATGAGATATATGTACTCCCTCTCAAGACGCACATGGGTGCGCACCGCGAGACGGAGTTCTATATCTCAGTTGATGGTGATGAGATCTTGTTGCTGAAAGATCTGCCCCCGGGTACAGAGCCGGGGCCCGGGAAGCGATATGTAATCCGCCAAGAGGCTTGATCGTATAGTACGTACACTTTAGACAAGAATATATATGAGATATAACATGATTCATCGACTCTTCGTCACTTTTTTTGGAGTGCTGACACTTGCTGCCTGCAAGACCGACTCTCCCAAGGGAGGCGGGGGTGATATGCCGATTCCCGATGGGATGAAAGCAATAGAGGTGCGTGTACAGGTCCAAAATCAGGAGCATCAGCATGGATTCAGGTCGGCGACCACCGGCTCTTTGTTGAGGGCTGCAGATGAGGAGCTTGGAGATGCGGATCAGGGTGCATACGATGATAAAGTACTCAATGAGAATAAAATCGGTGATATGGATCTCTTCCTATTCCGTACCACGGATGAGACCATCGTACAGCAGACCTCCACACGTGATAATACTTTGATGGTCGATCGCAATGGCGCCGTCACTCTGCGTATTTTGGTGCCGGCTAACGAGATCTCCGAATACGAGCACAAACATTTCACCTTGGTGGTGGTAGCCAATGCCCCGCAAGCCATTGAAAAAGTAAATAATCTTACGGAGCTTCGTCAGAAGGTACTGACTACAGATCTTAATCCGACTGACCTCTCTCCTCAGAAATCTTTCCTCATGGACGGATCTATTACCATGACTCCTTCGTGGAATTCCGGCTCCGCCAGTTGGAAGTCTCAGGATGTGCTTATGCTCAAGAGGGCTGCTGCCAAGGTCCGTTTACGCATTAAGTCTGTAAACGTAAAGGTAAAGAATGAAGTTTATGAATTGGTCGGTAATCCCAAGGTACGGATGCAAAGCTATACGAACAAGACTTCTTTGATAAAGTCTAGTGCGGCGTGCAAGACTGAGGAGGGGGAATGGCAAGATACCAAAGCCCGAGATATGACCCTTCGCACCTTTGAGGGGAAGGTCAATGATAAAACCCATGACAATAAGTTTTATTCAGCAGCGGTTCCATTTTACGCTTATGAAAATGACTGGAGTAAGCAATCGGATCACGAGACCTACCTCATGGTAGAGGCCACGTTCAGAGCTCAAAGCAGCAGCAAAGAGGCAACCTACTACTATCGGGTTCCCGTCAACTTCCAAATGCCTATGGAGGATATGACGGAGGCGCAGAAAAACGGAGTGCACCGCTTGCAACGCAATCATCTGTATGATATTGTTACGTATATCGCACTACTCGGGAGCGAAGACCCCAGCCAACCCTTGGAGCTGGAGTCGCACATTGCCATCCAGCCGTGGAATGAACCCGATGCTGTGGATGGGAGTATCCGCAATGCTCACTACCTCGTGGTGAAGGAGCTGAAACCGATAATGCCCAATACGGAATATCGTGAGATCGTTTTTGCATCCGACCTTCCCATCGAAATTAAGATTGACAAGACTTGGTATGAATACTACGATGCAAAGGGAGATTACCATAAGGAGGAGAAAAACAATTCGGGAGGCTTTGCCTCTATAGCACGCTTTGATGATGTCGAAATATATACGACTGTACAAACCCAAAAGAGATTGGTCGTGAAGCACCGCATCCCCGACAACTTTGTCCCCTATGAGATTAAGTTTACGGTACGTCAGGTAAAGCAACAGGGAGAGACCACGGCTCAACTGTCGCAAGAGGTACATGTAATCCAGTATCCTCCTAAGTATGTCACGGGACAGAAGTCCCCGGGCTTTGCTCCAACAGAGGGGGATTTGGGGCAGCCTTATGCCGATTTCCGATTTCAGAATACATTAGGAGCCTATGCTGAAAGTTCCGGTATCAGTTTGTATTCAGGGACTCAGAGAAACGATGTATTCTACCGAATAACGACCATTGTTCCTGTTGCCGGGGAGCAAATCGGGGATCCTACGGATTCGGATGGAAGAACAAAACGTGATGAGGCTTCCAATAAAATAGTTTCCCCTGAGTTCATCTTAGCTACACAATGCGGCATGTCCATTCCTATACCCCAATATAGTGGAGGAGAGGAACACAACAAGTGGACGGATAACGATTATGGAAATAACTATGGTCCCTACTCTAACCATTTCCCTCATAAAAGCATTTATTACAGAGGCTCCGGGCGTAGTGGACACGGTGGCAATGAGAATTATCAACCCTTCTATCGCAGCTACACCAACGCAAAGAATCGATGTGACAATTACTTTGAGGGTGAGTATGGCATGGATGGGTACTATACAGAGCATTATTACGCAAGTGACTATTATTATCATCATGACAGAAGGGCTGAGCGTCAGGTTTACAAAACATTCAAATACAAGGGTCGTTGGAGGATTCCTACGTTGGCTGAGATGAAGTACATAGAGGCTATCCAACGAGATTCAAAAAGTGTGGTAAAGAGCATCCTTTGGGGAAAAAATTATTGGACTGCCCAGACTGGTATGACCTATTCTTTTGAGAGTCATTGGGAACAGAATAAAAATAAGGCTAATATACGCTGTGTGTTTGACACCTATAAGGTAAATGACAAGTAAGAGATATGAGACAGTTTTTTAAGTACTATATAAGATTGTTCCTGTGGGCCCTCTTCGTGGTAGGGTGTACATCTAATACTCCTCAAAAGGAGGAGCACGAGAGCTTTCTGCCTGAGGATACGGAGTTTGATCTTTCTTTTGGGGGATATGCCAATGGGATGAATACAAGTCTCTTACGTGCGGATGATGATATAAACGGCATACAAAATCTCCGACTCTTGGTCTTCGACGAGCATAGGAACTTCCTTTACAGTAGGGTCGCTATTGTAGGGGGGATAGCGGATGCGATTGCCGAAGGACATAACTATTTGCCCGAGCCGGGAAGGGACAATATTGCCAAGATGCGGAATTTTCGGGCAAAAGTTCTCTCCAGCGTAAAGCCTCGTTATATACATTTTATTGCTAATCACAAGTGGGATGATTTCCCTCAAGATATTTACCTTAGAGGAAAGTCTGATGGAGAAATCCTCGGACACCTCTCGACCCAAAAGACGGAGTTTTGGCAGTTGATCCGCTTGGATCATTTGCAGCCTGCCAGTCTTAACGGTAAGGTTGTAAAGCTCCTTCGCAATACCTCTCAGGTGCGTGTGGTGGTAGCGAATAAGACGATCTTTACTCTCGAAGGCTTTGTGGTGTACAACCGTAGCGATCGGGCCAATGTAGCTCCATTTGTGTACAATAAGACTACTCAAGAGTACGACTTCCCTTTTAAACCCATGAGTCCGACAGTGCCGGCAGGCACTACTTATAGTCAGCCTTCGGATGTCATAATGGGTGAGAGCCCCATTGACCTCTTTGAGCATGAGAATACCGATCCTTCCTCAACCTTTGTTATCATCAAAGGCCATAAAGAGGGAGCCTCCCGTTCCGGCTATTATAAGGTAGATTTTGTTGATATTGACGGGAATACAGGGGTGTCCACACTTCTTCCCATCATTCGCAATCACAGGTATGTGATTAGTATCAAAGATGTAATCAATGAGGGATATGCAACCTTTGCAGAGGCAGTGAGTCAGCCTGCGGGTAATAACCTTTTTGCCTCTGTCGAACTGAGTGAATACCCGAAAGTCTCCGATGGTAGAAATACCTTGGAGGTCTCTAACCTGGGAGCTCTCTATGTCAAGCAAGGTACTTTCAAGGCTCGTATCCTCTATTCGGCAGGTGGTGAGCACGTAAAGATTTATCGTTCATATGAAGACAGTGATCCCTATTTGGGAGTTCCCCGCTATCAGCACTTGGGTGGTACCAAGAATCCGGAAGGCTCCTTAGAGATAGAGATTAAGGGAGTTCCCCAAAACGGAGAAACGAAGAAGTATCGGATCGCTGTTGTCGGGAAGGATCCTGACACCAGGAGTACCATGTCTCGCGTTATCGTACTTTCTCTCCACAAGGCTTACGACTTCAATGCAGAGATTACCCGAACGAATAGTGGCTATTGGGGGGTGGATAAAGAGGCTACCATATCTTTTTCGATCCCTCGTGATATAAATCCCAGCGTATTCCCCTTTGATGTATACATCTATACCAACAAGCTAACACCTAAAAACGGGCAGATGTTGTTGGAAGTCGATAAGGCGACAAAGCGGTATCGCTATAAGTACACGATAAGAAACTCATCTGTTGTCGATCGTCCTATCAAATTGGATTTTGTTCAGAATGGTGGAGATCAATATGGGCAAGTGGCCAGTTTGGAGTCGGATTATTTCGAGACTCAGACGCTCTCTTTAGACTGATAGAACTGTACTTGCACGGTGGGGCATAGGGGATTTGCTCTACCCTATTGCAGTACGTTGAAATGTCCTCAGGGGTTCTCCTGAGGTCCCAGTGTATCAGAATACACTTTGCACCTAGAGTGCGAAACTATTGATTTGAAGCCTCCTTTGCTTGGGAAAGCAGAGGAGGCTTGGTATTTTATTCGGTGTGTCCATATGATTTCATCTTGCCTCAATTTGCAGGCTTGCCATGCAGCAGATTATCCCTCTCTCTTGTGTTGGGAATAGAGTGGTGAATGATGCTCTTGAAGTTGGCATCGATCTCTCTGATCACACCCCGATCTCCTTTTGCCGTAAGATCGTCCGCAAAAGTGTATGATTTGGTCGGAAGTTCGGCTGAAAAAGTGTGAGTTTGTGGTCAAAGTTCGTATGCAAAAGTGTATGATTTGACGGAAAGTTCGGCTGAAAAAGTGTACCTTTGTGCTGTAATAGATTGATATAGTGGCTTATGGAGCGAGAGATACTAAACGAGCTAATTGCATGGAAGCAACGCCCTGATCGCAAACCCTTGATATTATTGGGTGCACGACAAGTGGGCAAAACGCACATATTGCGCGAGTTTGGGCGTCGTCATTATAAGTATGTAGCCTACCTCAATTGCGACAACAATGCCCTAGCTACAGATCTATTTGCCCCGGACTACAATATGCAACGCATCTTGCTCTCCATCGGTGCGCTGACCAATGTACCTATCGACCCCGACCATACATTGATCATCCTCGACGAGATCCAAGAGTTGCCCCGAGGGCTCGCTTCGCTCAAATACTTCTGTGAGGATGCCCGCGAATATCATGTAGCTGTAGCTGGTTCGTTGCTGGGCATCGTGCTACATCAGGGGGAGTCTTACCCCGTGGGCAAGGTCAATACGTTGCAAATGCACCCGATGAATTTCGAGGAGTTCCTCCTAGCGAAGGGCAAAAAGCAATTGCTTGATCTCCTCAAAGATCTGCAGTGGACGGTCATAGAGGGGCTTAGGAGTCAATACATCCAATTGCTCCGTGAGTACTACTTTGTCGGGGGGATGCCTGAGGCTGTAAAACAATACATTGATACCAATGATGCTGTGAAGGTGCGAGAGGTGCAAAAGGAGATCTTATTGGCTTACGACAAAGATATGTCCAGGCACGCTCCGACGGCAGAGGCGCTCCGCATCAGTCAGGTATGGCACTCCATCCCCTCGCAACTAGCCAAAGAAAATGGCAAGTTCATCTATGGCGTTATCCGCAAAGGCGCACGAGCCAAAGAGTTTGAGATGGCGATACAATGGCTCATCGATGCAGGTCTTGTATATAAGGTCGCCCATATAACAACCCCTTCGATGCCTCTAGCTGTTTACGAGGATATTGCCACTTTTAAGCTCTATATGTTGGATTGTGGGTTGCTCGGTGCTATGAGCAATACGCCTGCCACGCTGTTGCTACTACCCAATGAAATGAAAGAGAGTAAGGGGGCTTTTGCAGAGAGCTTCGTATGCAGTCAGTTGCAATACCTTCGAGAGGCGACGATCGGTTACTATACTAAGGAGCGTAGTAAACAGGAGATTGACTTCCTCTTGCAACTCTCGACAGAGATCATGCCCCTCGAGGTAAAAGCGGAGGAGAACCTGAGATCCAAATCGCTTATGACCTTCCTCGAGGAGCATCGGGGGCTACATGGTTTGCGTTTTTCCATGTCGGACTACCGCCAGCAGGATCGGATAACCAACATCCCGCTGTATGCGCTACTCTCTTACCTTCGCTCAAAGTAATTTTTTTTTGCGTGTGGGGGGGCGTGGACTGAGGGCACAAAAATCCGCTCCAATCGGCATGAATCCTACCAATGGCAGGGGGTGAGAGCGTTGGCAATTACCTGTAAATTAAAAATTTCATGATATAAGGAGGTTGCTTGCTTCGCGAAAAGAGCTACTTTTGTACCCGTAATTGCTGAAAAAGTATTACCGATGAAGGAGCAATGTTCTATATTTATATTAAAGAGTCCTTTAGCTACTCTTGTGCTTCCTCTTGGCTTCGGCTTTTCGAGGGAGTGGGGGCGTTGTTTGCTTTTTGATACGTTACGAAACAATTCTTTTGTACTTTTTCAAAATACCCCCCCCCATAATACCTAAAAGATATTTATAGGGGTGTATTTACTGCAAAGTGCTATGTTTTTGTGCTGTTTGTGGCGAATTGTTCACTTCTGTGCGCAGGCAAGATCCCTTCATCTATACCACTAGCTCCTCAAAAAAATACCCAAAATGGGCGATTCTCTATACCAAGAGACCCTTTTGTAGACCGGCAATAGACTTTTAGTAATTAATAATAAACCTATGACAAAACTACTACACTATGTAGCGCTACTCTGTCTCCTCTCCCTCGTTGGGTGGGGTACGCTAGAGGCGCAGGAGACGGGACCCGTCGTTGAGGGTGGTGTCCTTACCTCATGGAGTGGCGCATCGGGGATAGTCACGATCCCCGATGACGTTACGGAGATTGCTCCCAACGTATTCCTAAAAAACAACAAAGTGACGGCTCTGCACCTCAATAAGGTGCGCAAAGTGGGCAAGAATGCTTGTCGAGAGATGCGATCTGTTATAGACTTCTCGGCTCCTGAGGTGGAGATCTTAGAGGATTCCGCACTCTATCGGCTTGGAGATCGTCTGAATGCGTGGCAGTTCCACGAAGTGGACTTCCCCCAACTCAAAAAGATCGGTACAGCGGCTCTCGCATGGGCTTTGAAGCCTAAGTTTTACACCCTCCCCCAAGTAGAGGAGATCGGCAAAGAGGCATTTAATAAAAGTGCCCCTTGGTCGGTAGACCTCTCGGAGGCGGTAAACCTCAAAACGATAGCCCCCGATGCATTTCCATTCTCCTCTCCATGGGGGGATGACCAGTGCTACATCTTTGTTGCCAATGAGGCGGTGCTGGCGAAAATGCCCGCAACATTTCCCGCCCGTATCTTCACTCGAGTTGTTCAGATTGACCGATCTACACCCATTGCCTCTGTGAAGATAACGTTGCGCCAAGGTGAGCGTTTGGAACGCGCTCTCCCTTGGGTCGGAAGCTACACCGAGGGGAAGGTCGTAGGTATGGACCTTGGTGATGGCAAGATCCGCCTATTTGCCCTTGCAAGTCCAGTGTATTCTAGTCAAGAACCAACCTACTATCAGTTCAAGGGTATGCAGTGGCTCGAAAGTGCTGTCGCAGATCCTGAGATCAAAGTTTACGGAACCGATTTCGATTGCTTCGACACGCCCCGGGCTGTGATGACGCAGCTTGATCTCTCTAGAGCAACTCAACTCAAAAAATTAGACCTCAGTTATGTCTCCCAGTCGCTACTCCCCGACCTCGCCTCCTACTCTCAGTTGGAGCGACTCTCCCTCTCTAGGATCTCCGGTTTGGAGCAGCTAGACCTCTCTCGTAACCCGCTAAAGGGGCTCGAGATCCGCTCTTGTGATACCCTGCAGGCTGTTGTATTTCCTCCCTCAGGGCTAGAGACCCTTACTATTAACGGTTGTCGAAATTTGACTCACATCGACGAGGCTCCTCTTGCCTCGGTACAGCAGTTAAATGTCTCCTACAATGCCCTCAGTGGTACATTGGATCTCAGTGGAGCAAAACAGCTCAAAGAGGCAGACTTGAGTAGTAATAAACTCACGGAGCTTACCATCAACAATCCGCTCCTTACGAACTTAAGGTGCAGTCGTAATCAGCTCAAAGAGATCCATACCCCGACTACTAGCGAGGCTCTCCAAGGGGTACGCTCGGTCGCTATTGCAGGTAACCGCATCCAAGAGGGCGAGTTGAATCGCTTCTACACCGCCCTCCCCGATCTCAAACAAGAGGCTACGGCTGGCAAATTGATACTCCTAGCGAAGATCGCTACTACCGAAGAGGATAACAATGCCTACGCTAGTGATCTCGAACTTGTGCGTGACAAAAACTGGAAGTTTTACGATCTCAATGGTCAGGAGATGACCGGTATGATCATCAAGGCAGATACCCTCGTCAGTTGGAATAATGCAACCGGCGACATCGAGCTGCCCGCAAGTGTCCGAGTGATCGGTAAAAAGGCTTTTATCAACAACCCCACAGTCACCTCGATCAAGGGGGTGAATGTCGAGGAGTGCTACGGCATCACTCAGTGTGATAAACTCACAAAGGTGGACTTCCCCAAACTTCGCTATACTTGGCTCGAGGCTCGTCATTTGGATACGCATCCTGGATATTCAAAGTGGGATGAAGAAATGATTATTGAGACCGATGCCTACTTCTCTACGGAGGTTGCTGGTAATCCGGGCAGATTTTTTGGTTATCGTTTTTACCTTTGTCCTCTCTTGGAGACCGTTGTCGGTGCAGATGGTGTCCTCTTCTACTATCCTGAAAGCAAAGCCGTGGGCAAAGTAACCTTGGATCCCTCGATCAAGACAATCTGTTATGGGGCTTTTGAGAAATGTAAGCAGATGACGGAGCTGGAGGCTACGGGAGTCACGGCAATTTATGCTCGTGCATTCCAAGGTTGCTCAGAGCTTGCTAAAGTGACGTTGCCCGCCCTTCAGCATACACAAGGCAACCCCTTCTGGGAGGATTGCCCCAAGCTCCAAGAGGTAAAAACGGCACAGGGTATTTGGCTCGATCGCAAGGCGACGGGTACTGTGGTGATCCCCGATGGCGTGGAGTTCATTGCCGTCAATGCCTATCGAGGTCAGACGGCTGTTACGGCTCTTCAATTCCCCAGTTCTCTTCGTCGCATCGGGCAGTATGCATTCTCAAGGTCGGGTATTACGAGTATGCCCTCTCTAGAGGGTATTACGGAGATCCATCCGGGAGCATTCTTGCGTTGTGCCTCTCTTGCAGGGGCGCTTAATGTCCCCTCTTCTGTAACGCTCTTGGGCGAAGGTGCTTTTGCTCAGTGTCCCTCTCTGACCTCTGCCTTTGTCGGTGCAAGCATCCGATCTGTACCTACTTACCTCTTTGATGGGTGCGATGCCCTCAGCGAGGTGAGTATGGGGAGTACCATTGTTACTTGCAACCTGATTTGGAGGAATAACAAGCAATACCTAGAGCCTATCGCTCCTCAAAAGCTCATCTTGCACGCTCCTGTAAAGGCACAGTACAGGATCTGTACATGGCAAAACAACCCAAGTGGTTTTGGAGATCCACGTAAAACCCTCGATGTCTATGTGCCTGCACCTCTCCTAGAGGAGTACAAGAACGAAAAAAACGACCCCAATAGAGATTATTACGACTACTTTCATGATAAGTACACCTATCACCCCATTGAGAGTAGTGCTACGGAGGCAACCGTTACGATCAATCAGGTGGCTGGATGTACCATTGTCGTGAAGAATGGAGCGCAAAATGTCCCCAGTGGTAGCTCCCTCCCTATTGGTACGAAACTTACCATCTACGCCCAATTGGAGTCGGGTAAGCTCCTCCAAAAGCTCCTCTTCAATGGCGCGGACTTGGGAGGTATCAATCGTTATGACCTCACGCTTACCGAGCCGATGACCTTCTCTGCAGAGGTGGCGGACTTTACACCTGAGGCTTCGGAGTGGGATTTGATCGGTAGTTTCTCCACAGAGCAGACGCATGCAGGCGATCCGCTATACTTCTACTTCTCCGACGGATCTAACGATACACCGATCTCTTTTGCTGTGGATTGTGGCGGTGGACGCTACCTCTGTCAAACACGGATGGGGGGATCTCGCTTTAGTGGTATCACCGCTGCCGAAGAAAATCCCGTGGTAAAGGTCTACGAAAAGAAGCGTCCCGCTCATACCCCGATCAGGATTATTGATGTGCTTCAAAATGTCGCTGCTATTGAGTGGGGGCATGTGGAAAATATCACACACCTTCACATCGGACATATTAATGGTCGTAATGATGCAAGCCTCCCTTGGAGCACTCCGCATCCCAGTACCCTCTCAGAGCTTGATCTCAGCAAGATGACCAAGCTCGCCTATCTGGGTATATCACGCAATGCCATCTCTACGCTTGATCTGACAAGTAATACGAAGTTGACCGACCTCGTACTGAAAGATCTCAAGATCGTCCGACAAGAGGATTTGAAACTCCCCGAGACTCTACCAACGATCTATATTGAGTCTCTTCCGTGGAAGAGCATCGACCCGAGTGCTTGGCAACAGATCCAATCACTTAGATTGACCAATATGTTGTCGATTGAGCAACTGGATCTTAGCCGCAATCCCAATATCGAGGGACTCTCTTTATATGGTGCTTTTGATCAGTTACGCTCGCTCGTCGCTTCGCCCAAATTGGCAATCTTACAATGTCCCCAAGCTATTATCCCTCGTATGGGAGCATGTGCATGGGATGACTTCTATCGGAGTCTGCCTACGGATCTTAATGTAGCGGAGAAGAAGTTATTGCTGACCTATCTCAAAAGTGATAATCCAGAGCATGATGAATACTTCGCTGTACGTTCATATCATGTAGCGCATAGTACGACCTCTATTGCTGCCGCCAAGGGATATGCCATCAAGGCGTACACTGGGCACTTTGTGCCAACGGATTTTGAAGGCTCTGGCGATGGTTGCCGTGATAGCTATGCCATCGGTGCCACATGCAACAATGCGAAGATGCAGATTGTCTATCGTGAAAACGGCGTCGAGAAGCCCCTCCCCAGCACCGTTGCTAAGGGGGCTAAAGTCGAGATCGAATATGTCTATCCCGCTCGCTTCGATGCTACACTGACAATTAACGGCCAGCGCAGTGCCCTTTATCAAATAGGTCTTCGAATCACCGACACCGATGGACAATGGCACTACATTTACAGCTTCGATGCCGTGCGTGATATGCTCTTGGATCTGCACGTTACCATCCCAACCGCCGCTGTGACACTCCGCACCGTCGGTGAGGGTACACTCCAGCTCGTTGGCACGTCAGAGCGTGAGTTCGAGCTCGGTACTAAGCTCACCGTAGAGGCACAGCCCGCTGATGGTTGGTCGCTCGCTCAGATCAAGGCTAATGGCGTAGATATAACCCAAGCCAAGAGCTTTACCCTCACGAGTGCTACCGAGGTGGTGGCTACCTTTACGAAAGTCCCCGAGTATGTGGTGCGATTCACCTCTGCAGGGCATGGACATCTCACAGCTACCAAAAATGGTCAGCCCTTCACCTCCGGCAGTCGTGCTCGCAAAGATGACAAACTCGTGATCACGGCTCACCCCGATGCCGGTTACAATGTCGATAAGTGGCTCGTGGGTGCTGAGGAGATCGAGCTCCCCTTCTACACCGGGCGCACGACTTTTGAAGCAACGGTCGGTGAGGCAGAAGTGGTGGTGAAGACGACCTTCGTTGTCAAGACTTTTGCCGTAACGGTCGCTGAGTCTGCCCACGGCAAACTATCCGTAGCAGGGTGCGACAACCTCTCGGCAGTGCCTTACGGTGCACGCCTCACCGTTACGGCAACGCCCGATGCGCATTACACGCTCCACAAGATCACAGCCAACGGCACAGATATTACCAGTGCCAAGAGCTTTGTGGTAACGGAGGCGACGACGATCCAAGGCGAGTTCGTGAAGGAGACCTTTGCGGTAACAGTTGCAGAGTCTGCCCACGGCAAACTATCTGTCACCGGGTATGACAACCTCGCGGCAGTGCCTTATGGTACACGCCTTACCGTTACGGCAACGCCCGATAAGGGCTACACGCTCCACAAGATCACAGCCAACGGCACGGATATTACCAGTGCCAAGAGCTTTGAGGTAACGGAGGCGACGAAGATCCAAGCCGAGTTCAAGGAAGATACCGCTCTCGAAGCTGTGGCAACCGATCCGCTCATCCTTTATCCCAATCCCGCTAAGGATGTTGTCTTCTTGTCCGGTAGTGCAGCTTACACTCCCGTGGCGATCTATTCACTAGAGGGCGTTTGTCTCCTCTCGACGGAGACGGATGCCGAGGGCAAGGCTCGTATCAATATCGCAACCTTGTCGGATGGCTCTTACCTCGTCAAGGTCGGCACGAAGAGTCTTTCGCTCATCGTCGTGCGCTAATCTTCTCCCCGATTAGGGTGTGTCGGCAAAGGCTCGTAGTACGCTGCCTAGCCCGTACACCTCTTCAGTGACCGAAGCCGAAACAGCCGTTTCGCTTCTACCACGCATATAAAAAAACAATCCCTGCCTCAGCCTTCGTTGGTCGTGGCAGGGATTCCCTTTTCGCCCCTCTCTGTTGGGGTTTTGTTCATCAGAATATATCGCTTTCTTGTCGCGAATAATGCTATGTTTCGCGACAGGATTTTGCTATTATTATGGCTTAAATCATTGATTGCAATATACCTATGTTTGTTGAGGCGAGCGAGCGTTATCCGTCTCTTTTTACCGCTCGTTTTACATTTATACTCTGGCTAATCACTCCAATCAGCCTCACTCTCTTGATCTCTTTTGCCATTAGTTTATCCCAAAAAGAGTATTTTTGTTTCAGGAAAGAATTGTATAAATAGATTGTGCTAAGCCTTGTGGATGATGATCCTTGTCGGATATTCTCCATTTGGCTTCTCTGTTGTTGCTTCTGAGAATAGAGCATCCTGACTTCTTTTTCCGCCCCAAGAGTTGATCAAACATTACTATTTAAATATGAAGCAAATTCACTTTTCGATTACAGCTCTCTTTGCGCTCATTATCTCGCTTTTTGGAGAGGGGCGTTTGTCCGCACAAGATCTATCAAGATCTGTGTATGGATGGGTTGTCCAAAATGAGTCCCACCCCGATGATGTGGGGGCGTGTACATTCTCGGCAACCGATCCGTCGGACTTCAAACTCCTGCACAAGCATAATTTCTCCGTTGCCGCAGGAGCTTTTGCCGGCAAAACCTACTACTGTTATACCTATCGCTCCATTCCCGGAGGGGCAGAGCCTATTGCTTGGGGTACCTATGACTTTGTCGAGGGGCGTTTTACGTCGTTGGCAGATTATAGTCACATGACCACTCTTTTTTATGATATGACCTATGACTATACGTCGTCCACAATGTATGCCCTTGGTCTCGAAGGCAATCGGAGTACGCTCCTAAAGGTCAATCTTGTGACTGGGGCTACTGAGAAGGTGGCAAAGCTATCCAAGCGTTACCTCACATTGACTGCGACGACTGATGGTAAACTCCTATGCGAAGATGAATACGGAGTCCTCTGCAATGTAGCGGCGGATGGAACGGAGACTGATATGGGAGGAGGCGATTATTTCCCTGCAATTACCTCACAGTCGGCAACGTTCAATCACGATACACAGAGGTTTTATTGGGCTGCCACAACCTCCCGAGAGTATCGTTGGTTGGAGATAGATCCTACTACGGGCTTGGTTCGTCAAGAGTATGACTATCCCGAGAGTATTCAGATAACGGGAGTTGATATTCCATACAGCAATATCAAGGAAGGAGCTCCGAGTTCCGTGTCGCACTTCGGGGTAGAGCCCGGTCTTAACGGCACACTCCTTGGCAAAGTCTCCCTAACGGCTCCCACTGCCACGCATGGAGGATCTGCCCTAGATAAATGTGATATAACCCTTTACAGAGGTGGTGCGGAAATAAAAAAATGGATTGGAGCTGCTGCCGGAGCTGAGTTGGCGTATGACGATATTGTTACAACTTCGGGACTATATGAATACTCTGTTGTTGCTTCAAATGCTCAAGGCAAGGGAGAGGCATCGACTATTACAATCTATATTGGGATGGATCGCCCGGGAGCTATACAGCAGTTAAGGCTGGAAAAACTGTCTGATAAAGCGGTAAAGATTACATGGCTTAAACCCACTATCGGGGCTAATAGAGGCTTTTTGCCCAATGAGGTCTTCTACGATGTAAAGCGGCTCCCTGATGAGCATGTTATTGCCACGGGTTTGACTCAAACGGAGTATTTGGATCAAGAAGTTGGGCAAATCGGTATTTATAGTTATGAGGTTACACCTCGCAATGAACAGGGCGTCGGTGTGGCGACTACTTCTGAATCTCTTGTCGTAGGGAGTGCTATTACTCTTCCCTACGAAACGGCGTTCCCATCAAAGGAAACCGCTTTATACACGATTATCAATGCCAATGGCGATAAGGATCAAATGGGGAGAGAGATCACATGGAAACCTCTCCTAAACGGAGGTTTTGAATGTTCGTATAGTCAGAAGTCGGGAGACGATTGGTTGATCACTCCTCCATTTTCCATAGAAAAAGGACGTCGCTACAAGATCGATATTGAGGCTTCCGCATATAGTTATGAAATGCCCGAGTTGATGGCAGTACATGTAGGAGCGCATCCCGAGGTCGCTTCTATGGGAGCGTGTCTTGCTGATCATGTTGTCGGTAATGACGAGGGAGGACGTCGGCACTATTATTCCTATATTGCGCCTAGAGAAAAATCACAAGATTTGCATGTAGGCATACATATGCACTCGGCACCGGATATGTTCAAACTGACGGTGTATCGTATGGTTATCCGAGAGGCATTGGAGGGAACGTTGCATGGCATTGTCTCTCACGGAACGACTCCGATAGCAGGAGCTTTGATCTCGATAGAGGGGGTAGATGCGATGACCCACAGTGATGAGTCGGGAGTTTTTACCCTATCTGCCCTTCCTGAGGGGAACTATACCATTCAAATTCGTGCCGTGGGCTATAAACCTTTGAGCCAAACTATCGAGATCTCTGCGGACAAGGAGACGAAGATCAATTTCGATATGAAGCCCCTCTCGCGCATATCTGTTTCCGGAACGATCAAGACCACGTCTGATAAGATGATCCCGGGAGCGAAAATACTGCTTCGGAGAGAAGAGGTTGATCATTCTGTACACCATGTTGCATATAGCGATGAGTCGGGAGCTTTTCAAATTTCTGATATTTACGAGGGAGACTATACCATAACTTGCACCCGTGCAGGGTTTGCCACAAAACAGGAGCAATGCTCTTTGACGGCAACAAGCCATTACAATATACAATTGCAACAAAAGGCTTTTGCTCCTCGCCTTGTGCAAGCTGTCGAGGAGGGAGATGGTACGCTTGTTTCATGGCAGGCTCCTCAACACGCCGATACGATCCGATTCTATAAGGGTGAGGGTGTGGCACGCCTTGGAGTGCAGGAGTATGGTAGCCATAGTATTGTTGGTACGGTGTATCGACGGGAGATGGCTTTACTGTCCGTAAGTTGGATGACCGATGAGTTCAAAGGTCCTCATAAGAGTGTGGATCTCGTTGTGTTCGCGTTGGATGGTGATGGCGAACCGACAAATAAGATTCTTTTTGAGAAGGTAAACATTCCGAATACTGATAATCAGTGGAATCGATATGAACTTCCGAAACCTATGGATTTGCCACAGGGAGCATTGATCGCTCTTCGCTATAATGGCTTCTTGAGCCTTTTGGCAGATGCCGGCGTACAAGGAGGCCTCTCCTTTGAACGTCATGTACACGTATTATGTCGGGATTATACCTCTGCTCCTTTTGAGTATTTAGATCAGCATAACATGGAGAAGAATTACCTTCTTTCCATCGAGATGGCTCCTCTCGGATCGGATATGAAGATGCAGAAGCCTCTTTATGCACCGACTCGGTACGAAGTGTCTCGGATTGCACAGCAGGATGCAACCGAAACTTCGGTGGCGATGGTTGATGGAAATCTCTTTTCCGGTAAAGATCCCTCTTGGAGAAGCCTTCCTATGGGGTACTACCAATATCAGGTGAAGGCTGTTTATGAGGGAGGGCTTCGCTCAAATCCTGCTCGGAGCCAATCTCTGGGTAAAGATCGGGAAACGACATTAACGCTGCATCTTACCGCGGATGCTTCCAATGCCCATTTGGAAGATGCAAAAATCACTCTTACACCGTCAGACAATCCCGATGGTGTTGTCAGTCTGGAGGGGATGACTTCTGATTTGAGAACTCTGCAATTACCCAAAGGGATCTACTCGCTAACAGCGTTGCTGGATGGCTTTGATCCCATACATCAGCGTCTTGATCTCTCTACGAGCAATACTTATGAGCAAACCTTGCTGTTTGTCGAGCGCAAGCTCCCTGCATACAATCTGAAAGCTCTGAAGACGGGAATCCCTTTTCAAAGAAAGGTTGTTTGGAATGAAGATAAATTTATCTTCGATGGCATGGAGAATGCTCCTACATTCAGTACATCTCTTGCAACGGGAGGGCAAGAGTGGACAATGCTTGATTTGGATGGTAATATGACAGCTGAGTTTGAGTCTGTCACCTTCCCTCATATGGGTGAGAAGATGGCATTCATTACATTTAATCCTTCCGAGACGGAACCTGCGATCCTTCCTTTCGAGCCCCGATCGGCTCCTTATGCCGGGAGGCAGTATCTGGCAGCTTTCACCTCCCGTAAGATCACGGGCAAAGAGTTGACTCATAATGTTCTGATCTCACCTCCCCTAAAGTATGATACGGATTTTGTATTTCAGTTTGCGGGGCGGAGTTTTTTGAATACTCCCGGGAAGAATTTTTATCGTGTCGGCTATGCTACACATCCCATAGGGCAAGATTTAGCAGGTATTGTATGGCTCAATGATTCCGAAGTCCTCCCCGACGACAAGTGGGAAGTATTCAAGTTTGTCGTTCCCGAAAAGGCACAATATGTGATCTTACAGCATGCGGCAGAGCCGGGCTACTTTGCTATGTTTGATAATCTGTTTATCGGAGAACCCTCTCCCTATGCCGATGGAACCGTGAGCAAGCCCGCGAGAGATCGAGCACTATATACCCTTTACTTGGATAATAAAATCGTCGCAAAAGATCTCAAAGAGCCTCGCTATACACTCAGTAATATACCCGTGGGGATGCATCAACTATCTGTTGCCGCTGTATATGGAGGAGTAGAGACAGAGCGGATTGTCATAACAATAGAGGTTTCCCAAGAGGACGCTCTTGCAGAGGTATCATCAGAGCATGAAATCCTAGTCTATCCGAACCCGACGACAGGGATTGTAAGGATACAGGGAGGCTCCTCCGAATGGCAACTTCGGAGTCTCACGGGGCTGATTCTATTGTCCGGCGTGGGAGACCAAGTTGATCTTACGGCTCTCCCTGAAGGAGTTTATCTTTTGCAATTGACAGGCGAGAGAGGGGAACATACGGTGAGGATTGTAAAGCAATAACTCAAAAGCAGATGTATACCCATCTTCGTGCTGAAAACACATGGGGATGGGATGAGAATTGTGCATCTCGCTAAAAAGATGTATCTTTGTGGTCGCTGTAAAGTGTGCAGCATGTTTTAATTAAGATAGAAAGTAGAAATGGCAACTAAAATCAGATTGCAGCGTCACGGTCACAAAGGTCATGCCTTTTACAAGATCGTTGTCGCAGACAGCAGGGCACCACGTGATGGTAGATTTATTGAAAGGATAGGTTCTTATAATCCGAACACTAATCCTGCTACGATAGATCTGAACTTCGAACGTGCTCTCTATTGGCTCGGTGTCGGTGCTCAACCTACCGATACGACTCGCAACATTCTCTCTCGCGAGGGTGTTCTCCTTAAGAAACACCTCCTCGGTGGTGTGAAAAAGGGTGCTTTTGACGAAGCTACCGCAGAGAGTCGCTTTGAAGCATGGCGTCAGAAAAAACAAGACGCTCTCAATGCCGTAGCAGCAAAACGTGACGAAGCAAAAGCAAAAGCTAATGCAGAACGTCTCTCCGCTGAACAGGAAATCAATAAGGTTAAGGCTCAGGCTCTCGCAGACAAGCGTGCCGCAGAAGCTAAGGCTAAGGCTGAGGAAGAGGCCGCTAAAGAGGCTGCCGAGGCTGAAGCTATCAGTGCAGAAGCTCCTGCTACTGAAGAGGAAGCTCCTGCTACCGAGGCATAATAACCCGATAGCGTGTTGCTATAACCCTTCAAAGTCCTCCCCATTACAAGGTGGGTGGGGCTCTTTGAAGGGTTCTTCTTGTTTCTGGTTTCTTTGTAAACAGGACTACCCCTCCATCTTTCTTCTACTTCCTTCGTACAATCCCAACGGCATACGATGATTCCTTTAATTCAAACTGATTTATATCAAGTATTCCGGTTGCCTAGTGGCCTACGGATCGCCTATTACCCTGATGGTAGCCCCATCTCTTATGCGGGCTATATCATCCATACGGGCGCGGCTCAAGATCCTCGAAAATATCATGGTATGGCACACCTTGTGGAGCACATGCTCTTTAAAGGAACTCCTCTGCGTAAAGCGAAGTCCATCATAAACCGCATGGAGGAGATTGGAGCCGATCTCAACGCCTATACAACTAAGGAGGAGACTTTTCTTTATGCTGCCTTTGGGCAACCCTATGCCGTCCGAACCATACAACTTTTGACCGATATTGTTCGGAATAGCCACATCCCTCTTGAGGAACTTCGTAAGGAGAAAACGGTGATCATAGAGGAGATAAATAGCTATAAGGATGCTCCTGCCGAGATGATTTTTGATGAATTTGAAGATCTTCTCTTCCACGGTACAGCGTTGGGCCACAATATACTGGGTACTGCGGCTTCGGTAGAGCGAATTACGAGCGAGGCAGCAAGAGCCTTTAGAGCACACTACTACCAACCTCACAACATGGTATTATGTCTGCGTGGAGTGTTTGATATTTCGTGGATTATAGATTTTTGTAATTACCATTTTGGGACAAAAGAGTCGCCCATCAGCCCCCTATCCACATCCCCGAGTTGGGATCCAACACAAGCCCCACTCCCCCGTAAGCGGAGTGTTGTTCATCACTTTGATACCTACCAGACTCATATGCTCATGGGAGGTTTTGCCTATCACCTGCATGACGAGCGACGTGTTGGGTTGACGCTACTCAACAATATCCTCGGAGGGCCGGGTATGAACTCTCGCCTTAACACGAGTTTGAGAGAGGAGTCGGGTCTTGTCTACTCTGTGGATAGTAACTATACCATATTTTCGCAAGGAGGGCTCTTCTCGATCTACTTGGGTTGTGCCCATAGAGATAGGGAGCAAGCCTCTAGAAAAGTGTATGAAGAGTTGAATAAGTTGGCCACGATCCCTCTTACCGATAGAGAACTTGCCAGTGCCAAAAGACAACTGCTTGGACAGCTTTCCATATCAGCAGATTCTCGAGAAAATGCCTTTCTTGCTATGGGAAAGAGTATTCTGTTTTATGGTAAATACGACGCCTTAAATGTTATAGAGCAGCGTATCAATCAGATTTCGAGTGAGCAACTCTGCACTATTGCACAAGAGCTATTCGATCCCGAACGGATCATCTCTCTTATTTATAGATAGCGGACGGCAAACGTTTCTTCGAGGGCTCGTCTTGCCCTTTCTACCTCAGAAGGGTTGGCTGTTAGTTCTCCCTCTGCTTTTCGTCGGAAGGTGCCATGAAAGCACGTTGCACCTGTTGCTTGGGCTAATGGAACCACATTGTTGGCAGAGAGTCCTCCTCCACATTGTATCTTTATCTGCTTGCCGGCAATTTGTACCATGTGCTTTAAGGTTTCAATTCCCTCTACTGCGTTAATTGCGCCCCCTGACGAAAGAATTCGACAGAACCCCGCTTCTATAATAGGCGTAACGAGGTGTATCGGATCGGTAACGGTATCGATGGCTCTATGGAAGGTGCAAGGTAGTCCCCCGGAGGCCTCTAGTAGTCGTGCATTCCCCTCTTGATCATAGCACCCCTGCGGTGTTAAACAGCCGAATACAAAGCCATCAGCCCCTGCCGATCGTAGGATCTTTATACTCTCGATCATGATGGCGATCTCCTCTTCCGTGTAGCTGAAGCTGCCACATCGAAGGCGTATCATCGGAAAGATCTCTAGTTGAATTAACTGACGAATTTGCTCAAAATCCTCCAGTGACGGCGTCAATCCGTCAAGTTCGAGGTGCGAGCACAATTCGATTCGATGAGCCCCCCCTCGTTCTGCTGCAAGGGCATCTTCTAGGCTTGTTGCGCAAACTTCCAATTCAAAGGGGCGATTGCCCAGAGCAGGGGATGGCATTTGTTGCATAAAAAGGAAGTAAACAGAATTACAAAATAGCCAGATCTCTAAAGATTTGATCCTTATATTTGACCGACCACAAAAGGCTCTGTTGCATGGCAGATAAGGGGATCTCCAGATCTGTGATGCGTTGGTGTGTTGTCGCCCGCAGGATGCATTTTCCTGATATGGTGTAGAGAGCGATCTCCGCCTTTTCACCTTCATAATTGGGAGGAAAGACAACGCGCATAGTGCGATCCAAGAGAAGAACGGAGGGGGGGGCCGTTGGCTTTTGGCCCTCATCGGGCACCGGAGCGTGCATCGGTTGTACAATAGCATCAATCCAAAAAGACCCCGTGTAACGTAAAGTCTCTACGAGGGTTGAGGCATTCGATGGAGTCCATTCCGTAACTCCGAGGGGGCGGATCTCTGTTGTGTTGGCACTCCGAGGGAGCTGCACAGAGCGTACAATGGGGAGTTGTAGAGGCGTGAGGGCATTATCCTTATCTCCCGTAACTGCTATATAGAGAGTGCTGTTTTTGGGTAATATGACCCCTTCAGGTATAGGGATAAAGAACTCTAGGTTGCCTCCCAGAGTGCGGTTGTATCGTCCATCTATTCGAGTGTATTTGGGGTGGATAAGTCTTGTACTATAGACCTCTTCTATTGCTCCTTGGCTGTCCCCTCGGTACAGTGTCACTACTCCTGAGGGAAATTTCCCTCCTGTGGTTGCTACAATTTTTATTCCCAATATGCGAGAATCCACTGTAATGGGGTAGGAAGTACGGACTCCCGAGAGTTGTGTGATATAAGTATAGGATGTTTCGATGGAATCTCGACGCAGAGAATAAAGATTGTGTGATAGTCTCTCCGGGGCAAGGGGGGCGTATGGATCTAAGCCTTTGAGGTTTTGAACCTGTGAGGCTGTGGGGTCAAGCCACGGTTTTAGTTTGCCTTGGGTTGGTTGATTGTTGGTATCCCAACAATGTTTGATGGCATAGTAAAAGTCATTTTTTGGAGCATAACAATAGGAGTTTCCCCCAGTGAGAGCCCCGATGATCCGTCCATGAGCATCGAATAGAGGAGATCCGGAAGAACCTCCTGCCGTCGTGCCAATTGTCCACTTATTGATGTGATAATGTGCATTTTTCCACGTTTTAGCTGTGACGCTGTAGTCGACAATCGAAACCATGTCATCGCAACGATTATATCGAGCTGTAGAGGCTTGTGGATGGTGCAGTGCGATATAGGGAGGTTGGTGATCTGCCACATTCCACCCTGCAAAGTAGGGTCGATAAGATGCGGGAATGCGCCCTACACCCGATACTTCATCTCTAGGAACTCCCGTGATGCGTAAGAGACAGAGGTCGTGATCTTCGTCCCATGCAACAATTTTTGCACCCGATAGCGTTTGTTCTTCGCTTGGTCGGGTGAGTATATGTCCTGTAGGGCTTCGGAAGTTGAAGTAGAAAACACATTGACTGGCTGTGTTATCTCGGTAGGAAGCATTATTAGGATACTTGAAAGAACCATTTAAACAGTGTGAAGCGGTTAGTACATAAGCCTCTCCGTTTTGGGCGGTATTGTTAATTAGTGCTCCCGAGAAAACGACACTTCCTCGGGCAACTATGAGTACAAGACTACGGCTTATATCTTCCACCTCGGGGTGTAACACAACGTTGGGAGCGCAGTCCATACCGCCTACGAACCAGGGTTCCCCTGAGTTGTGACGCCCGGCCGATTCATGTATGAGAGCACGAAATCCGTAAGAAACGGACCCGATGTGCAAGAGAGGAAGAGCCTGATCGTTTATAGGAGATTCGTAGCGGATTAGTAGACTTTCTCCTTCTAGTGGGGCAATGGCTAAGCAGCTATCAACTGTGTTATTATGCGCTCCGAAGGCTCCTCTCACAATATTTCGCTCAGGTGAGAGTACAAAAAGGCGACTCCCCTCAGGCAGATGATAGCGATCGAAGAAGACTTGCAGTGAGATGGCTTGGGGACTCTTCAGGACAAGCTCCCAGATCAATCGACCCTCTTTATCGTAGGAGATTGCACCACTGTTCTCAGGAGAGAGATCTACATCTTGAGGGATCCCCATACGGTGCATAGACCGCACAAGAGACATTCCTTGCGCCTCTTCTTCAAGAAGGCGTTCGATCTCAGCTTGAGGAGGAGGGGGGAGGACTACGACAAATTCCTCCGATTCCGTGGAGATGGAGCGAAGTTGTTTCGTTGAGATTGTCTCAGAAGGTAGTCCTCCGAGGCTTAGCTGGGCAAAGAGGTTGGGGGCAATGCCGAGAGAGAGGATTCCGAGCAATAGATATTTTACGAAGGGGCGATAGTTCATAAGCAGATGTTCATTTTCTTATGAGTTACTCAAAATGGGCATTTTCCGGCAGGCGTACTCCGTTGAGGAAGTCCGCAGTGTGAAGTCGCTTTTTGGCAGGAGCTTGCAATTCGTCAATGGATAAAACACCACCATCGCCCGTGGCGACATAGAGGGTCCGACGAGGTGAGGGTAAAATACTCCCGGGGATAACTTCTGCGGGGCTCTCGAAGTTGGTGACCACGTGCGTTGTAAACAATTTATAGGTTAACTTTTCTTCATTTTTATTTGTGTCTAGTGTCGTCCATGCTGTGGGTAGGGGGGAGAGACCGCGAACGAAATTATGGATTTCCATGGCAGAGCGTGTCCAATCAATTCGTGTGTTTTCTTTGGTCAATTTGTATGCATAGGGTTCATTGCATTCTTCGGGTTGGGCAAGTCCCTTGGGGAGCGTATCATTTTGGCAGTGGAGCAAAAACTCTTGAAGCAGTAGGACCCCCTCTTGGGCAAGTCGATCGTAAATCGTACCGAATTGATCTTCTTCGGATAGCGGTATAGTACGCTGTCCCAAGATGCGTCCCTCATCCAATCCCTCTGTGAGGCGGAAGAGCGAAACTCCGGTCTTCTTGTCCCCCGCCATCAGGGCGTGGTTTATTGGAGCTGCTCCACGCCACCGGGGTAGGAGCGATGCATGGATATTCATTGTTCCCATAGGTGGTAGAGCCCATAATTCCTTGGGGAGCATCCTGAAGGCAATCACGATGCCCAAAGTGGGATCGAGGGCCTGTATATCCCGAAGGAACTTCGGATCTTTGAGCCGTTCGGGTTGCCAAAGGGGAAGTCCGAGGCGTAGTGCCTCCTCTTTTACGGGCGAGGGTTGCAGTTTATGTCCTCGTCCCGCAGGGCGATCTGGTGTCGTCACTACTCCCACGACGGAGTACCCCTCCTCTGCCAAAAAACGAAGATGAAGTGCTGCAAAGGGGGCGGTCCCGAGGAATAGTATGCGAATATCTTGCTTATTCATACGAATTGTCTGATCTGAATAGAGGATTAGTCTCCCTGACTTAGGTCTGACAAAACCTCTCGATAGGTATTGAAAATCTTGGATTTAGATATAAATCCTAAGTAATGTCCCTCTGGATCTATGACGGGGAGGTTCCATGCCTTGGTATCATCGAAGGTGTGCATGGCCTCCTCCATGGACATTGTCGAGAGGATTTTCGCCGGAGGGGATACCATGAATTTGGATACATGGAAGCGGTCGTAAAGCTCGGGTCGAAACATGATGTTGCGAATGTTATCGAGGAGTACGAGTCCCATCAGACGGTTCTCTTCGTCTATCACGGGGAATACATTTCTACGGCTTTCTCCGATTACCCGTACTACATCTCCCAGCATCATCTCGGGAGTTACGGAGCTAAACTCCGTTTCGATAACACTATCGAGGTTCATCAGAGTCAGTACGGCCTGATCCTTTTGGTGGGTGAGCAGTTTACCCTCTTCTGCCAAGCGCAACGAGTAGATACTGTGACGCATGAAGATCCGAATGGTGCAGTAGGCACTAAGGGAAACGAGCATAAGGGGGAGGAAGAGATTGTATCCTCCTGATAATTCAGCAATGAGAAAAACCCCCGTCAGCGGTGCGTGCATAACGGCGGACATCGCCCCGGCCATCCCCATGAGGATAAAGTTCTTCTCTGGGAGGTAAACCTGAATAAAACGAAAGTAGTTGAGTGTATGCGAAAAGAGGAATCCCGTAAGTCCTCCAACGAAGAGCGTAGGGGCAAAAAGTCCTCCGCAACCGCCACCTGAATTCGTTGATACAGAGGCAAAAACTTTAAAAAGTAATACCAAAAAGAGGAATACTACAATCCACCAATAGGATTCTCCCAGATACTCAAAGAGTGAGCCTTGCATGATGGAACCGTAATCGCTGTGAACGAGTTGCTCAATGGTGCTGTACCCCTCGCCATAGAGCGGAGGCATCAGCAGGATCAAAACGCTCAATATCGTAGTCGATAAGAGGAAGCGTAAGCGATACTTCTTGATGCGTTTGAATCTTCGTTCTAAGAAAAACATGACACGAGAGAAGTAGAGAGCAACAAATCCACACAAAATCCCTAAAAGTAAGGCATAAGGGATTCGCTCTAGCATGAATTCTTCACTTTGGTTGAAACTGAAAATCGCCTGATGACCACTCAAAATATAAGCCAATGAGGCCGAGGTGACCGAAGTGGTCAGTAGAGGCATAATACTTGCAAGGGTCAAGTCCATCAGTAGTACTTCCACCACAAAAACCAATCCCGTGATGGGGGCTTTGAAAATCCCTGCAATAGCACCAGCTGCTCCACAGCCAACGAGGAGCATAAGGTTACGTTGCTCCATCTTAAAGAATCTCCCCAGGTTTGAGCCGATGGCAGCTCCTGTAAGTACGATAGGAGACTCCGCTCCGACCGATCCCCCCATGCCAATTGTGATCACACTCGCTAGTATCGACGACCACATATTGTGTGGCTTGATACGGCTTTTGCGCTGTGAGAGAGCTATAAGTATCTTGGTGACACCATGGCTGATGTCGTCACGTACCACATAGCGCACAATCATAGCAGTCACGAAGATCCCGATGGGAGGCAATACCAGATAGAGATATTGATGCCGTTGTGCCGCAGTGGTGACAAAGTGTTGTAGGGTATGTACCAATTCTTTGAGGACAAAGGCTGCGAGCGCCGTGGCCAATCCAACGATAAATGCGAGGATCAGCACAAAAAAACGTTCGCTGAGGTGGCGTTCTCTCCAAAAGATAAAACGCATCAGTAGGTTAGGCTGTGACGAGGACGATGTAGTGCTCATTTACCTTCTCCTTTCCATATTGTACGTATAGTATAAAACAGTACGGTTATATCTAGTTTGAGTGACATATTTTCGTAGTAAAGCCAGTCGTAACGCAGTCTCTCCAGCATCTCCTCTTCAGTGGAGGCATATCCGTAACGGACCATTCCCCACGAGGTAATCCCCGGGAGTACATTATGCAGGAGATAATAGTAGGGGGCGTGCTCCACAAGACGCTCAATGTAGTATTGTCGTTCGGGACGAGGTCCGACAAAGCTCATGTCTCCTCGCAACACGTTGTAGAATTGGGGCAACTCATCCAGCCGATAGCGACGCAACCAACGACCCACAGGCGTTATTCGGGGGTCGCCATCGTACGAAAGTTTGGGAGCATCTCCCTCGCTATCGGTGTACATCGTTCGGAACTTATAGATCCAAAAAGGCTTTCCTCTTCGGCCGATGCGTTCTTGACGGTAAAAGATAGATCCCGGGGAGGATCGCCGTACAGCATACGCAATGATTAGGTATATGGGTGAGAGGATTAGAAGGGCAAGAAACGAGGTAAGGCGATCGAAGCACCACTTGATGGTTTTGGAACATTCTCCCATATTGGTCTCTGTTACTTCGATCATAGGGACTCCCATGAGTAGCGTTTGCCTAAGTTTGGGGCGAGGTTGTGACAGGGGAACGCTGTCGGCTTCGATATAAATGGGACAACGATATTGGTACATGGAGTAGAGCAGGAGCCCGGCTAGCGACTTCTTCTCTGCCGATACGGTTAGGAAGATGGCCGTTGGGTGCAATTGCTTGAATCGTTCATCGAGGGTTTTCTCACATGAAGCAATCTCTTCATCAAGGTACAGATGCCCCTGCACTACGAAGCGCATTGTACGATCGTATTGAGCAAGTCGATCCACTTCTCGGCGTGTCCCTACCAGCAGTACACGGTCCCAGTATTGCGGATTGTTGCGCTGTCTTTGTCCCCATAGGGTGATGCCCAAACGCCCCGCATAGACGGAGCAAAAAGCCAATGATGTAGCGACTCCGAAGAGTTCGAGATAAACTTTGGGGTTGAACACCCAATCATCGATCACCCAGAAGAGAAAGGATAGAACGCTCCCGATGAAAACGGAGCAGAGGGTGATCCAAAGTTCGTCAAGTCTGCTCTTATTCAGTGGTTTGTTGTAGTATCCCGAGAGGGCAAATATCGCCATCCACGAGAGCCAAACAGCGAGACTAATGAAGAAATTGCGCGCATTGAGAAGGTAGCTGCTGAGTGAATCCCAATAGCTAAAAGCCTCTTCGATATGAAACCGTATGGCGTTAAAAAGCAGGAGGGAAAGCCCCATGGCGATCCCATCGGAGAGTATATATCGAATTCTATAATGCTGACTGCGACTCATGAACGCAAGATCTTCACCTCGCCTCCCGCCCCTATGGCGATGATCTCACTAGGGCGAGTCGGTGCTGATTCCTCTTGGCGTACGGGTACGATATAGTCTACCCCCGCTTTGATTTCTTCCGAAATGGCAGAGAACGTTTGGGGCGAAGGCTCTCCTGAGATATTGGCACTTGTGGAGACGAGCGGTACACGTACCATCGCACATAGTGCATTAGAGAATGTTTCGTGGGTGATCCGAATCCCCAACGTACCCTCTTCGGAAATCAACGAAGGGGCGACATTGCGTCCTTCAGGATATATCAAGGTCAATGGAGCTACCGCTGCATCGATTAACTGGTAAGCTATATCAGGCACCTGACGTACCAAGCCCGGCAATTTAGCATCGGTATCAATCAAAAGAAGCATGGCCTTACTTTCGGCACGTTTCTTGAGAGTGAAGATTCGTTGTACAGCCTCTTCGTTAGTGGCGTCGCAGCCCAATCCCCAAATGGTATCGGTCGGATATAAGATAATACCTCCCTTTTTGATCACCGAAGCTGCTTCTCGTAGAGCTTCCTTGTACTCCTCCGTAAGCGTATTGCGTTGCGTATTCATTGTTTTATTTTCAGAGTTGGATCTTCTGTTTCATATCGTATCTATATCTGTAAGACAAAGATACAACTTTTGTCTGCGTCAGGAATTAGATCGTTGAATCTTAGGGGTGAGGTCTTTTTTTTCTTTGACTCTAAGTAGATTTAAAAATCAAGTTATTTTAAAAAGCTGTAAGGGAAGCTGATTCCTTCTAGCTCGTATTCTGCGAAAAAAGTAGAGCCCGGCACTTTTAGAAGTCCCGGGCTACACTTTTTCAATTGGAGGGCAGGATTTAGAAAACTCTTGCCCTCTGATTTTTTTGATTATGCCTCCTATCTAATGGATCGATGGGACAGGCTTTGATCAGTGTGCGATCACCTTCTGAACTGTTTCATCGTTGTGGGCAAGATCCTTGGCGACAACAATATAGCAACCTGATGCAGGGAGCAGATAACTTTCTGTTGTGCCTGCGGGGAGCGAATAGTGCGCTACGGCAATCCCCATGGCGGTGTAGATGTCATAGTTCACCGCTTGGTGATCGGGTGCGGAGAGAAGCAGTTCATTCCCTCGTTGCGTTAGAAGCTGGGGACCTTGTGCGGATTCGTTGATCCCGTTGGGATTGCCGGGCCACTTCTCTTTGAGGTCGACGCGCCATCCCTGCTTTAGGGGCATGGTAAGATCCACACGTTCTACTTCGGGGTTACCTGCGATACGCAACCACTTTTTCCACCACGCTTTGCTTGCACTAGCCGTTATCTGCGTAATATCGGGTAGTTGATTGACGATACGTTGGATCTCCGTCAATGGCAATCGGTTGTTGGCGAGGAAGAGCGAAAAAAGTTGCAAGGCGCAAGGAGTTATGTCGAGTTGAGCAAACTGATTGCCGTCAAGCCACAGGAGATACAGATCTCTATTGTTTGAGAGATTGAGCATTGAAAGTTGATTGTTCGATGCCAAGAGTTCGTTCAAATTGGGATTTTGCTTGAGGTCAATAGACGTAAGCTTGTTCTGCTCACAGAAGAGGAATTTCAGCATCGGAAGAGCTGAGAGGTCGAGAGACTGGAGCTCATTGTTGCTACATCTAAGATCTGTTAAGATAGGTGCATGTAGCCGGAGCGTATGAAGCTTGTTGTTCATCACCTCCAGTCGTTCCAGGTCGGGAAGTTCGGTGATGTGTAGCTCCGTGAGAGCGTTGTTATTGGCATAAAGCATGTGCAACGCTTTGTTTTTGTGCACGTCCAATTGGCTAAATCCACAACCGCTTACGTTAAGAACACGAAGATCCTCGAGGGCCTCCGTAGAGAGTGAACTGATTTTTGTTCGCTCAACGAAGAGCTGTTGCATCTTGGTGTTTTTGCCCAAATCGAGTTGGTTGATTGGATTGTCTCCACAACGAAGTACCGTTAACTCAAGGAGGTGACGGACGTCGAGTTTTGCAATTTGATTGCCTTCGCAACGGAGGGCTTGGAGCTTGCTATTCTCTGTTAGGTCCAACGTTTTCAGCGCATTGCCGTAGCAGATGAGCATATCCAAACGGGGGCATTGGCGTAGCGATAGGCTCTGCAGTCGGTTGTTGGCGAGGTGAAGCTCCTCTAGCATGAAGCTGGAGTTGAGGTCCAGTTCGGCGAGCTGATTGTTAGGGCAGTGTAAGAAGCGGAGCATCTTGAGGCGTGTGATGTCTAGTGATTTGACACCATTGCCCCGATCTCCATCTCCAAGGTAGAGCGAAACGAAGTCGTTGGGATTGCCATAGATCCGTACGGTATTGCCTTTGTACTCCCCACGGATGCCATTGACGCCGTAGTTTCGTCCGGGAAATTCTTCCAGTTGTCCATCACCCCAATCAATGTAGAATGGGGAGCGACAGTGGAGCCCGAGGATTATCTCTTTTGAGGCATCGTCTGTACGTTCCCACGATAAGGCCAGGCTTTGGGGTTCCTGAGCATAGAGTTTGATCCCCATGAATAGGAGGGCAAGAAACCCAAAGGCTCTCCTCCCGATACGGTGTATTTGATTTGTCATATGCCAAGGGACTGCTTACATATATTCGCCCGCCGGAGCATACATGAGGACCAATACCTTTGCGTCACTCTCTGTCCCCGTGATTTCGCTGAGTGGCGATAGGGAGATCGAAAGATCCATTTGGAGTGATTTGTTTGTGGTTACAAAGCCATCTTCTCCCATAGGGGTCGGAACAAGGAAGCCCGAGGAGATTAGAAGCTGCTCGAAGGCAAAGGTCAGCGCGAAGCTCTCTCCTTTGATCTCCACGGCTTTGTCGATGTCGGGGTAGAAGCCCCAAAATTCGTCCAACGTACCTGCTCCGTCATGGCTCACAAAGTAGCAACGAACGAGAGCTTCATCCTCTGCAATGTCGAACCAAAGGAGTTTGTGAAGCTCTTCGGAGCGGGTATTCTTCTCATTGAGAGTCCCTTTGTGAACTTTCTCGTACTCTTCTATTTGACTGGCGGTTGCTCCAAAGGCAAGGGTGGGCAGCGGTAAAGTCTCAAATGTGCCTGCGGGGGCGGGAGGCGTTGGTGTATCTTCTTGATAAGCCACGACCTTGGCTTTAGATAGGTCAATGCTGTGGAGTATACCTTGGTCGCTACTCATCTCTTGTAATACTTTCAGGTCTCGGATGTCGATCTCCCCTGTAAGGGTGATGGAGGTTGTCTTTTTATATTGTTCTTCGGTGAGTAGCGCCTTGAGTGTGCCGGCTTTGGATACGGTAAGGGTTACCTTGGATTCCGTTTGTGCGTAGAGAGCTTGTACGGTTATGATGAGTATGGCGAGTAAGCCAATATAGTTTCTAAACATGATTTCTAAAAGGATTTTAGAGGGTTAGAGCTTGGATTTGGTCATTAAGTTGCAAGAGATAAACACCGGAGGGTAGCTCTCGGGTATAGGAGGACTGAGTATTAACGGGAGTCTGCCATAGGAGTTCGCCTGATGCGCTGTATAGGCGTAGGTCTCCGCTTTGGTGTGTGGTAATGGTTAGGGCATTACCGGTGGTGGCTATTGTAAAGGGAGTGGGTGTTGTGACCCCCTTTAGGCTTTGAGGTGCCCCAACAACGATCTTTGTTTGAGTGAAATGGAACATTTCCATGAGAGCCATTTTGGTTGCTTCGGATGGCACATAGAGGTAGAGACCCTTTTGATCGGGAAAAGCTTCTAGGTTGAATTGGTTGGTCGTTTGTGAGGGAATTACGATCTGTTCCAAATTTTTGCAGTCCAAGAAGACTCTGCTTTCGACCTCCCGAAGGCTCTCAGGGAGGGTAATTTTTCGAAGTTGTCGGCTACCCTTGAAAGCCTCTCGAGGCAATACATTGGCAGCATATTTCTTGGGTTGAGGTGGTTCTTGCCCTGTCATCACGAGACACCCTCCGAGGAGAATTGTTAAAAACAGAGGAAAAGACTTCTTCATAAAGCGTAATTGTTTAGTTGATAAATGTTTAAATTCAACGCAAATGTAACAACATTATCGGAACCATCTGCGCCCTCTTCTCAATATTCTTTGGGAGAGGGAATGGATTTTTTTACTCGTTAGTTATAAAAAAGGGCTACTACTCACCGATGGAATGAGTAGCAACCCTTTATTTTGGGAGGAATATTCCTCTTTTATTTGGTTGTAAGAGCCACGGTATCGAGGGCAATCATAAGCTCTTCGTCTGTGGGTATGACAACTACCTTTACCTTACTGTTTGGGGTAGAGAGTAGGGTCTCTTCTCCACGGATCTTGGCGTTAAGTTCGTTATCGATCTCTATACCCATATATTCCATTCCGGCGCAAACGATCTCGCGAGTTGTCGTCTGATTTTCACCAACCCCACCTGTAAATACAAGTACATCTACACCACCAAGAGCAGCAGCATAGGCACCTACGTACTTCTTAATGCGGTAGTCGTACATTTTCAGAGCAAGTTTGGCACGTTCGTCATCACGAGCGATAGCATCTTCGATTTCACGCATATCCGAAGAGATGCCACTGATCCCGAGTACCCCACTCTTCTTATTGACCATATCAGAGAGTTGGGCGATGTTCATCCCCTCTTTTTCGGCAATGAATACGAGAGCCCCCGGGTCAACTTCTCCGGAGCGAGTACCCATCATGAGACCATCCGTAGGGGTAAGTCCCATGGTTGTGTCGATACATTCGCCATTTTTAATCGCAGCCATAGAGGCTCCGTTGCCGATGTGGGCTGTGATGATACGGGTCTTATTATAATCCAATCCGAGGAATTCGCAAGCACGTTTGCTCACGAAGCGATGGCTTGTTCCGTGGAAGCCATAGCGACGTACTCCGTACTTTTTGTAGTATTCGTAGGGCACGGCATACATGTAGGCATAGTCGGGCATCGTCTGATGGAAGGCCGTATCGAAAACCCCTACTTGGGGGACATTGGGCATGAGCTCCGTAACAGCTGCCACCCCTTTGAGGGTCGAGGGATTATGTAGTGGAGCAAGGGCAATACATTCGGTTACCTTTGCTACTACTTCTTGGTCGATGAGTACACTTTTGTTGAACTTGTCACCACCATGTACCAAACGGTGTCCTACGGCATCAATTTCGCTTAAACTCTTGATACATCCGTACTCACTACCTGTAATGGTTTGGAGGATGAAGTCAATGGCTATCGTGTGCTCGGGCATATCCTTTTCGAGGACAACCTTTTCGCCCGAGGGTAATTTGAATTTGAGGAAAGAGTCTGCTAACCCCAATTTTTCTACCCCTCCCTGTGCGAGTACACGGCCTTCGGGCATTTGGAATAACTTATATTTTACGGAAGAACTACCGCAGTTGAGCACTAATACATTCATGTCTGTATATACGTATTAAGAGTTTTATTTTTTCGCAGCAATGGCTTGGTTTGCGGTAATGGCAACCATTTTGTAGATATCGTCCACGGAACAACCACGGCTGAGGTCGTTTACGGGAGCGGCCATCCCTTGGAGGATGGGACCTACTGCCATGGCACCACCCAAACGTTCGACGAGTTTATAGGCGATATTGCCTACTTCAAGAGAAGGGAATACGAGTACGTTGGCTTTACCTGCTACGGGGCTGTCGGGAGCCTTGAGTGCAGCAACTGCTTCCACAAGTGCAGCATCAGCTTGTAACTCTCCGTCTATGGCAAGATCGGGCGCGAGCTCCTTAGCCACACGAAGACCTTCGGTTACCTTATCTACGAGTTCGCCCTTGGCACTCCCCTTGGTGGAGTAGCTCAGCATAGCCACACGAGGCTCCATACCACCGATGGCACGAGCGGTAGAGGCTGAGGCTACAGCAATCTGCCCAAGTTCGTTGGCGTTGGGGTTGGGTGTTACGGCACAGTCGGCTACAACCAAAAGACCTTCACGTCCATATTGCTTCGCTTGTGTGAATAGGAGGAAGGCTCCACTGACACAGCTGAGACCGGGCATTGTTTTTATCAATTGGAGAGCAGGACGAAGCACATTGCCCGTCGTATTTTGAGCGCCGGCAAGCTCTCCGTCTGCATCCCCCGCCTTGATCATAAGGCAGGCGAGGTATAGCGGATTCACAACGAGCTTATCTGCCTCCTCTTGGGTCATGCCTTTAGACTTGCGGAGTTCCATGAGAAGATCACGATAGGCATCCTTCTTGGCATGGCAAGCGGGGTCTATAAGTTCTGCTTTATTGATATGAGTAAGTCCTAATTCGGTAGCCTTAGCTTGAATCTCTTGGGGATTACCTAGGAGAATGAGATGTGCTACACCGTCGGCCAAAAGGCGATCAGCAGCTTGTAGAGTACGGGGTTCTGTACCCTCGGGTAGCACGATGCGTTGAGGATTGGCAACGGCATGCGCTACGATTTCTTTCATCAAATCCATTGTGTACGATCTATTTTGTTTTCTTTTTCGAGAATAGTCTTTGCGTTTCGGGCTCAAAATGCGGATTTCGTTCCACAGGGTAGATGCGTCCCGTTTTGCCCTACAAAGTTAGTGATTCTTGCCTAAACAAAAAAAGTCTTGCCTGAGAAACATCTCTGACGGAAAAATATCTTCTTTTTTTTCTTTTTTCAAGGTAGCTTCGGAGAATCTCTTCTTTTATTATAGCTTCGTTCTGATCGTTTTGTTTTGAAAACAGCAGAACAAGTCCTGTCGCTTGTTTTGTTATTGTCCTTGTTCTTTTTGCTTAGGTCGATATTACATCCGGATTGATCTTGGTTTATTCTGAAACTTTTTTTATTTTTGTGATGATTTTTTTCGAGGCGAGGAGTGAAGGCTTTCTAGATCTCCTTTCTTGTCAATCTCCCCAATGTGAGTGGAGAGGTCTCGGCTTTGTATGAATGCAATGTTTAACTAAATAAATAGCTTATGAGACACCTTTTTTACTCTTGTATGATGTCTGTTTTGACACTGTTCTCCTTATGGGCTCAGTCGGATATAACAACACCTGTCGAGCTTGTGGTGACCACGGGAAGTCGGCAGGTTACCTTTAAGTACAATGTCTTGAGAGGAACTTCTGCTCAGATTCATTGGGGTGATGGTACTTCGGAGACACTGAAAGATCCCGGTTCTAATTATGGAGGAGTGGCCAAGCATACCTATACCTCTGAGACAGCGAAAGGTACGAAGGTTACGATTGATGGGGTTAACTTGACTCTCCTCGCAGAGCCCTATTTCAGTGATGGTCCTTTGAATGTCTTGGGTTTTGGACGAATCGAATCACCTTCGTTGGCTGTGTTTGACTTTTCTTACGTCTGTACAATGGAGGGTAATACAACGCCTCATGTATTGGATGTTCGACTTTGTCCTCAGTTAAAACAACTAAAACTCAATTCTATCAAGTCGATAACTCTACCCGAAAATAGTCGGTTGGAGAGTCTTGAAATCACCAAAAATATACTTGCCCCTATGGCATCCTCTCTCGAGGGTGTGTTGGATCTTTCGGAACAGAAAAATCTTAAATCCGTTCGGATTAGTAATCAAGATAAACTCATGGGGATCAATCTTGAAGGCTTATCTCGAGTAGAAGAAATGCTCATCTACAATAACGCCTTATTGCGTGAGTTGCGTGGTATAAAAGGGCTTGAAACACTAAAGAACGTAAACCTCTCTGGTAACTCGTTAACCTATGACCAATTGCCCCTTTTTACGGATCTCTTGAGTGAGGGTGATGTGAATTATGACCAATCTGCTGTCGTGGTGCTTGATCCAAAGCATGTCGATGGGCGTAAGGTGAATCTCTCCTTTCTCCTGCAAGTGCAAGATGCCAAGGGACAGAGTTATACAACGACTTTCCCTAATGTAAAGATCTCTACCGACGTTACCAAGATGCCTGTTGAGTTGGCTAATCCAAATCAATATACATACGCTGACGGAGTGTTTACGTTGTCTGATGAAGCGTTTAAAAAGAATGATGGAACGCTGGCGGATGCCATTCTTGTTGGGATTGAGCCGAAGAATGCCTACTATCCGCACTATGCGATGGCGGCTCAAACCAATCAAGTTGTAGCCAAGGTGCAACGAGTTAAAGCTTCGGGAGATGATATTAATATGGCAACAGTTCGCTTCTCCGGTACGGTTGGAGGTAAGTTGTCTGTGTCATTGGCTAAGACGGGGGAGGATCTCGTCTCGGGTGATAAAGTGAATATTCCTGCCGAGTTAGGCGTTTTCTCTGATTTGGAAAAAGGCTATCAAGTCGATTATTACGAGGTTAATGGAGTGCGCACACACGAAGCTGATCAATACTTTTTCTTCCTAAAGATCGAAGGTGATACAGAGATAGTAGCGCATTATAAGCAGATCCCTACGGAGGGGTATCGTGTTAAGTTCAACTCAACCGAGGGAGGAGTGATCGAAAAGGTGTACTACTACGATGGTGAAGGAACTGCCCGAGATGTGCAACAAGGAGGATGTGTCCCTGCCGCCTCTTGTGTAACTTTCCGTTCAAAGGCTGATGCCGGGTATGAGTTGGATTATTGGCTCGTTAATGGGGTCAGAGAGCCTGCTGATGGAGATCTCCTGCTTCACGAAGTATACAGAGATACGGAGGTGCAAGCAGTTTTCAAGTCACTTTCTGTGGGACAATATAAGGTGAATTTTACCTATGGTCCTGGAGGGTATCTTGCCGCTCGTCGTTCAACGGATCAAAAAGTGATTGGCCCGGGTACGTTGGTTAAAGAGGGTGTAACGGTCTATTTTGTGGCAACTCCCGATCCCATATTTAAGGTGGATAAGTGGTATCTAGACGAAGAGGAACAGACGAGTTGGGTTGATGCAGAGGGGCATCAGCTCTTAGAGGTTGGAGTCTTGGTGAAAAAAGATATTAATGTTCGGATCTCTTTTTGTAAAGCCAATGCTACTGAAACGATTGATCCGGAGTACAGACGTGTCTTTGTCAAAGAGGGCATGATTTGGGCTGAAGGCTTTGCGCCAAATGTATCGATGCAGATTTATTCCCTCTCAGGGGAGTGTTTGGCAACAACTACTACGGATCAAGCTTACAATTGCATCTCGCTACCTCGAGGTCTCTACCTCGTAAAGGTAGCAGGCAGGACCTACAAAGTTGTTTGGTAAAGAGTTGATTCTGCTGATGTTTTTCAGAATCAGAGCTCCGAATATTTTTGTATTAAATTAGTGGAATAAAGGTCTGTAAAATCCCCTTTTTTTCTGGGATTGGAAAGGGCTTGTTCGTCAACTTTCTGTTCTATGTTGATTTCCATTTGACTTGTTGATATGAAAATTATTTGTATATTGTGCCGGAAATGAGCAATAATAGTAACTATTTGTCGTAATGATTCTTTCTGGCTAGTCGTCGCTAGGTGGGATTATGACAGTTTGTTTTAGCGTGCAACTAATTTATTAATCATATCATATAAAGAAACTATGAAGTACAATGTAGCAAAGTGGTGTACCATTTTAGTGGTCGCTGTCTCCTTTTGGAGTTGTAAGAATGTTGATGTAATATTGACACTGCCTTCTGAGGATGTGCAGATGCATGTTGGGGATGTGAAGAGTGTGGGAACGGGAAATGTGGATCTAAAAATCACAATCAATCCCGAGGGAACAAATTTTACTCTTGAGTCTAATGCCCCCAAAGTGGTTGCCATTGAAAACCAATCCATCAAGGCACTGGAGGAAGGAACTGCAGAGATTCTTGTTAAGGCGGGAAATGCATCGGCTAAGTTCACAGTCAAGGTATTGCCCAAAGGTGTTTCCGGTACAGAGAATAATCATCCCTACGTGGATTTAGGGTTGCCTAGTGCGACCTTGTGGGCACATATGAACGTGGGTGCAAGTAAAGCACATGAGCCGGGAAAGTACTTTGCTTGGGGTGAAACATCTACCAAGAATGCGTATGATTGGTCATCGTATAAGTACTGTGAAAATGGCAATAAGCGTAAAATCACAAAATATTGTACCAATGGTGAATATGGAGCTGTTGATGGTTTGGTTACGTTGCAGCCCGAGGATGACGCAGCAACTGCCGTGATGGGAGGACGTTGGCGCACGCCTACTCAGAAAGAGGCTCAAGAATTGATTCAGAATTGTAAATGGACTTGGGGAGAGGTAGAGGGTGTTCTCGGATATACCATTGAGGGACCGAATAAGAACACGATCTTTATGCCTATTTCCGGTTGTCGCATGTACGACGAGCCAATCCCCGTTGGTTCCAAGTCTGATGGCTTTTATTGGACGGCTAGTCTCGAACAGAATGAGAACAAATCAATTTATGCTATGGGCATAAACTTTAATAAATCGTTTTATGAAAAAATAACTGGTTCTTCAAGGTATAGTGGTCGGGTTGTACGAGCCGTCTTTACTCAAAAGTAAAATCCGAGAGGTGTTTGTTTCCTTGGAATAGATGTAGTAAGGACCTCTTTCCCTGGTTGCAGGGACAGGAGCTAGTGGGCTCAATTGGATGACCCTGCCCGGCAATAGCTCTCCTTTTTGCTCTAGAATAAGTCTTGCCCTGTATTTCAATGAATATGGGGCAAGATTTTTTTTTGAGATCCCCTTTCATCCTTATCTCTGATGCTGATTAGATCTATACTTGTGAGTGGGCGCTCAATCCCGCAGATGTCAGTAAAATACTTTGTGTATAGTATCCTTAGTAAACCCCTCTAGGCAGATGAGGTAGAGTCTATTTTGATAAAATAGATAACCTCCTGAGGTTTAGTCGACTAGAGTGTTCTCTTTAGTGGATATTTACTAGTGTGATAATCTTTGATTTATCGTGTCGGCTTTTGTTTTGGAGGACCAACATATTTCTGTATCTTTGTACCTGTAAGTTTGCAACCTAGTTAAGGGCATTATTTTGGTATAATGGAAAGAACAATTCAGCGAGCTCTGATCTCTGTTTTTCATAAAGATGGTTTGGCGCAGATTGTACGTGCTCTACATGCGTTGAATGTAGAGATCGTGTCAACGGGCGGTACAAAAGATTTTATAGAGTCATTGGGCATCCCTGCTGTCGCTGCAGAGGACTTGACTCATTATCCCTCCATGCTGGGAGGTCGTGTTAAAACGCTTCACCCTGCGATCTTCGGTGGAATTTTGGCTCGACGTGATGAGGAGCAAGACCAACGAGAGGTCGCTGAGTATGACTTGAGACTGATTGATCTTGTTATCGTAGATCTCTATCCTTTTGAAGCAACTGTCGCCTCCGGTGCTAGTGAAGCCGAAATAATCGAAAAGATTGATATCGGAGGTATTTCTCTTATCCGAGGAGCCGCTAAAAACTTCCAGGATGTGTTGATAATCTCTTCCTCTTCTCAATATCCCCAATTGTTGGAGATTTTGACTCACCAAGGAGGATGCACCTCTCTAGAGGAGCGCAAGCGCTTTGCCGGAGCTGCCTTTGCCGTCTCTTCAGGATATGATAGTGCCATTTTTAACTACTTTGATAAGGGTGAGAATTCCGCTTTGCGTATTGCCGTTGATGGGGTAGAAACCCTTCGTTACGGTGAAAATCCGCATCAAGAGGGATTCTTCTTTGGAGATTTCGATGCCTACTTCGATAAGATTCAGGGAAAGGAGATCTCCTACAATAATTTGCAGGATATTGCGGCTGCTTGTGACCTTATTGCCGAATATAAAGCACCTACATTTGCTGTACTTAAACACAACAATCCGTGTGGGATTGCCTCTCGTGACACTATTGAAGAGGCTTGGACGGCAGCACTCTCTTCGGATCCCGAGTCTGCTTTCGGTGGCATCCTTATAGCCAATCGCTCCATTGATAAGGCAACAGCGAAAGCTATCGGGAGTCTCTTTTTCGAGGTCCTCGTTGCCCCTGACTACGATACTGATGCTCTATCTCTTCTAACACAAAAAAGCAAACGGATTTTGCTTATTCAAAAGAAGCCGATCACAAGCCGATTCTCTTTTCGGTCAGCTTTAGGTGGTGTTTTGATGCAGGAGACTGATTCGAGAAGCGAAGATAAAACCCATTTTGAGGTGGTGACACGTAAAGCTCCCACTGAAGACGAATTGGATGACTTCGTATTTGCCCAAAAAGTGGCAAAGCACTGCAAGAGTAATGCTGTGGCACTCGTAAAAGATAGCCACCTCCTTGCTGTCGGCATTGGACAAACTTCTCGTGTTGCTGCCCTTAAGCAGGCTATCGAAAAGGCAGGTCGCTTTGGATTTGATCTCCATGGAGCGGTGCTCGCTAGTGATGCCTTCTTTCCCTTTGACGATTGTGTGACCCTTGCTGCACAGGCTGGAGTAACCGCCATAGTACACCCCGGAGGTTCTATACGTGATGGTGATAGTATTGCCAAGGCTGATGAACTTGGATTGGCTATGGTACTCACGGGAGTACGCCACTTCAAACATTAAAACAAGAACTGACTAAGACGTATAACTAAACAATAATGGGACTATTCTCTTTTAGACAAGAGTTGGCAATGGACCTCGGTACCGCCAATACCATCATTATGAGAGATGGCAAGATTGTGTTGGATGAGCCCTCTGTTGTCGCCTTTGACTTGCGTACCAACGAGGTGCTTGCCATTGGACATGAAGCTCGTGAGATGTACGAAAAAGGACATGCTCATATCCGTACCGTGCGCCCTCTGCGTGATGGTGTTATTGCTGACTTTAATGCAGCCGAACAGATGATCCGTGGCATGGTCAAAATGCTCAATAAAAAATCGCATCGGCTTTTCTCTCCCTCCCTCCGCATGGTGGTTAGCATTCCATCGGGCAGTACACAGGTGGAGATCCGTGCCGTACACGACTCCAGTGAGCACGCCGGAGGGCGAGATGTTTATATGCTGTTTGAACCTATGGCGGCTGCCATTGGTATCGGTATAGATGTATTGGCACCACAGGGCAATATGATCGTGGATATAGGTGGTGGTACCACCGAAGTAGCTGTGATTTCCTATGGTGGTATTGCAACTAAGCAGAGCATCCGTACGGCCGGTGATGAGTTTACCAATGACATTATGAAGTATATGAGACAGAAACATAATGTACGCATTGGTGAACGTACGGCTGAGCAGATTAAAATCCGCGTTGGAGCTGCTGTGAAAGATTTGGAGAATCCCCCTGAACCCTTTGTCGTATGCGGTGCGGATCAAATGGATACGCTTCCTCGTCAGATCCCTGTCTCTAGTGCGGAGATTGCAGGTTGCTTGGATGAGTCTATCGTGAAGATCGAAGCTGCCATCCTCAAAACGTTGGAAGAAACTCCTCCCGAATTGTATGGTGACGTGATGGAAAACGGAATTAATCTGACAGGGGGTGGCGCTCTTTTGAGAGGGCTTGATAGACGCCTTACGGATCGCTTTGGTATCCAGTTTACTGTCCCAGAGGACCCCCTCCACGCTGTAGCTAAGGGCACGGGAGTCGCTCTCAAAAATTTAGATACATTCAATTTCTTGATCCGTTAAAGGGCATCCCTGCTCTGTAAAATACATGCAATCGGCTTCTCCTGCTTTTGTGGAGCAAGGTTGTTTTTCCGCAGAACAAGGTAGTGCCGTCGCTCTTGCCCTGCTGTTCATGAGTGGATTAAATACGGAGCCTGATGCCTACCATTTGCTGTATTCGTGCGTAAAGTGATAGACTTCCTCCATTCGTGGGGACATTGGATTCTCCTCGCTTTCATCGAGGTGGTGGCTTTTGCTCTTATTTTCAATGGAAGCCTCTATCACCGCTTTTTGAATGTTGCCTTTTCCAATTGTGTGGTGGGGGCCATTCAGCAAGTTGCCGGGGAGATCTCTAGTTACATCGGATTGCGTGAAAAAAATCGCCAACTCTCCGAAAGCAATGCTCTGCTAGAGATGCAATACCTCCAACTCAAGCAACAGATGGAATTTGCAATGGCCGATACAATAACGCCCCTTACCTTTGTGCCGGATTCTACGGAGGCGATCCCTCAATTGCAGTTCCTTACTGCTCGGGTCATTAGTTCGACGATCAATCGTGGGCACAACCTGATCATTATCAATCGAGGGAGTGAGTCCGGTGTTAAAAAGGATATGGGCGTCATGAGTGCCCGTGGTGTCGTAGGAATTGTTTCCTCAGTATCTCAGGGGTACTCTGTAGTCATTCCGTTGATCAATCCCTCTCTGAATTTGAGTTGTAAGTTATTACATACCAAACATTTCGGCTCTTTAGCTTGGGATACTCCGGGGGATTTATCCTCTCGTTTAACGGATTTGCCTTCACATGTACAGATTCATGCCGGGGATACCTTGGTGACAAGTGGCTATAGTTCTGTCTTTCCGCCGAATCTCTATGTAGGGCGTGTGGATAGTACCTATCATGTGCGAGATGGGGTGGTGTTGGGCAATGACAATATCCCCGTTACACTAGGAGTCGATTTTTCGACTTTGGACTTCGTCTACGTGGTGCTCTCGGGAGTGTCGATTTCGCACGAAACATTAGATTCTCTACAAGCCGTATATAACTGATTATGAGACTGCGCTACCTGCTCTTGCTCGTCAAGATCGTTATATTGGTTCTCCTTCAAGTTTGGGTCTTTAACGCACTCTATCTATTCCGATTGGCCACACCTTTCCCCTATGTCTATATCCTCTTTCTGATCCCGATGGATGTGTCAAGAGTAGGGATCACGTTGTGGAGCGCACTCACGGGGCTTTTGTTGGATATCCTTTCGGGAACGCCTGGAATGCATTTAGCTGCATTTACGGCTACGGGATTCTTACGAAGTTATCTCTTGCCCCTCTTCGTGGATTCGGAGACGAACCGTTCCTATTCACCATCACTTGCTATAAATGGTTGGGGGATCGCTTTCCTGCTGTTCCTTTTGGTGCTGTTTCATCATACGTTACTATTCTTTTTAGATGCCGTTGGGGCATTCAATTGGAGCTACTTTGCCCTGCGTTTGCTGACCAGTGTCATAGCAACCTATGTGCTTTCCATCTCCGCCTTGCTTCTTTTTGGGCGACGCCCTCATAATCGCTAAGGATCGTTTTGTAAAGTCCAACCGATGAAACACGATCGCCACAACGAATTTCAACGTTCCCTATTCCTCATGCTCATTGCCGTTGCTCTTGTCGTCGGGTATGTGGTGCGCCTTTTTTACTTGCAAATTTTGAGCCCAGAGTATAAGTCTAAAGCCGAGAATAATGCCTTTTATCACCATATAATCTATCCGGAGCGAGGAGCTATTTTTGATCGTAATGGCAAACTGTTAGTTTTTAACGAACCCGCCTACGATGTCATGGTGGTGCTCAAGGAGGTGGGAGAAGATCTTGATTCGATGGCTTTGTGCCAATTGCTCTCCATTGATTTGCCCATATTACGCTCCCGTTTCGAGGCTATTCGAGATCGTAATATCAATCCAGGATATTCTCCCTATACGCCTCAGCGACTTTTGGCACAGGTTAATGCCATAGATGCAGGACGCTTCCAAGAGCATCTCTATCAGTTCCCCGGCTTTTCTGTGCAGCACCGCAGTATTCGGCGTTATGATACCGAAGTCGCTGCTCATGTGCTGGGATATATGAGTGAGAGTAGTCCGAGTGATCTAGAGCGGGATAGCCTATTGGCTTTGGGGGACTATGTAGGGAAGTCTGGCGTGGAACGTACTTATGAGGAGCTTCTTCGGGGATCCAAAGGGTATAAAGTGATGCTTCGGGATGCTCGAGGACGTATACAAGGACGTTACAATAATGGGGCAAATGACGTTAAAGAAAAGGCGGGTCGGAATCTGACCTTGGCAATTGATGAGGGACTTCAGGCTCTAGGTGAACGTATGATGCAGGGGAAGCGTGGCGGAATTGTCATGATCGAACCTGCGACAGGAGAGATCCTCTGTTTGGTTACGAGTCCATCCTATTCGCCGGTGATGCTTTCGGGCAAGGAGATGGGTAAAAACCATCTTTTGCTCGCTTACAACCCCAATAAACCTCTATTCAATCGAGCTCTTCAGGGGACTTACCCTCCGGGATCTACGTTCAAACCAACTCAGGCCGCCATCTTTCTTAACGAAGGAGTGATCACTCCGAGCACACTCTATACCTGTTATCGAGGTTATCCCTACATGAGGGGAAAGCCTGCTTGTCACGGACACGGGTCTCCTCTAGCTGTTGAGTATGCCCTTACCACCTCCTGCAATGCTTTCTTTGCATGGGGATTGCACTATATGCTGGATGATCGCACTCGTTATCCTTCGGTTCAAGAGGCTTTCACGCGCTGGAAGGATTATATGGTGCAGATGGGTTATGGCTATCCCCTAGGTGTTGATTTACCAAGTGAGAAGCGCGGATTTATTCCTAACAGTGAGTATTATGACAAGTGGTATAAATCTCGTTGGAACTCCTCAACTATCATATCAAACTCCATTGGACAAGGAGAGGTTCTTGCTACTCCCTTGCAGATGGCGAACCTTGCTGCTATTGTGGCTAATCGAGGATTTTATTACCGTCCGCACGTGGTTCACGAGATTGAAGGTATGCCCATAGATACAGCATATCGCCATAAGCATTACACCGGTATCGCGGCTCGGCATTGGGAGGTTGTCGTCAGTGGTATGGCAGGAGCCGTAAGATCGGGGACTTGTCATGCAGCCAATTTTGCGCCTGGCGAGATCGAAGTCTGTGGAAAAACAGGTACAGCAGAAAATCCTCATGGCCCTGACCATTCGGCTTTTATTGGTTTTGCTCCACGCAATAATCCACAAGTTGCCATTGCTGTTTATGTAGAAAATGGTGGCTATGGGGCAACGTTCGGAGTTCCCATCGGACGCGTTATGATGGAGTATTATTTACGGGAGGGGCAACTTTCTCCAACAGCAGAGGGGATTGCTTCTCGGATGTCTCATTCTTATCTATCATATCGTAATGCTCCCTAATGCATCTACACCACTTTTTCGACGTATAGACTGGATCTTGGTTGGGCTCTATTTTCTGCTCATTGTCACGGGATGGTTCAGCATTTGTGGTGCCAGCTTTAGTCTTGAAACAGCAAGTCTTTTCGAATCGGGCAGTCGCCCTGCGATGCAATTGGTCTGGATGGGGCTCAGTGGAGTGCTGATTCTTCTGATCTTGTTGAGTGATGTCGGATGGTTTGAGACCTTTGCCCCGATCTTTTACATCTTAATGATGGGGCTTCTGTTCGTCACGATATTCATAGCTCCAGATATTAAAGGGTCTCATTCATGGCTCGTATTAGGGTCGATGCGACTACAACCGGCGGAGTTTGCCAAGATTGCCACCTCTCTCATGTTGGCTTCAGCACTCAATCGTTATAAGTTCAAACTCAATTCTTTTCGGGCATATGCCGAAGTTTTTGTCATTGTGCTTTTGCCCATGATGCTCATCTTTTTGCAAAAAGAAGCAGGTTCGGCGTTAGTCTATACTGCTCTCTTTTTAGCACTTTATCGAGAGGGATTGTCGGGGATTTTCCTTGGATTGGCATTTATTGCTGTCGTGTTGTTTGTGATGGCCCTGTCTCTTGCGGATGTGTTTTGGGGGGCTACTCAAGCTGATTATTGGGCACTGTCTACGGTCATTACGGTTGCTATTTTTATCGCTTTGGCTCTAAATCCCAAACGTAATTCCCGGCTTTTCTCTTGGGGGATAGGTGGGTATATAGGTGTATACGCTTCGGCTCTTTTAGTCAATTACTTTTTTCCTTTTGACTTGAGTTATATTGCTATAATTATTTTGGTTGCACTGATCGTCTATTGCTTGTGGATTGCGGTGAAGCTCTTTGCTCGTCACTATCTGATTACGGCTCTCTTTGCGGTCGGATGCGTTGTTTATTCTCTGTCGGTTTCCTTCGTTTTTGAGAATGTCCTCCAACCCCATCAACGAGGACGCATTGCAGTGGCTTTAGGGCTTAAAGAGGATCTAAAGGGAATGGGTTACAATGTGAATCAGGCGAAGATTGCAATCGGGTCGGGAGGTTTGACCGGTAAGGGATTCCTTAAGGGAACGCAAACGAAATTGAGTTACGTCCCGGAGCAAGATACTGACTTCATCTTTTGTACTGTGGGAGAGGAGCACGGGTTTATCGGTTCCACGGCACTCCTATTGATTTACCTTGCTTTGATCTTACGATTCTTTTATTTGGCAGAGCGACAAGTCAATGCCTTTGGGCGAGTCTATGGCTACTGCGTAGGATCTATATTCCTATTCCATTTGGCGGTTAATGTAGGGATGGTCTTAGGGATTGTCCCCGTAATAGGGATTCCATTACCTTTCTTTAGCTATGGAGGATCCTCTTTGTGGGGCTTTACTATTTTGCTCTTTATCTTCGTCCGCATTGATGCGGATCGCAAGCGAGGGCGCTCTAAAAGTTTGTCCTAAGGTTTTTTAAGTAGTTCCTTTGTGGATAGGCTTGCGCAAGAATTGCTTGTAAACGCTATAAAGCCATGGTCCCGGGAGCAACCTTGGAGGTATGCGGAAGAGGAGATTCCGGATGTACCCTCCTGTTGAGATAAATCCAATTTTGCGAAACTCCTTCTGAAGAAGTATATCACTGTGTATGTAATGCCATCCTCGGCGTCGACCTAGGGTGGCATGGTTCATTCTAAAGTAGAGTAATGACTCGGGGAGGGAGTGCAATCGCCCTCCTTGCATGATAACACGAGCCCAAAGGTAGTAGTCCTCGAATAGAGGGAAGTGTTGGTAGCCTCCTGCCCTCATGATTGTAGACTTGCGAAAGACTACGGCAGGGTGGTTTACCGGGCAGCGGTATCGTGCAAAGCGTACGATATCTTCATGCATCTCGGGTAGCGTTCTGCGAGATATAACCTCCTTTGGCGTGTGGATAAACTCGTCAATACTACTACTTAGGACATCTATATCGGGATGGGCGAGTAGGAAGGTGATCTGTCGTTCGAATCGGTTGGGGAATGCAATATCGTCGGTATCCATACGAGCCACAATATCGTAAGAGCAGTGTTTGAGTCCTTCGTTTAGTGCATTGCCCAATCCGCCGTTTTTCTCAAGTCGCACCACCTGCAATATTTCGGGATATTCTCTTTGGTAGTGTGCTATAAGGCTATCCAATTCAGGTGTAAGAGCTCCATCGCATACCAATACGACTTCTGGTGCAGGTAGCGTCTGTGTAAAGATGCTATCAAGCGCGGCTTTGAAATACTCGGGCCGCTCCTTATAGTAGGTAGAGAGCAAGACGGAAAAGCCGTGATGGGGGAGGAGTTCGTTTGGGCAATGCATGATGGTTGCTCTAGAGGAGTCTATGGTTAGTTCTTTACAAGGAGTGAGCGGGTATGGGCGAGGGCTTGGTGAATGTCAGGACAGATGTTTTCTTCGCCAATTCGTGCTGTAATCCCGGAGTTCCTGAGAGTCTCTTGGACTTCGGGGCGCACGCCTGAGAGTACGAGTGTGATCCCTGCGGTGCGGCACTTCTCGGCCATTATGGCGAGGTTGTGAGCTCCTGTGGCATCAACAAAGGGTACGCGTCTCATGCGCAGAATACGCACGAGAGGTTTCTTGGCGACGAACTTGGTGACCTCCTCAAAGCGGTTGGCAATCCCAAAGAAAAAGGGGCCTTGGATCTCAAAGATTTCTACATCGGAGGGTACTTCCAGCTCCTCTTCTTTTTGGTTGTGGGCTACTTCATTGTCGAGGGGGATGGTACCTTCGTGGCGTACAACGTCACTGGCAAGGTAGGTGCGTCGCATAAAGAGCAGTGCACTGAGGATCATGCCGATCTCTATGGCAATAGTCAGATCAAGCAATACCGTTAGTACAAAGGTGACAATAAGTACAGCAACATCACCTTTAGGCCCCCGGAGTATGGCCAGGAACGACTTCCACTCACTCATGTTGTACGATACCACAACGAGGATCCCTGCCAAACAAGCCATGGGGATATAAGCAGTAAGAGGTCCTAGGAAGAGTAATATCAAGAGGAGTACGATGGCATGTATCAGTCCTGCAATAGGACTACGACCTCCATTTTTTATATTGGTCATAGTACGAGCTATCGCGCCTGTTACGGGGATCCCCCCGACAAAGGGAATTACTACGTTGGCAACACCTTGGGCTAGCAGCTCTACATTGGAATTGTGTTTCTCGCCAATTGCTCCATCGGCCACCGAGGCACTGAGGAGGGATTCGATAGCGCCGAGCATGGCGATGGTAAAGGCACTTGGTAGAAGTTCCCTAAGGGTGTCTGGGTCGAGGTTGAGTCCGTGGATCTCCGGGAGCTTGGCTGAGAAGGTAAAGCGGTCGCCAATCGTTTCAAGCCCCGATACCTGCCCGTAGTGTTGTAGGAGGTAAACAATGAGGGTCATGAGTATAATGGCAACGAGAGATCCCGGTATCTTTTTGGAGATCTTGGGAAAGAGGAATACAAGTGCCACCGTGGCAATACCTATGACAGTGGTTATCCAACTGATTGTGCCGAAACTTTCAAAATAGATGCTCCATTTGCCGATAAAGTCTCCCGGCAGAGCCTCTGTGGTGAGTCCGAAAAGATCTTTTATTTGTGTGGTGAAGATCGTCACGGCAATCCCACTGGTAAATCCTACGATGATGGGGTAGGGGATAAATCGAATTACTGTACCGAGGCGCAGTAAGCCGATTAAAATGAGGATCAATCCCGCCATGAAGGTAGCAGTGGCCAACCCTCCGATGCCGTATTGTTGGATGATGCCATATACAATGACAATGAACGCTCCCGTGGGGCCTCCGATCTGTACCGAACTCCCCCCGAGGAAGGATACGATAAATCCCCCGATGATGGCGGTTGTTAGTCCCACTTCGGGGCTAACGCCACTGGCTATACCAAAGGCGATGGCCAGCGGCAGGGCTACGATACCCACAATGATACCCGCCATGAGGTCTTTGGTAAATCGCTCCACAGAGTAGTCGCGGAAGCATTTGAATAGTTGCGGTGTAAATTCGTCCAGAGCTTGTTGCCAGCTCTGTTGTTTTTTTGTATTCATAAGGGAGTGTCCTAAAAAACTTATGCAAAGGTATGCTCTTTTCGTCTGATGCAAGCCTAAATGCTTTGGACTTGATGCACAATAACTCCCATCAGCGGAGGAATCCTCATAAGGCTCGTTGTGCGGATGGGAGTTCTCTGTTTTTTAGAGATCGGTTTTTTAACGCTTAGAGACGAGATCCAATACCTGCCGATTGAGATAGAATGTCTGTGTCTTGTCCACCCACACAGCATTGTTGGGTGCTTGAAGACGTGTGGCTTGGTTCCTTTTGAATTGGCGCAACGAACCAACTTCCATCTTGGAGGTAAAGGGGTAGATGCGGAGTTTTTGTGCAGATGGTAGATCTATTTCAAGGTACAGAGGAGTGGCATCCGCTTTTCCTTCGATTCTATAGTTATATCCTTTGAAGACCTCTTGATGAGGAGCGTATGCCTTTTGGGTGAGGCGTGGAAGTTCTCCTTGTAGGTTCCACAGGCGGCAGAGGTAGTCGTTAATTTCGGTATTCAAGATCATTCCCGTAGGGCGAGTGCCTTGGGGATGATAGGCGGCGAGGAATACCTCTTCGCCTGTATGACTGTGGGTGGTAAAGCCAAAAGGCATGTGGCGTTGGTAGATCTGTGTAACTACGGCACTTAATGAACTGTTATACAATCCGCTCTCTGCTGCAGAACCCTTTCGCTCGGCTTGGGGGATAGGGCTGTGCTTATACTCTTCGCATTGGTATAGCGCATCCGATTCATCGGCTGATAGCTCTATTGAGGCGTAGGTGCGAAATAGCTCTTTACTCTGATCCTTTGGGGCTTTGTTCAGCATATCGGCGAGGCCTTCGGCGGTTCGTTTGATTGCCGTGAGCTGTCCGAAAAGAACCTCTTTGCTCTGCTTGTCGGCATTTTTGAGGCGTTGCAATCCGATACTTAGGCCGCTATTCCCGTGGTCGGGCATGATAACGAGTGCAGTATTGCCGTCCTTACGGGCAAAGTCAAATGCCACTCCGACAGCTTGGTCGAAGGCGAGCATCTCGGTGGCGATACCCACGGGGTCATTGGCATGAGCTGCCCAGTCCACTTTACTACCCTCTACGAGTAGGAAGAATCCTTCACTTTGAGGATCGTTGAGTAGGTCAAGAGCCTTGCGGGTACTCTCTGCGAGGGAGGGTTGTTTCTCAGGATCTCGGTCTAGGTCATAAGGCATATCCTTATCGGTGTAGAGCGCCCACATCTGCGATCCACGATGAGAGCGCATGGCTTGGAGGTCGTTGGCGAAGTAGGGGATGCCTTGGGCTTTGAGATCTTGTTGTAGGGCAGGGGTGAGGATCGCAGTGCCACCGCCGATCATCACATCAATGGGGAGGTGTACCATTTGGGGAGCAATCCAGTCATACTTACGCCTGTTGTAGCTGTGTGCGGAGCAGTCTGCCGGGGTGGCATGAGGGAATTCGCAGGTAACCACAAGCCCTGTGCGCTTGCCGAATTTCCACTTCCCCGCCTCAAGTAGGGTGACTAGGGGTTGGTAGGCACGTTTAGGATCGAGGGGGTAGAGGTCGTGGTCTGTTGCCACGGGATAGGTGGAGATAAATCCGCTTTGGGAGGGAATTCCCGTCATGTAGCAACTTGTGGTGGGAGCCGAATCGCCAATGGGAGCATCGGAACAGTAGGTCAGTACGGTGCCACAGAGTAAGGAGTCGAGGTGCAAATGGATCTTCTCAGGCTGCTTGTAACGTTGATACCAACGAGCCAATGATAGGGTTGCGAGGGAGGTCCCATCGGGGATCATGACAACAATGTTGCGTACGGGCTTGACCTCTTGAGGGATCTGCGCCCAAAGGCGTGGGTATAGAAATGCAAAAATTGCAAGTAAAAATAGAGTTCTCTGTCGCATGTTTTTCTTCGGAGTTTTGTTTGTAGGATTTATTATCCGGTGTTAATTCGGTTGAGCCAGTTCAGGAATAATTTGGGCGAGTACCTCTACCACTTCGTTGCGGGTTGCACCGTCGGCAGGGATTACGAGGATGGTATCGTCTCCTGCTATCGTGCCAATGATGGCATTGTTGGCGATACTGTCAATATCCACACAGATACTATGTGCATAGCCCGAGCGTGTTTTCAAAACAACGAATGCGCCCGAGTAATGAATGGATCGGAAGCCTTTCGTGCCCATGACCCGAAAAACCTCTTGAGTGGCGTGCGCTTGCTCTGTGGGCATGCGGTAGTAACCAATATCCTCTTTGGAGTAGCGGTCTTTGGCGATATTGAGTTCGTACATGTCTCTGGATATGGTTGCTTGTGTGGCATTTATGCCATTGATGAAGAGAAGCTCTCGGAGTGTTTTTTGATTTGGTATGTCGTTGTTGCGAATAAGCCTACAGATTAAGGCCTGTCGTATCTCTTTCTTTGTTGCCATAATCGTGAATTTATTATCCGTTACTTTTTGGGGAGCTTTTTTGTGTTTTGCTTCTTCTCCGCAAATATAACAATAATGTATAATATGAAGCGAATGAATACATATACATCGATTTACTTAAGTGGATAAAACTGCAGTCCCGGGGCAATACTGCTTCCGATAAATTTGGAACGAGCCGTATTCCATGGAAGTCTTATCCTTCGTCATGCAACAATCCGAAAAAACAGTCGACTAATTTTGAAAAACAGTCGACTGTTTTGCGAGAAAGTGTCGACTGTTTTTTTAGCTCATTCAAAACCACCGATCCCGTTTTTCCTTTTCCCGATGCTTTGGTGGCGTTTTTGCAAAATAGACGGTCCATCACGAAGCCAATAAGGGACGGAAAGGAGGACGAAGGATGTAGGAAACAAATTCTCGCTCCACTAGAAAAATCACGAAATAACGCTCACTTTCCTCCGTAAATCAGTACTTTTGTGAGTGATGAAAGTGAGCTTATAAAACTGTTCTTGGGTCATGTTATGATCGACAAAATAATAACACTTACACTAAATTGGATAAAGCTATGAGATACAAGACTAAAATAGGATGCCTACTACTATCTCTTTTTGTTTCGATAAAGTTGACAGTAGCACAGAATCCGATCAACCCTTTATCAGAATGGGATATAACCGCATTTTGCTCTTATGACTCATATCATCCTTACAATTATTTGAAAGCAGATAATAATTGGGAAATTCTTTGCGCTCTTAAAACAGAACGTTTGCTACCCGAATTACAATCAATGGGAGTCAATTACAGCCAAAGTCAAATTATGCTCCTTCATATCGGAGGCTTTTTGAAATATAGAGAAAAGAGATGGGTTACAACGATGCCCATATTCGACAAAAAAGAGACCGACTCCATACGAAGTTTTTCCAAACAAATAGCTGAAAGGCTTTATCACAAAATGGAAAATGATTATCACCGTTTCTTGGAAGAGCTATCTCGAAACGGACACGAGGAGAACGCTTTCAGTCTTATGTTTTCTTATCTGCTTGATGGAAAAGCTTGGAATAAGATCTCCCCGAATAAACAGGTGTTGGGAAATTATGCTACTTGGACAGGAGTTATTTGGGCAATGTATGAGCCACGTCAGCATCAGAAAATCGGAACAAATGGATTTGGAGCGTTAAGACTGAATTGGACAGACAGCCTCGCCCATCATCCCAATAGACAAATAATGCTTGACTTTCAAAACGAGTTTATAAAGAACGGAAAGGTAACAGATACCAACCTAATAGAGCAACTTTATCGTTTTGGGGTGGTTGACCAAAGCGGAAAAATTACCATTCCAATAATTAATGAATCTGAAGTAAATGGATTTAATACTATTTGCGACATCATCATAGAAAAGCTTGTATCCACGGTTGAAGACAACATAGAACCGTTTATGAAAATAGCTGACATACAAAACAAAGAACTTTCTACCGTCATTTTCTACCACGAGCTGATATGGGATCTTATGGATTTATTGCAAGAAAACAGATTAATAACAATGCCTCGAATATTGCTATCGTCCCATGCTCCTCAAAAAGAGGTCAGAAGTCTAATGTTTTTTACAGTAAAGCAAGATTGAGCCCCAAAAGAGCTAATGACATTCATTCCTGCCTTTTTTTTGTACTTTTGCGCCCATATTTCATATAAATAAAAAGTGCAACAGATGAATTTTTACAAGTTATTGGGTTTTGATGCTTCTCGGCACAATAGACGTACCGAGTTGATGGCAGGCTTTACAACGTTCTTGACTATGAGCTATATCTTGGCGGTGAATCCGGATATTCTCAGTCAAGCAGGTATGGATCAAGGGGCTGTGTTTACGGCAACGGCACTCGCCTCAGCTATTGGGACTATTCTGATTGCCTTTTTGGCAAAGCTCCCCTTTGCTCAAGCTCCGAGTATGGGGATTAACGCCTTCTTTGCCTTCACGCTCGTAAAGGGGATGGGATATAGTTGGGAGACGGCCCTAGCAGCGGTCTTTGTGGAAGGAATTATTTTTATTTTCCTAACGGTATTCAATATCCGAGAGCAGATTGTGAAGTGTATCCCTCATAACTTGCGCTATGCGATCTCTTCGGGGATTGGAATGTTCATCGCCTTTATTGGATTGAAGAATGCAGGGATAATTGTATCGAACGAAGCAACTTTTGTTACGTTGGGTAGCTTCACGCCTACGGCTATTTTGGCCTGTATCGGTATCGTGCTCAGTGGTGTGCTTATTGCCCTTAAGGTGCGCGGAGCTCTTTTTTATGGCATTGTGATTTGTACGGTTATTGGTATCCCTATGGGGGTAACGCAGTTGCCCGAGGGATTTATCCCTGTTTCCATGCCTAAATCGCTTGATCCGACATTCTTGCAGTTTGACTTCAAACCGCTTCTCTCCATGGATATGGCACTGACGATCTTCGCCCTCGTATTCATGGATATTTTCAATACGGTGGGTACGCTCATTGGGGCTGCGGCGAAAACAGAAATGATGGATGAGAAGGGCAATGTGCGCAATGTCAAACAAGCTATGATGGCGGATGCCTTAGCTACTAGTGTGGGAGCGGCTTTGGGTACCTCTACGGTAACTACTTTCGTGGAAAGTGCTTCGGGTATTGCCGAGGGAGGGCGCACGGGGCTGACCTCGTTTACAACGGCAATGCTTTTCGTTCTGGCCCTTTTCTTTGCACCACTCTTCCTAATCGTACCAAGTGCTGCCACGACGGGGGCTCTCGTTATGGTCGGAGTCTTCATGTTGGATGCCGTTCCCAAGATTGACCTCAAGGATGTATCAGAGGCTCTGCCTGCCTTTGTTACGATGATTACGATGGTCTTGACCTATAACATCGCAGAGGGTATGGCTTTGGGGATGATCTGTTATACTCTTGTCAAACTCCTGAGTGGTCAGTGGCGGCAGATTACTCCCACGCTGGCAGTGGTCTCTCTGTTGCTCCTTTTGCGCTATATTTTCCAATAAAACGGTGTTTGAAAAAAGCTTTGACACAATAATTTAGATGTAAATGCATGTTGTTTGGCGATTTATATCTATCTTTGCACCCGCATATTCACCGAGGGTTCTCTTCGTATGGGGTGAGTCCGTGGGAATGCGACTGATAATTGACAACAAAATAAGAAGTATAAAAGTAATATTGTAGACTATGATTATAGTTCCAATCAAAGAGGGTGATAACATCGAACGTGCACTAAAACGTTATAAGAAGAAGTTTGATAAAACTGGGTCTGTTCGTGAATTGAGAAGACGTCAGGCGTTCATTAAGCCCTCTGAAGTGAAGCGCAAAAAGATGGAAAAAGCCATCTATGTGCAGTCGCTTCGTCAAGCAGAAGAGCAATAAGCATAGTTTGCTTTGCACCCTTTGTCCATATCTCCTTTTGCAAAGGGTGCGTGTTGTCTTAGTCCTCGCTTTTAGGCGGTGTAGCTAGAGAGGGGAGAAGTTCGTTCCTTTTAGGAGGAGTGTCGACCGTCCTCTTTTTACTTTAGATTGTTGGCTTTTGGGGATCTTCCTTTCGTTCGGCATTGGGTGTCCCTTTGGAATGTTTTAATTTGCTTTTTGTGCATACGTAGAGAGGAGGGTAGTGTTCACTCTTATTGGTAGGTCGTTTGGGCTTGTCGTCAAGAGGAGTGGAGGTGCTGCAGAGGTCGTTTTCCTCCTTCGTGTCATATTTTTTTTTATAACGGAGATCGGGGTGTTGCTTCTTATGTTTGAGGGGTGATGCCTCTTCTTCTTTTTTTTAGAGAGGGGATGGAGGCTTTGCATCAGAGTGTTGATCGTTTTTTGGATTACCTGCGCTATGAACGCAATCAGTCCGATTATACTTTAGTGGCTTATCGGACGGATCTCTTGCAGTATATTGCTTATGTCGAGCAACTTTTGGGTGAGGGGTTTGTACCATCGGAGGGTGATCGAGATCTCATTCGTGGCTTTTTGGTCTCTCTGATGGAGAAAGGAATGAAGAGTAGTTCGGTGCATCGTAAAGTGAGTTCGATCAAGAGTTACTATCTCTATCTCGTCAAAATAGGGTTACTAGAGCATAGCCCTGCGCGTTTGATTCGAAGTCCTCGAGGCGAGAAGCCTCTTCCTGCAGTGCTTTCGGAGCTGGAGATTGAGCATCTTCTGGGGCGTGAGGAGATTGATGAGGCAGATTTTCTTTCGTTACGTAATTATCTTGTGTTGGAGATGCTCTACCAAACAGGAATGCGACGGGGGGAGTTGGTAGGTCTCCGAGAGGATTCCGTGGACTTGACTCTGGATATACTCAAGGTGTTTGGAAAGGGGCGTAAAGAACGAATTGTCCCTTTTGGGAAAGACCTCTCTCGGCGAATCACGCAGTATCTTACCTTAAAGCATGAAAAAATCGGTTTATCTCGATTTTTTTTCGTTACTTTGAGTAACCAACCTCTCGGCGGAGAGGATGTGTATCGGATCGTTCATGAACGTTTGCAATCGGTACCTGGTTTGGCTCGTCGAGGTCCTCATGTTTTGCGTCATACTTTCGCTACGACAATGCTCAGTAACGGAGCGGAGTTAATGGCTGTCAAGGAACTTTTGGGGCATAAGAGCGTTTCCACCACGGTGCTGTATACACACACTTCGTTGGCAGAGTTGCAACAGATGTATAACGCTCATCCTAGAGCATCAAAGAAGAAGTCTATTATGGAAGTGAGAATTCAGTCTATTCATTTTACAGCTTCGGCTGCATTGGAAGAATTTGTGCAAAAAAAACTTGATCGCTTGGATCGCCTTTATGGAGGTGTCGTTAAGGCAGAAGTTATCCTAAAGGTCGCTAAGAGTGAAGATGATAAAAATAAGGAAGCCTCGATTCGTTTAGAGGTGCCCGGTCCTGATCTGTTTGCAGAGAAGCAGGCTCCTAGCTTTGAAGAGGCTATTGATTTGGTAGTAGATGCTCTTAAACGACAAATAGATAAGCTGAAAGAGCAGCATTAAAGAGGCTTCCTGTGCGAGGGGAGGGTCATAGATTTCTTTTCCAAATGTTTGGTGGTTTCTAGATTTGTGTATATCTTTGCACCTGATTCTTGAAAGCCCTCCTTTACATATGGTGGTCTCAAAGGGGATCCGTACTGCTCTTTTACTCCGGAGTGTGAGAGTTTTAGGGGCAGGCGTTAGTACGTGAAGGGGGCAGTTACCAGAGTGGCCAAATGGGGCTGACTGTAACTCAGCTGGCTTACGCCTTCGGTGGTTCGAATCCATCACTGCCCACCTTGTGTCGTATGTACCTATTATAAGATGCCTGTGTAGCTCAGCGGTAGAGCACTTCCTTGGTAAGGAAGAGGTCCCGGGTTCAAGTCCCGGCACCGGCTCTTGTGAAGGTCAGAGAATGATTGTGCTACAAAAGAAAAGCGCAACCTCCAATGTAAAATCAATAAGATTATAGATTGCTATGGCAAAAGAACATTTCAACAGAACAAAACCGCATGTAAACATCGGTACGATTGGTCACGTTGACCACGGTAAAACAACTCTTACGGCTGCAATCACTAAGGTGCTTGCTGATGCAGGTCTTTCTGAAGCACGCTCGTTTGATTCAATTGACAACGCTCCTGAAGAAAAGGAACGCGGTATTACGATCAATACTTCACACGTTGAGTACGAGACGGCTAATCGTCACTATGCTCACGTAGACTGTCCGGGTCACGCCGATTACGTTAAGAACATGGTAACGGGTGCCGCTCAAATGGATGGTGCTATCATCGTGGTTGCTGCAACCGATGGGCCTATGCCTCAAACTCGTGAGCACGTACTTCTTGCACGTCAGGTAAACGTTCCTCGTATTGTTGTGTTCTTGAACAAGTGTGACCTTGTTGAAGATGAGGAAATGCTCGAACTTGTAGAAATGGATATGCGTGAGCTTCTCAGCTTCTACGAATACGATGGCGATAATACTCCTATCATTCGCGGTTCTGCTCTTGGCGCACTTAACGGTGATGCTACTTGGGTTGCTAAGGTGATGGAGCTTATGGAGGCTGTTGATACATGGATCCCTCTGCCTCCTCGTGATGTTGATAAACCATTCCTTATGCCGGTGGAAGATGTATTCTCTATCACAGGTCGTGGTACTGTTGCTACGGGTCGTATCGAAACGGGTGTTATTCACGTGAATGATGAAGTTCAGATGATCGGTCTTGGCGCAGAAGGTAAGAAGACGGTTGTGACGGGCGTGGAAATGTTCCGCAAGTTGCTTGATCAAGGTGAAGCTGGTGATAACGTAGGTCTTCTCCTTCGTGGTGTGGACAAGGATGAAATCAAGCGTGGTATGGTGCTTGCTCACCCGGGCCAAGTTAAGCCTCACGATCACTTCAAGGCTGAGGTTTATATCCTGAAGAAAGAAGAAGGTGGTCGTCACACTCCATTCATGCGTCACTATCGTCCTCAATTCTATATCCGTACGCTCGACGTTACGGGTGAAATCAATCTCCCCGAAGGTACCGACATGGTAATGCCTGGCGATAACGTAACTATTGATGTTAAGCTTATTGCTCCCGTAGCATGTAGCGTAGGTCTCCGTTTCGCTATCCGTGAAGGTGGTCGTACTGTAGGTGCAGGTCAGATTACGGAGCTTATCGAGGACTAATCACAAGTTGTAAAGTGATTTGATATAGAAGAGTATTGTTCTCATTCTCTAGAGATAAGGGTCTCATCTTTTTTCTCTCTCGAGAGAGGTAATACTCTTCGTTTTACGGGTTTAGCTCAGTTGGTAGAGCACTGGTCTCCAAAACCAGGTGTCGGGAGTTCGAGTCTCTCAACCCGTGCTAATATCGTAGTATATGAAGTTCTTTAATAAAATCGGAAAGGCTTTCAAGGAATCGTTCAATGAGCTTGCTCATAAGGTTTCTTGGCCAACGAGAAGTGAGTTGACAAGCAGTGCGGTGGTTGTTATGATAGCATCCATCATTATTGCTTTGTGCATCTTCGCCGTGGATACGGTATTCAACTTTGGGATGGAACAAATCTATAAGTTGGTTATCTAGTCTCTCCCCCATGTCGCGTGGGTATGATGTAGACGGAGTGAGATTGAGATGCATAGAGTGATTTTGCAAGTTTGTTAGATTATGAACCAAGAGGGAAATAACGAGAAGCGCTTTTACGTGCTTCGTGCTATATCTGGTAAGGAAAAGAAGGTAAAGGAGGCTATTGAGTACGAAATGTCTCTCTCCGAGCCCTCTTTGATTTCTCAATACGTATACCGAGTGGTAGTACCTACCGAGAAGGTGATGACGCAACGTAAAACCAAGAAAGTAATCATTGAGCGTCCTTACCTCCCGGGTTATGTTCTTATTGAGTGCCAGATGAGTAAACAACTTGTGAATGCATTGCGTGATCTTCCTGATGTTTTGGGCTTTTTGGGTAACGATAAGCCTGGGGCACTTTCCCCTAGTGAGGTGGAAAAGCTTCTTCATGAAGTGGACTCGACCAATGAAGGTCCTGATGTTGTGGACGTTCAGTTCGTAATTGGCGAGAGTGTGAAGATCATAGATGGGGCTTTTGTGGGCTTCTCCGCTACGATAGAAGAAATATTATCCGATAAGAAAAAGCTCAAGGTGATGGTGAAGATTTTCGGAAGAAAAACTCCGCTAGAGCTTGGCTATGCACAGGTCGAAAAAGAGTAACTTGTTACGAGGTTCTCTGGAATAGTTTGTTAGAGTTGTACTCTTCGTTGGTCTAGTATGCGATGATCATATCCCCTCTGGCTTCCAAATAGAGGTTTTGATCTTCTTCATCTAGAGGAGGGCCGCTCCCGATCAAACATGGTTTTGTGTATAGAGAGTGTTTTATTCATATTGATAAGACGTTAAGAAAATGGCAAAAGAAATTGCAGGACAAATCAAATTGCAAATAAAAGGTGGGGCTGCAAATCCCTCGCCTCCTGTTGGCCCGGCTCTTGGTGCCAAGGGGATTAACATCATGGAGTTTTGTAAGCAATTCAATGCCAGAACGCAAGACAAGGCTGGTAAGGTATTACCTGTTGTAATTACCTATTACGCAGACAAGTCTTTCGACTTCATCGTTAAGACTCCCCCGGTAGCAGTGCAACTCCTCGAAGTCTCTAAGGCTAAAACGGGTAGCGCTGAGCCTAACCGTAAAAAGGTGGCTGAGATTACTTGGGATCAGGTTAAGACGATAGCTCAAGACAAGATGACAGACCTAAACTGTTTCTCCGTAGAGGCTGCTATGCGTATGGTAGCCGGTACGGCACGCAGTATGGGTATTGCTATCAAAGGTGATTTCCCCGAACAAGTATAAGATTCAATTGTAAGACATGAGTAAACTAAGCAAAAAGCAAAAGTTGGTTGCCGATAAGATTGAACCTGGAAAGTTCTATACCCTTGATGAAGCTTCATCATTGGTAAAGGAAATTACGTTCACGAAGTTCAATGCCTCTGTGGATATTGATATCCGCCTTGGTGTAGATCCTCGTAAGGCTAACCAAATGGTACGTGGTGTAGTAACCCTCCCCCACGGCACTGGTAAGGAAGTGCGCGTTCTAGCGTTGTGTACACCCGATAAGGAAGCCGAGGCACAAGCTGCTGGTGCAGACTATGTCGGACTCGATGAATATATTGATAAGATCAAAGGTGGTTGGACGGATATTGACGTGATCATCACGATGCCCTCTGTAATGGGTAAAATTGGTGCTCTTGGTCGTGTCCTTGGTCCCCGTGGTTTGATGCCAAACCCTAAGAGTGGTACAGTTACCAACGAGATCGGTAATGCGGTACGCGAAGTAAAGGCTGGTAAGATTGATTTTAAAGTTGACAAGAGTGGTATTATCCATACTTCTGTTGGTAAAGTTTCGTTTACTCCCCAACAGATCAAGGAAAATGCTCGTGAATTCATCAATACGATCATTCGTCTCAAGCCTACTTCCGCAAAAGGTACTTACCTTAAGAGCATTCACATCTCTAGCACAATGAGTGCCGGTATCAAGATCGACCCTAAATCAGTAGACCTTTAATTTAAGAGACTCTAGACATGAGAAAGGAAGTAAAAGGTACCGTAGTTGAGAAACTCTCAGACTATTTGGCTCAATATCCCCACTTCTATCTTGCGGACATTGAAGCTCTCGACGCTGTTAAAACGGCTGAGCTTCGTCAAGTTTGCAACAAAGAAGATGTTAAGCTTGTCGTAGTTAAGAATACCCTAATGCGCAGAGCTCTTGCTGATAGCGAGACTGACTTTGCGGAGCTCTACAAGGTGCTCAAGGGCAATACTTGTGTAATGTTCTCGCAGAATGCTAACGCACCTGCTCGCATTATCAAGGAGTTTGCTAAGGCTAACAAAGAACTCGGTAAGCCCGCTCTCAAAGCAGCTTATGCTCAAGAAAGTATCTACATTGGCCCCGAAACTCTTGATGCACTTGTTTCAATCAAGAGTAAAGAAGAACTCGTGGCAGACGTGGTGGCTCTCTTGCAGTCTCCTGCTAAGAATGTAATCTCGGCACTACAAGGAGCCGGACAAACTATCCATGGTGTGCTAAAGACCTTGGAAGAAAGATAAGTAATTAACAAGAAATCAACGATAATCCATTCATACTACAATGGCAGATATTAAAGCAATTGCTGAAACCCTCGTTAACCTTACTGTAAAAGAAGTAAGTGAATTGGCTAACGTCCTCAAGGAAGAATATGGTATCGAACCTGCTGCCGCTGCTGTAGCTGTAGCTGCCGCTCCTGGTGCTGCCGGTGCTGCTGAAGCTGAAGAAAAGACCTCTTTTGATGTTGTTCTTAAGAGCTTCGGTTCTGCTAAACTTCAAGTAGTTAAGGCCGTTAAAGAACATTGCGGTCTTGGACTTAAGGAAGCTAAAGATATCGTAGACGCTGCTCCTGCTACCTTGAAAGAAGGTGTGGACAAGGCTACTGCTGATGCAATGAAGGCTGCTCTCGAAGAAGCCGGTGCAGAGGTAGAATTGAAATAAACTACCCTATGACCTGCTAGTCAGGTGTCTAATGGTTGAGAACTCTAGGTAAAAGAGTTCTCGACCTTTTATTGTCTTTTTCCTTCTACTTGTAGAGAATCAATAAACTAGCAACAGATGGCTAATACTACTGATACTTCCAGAATAGCTTTTTCAAAGGCATTGAATCCGTTGCCCTATCCCGATTTTTTGGATGTGCAGCTGAAATCGTTCCAAGAGTTCTTTCAGCTACAAACGGCTACCGAAAGCCGTAAACAGGAGGGATTGTACAAGGTCTTTGCTGAAAATTTCCCGATAAAAGATACGCGCAATAGCTTTACTCTTGAGTTTATTGACTATTGTGTCGATCCTCCAAAATATTCTATTGAGGAGTGTATTAGCCGTGGACTTACGTACAGTGTTCCGCTCAAAGCGAAGTTAAAACTCTCTTGTAACGACCCCGAGCACGTGGACTTTGAAACTCAAGTCAAGGACGTGTATCTAGGGCCTATTCCCTACATGACTCCGAGTGGTACTTTTGTTATCAATGGTGCTGAGCGCGTTGTTGTATCTCAGCTTCACCGTTCTCCAGGGGTCTTCTTCAGCTCTAATGTATTGCCATCGGGTGCTCGCAGTTTCTCTGCGAGGATCATTCCTTTCCGTGGTACATGGATCGAGATTGCAACCGATGCTAATAATATCCTCTATGCCTACATCGACCGTAAAAAGAAGGTCTCTGTTGCTACTTTGATGCGTGCTATCGGATATAGTACCGACCGAGAGATTTTCAACGTGCTGAACATTGGCGAAGAGGTGGCTATCAGTGACTTGAACGAGTCTCATTTGAACCGTCGTCTTGCAGACCGTATCGGCGATATTGTGATCAAAACGGAATATCTTGATGCCGCTGCCGGTGAGGTTTCTGAAGTACAACGCTTCCAGGTCCTTTATGATCGTAATACGGTGTTGGACGAAGAGGTGATCAGTGCTTTGAAGCAAAAGCACAAAGAGAAACAAGATCTTCCTTCGGTATATCTCTTCAAGGAAGATGATGATAGTGCAACAGTCAATCTCTTGTTGCAGACCCTCAATAAAGATACCTCTGTAAATGAGGTAGAGGCTTGGCGCTTCTTCTACTTCCTGCAACGTAGCGTAGAAGCTCCCGATGATAACGCTGCAAAGGAAGCCTTTAATAACCTATTCTTTTCTGAAAAACGCTATGATTTGGGAGATGTGGGGCGTTATCGGATCAATTCAAAACTCAATCTCGATGTAGATCCCGATAAACGAGTCCTAACGAAAGAGGATATCGTTGCTATCGTAAAGCACCTTTTGCATCTCTCCGTATCTGGAGCTAACGTGGATGATATTGACCACTTGTCTAACAGACGTGTTCGTACTGTTGGCGAGCAATTGGCCGCTCAGTTTGGTGTTGGGCTTGCCCGTATGGCTCGTACAGTAAGAGAGCGTATGAACGTGCGTGACAATGAGGTCTTTGCCCCCACGGATCTCGTTAATGCAAAAACAATTAGTTCGGTAGTAAGTTCTTTCTTTGGTACCAATCAGCTTTCGCAGTTCATGGACCAGACGAATCCGCTTGCCGAAATTACACATAAGCGCCGCCTTTCGGCCCTTGGTCCTGGCGGTCTTACCCGTGAGCGTGCCGGCTTTGCCGTTCGCGATGTTCACTATACACACTATGGTCGTCTCTGTCCTATTGAGACTCCGGAAGGACCTAACATTGGTCTAATCTCCTCGCTTTGCGTTTATGCCAAAGTGAATGATTTGGGATTTATCGAAACTCCTTATCGTGAGGTAAAGGACGGCAAGGTGGACTTCGATAGTGTTCCAAAATATTATACCGCAGAGGAAGAAGAGGAGAAGAACGTAGCACAAGGGAATGCTCCTTTATACGAAGATGGTACGTTCCAACGCTCTAAAGTAAAGGCTCGCTATGCAGCTGACTTCCCTGTGATCTCTCCAAGTCAAGTAGATTTGATTGACGTGTCTCCCTCACAGATCGCCTCGATAGCTGCGTCATTGATTCCCTTTTTGGAGCACGATGATGCTAACCGCGCATTGATGGGGTCTAACATGATGCGTCAAGCAGTTCCCTTGATTCAGCCTGAAGCTCCTATTGTCGGAACGGGTATTGAGGCTCAATTGGTAAGAGACTCTCGTACGCAGATCATGGCAGAGGGCTCCGGAGAGGTTATCTATGTAGATGCCGATCAAATCCGAGTTCGTTACGATAAGACCGAGGAAGAGCTTTTTGTGAGCTTTGAAGATCCTATCGTAACCTACCACTTGCCTAAGTATCGCAAAACCAACCAAAATACGACGATCGATCTCAAACCACTTTGTCGTAAGGGTGATCGGATTGAAAAGGGGCAAATCCTTACCGAGGGCTATGCTACTCAAAATGGAGAGTTGGCTTTGGGGCGCAATATCCTTGTGGCTTACATGCCTTGGAAGGGGTACAACTACGAGGATGCTATCGTGCTTAACGAACGTATTGTCCGCGAAGACTACTTTACTTCGGTACATGTGGAGGAGCAGCAGCTTGAGGTTCGTGAGACGAAGCGAGGTCTCGAAGAGCTCACCAACGATATCCCTAATGTGAGTGAAGAGGCCACTAAGGATTTGGGTGAAGATGGTATCGTACGTATCGGTGCGCATATTGTGCCTGGAGATATCCTTGTTGGTAAGATTACGCCCAAGGGTGAGTCTGATCCTACGCCCGAAGAACGCCTTTTGCGTGCAATCTTTGGTGATAAGGCCAGTGATGTAAAGGATGCCTCTTTGAAGGCTTCTCCTTCACTGCGAGGCGTTGTTATTGATACAAAACTCTTTGCGAAAAAGATTGATACGAAGCGCAAAGAAATCAAGGAAACGTCTGATAGACTCGAAGCAGAGCATCGTGCCAAGAAAGAAGGACTTCGCAAAATATTCATTGACAAGCTCTGTAAGATAACAGATGGTCGTACGGCCAATCTGATTGAGGACTTCGCTTCGCTAGAGATCATTGCTGCGGGAAAGAAGTTCAATCGTACGATGCTCGAAAACATCGAGGAGTACGGTAACGTTAAGTCCGGCAATTGGACAGATGACGAGCATACCAATAAGCTGATCGCCACATTGATCTCGAACTACATCCGCAAGGATAAGGAGTTGGAGGCTGCTCATCGCCGTCGCACACAAGACGAAACAATAGGAGATGAACTCGCTAGTGGGATTGTGAAAACGGCTAAGGTCTACATCGCTAAAAAGCGTAAGATCCAAGTCGGTGATAAAATGGCAGGACGTCACGGTAATAAGGGTATTGTTTCTAAGATCGTACGTCAGGAGGATATGCCATTCCTTGCGGATGGTACCCCCGTAGATATCTGTCTAAATCCATTAGGTGTACCTTCGCGTATGAATCTGGGGCAGATCTTCGAGGCTGTATTGGCTCGTGCCGGTCGTCGCTTGAATGAACGCTATGCTACTCCAATCTTCGATGGAGCTACGGAAAAGGATATTGACGAACGTTTGAAGTTGGCCAACATCGATCCGGGAGCGAAGACCCAACTCTATGATGGAGGAACGGGTGAACCATTTGACCAAAAGGCTACTGTCGGGGTTACCTATTTCTTGAAGCTCGGGCACATGGTTGATGACAAGATGCACGCACGCTCTATCGGTCCTTACTCTCTTGTTACACAGCAACCTCTTGGAGGTAAAGCTCAGTTCGGGGGACAACGTTTTGGAGAAATGGAAGTTTGGGCACTTGAAGCCTTTGGTGCTGCACATATCTTGCAAGAGATCCTTACAATTAAGAGTGATGATACCATTGGTCGTTCACGTGCATACGAGTCTATCGTAAAGGGAACGCCTATGCCTACCCCGGGGATCCCCGAATCTCTCAACGTCCTCATGAACGAGCTCAAAGGTCTCGGTTTGAGTCTTACATTGGAATAATCGAAACGCTCAACGTCTCTAATATATATGGCTTTTAGAAAGGAAAATAAGTTTAAGACGAACTTCTCTAAGATCAGAGTGTCTTTGGCATCCCCTGAACAAATCCTAGAGGATTCTTTTGGAGAAGTTACCAAACACGAAACGGTAAGTTACCGTACACTCAAACCTGAGCGTGATGGTCTCTATTGTGAGCGTATCTTCGGTCCTGTAAAGGATTACGAGTGCCATTGTGGAAAGTACAAAGGCAATAAATATCGTGGTATTACGTGTGACCGCTGTGGTGTCGAGGTGACGCAAAAAATGGTGCGCCGTGAGCGTATGGGGCACATTGCTCTTAAGGTGCCCGTGGTTCACGTATGGTACTCGCGTTCAATCCCCAATAAGATTGCATATCTATTGGGTTTTACGGCAAAAGACCTTGACCGCATTATCTACTATGATGCGTACGTTGTACTGCAGCCGGGTTGCTTTGCAGCTCCCGAAGGGGTGGAGATTGAGCGTCGTTCTACATCGACCCAGTCGGAGTGCCCTCGCTATGTAGAGAAAAACATGATCCTCAAGAACGATTTTTACGAGCAGTTAAGTGATCGTCTCTATGAGGAGTTCCCCGGAAATGATGCTCTAGAAAATTCTGATCCCAATAAGTTCATCGCAAAGTCGGGTGCTGAGGCTATCTACGACATGCTTGCGAATCTAGACTTGGATGCTTTGGCTGACGAGTTGCGTAATATCGCTCAAACAGCTACTTCGCAGCAGAAGAAAGCTGATGCTCTGAAACGTCTCCCCGTTGTGGAGGCCTTCCGTGCATCTACGGGCATCAACCGTCCTGAGTGGATGGTACTTAAAGTGATTCCCGTGATTCCGCCTGACTTGCGTCCCTTGATGCCATTGGATGGGGGGCGCTTTGCCACGTCGGATTTGAATGACTTGTATATCCGAGTTATTACAAGAAATAATCGTCTCGCACGAATGATTGAGGCTAATGCACCTGAAGTGATCATGCGTAACGAGAAGCGTATGCTCCAAGAGGCTGTAGATGCTTTATTTGATAATTCAAGAAAGACGAGTGCTTTGAAGAGCGATCAAGGTCGCCCCCTCAAATCTCTTTCAGATAGCTTGAAGGGAAAGCAGGGGCGCTTCCGCCAAAATCTCCTTGGTAAGCGTGTCGATTACTCTGCACGTTCGGTTATCGTGGTGGGACCCGAACTCAAGATGAATGAGTGCGGTTTACCAAAGGACATGGCAGCTGAACTTTACAAACCCTTTGTCATGCGTAAGCTCATTGAAAGAGGGATTGTAAAAACGGAAAAAAGTGCTAAGAAGATTGTCGATCGTAGAGATCCTATTATTTGGGAGATCGTCGAAAATGTTATTAAGGGACACCCCGTACTCTTGAACCGTGCTCCGACGCTTCACCGTCTTGGTATTCAGGCTTTCCAGCCTAAACTGATCGAAGGAAAGGCCATCCAATTACCACCTCTATCGTGTGCGGCCTTCAATGCCGATTTTGATGGAGACCAGATGGCTGTGCATCTTCCCTTGGGTAATGAGGCTATTGCGGAGGCACAACTCTTGATGTTGGCATCGCACAATATCCTTAACCCTGCTAGTGGAGAGCCTATTACGGTTCCTTCTCAAGACATGGTGCTTGGTCTCTATTACATCTCTAAGTTCTCCAGCTTGACGGAGCAGGAGCAGATTGTGGAGCAGGAGGTGGCGGATGGCAAACGCTTGCCGACGGTTTATTATAGTGCACAGGAGGCCTATATTGCTTACGATCATGCTCGTGTCAAGGAACGTAAGAGGGTCTACCGTAAGGAGTCTTTCATCCACTTGCACAAACCCATCCGTGTGCTCGTTCCCAATGCCGAGATCGTGAATGGAGAGCCTAAGAGTGGCATCGTAACCACTTCAGTGGGACGTCTGATGTTCAACGATCTCGTACCTTTGGAGGTAGGTTATATCAACGAAGTTCTTGGTAAGAAGTCGCTTAAAAAGATTATTAAAGAGGTGCTTAAGGTGTGCGGGGTAGCCCGTACGGCGCAGTTCCTCGACGATATAAAGAACTTAGGATACCGCATGGCATTTCTCGGAGGTCTTTCCTTTAACCTCCAAGATGTCTTGGTGCCTGAGGATAAACCCAAACTGATTGAAGCTGCAACGAAAGAGGCTGATAGCATTATCGAACAGAACCACATGGGAGAAATCGATAATCAGACCCGTTATAATAAAGTTGTTGCACTTTGGACTGAAACGACCGATCTCATCTCCTCTAAGGTGATGGAAGACTTTAAGGCTGACAACGATGGATTCAATAGTATCTATATGATGCTTGACTCAGGAGCTCGTGGTTCTAAGGAACAGATTCGTCAGCTTGCCGGTCTTCGTGGTCTTATGGCTAAGCCCCAGAAGAGTGGTAGCGAAGGAGGTGCTGTCATTGAGAACCCGATCGTCGCGAACTTCCTTGAAGGGCTTTCGGTGCAAGAGTATTTTATCTCTACGCACGGTGCTCGTAAGGGGCTTGCGGATACGGCGCTCAAAACTGCTGATGCCGGATATTTGACTCGTCGTCTAGTAGACGTTTCGCATGATGTAATTATTACAGAAGAGGATTGCGGTACATTGCGTGGTATTGAAGTGTCTGCTGTGGTAGACGAAAGCGACACTGAAGTTGCGTCCCTAGAGTCTCGTATCATTGGTCGTACATCGGTACAGGACATTTACAACACCACGGATATGAATGATCCGAACCGCCAGCTTATCGTGGCAGCAGGAGAAGAGATTCGCGAGCGGGAAGCTGAGTTGATCAAGGCTGCCAACATCAAGAGCGTTGAGATCCGTTCTGTATTAACATGTGACTCTCGTACAGGTGTTTGTGCGAAATGCTATGGTCGTAATTTGGCTACGCATCGTCCGGTTCAGATCGGCGAAGTCGTCGGCGTTATTGCAGCACAATCCATCGGAGAGCCTGGTACGCAGTTAACCCTTCGTACATTCCACGCTGGGGGGGTTGCCGGTAGTGAAAATACCAACAGATCGATTGTTGTTAAGGAGGACGAGGCTACGGTTGAGTTTAGTTCGGATCTCCGTACGATTGTTATCCCAGGTCAGAATTACCGTATCGTATCGAGCCGAGAGTCTGAAGTGATGCTTCGCCATCCCAAGACGGGGAATATCCTCAAGACGTACAGTCTCCAATATGGTTCCAAACTATTGTGTCAAGCAGGCGACTTGGTCGTAAAGGGACAAACTCTTGCTGAGTGGGATCCATTTAACTCGGTGGTTGTCGCCGAAACAGAAGGTACTCTTGAATACGTCAATCTAGTTGAAGACAGTAACTACCGCGACGTTGTAGACGCCACTTCGGGCTATCACGATCTGATGGTTATTGAGTCTAAGGATAAGACCAAGCTCCCCGAGCTGAAAATCATCGATGCCGCAACAGGAACTGAACGTTTGTACTCTCTTCCTGCAGGATGTCGCTTGACAAACAATCCCAAGACAGCCGGAGTGATCCATGTGAAGCCAGGGGATGAACTTTACAAGATCCCTAGGGTACTCGCCAGTGCGGGCGATATTACGGGTGGTTTACCTCGAGTTACTGAACTTTTCGAAGCACGTAATCCGTCCAATCCCGCTATTCTTTCTGAAATTGACGGAGTCGTGGAAATTGGCAAGATTAAGCGAAACAATCGTGAGGTCTCTGTGACAAGTAATTTGGGAGAAGTGCGTAAGTATTTGATCCCAACAGCCAAGCATATTTTGGTCCAGAATGGCGATGTGGTACGAGCAGGTACGCCGCTTTCTGATGGAGCTGTAACACCTAATGATATTCTCTCAATCAAGGGACCGACGGCTTTGCAAGAATATATTGTCAATGAGATTCAAGGTGTTTACCGCAAGCAGAATGTAGGGATCAATGATAAACACTTCGAAGTTATTGTTCGTCAGATGATGCGCAAGGTTGAGGTGATGGAGCCCGGAGACTCTTTGTTCTTGGAGAAACAGATGGTGGACAAGCAGGATGTACAAGAGGAGAACGATCGCCTTTGGGGCATGAATGTCGTAGTTGATGCCGGAGACTCTCAGAAGTATCGTGCGGGTGCACTCATTGCTTCGAGCGATGTGCGTGACGAAAACAGTTCACTCAAGCGTCGTGATCTCAAGACGATGGTGGTGCGTGATGCTGTACCGGCAACAAGTCGTCAGGTGCTTCAGGGGATTACCCGTGCCGCTTTGCAGACGAAGAGTTTCATGTCAGCAGCCTCATTCCAGGAGACAACGAAGGTGCTTAACGATGCGGCAATCAATGCCAAGACGGACGACCTGCTCGGTTTGAAGGAAAACGTTATCTGTGGCCATTTGATTCCTGCCGGTACAGGCTTGCGTATGTTCAATGGTATGGTTGTAATGCCTAAGGCTGTTTATGAACAGGCCGAAGCTCAAAGAGCAGAGACAGGACACGATCCTAATTTTGTGAGTGAAGAAGCTCCAATAGAGGCTACTGTCGAAAGCAAGTAATTCTTAGCAGATATATATTCTAAGGGGTGTACACCTTTCCCTCTATACTGTGGAGCGGAACGGGGTACACCCTCTTTCTTTTTAGAGATCTTCCATATAGCTTTTAGGGCTCAAAAATCGTATTTAAAACACGGGACTTTTGTTATCTTTGTCTCAAGAAAAAATGAAAAGAAAGAGTATCTGTTTATTTTAGTTTATCCCATGAAGAATCCTGAAAAGCCTGTTGTATTAGCAAAAGCTACTTCTATTTTACTATCCTTAATCGTTGCCACTTTGTTCCTTTCGACCTCGTGTTGTCGAAAGAATCCCGAAACACCTCAAGTTCGGCAGACTGTTCGCCTTTCGTTAGACCTTAAAAATCCTCTGCGAACCAGTATTGCGGAGGAAAGTAATGGCACGCTTCACTTCACATGGGAAAAAGATGACAAGATCGCCCTCTTGCTGGAGCAGGGTGCTATAAAGCATATGCTATCTCTTACTCCTAAGAGTATAGACAATGCAAGGGCTGTACTTGAGTTTGACCTCCCGAAGGATATAAATCCCAATAATGAGTACAAGGTATATGGCATGGTTCATGCCTCGTTTGATGCCACCCCATCGCCTGTCGTTTTGCTACCCGCTCCCTCTCTCTCAGTGGAGGAGTATGCATCCCTTAAGACCAAAGTGCTGATGTCTTTTTCTCAAAACAATGCAACAGGGCTTAGTCTCTCCGCTACAGTGCACCATGTGGGGTCGATCTTTTGCACACAAATCGATAATCAGTCGTATCTGCCGATAAAGGTGAGCAACATCAGTCTCAGTGGTACTCAAAAGTGGGTGTATGCTCAGTCTTTTCGCTATGATATAGCCCAGTCTAAGGGGGTAGATGAAGGGCAATCCTCTGTGGCTGTCACGGACAATTCTATTTGGGAAATTCCTGCTAAGACTAAGGCTTATCGTTATGTGTGGCTCGCCCCTGCCGGCTCTTTCAGTACCACGGGGATGGTCGTTAGTGGTATGTTTAATGGTACGTCTAAGTCCGTGGCACTAAAAGAGGGTGTAACCTTGGAGCCCGGTAAGCGTTTTAATGTGCGTATTGTGTACAACGATACCGCTTCGGTAGATGCCTCCATTACCATACCGGATATGCCGGCCATAGATCTATTCTGAGCAATACTTCCCTCTAAGACATGTGGCGGTATACCATTCTACTATATCTGTTATTGGGGATGTGCAGTGCTTGTGCACCATCTTCAAAAGAACCGATCTCGGTAGAGGTATCAACTCCTCGGTTGCATATCTCTTTCTCTTCGTTGCGTCTCTCCTCTCAAGAGGGAGAGAAGGGTGCTATTGCCTATCATTGGCAAGAGGGTGATACAATCAAACTTTACTTCAAGCAGGGGGAGAATCGTGTTACCTTAACTCACATTTTGGGGGATAATGATCACTTTGAAGCCAATCGCTTGTCGAGGATTTCTACTATTATCCCCATGGAATTGGATCCAATGGCTCCCTTTGACCTTTATGGCTCTGTGGGAGCCTGTTCCATGGATTGGGAGAAGGGAGAACTCATACCCGCCTTTTCCCCACAGTCGGTACCTCTTAGGACTTCTCTTGAAGAGGTTGCCCGAGATGTCTTATTGACTTTTGAGAAGAAAGATTGTATTGCATCGGATCAGATACAGGTCTCCTTGTTACATCGTGGAAGCCTTGTGAGTTGGGGGATTTACGCCGGTACGGCAACACAATTGCATCGGATCAAACTTCGCAACAATTTGGGAGGAGCGGAGTATCTCTTTTCTCCATCAACTTCGGGTGCTCTGTTTCTGGGGAATGCGCACAGAGAACGTTTTTATGCTTGGATTCCCATAGATCCTGTCAAGGCGGATTGGGCATTGTCGGTTCAATTGGGAGATAACGATCTCTATCCGCTCTCTCGTACCATCCCCATCGTGCAACTGGAACGGGGAGTACATTATAGGATCTCCTTTGATACCTACGGAGATATTCCCTACAATGTGGCATTGCGCACGCAAATCTCTTCGGGATGGCAAAAGGAGTGGATGAATGACCTCGTGGACGAAACGCCTTTCTTTGATCTCCTTCTTCCCGGATCACATGATAGTGGTGCCAACGGAGGAACTATATTTACGCGACCTTGGGCCAAATGCCAAGATTTGGATATTACTCAGCAACTGGAGGCCGGTGTACGAGCTTTTGATGTGCGAGTAAAAGCCGATGGCGATGACCTTTGGATTTACCACGGAGCGGTGTATATGGGAGGCTCTCTCAGAGACAAGATAATGACCCCCATAGTAAACTTCCTCTCTCAACATCCATCGGAAAGTATCGTAATGCTTTACAAAAAAGAAGGAGGAAGTGATGCCGAATATCAGAAACTCTCTGCTCGTATTCTTGCAGACTACGCTCCCTATATGTGTACGGGAGTCAATCAGTCGGTACTCCGAATGAGGGACATGAGGGGGAAGATTTTGCTTCTTACTCGTAATTATGTAGCTCCTTTGTCAGGTCGGTTTGGATTTAATGTAATCTATTGGGGAGATAAGGAGACAGATCGAAGGATTACCATTAATCCTTACCATGGGCAGGCCAATCCTTTTTATGCTCATATCCAAGATCGCTATGCCGATGCCACTTCTGAAGAGAAGGTAAGTTTTGCCGACCGGCTTTTTGCGAATAGCGAAGAGCGGTACCGTGCAGGGGTATGGTCCATAAATTACTTGAGTATGACTTCCGGTCTCAAGGAGGTATGGCGTGTTGCATCCAACATAAATCCGATCTTCATTGATAAACTCAAAGGGGATAAAACGAAGCGTCGTGGAGTGGTGTATATGGATTTTGCCGGAGCAACCGGAGCCACAAGAGGCAGGGAATTGGTTGACGCTATTATAGAAAATAACTACAACTTGGCAGATTGAGTGTAACGATAATAGGGGAGCGGTAACGGTCGAGTGTATCCCTCCCTTTTGGGGCAATATTTAGGGGAAAAGTTGTCTCCCCTTTCTTTCTTATGAGTCAATTGTTGCAAATGATAGTGGAGCATAAATGTCAAATGTTGATTGTGACAAATGATAAATGTTGATTTTTGAGTTTGAGATGTATGTATCTTATTTACAGTTGTATTTGTATGTATAATGTCAAATGTGTATTTTTGTACAGCGCAAATGAGAGTTACAATGAATACAGAACAGATCCAGCTATTTCATCCAAGCTTTGATAGTGTGTTATCAACCCATATTTTGGAGTTGGAGCATTTGCGTAGGTTACGTATTGCATCTACTACGCATCCGAAGGTATTTCTCCAACTGAAACGACTATTCCATACTTTAGAAAGTGTTGGTTCTGCACGTATTGAGGGTAATAATACCACACTGGCCGAATATCTGGAAATGCGAGAGGGAGAGGAGGTTATTTCTCGGCAAAATGAGAGTTACAAAGAGATACAGAATATCGAAGATGCCCTTAGGTACATTGAGGATTGTGGTACAGAACGTCCTATTGACGAAATGTTTTTGCGAGAGCTACACTCCATCGTTGTTAAAGACTTGTCTACAGGCCTTGGTGGCGAGGGTGATCGGAATCCAGGGTGTTATCGCAAGGGGGCTGTTATTATTAACGGCTCATTGCATACACCCCCTGATGCTCTTTTGGTCCCCGATATGATGCGAGAACTTCTTGATTTTATCAATCATCCCGACAAACCTCAATTCGATTTGATTAAGGTGGCTCAAGCGCACCACCGCTTTGTGTGGATACACCCCTTTGGTAATGGCAATGGACGTACAGTGCGACTATTTACTTATGCTATGCTTATCCGAGCCGGGTTTAAGGTCGATGAGGCAGGACGCATTGTAAATCCCACGGCGATATTTTGTTCTAATAGAGGGGACTACTACTATTATTTGGGAGAGGCTGATAAAGGTACTCCTGCAGGTATAGAGAGCTGGTGCACCTATGTATTGTCTGGACTCTTAGAAGAGATTAAGAAAGTTAATCAGCTGACGGATTACGAATATTTGCGTAAATCAATCCTCTTGCCTGCGATCGAAGATGCTTGGCGCAATGGACGACTCACGCAAGAATTTGCAAAAGCACTAACTATTGTTGCCGATAGACAAGTAATCATGAGTGCTGATTTGAAGCCGATCTATGCTACACAGTCCGAGGGTACTCTTTCTAGAAAAGTTCGCATGCTCGTTGAATCGGGCTTGCTGACCCCGGAGAAAGAAAATGGTCGTAAATATGTTCTGTCGTTTGCTAATCGGTATATGATGCCATCTATAACTAAAATGCTCTCGGACCAGGGCTTCTTGCCCGGCACTCTGTAAACTCAAATAGCACTAGACTTTTCAGAGAGCTTCTGTCGGGTAATTTTGAATGGATACCGGGAGCACTGCATGGTTGCTATTGAGAGAGGGGGGATTTCCTCTTAGTGTTTTCTTAATTAGGGTTGTGAGGAAGTAGTCTCTATGTTAGTGGCAAGGAACTACGGGCATCCTTTGTGCTATTGTGCGAAGAATTGGTATCTTTACACTCCGAAAAGAAAGGGCTTGCCCCGTAAGAAATAGTGATCGAGAGAATAAGATGAGTGAACAGATTGCCCCAATTGGTATTTTCGACTCGGGCTATGGAGGGCTCACGATATTGCAGGAGATTCGTCGGTTGATGCCCCGGTACGACTATTTGTACTTGGGTGATAATGCCCGTTCTCCCTATGGTAGTCGCTCCTTTGAGATCGTGTATAAATTTACTTTGCAGGCAGTAGAGCGGCTTTTTGCTCTTGGTTCTCCTTTGGTGATCTTGGCGTGCAATACCGCTTCGGCAAAAGCTCTTCGCTCCATTCAGCAACAAGATTTGCCCCAAATGAGCGATCCTTCTCGTCGCGTCTTGGGGATTATCCGTCCCACGGTAGAGGCTATTGATGGGATCAGTTCGAACAAACATATCGGAATCCTTGCCACAGAAGGTACGGTAAGCAGTCATAGTTATCAGATTGAAATTGCAAAGCTATTCCCCTCCATCAGTGTGAGTGAGGAGGCTTGTCCCATGTGGGTGCCCTTGGTGGAAAACGGAGAGGCCGACAGCCCCGGTGCCGACTACTATGTGCGGAAGCACTTGGATGCCCTACTTAGCAAGGATAGGGTAATCGACACGATTGTCTTGGCGTGTACACATTATCCCCTTTTGCGTCAGAAGATCAAACGACTCATAACCCCCAGTATTACCATTGTATCCCAAGGGGAATACGTGGCAGGTTCATTAGCGAACTACTTAGAACGTCATCCCGAGATGAATCAACGACTTTCTGTCGGTGGGCGTGTGCGTTATCTGACGACAGAGCACCCTGATAAATTTGCCGAGAAAGCTTCGGTCTTTTTGAACGAAAAGGTGGTGGCGGAGCAGACTATAATTGATTAGTATTGAACCATTCTATAATATAAGATTTGCCCTATGAAAAGAATTTCCGTTGTATTGGTATCTCTCTTAGCCGGTGTGGCTTTGACCCTCTCTTGCTGTGCAAAAAAAACAAACAAGACCTCGTTGGACGGCCTTTGGCATGTTGTTACGCTTAATGGCCATCCCATTGCACACCCGGCCGGGGAAGAGGTGATGACTTTGAGCTTCGATCTGGATAAACTGCGCTTGGGCGGTATGGGTATGTGCAACAGTTATGGGGGGAATTTCACACTCTCTCCCGGCGGCGACTTCTCGGCTTCCAACATTGTTTCAACCCGAGTAGGGTGTGAGGGTAATCATCTTGAGTCTGCTCTATTTGCTGCTGTTGATAATACGACTAAGGTGGTATTGACAGACAAGGGGATGGTCGAGATGCACAATGCCGAGGGCGAAACTATTATTGTTTTGGCTCGTGAGGCTAAATAATCACTCACGGAAGCCGTTGTTTTGATCTGTCCAGGAAAAAGATAAACATGAATACTCGCTTTAAGACAAAAGCCTCTTGGCTTCTTTGCGGGCTTGTGGGCTTGTTTCTTGTCACCTCCGTTGAGGCGTGGTCTCAGCAGGGTACTCGCCCAATTACTTTGCAGGAGCTCACGAATTGGCGTTTTGCACCTCGCAGTGCGGGTCGTTCTTTCCGATCCATGAGCGATGGTCGTTACTATACAACGCTCAATAGGGAGCGGACGGCCATTGTGCAGTATGAGTTCTCTTCGGGTAAGGCCGTGGCGACGCTCTTTGACCTCAAGGATGTGGAGAGCCGTAAGATCTCTCAGAAGGGAGAGTTTGCGCTACCCCGTACCATTGACGACTATGAGATTGCTCCCGATGGGCATCACATCCTATTGAAGACCGAAACGGAAGCGATCTATCGTCGTTCCTCGCGCTCTACGGTCTTTCACTATGATGTGCGCCGTCAGCAGATCGAGCCCCTCAGTACGGGAAAGTTGATGATCCCTACGTTTAGCCCTGATGGCCGTATGGTGGCCTTCGTTCGGGATAATAATATTTTCATTCGCAAGTTTGACTACGATAGCGAAGTGCAGGTAACGACCGATGGTAAGCGCAATGAGATCATCAATGGAGCTACCGATTGGGTTTATGAAGAGGAACTTTATTGTACGAAGTTGCTCTCGTGGAGTGAGGATGGCAGGCATTTGGCTTTTGTCCGCTTCGATGAGAGAGAGGTTCCTGCTTACAGTATGCCGATGTATGGCGATGGGCTTTATCCCGGGGAATATACCTATAAGTATCCGAAGGCCGGGGAGAAAAACTCAGATGTTTCTCTCCATGTTTATAATGTAGATCAGAAGGTGGTGCGTCAGGTTTCTCTTCCTATTGACACAGAGAGTTATATCCCTCGCATTGAGTTTACTCCGATCAAAAATCAATTGGCTGTATGTACGCTCAATCGTCACCAAAACGATTTTGTTCTCTATTTAGTAGATCCTCAAACGCTTGTTGCCAAGCCTGCTCTGCGTGATGCGGACGAGGCCTATATCAAAATAGAGTGGATCAATAGTTTGGTGATCGATGCCCATGGTTTTACGATGGTGAGTGAGGCGGATGGGTATGCCCATCTCTATCGGTACAGTACTACGGGGGAGAAGGTGCGCCAATTGACCAAAGGAACCTGGGATATTATCACCCTTTATGGCGTGGATAAGGTCGGTAACGCCTACTACCAAGCTGCCGATGAGACGCCGATTCGTCGCCGTATTCTCAAAGTTTCACCCAAAGGGGGAATAACTGTATTGGCTGGAGAGCCCGGAATCAATCAGGCTACCTTCAGTGAGGATTTCTCGCACTTCTTGAACATATACAGTAGCAGTACAACACCACCGCAGTACACAATCCGATCGAGCCGAGAAGGGAAAGTGCTTCGAGAGTTGGAAAACAATAAGGACCTTTCGCAGGAGCTCTCCTCTCGTCGTTATAGCTCCAAAGAGTTTATTCAACTCGAAGTGGCTTCGGGACGGGTGCTCCATGGTTGGATTCAAAAGCCGATCAATTTCGATCCCAACAAGCGATATCCACTTTTGATGGTGCAGTATAGTGGTCCTGACTCTCAAGAGGTCTTGGATCAATTTGATATGGATTGGACGGTCGCTCTTGCCGAAGAGGGGTACGTAGTTGCTTGCTTCGATGGGCGAGGTACCGGTGCTCGTGGTCGGGAATGGCGCAAGAGTACCTATCTCCAATTGGGTATCTTGGAAAGTGACGATCAGATCGCTGCTGCCAAGGCCCTCGGTAAATTGAACTACGTGGATGCCGGTCGTATTGGTATCTGGGGGTGGAGTTTTGGGGGGTATATGACTCTGCTTTCACTCTGCCGTGGTGATGGTACGTTTAAAGCCGGAGTGGCAGTTGCTCCCGTGACGGATTGGCGTTTTTACGATTCGATCTACACGGAGCGTTACCTCCGAACACCTCAAGAAAATCCGCAAGGCTATCGCAATGGGGCGCCTTTGGCTCAAGCTGCACGGCTTCGTGGCAACCTTTTGATTGTCCATGGCAGTGCCGATGATAATGTTCATCTCCAAAATACGATGGACTTTACGGAGCAGTTGGTACAAAATAACATCCCCTTTGACATGGCCATCTACACGGATCGGGATCATAGTATCTACGGAGGTAATACACGCTACCATCTCTTTACACGTATCGTGAACTATCTGAAAACAAATCTTTGATAAGGAGTTAGAAGGGGAGGAGGGTGCTCGGGATGAGACGGAACGGCTCTTCCCCTTGGATTATATGCCGAGTAATTTTGTAAAAAAGCCCGAGTGGCTTCGGATTAAATTGGGTGGCTCGATGACCTATGGAGAGACTCGTAAGGTGATCGAGGGGCATTGTCTACACACTATTTGTAGTAGTGGGCGTTGTCCTAATCAGGGTGAGTGTTGGAGTCGAGGTACGGCTACTTTTATGATTGGAGGTAACATCTGCACGCGTAGTTGCCGTTTTTGCAATACATTGTCGGGTCGTCCTATGCCTCTTGATCCCAACGAACCTCGAGCCGTAGCAGAGAGTGTGCGCACGATGAAGCTCAAGCATGCGGTGATCACAAGCGTTGATCGTGATGATCTCCCGGACGGAGGGGCTGCACATTGGCGTGATACTATCTTAGCAATTCGTTCGCTCTGTCCCGGAGTGACATGTGAAGTGTTAATCCCCGACTTCCGCGGTGATCTTGCCCTCGTTGATCTTGTTATTGCTGCACAACCCAATATCATTTCGCATAACCTCGAGACGGTGAGTCGGCTCACTCCGTTGGTGCGGAGTGTCGCGACCTACGAGCGCAGTTTGTCGGTTCTTGGGCATATTGCATCTTCGGGTATTCCTGCCAAAACGGGTATTATGTTGGGCTTAGGAGAGACGGAATCCGAGATACTTAAAACGATGGATGATGCTCGCCGTGTGGGAGTAAGCATCCTCACGATAGGGCAGTACTTGCGTCCCAGTCGAAAGAATATCCCTGTGGAGCGTTACGTTGAACCTTCCGAATTTGACCGCTTACGGGAGTTGGCTCTTGAGCGTGGGTTCACGCATGTGGTGAGTGGTCCTTTGGTGCGCTCTTCGTATCATGCGGAGGAGCAGGTAGGACATTCTAATCCTAAAATATCTGTATGAAGCTTTTTCCTAGTATGCTTTATCTGTATGACTCACCGACCATTAGAGAGACACTTGCTCATTGACAAAGGTAATACCATCGCTAAAGTTCTTTTGGTAGATGATGGTCGGTTTGCTTCCGAGATCATTACATTGGCGGAGCTTCGAGAGGAGCTTTTGTCTCCCTACTGCCAAGTTGCTCCCGGTGGGAGGCTGTATACTGTCTACTCTTCGGTAGGAGAGTTTCAACCGGAGGCCGTTACCTTCTTAAAGCATTGTTCTGATTATTTTTTAGAGGTCGATGCGACAACGGCAAGTCCACTTAGGAACATTCGATATCAGCGAGTACAACTAGGTGCAGATCGTTTGGCTTTGGCTGTGGGGGCTTTGGAGTATACTGATGGTGAAGAGGATGTTTTAGCCATCGATATTGGTACGGCAATTACCTACGAGTGGGTGAGTGCCCAAGGGGATTACCTTGGAGGGAATATCTCTCCGGGGCCTCGGACCCGGATTTTTTCGTTGCATCAGGCGACAGCCCTCCTTCCCATGGTTGATTTGTGTTTGGAGGTCCCTGAAATAGGATCTTCAACAGAAGAGGCGATACTTGCCGGTGTTGTTTGGGGAATTGTCTATGAAATAGAGGGTTATATTCAATATGTGCATTCCAAATCTCCTCGATTGAAGGTGATTTTAACGGGAGGATACGCCCCTTATTTTGCTGGTAAAGTAAAAAACGTGACCTTTGTGGAACCGAACCTTGTATTAAGAGGTTTGGATAGATTGTTAGAGTATAATGTGCAAAACAGTAAGTAACCCTATGAATCGAGTCCTTACAGCCCTAGTGGCACTTATGGCGTGGATTCTCGTACCCTCCACCTTGAGAGCTCAGAGCAATAGTACGGAGTCGCCCTATTCTCGCTTTGGAGTGGGAGAGTTATCCCAGAAAACGGTCAATATCTCCCGAGGGATGGGGAATGTGGGTATTGCCCTGCGCTCGAGTCGTTTTGTCAATCCGAAGAATCCTGCTTCTTACGCTGCTGTTGATAGTCAAACATTCATTTTTGATTTTGCCGCCAGTGCAGGAGCTTCTTGGTTTGTTGAGGGAAGCAATAAAGATACGCGCCTGTTAGGTAATTTTGAATATGCCACCTTGCTTTTCCCCGTTGCGAAATGGATGTCCATTAGTGCCGGGTTAATGCCCTATTCCACGGTCGGCTACCGTTATGGTACTTCGCAACCGATTGAAGGGATCTCAGATCGAGAATATGCGACACGTTACCAGGGAAAGGGCAATATATCCGAAGCCTATTTTGGAGTTGCTTTTGATCCAATTCGTAACTTCTCGTTAGGTGTGAATGCCGGTTATCTCTTCGGTACATTAGGTTATTCGAGAACGGTGGACTTTGGAGCATCCTCAGCGTACAATCCTACGACGCTAGAGTCTCTCTCATTGCAGGGGATTAAGTTAGATGCCGGAATTCAATATAGCCTTGCGCTTAAGGGTGATCAAGCACTCCTATTGGGAGCTACATATGCGCCTTCTTTCGCCTTAAAAAGTACTTTTATTCACAAGGAGCTATTAGCTTCGGGGAGCAGCACCTCAGGAACAACTCCACGTCAAGAGATTTCAGATGTTTCATCAACGGACTATCGCACTCCGCATTCTTTTGGTTTGGGGTTAGGTTATCAGTGGGGTGATAAACTATTACTAGCAACCGATATCCAATATAATATGTGGGAGAAAGCGCTCCCCAATAAAGCTAGTTATAGGGCTCAGAATCAGTGGCAGGTTGGTTTAGGTGCAACCTATACCCCCAATCAGGTGGCTCGCTCCCTTTGGCAACGTATGGAGTATCGTTTCGGACTGTCTGCCGAAAATAGCTACATCACCTTTCCCCTTGATGCGACAACCTATACGGGGTATACCAAAGGTGGTATCTCCCTCGGGTTGGGTATCCCGATGATTGACAGGAGGTCTTGGGTTGATTTGACCTTTGATTATAGTCACCTCTTCCCCCAACAAGCCACGTCGGTGCACGAGAATTATTTCCGCCTGACCTTGGGACTCCGTTTCAATGAGGCTTGGTTCCGTAAGATCAAATTGGATTAGTCGACAAAACAAGTTATACGAGATTATATATTTACAAGACGAATTTAATAGTAAATAAGCAACACTATGAAAGGAATAAAAAGTATTTTCTTCTCAGCTGCGCTACTAGCCTCTTCGCTTGTAGCCTCGGCTCAAACAGGAATTGCCTCAGGAACTCCCTTCGGAATGGGACAAGATAGTATTCGTTGTCGCGAAAATATCAGTCTCTTCTCCTCTTATGTCAAAAGTGAAAGTTTCCCCGACGCGTATGAGTTTTGGAAAAAGGCTTATGCCGAATGTCCCGGATCTTCAAAGAATATATATATATCAGGGGTAAAAATCCTAACGTGGCAGATTGCGCAAGAAACGGATGAAGCCAAACGAGCTGCCAAGATAGACGATTTAATGAAGCTCTATGACGATCGTGCCAAATACTTCGGAGACGATCCTCGTTATGGCTTGGATTGGATCGTAGCGAGCAAGGTTACCGACTATTTGCAACTTGTCCCCAAAGAAAAAGTAGACTTTGACAAGATCTATGGTTGGACTAAACCTGTGATTGAGCAGATCGGAAGCAATACAGATGCTAAGGTGGTTTACTTCAATGTTTACTCTTCCTTGAATAAAGCTATTGGTCACGAAGAGTGGCACCAACAGTATGTCAACGACTACATGAACGGTAACGACATCATGGAAAAAGCAGTAGAGGCAGCCGAGTCTACGGGCGATACCGTACGCATTGAGTATGTACGTAGCCTCAAGGATCAGTTGGATATGCTTTTTGTACAGAGCGGCCTTGCAAAGTGTGATATGTTGGTAAAGGTATATGGCAAGGACCTCGAAGAGAATAAGGGTAATATTGCTTTCCTTCAGGCAATGCTTGATATGTTCCGCAATGCAGACTGTGAAAAGGATCCGCTCTACTTTAAAGCCAGTAAGTACCTCTTCTCCATTAAGCCCACTGCAGCCTCTGCTCTTGGGTTGGCTAAGGAGGCAATGAATTCAAATAAGAATGCAGAAGCAACTGAGTACCTCAATAAGGCGATTTCGCTTACGAGCGACAAGCTCATCAAGGCTAGCTGTTACTATACACTTGCTGTGATGAGTATGAATGCCCGTCAATATGCACAGAGTCGCTCTTATTGCCAAAAGGCTATGGCAGAAAACCCCTCAATGGGTAGTCCTCTGATTCTCATTGCTAAGATGTATGCCGCGACAGCCGGTAGCATCTTCCCCGGAGATGCCCTCAAGCAACGCTGCGTATTCTATCTCGTATTGGACAAACTTGAACGTGCTCGTTCTATTGACTCCCGTGTTGCCGGAGAAGCTGCTTCGTTGATTGCCCAATATCGTCGCCACTTACCCAGTTCTTCAGATGTCTTTATGCACCCAGAGTTGGAAAAGGGCAAGAGTTTCTATGTTGGAGGCTGGATTGGCGAAAGTACAGTAATTCGCTAAAAATCACTTATTCCTAGATCTCAAGGTGCTCCTCTCTTCGTCTTTGCTCTAAGAAAGTGGATAGAGGAGTATCGAGAGAATAGGCACTGATCTTTGAGGTGTAATCCATGACAGTTGGCATGGAGCGTTGTGATCAAAACAAAAAGACTAGACACGCCATACTTCGGGTATGGGGTGTTTTGGTCTTTTTTGTATCCTCTCTTTTCTTTGGGTGTCAGGATAAGAGGACAACTGAGGTCGTTCAGCACGACTTTAGTTTGGACTCGATCTATACGATGTTTACCGATAGTGTCGATGTACTTATATCCGATTCAGGATGTACTCAGTACCGTATGAAAACGCTTGAGTGGTATGTCTACGAAAAGCGAGAACGCCCCTGTTGGTATTTCCCAAAAGGCTTTTACGCAGAGAAGTTTGATGAACAAAAAAAGAAACTTGCACAGGTCAAGAGTGATACAGCCTACTACTACATGAATGAGGAGTTGTGGGATTTCATTGGTCACGTTTCGATTCTGAACCTTGCAGGGGAGCGCTTTACTACTCAACATCTCTATTGGGACAAGAATAAGGGACGAGTCTTCTCCGATGACACAGTGCGCATTGAGGGATTGGGTCGCTCCCTTGTGGGGAGTCATTTTGAGGCTAGTCAAAACTTTGAGCAGTACACCTTCTACAACAATGTGGGGCAGATGGATGTCAAAGAGGAGGAGTCGCCTCAGTAATCTTCAAGAGGGAGGTCTCTTTTATGTATGACTGATATGATCTCGACACTTTCGCTATTGCCCTATTTGGGTCTTATTGTCTTGCTCATTTTTTCGGCCTTCTTCTCAGGGATGGAGATTGCCTATCTGACCAGTGACCGTCTGAGGGTTGAGGTGGATCTCTCCAAAGGCGGATGGTCTTCCAAAGCTCTGAAAATGCTTTTTCGTAATCCCGATAATTATGTCACGACGATGCTGGTTGGCAATAATATTGTCCTCGTGATGTATGGGTTACTGATGTCTTATATCCTCGATCCCTATCTCGAGCATTTTATCCATTCTAGCGGACTGCTTGTTTTGGCAGACTCACTCCTCTCGACGCTCGTGATCATTATTTTTGGGGAGTATTTACCCAAGTCCCAATTCAAGCGCAACCCGAATAGTGCCATGCGCCACTTCTCGTTGTTGGCTGCTTTTTTCTATTTCGTACTTTATCCTCTGACGCTTTTTTGCGCTTTTTTGTCCAAAGGATTTTTTCGTTTAATGGGTGTACGAGGCAATCAATCAGTGGTTCACAAACGGCTCACGACGGTAGACCTTGATCATTATTTGAGTGAAACGCTCTCGCACGACGATGATCAAGGGGCTTTGGACACAGAAGTGAAAATCATTCAGAATGCAATTGATTTTTCTGATGTGCAGGCTCGGGACTGTATGATTCCTCGTAGCGAGATGGTCGCTTGTGACTTGGACACGCCATTGGAGGAGCTTCGAGATATTTTTGTGCGGACGGGATTATCTAAAGTCATTGTCTATGACGGGAGTGTCGACAACGTGGTCGGCTATATCCACTCCTCCGAAATGTTCCGTGGAGAAGAATGGCAAAAGCGGATGAAAAAGGCTCTTTTTGTTCCCGAAAGCACCTTTGGGCACAAGCTGATGAAGCAACTTATGCAACGCAAGCAGTCTATTGCCATTGTGGTGGATGAGCTAGGGGGAACCGCCGGGATCGTTACGATGGAAGATCTCGTAGAGGAGATCTTTGGAGATATTGAGGACGAACACGATAAGAAACAGCTTGTAATTCGTCAAGTGGATGAGCATAATTATATTTTTTCAGCTCGCTGTGAAATAGATCTTTTGAATGAAGATTTCCATCTGAATTTGCCCGAGAGCGATGAGTATAATACCTTGGCCGGGCTTATTCTCGCCCATCATGGTGATATTCCCAAGACTAGGGAGATTGTTTCTATTGGGAAATTCCGATTCACGATACTCCGCTCAATCTCTACCCGTATTGAGTTGGTCAAACTGACCCTTACGGACTAACCTTTTGAAAATCCATATCCCGTCCTTTTTCTTATTCTTGCTTTTGGAGGTCGCATATAGTGGGTATTGTCAGGGGCATACCTTGTTTATACCTTTGTCTTCCAATCCTTAGTCTATATCTCGGTTGTTGCATAGTCACCGTGAGGTATGGTCCTGGAATTGGGATTCGAATCAAACAAATAGAACGGTATATGAATCAGAAAATACAACCTAACCTCACCCAAGTTCCCGAGACGATGCTTATCCCTCTAAGAGCTCGTTATAATGAAACAAAACGTCCTCATGGTATTATTCACGATCCGATGTCTGTGACTATTCTGGATCAAATCGATCATTCGTTTGGACGTCACAATGAAGTATCTATTTTGTCTCAGATGGGTGTGGCTGTGCGTACCGATATTTTAGATCGGCTTACTCGTCAATTCCTTGAAAAATATCACGATGGCGTTGTGGTCAATTTGGGCTGTGGTTTGGATACTCGCTACTCACGTTTGGACAATGGGCGAGTGGAGTGGTATGATTTGGATCTCCCTGAGAGTATCCGGCTGCGGAGGCACTTTTTTGAGGAGACTGACCGATTCCATTTTATCGCTTCTTCGGTATTGGACTTGAATTGGCTTGATAAAATCCCTTCAGATCGAGCAACGCTTTTCATCGCGGAGGGGCTTTTGATGTATTTTACAGAAGAAGAGGTTCGTTCGTTGCTTTTGGCATTGGGTAAGCGGTTTCCCCATTCGCAAATAATTTTAGAGGCGATGTCTCCACGGATTGCACGGAGTACGAAAGTCCATGCCGATGTCAAGAAGTACGATGCCACCTTCAAATGGGGGATCAAGTCAGGGCGAGAAATGGAGTTTTGGGGTATCGGCATTCATTTTGAGGCAGAGTATTTCTACAATATTCATCTCAATAAGATGCCCCCGCTCGTCGCACTCTTTTATAGGATCATTGCTCGACGGATGATGAAAATTATCCATCTTACTCTAGGCTACCGAGCCTAAGTTCGTTAGGTTTTGACCTAATGTTTCGATGAGGGGAGGGCTCATATATTTTTTGTAGCCTTGTATCTCTGGGAATGTAGCCCTTTAGTTTCTAAGATGAGGCCCTGCATTTTCAAAAGTGTAGGGCTGTAATTTTTTTGTTTGGTCCGAAGGCATTGGGGCGTGGCAGTTGGGAGTCCCCTCAAGAAGTCGTACCTTTGTCCCCCGAAATGATTAGTAAATCGAAGTAATACGATGAATGAATTTGTAGAAGAACTGAGGTGGCGTGGAATGCTGCACAACATCATGCCCGGGACAGAAGAGCAGCTCTCCAAAGAACTCTCGACGGCATATGTGGGGATTGACCCTACGGCAGACTCGTTGCATATCGGTCATCTCGTTGGGGTGATGATGCTCCGCCATCTTCAACGCTTTGGGCACCGCCCTATTGCCCTCCTCGGAGGTGCTACGGGGATGATCGGTGACCCCTCAATGAAAAGCGCAGAGCGTAATCTACTCTCGCTGGAGACGTTGCGTCACAACGAGGAGGCCATCGGTAAGCAGTTGGCCAAATTCCTCGATTTTGATAGTCAGCAACCCAATGCGGCCAAGCTGGTCAATAATTACGATTGGATGAGTGAATGGCGTTTCTTGGACTTTATTCGTGAGATCGGAAAGCACATTACTGTTAACTATATGATGGCGAAGGATTCGGTTAAAAAGCGTCTGGAGGGCACTGCCGGTACGGGTTTGTCTTTTACGGAGTTTTCGTACCAACTGCTTCAAGGATATGATTACCTCTATCTCTATCGCCATGAAGGGTGTCGTCTGCAGATGGGTGGCTCGGATCAATGGGGTAATATCACCACGGGCACTGAGTTGATCCGTCGTATTGATGGCGGCGAAGCCTTTGCCCTGACTTGCCCTCTTATTACCAAGGCCGATGGCGGTAAGTTCGGTAAAACAGAGAAGGGCAATGTTTGGTTGGATCGCCGTTACACTTCTCCCTATGCCTTCTATCAATTTTGGCTTAATGTGAGCGATGAAGATGCCGCTCGCTATATCAAGATATTTACTTTCCTAGGGAAAGAGGAAATCGAAGCTCTAATTGCCGAGCAAGCTGCAGCGGCGCATTTGCGTCCCTTACAACGCAAATTGGCTCGGGAACTCACGGTCCTCGTACACAGTCAAGCGGATTATGATGCAGCTGTTTCGGCTAGTGAGATCCTCTTCAATAGCGGCACGGCGGAGGCTCTCAAGGCACTGGACGAAGAGATGCTCCTTGCAGTAATGGATGGAGTTCCTCGCTTTACGATCTCTCGCGATCTCTTAGGTACTGCACCTAAGGCTGTTGATCTATTTACGGATGCGGCTGCCATCTTCCCTTCCAAAGGAGAGTTGCGCAAACTTATCAAGTCGGGCGGTGTCAGTCTTAATAAAAATAAGATTGATGATACCGAGCAAGTCGTTACCGCGGAAGACCTAATCGCAGGGCGTTATCTGCTGGTACAGCGCGGTAAGAAGCAATACTACCTCGTGATCGCTGAGTAAAACCTCCCATAAGGTACTTTGTTATGAAACAGTTAGCTATTGTAATTGTAAACTACAAAGTGCCTTTTTTTGTGACCCAATGTCTCGATTCTGTTCTTAAGGCAACCCAAAATATCGATGCCGATATATGGGTGATAGACAATGCCTCCGGGGATGGATCGGTCGAAAGGCTTGCACCTCTCTTTCCGACGGTTCACTTTGTTGCCAATTCTGAAAACGTTGGCTTTGCTCGGGCTAATAACCAAGTCTTGCGCAGGGTAGAGGCAGAGTATTCCCTTCTGCTTAATCCCGATACCCTTATCGGAGAGTCTACATTGGAGCAGTGCCTCGCTTTTATGGAACAACATCCGGAGGCGGGAGCTGTGGGGGTACATATGTTGAATGCACAAGGGACATTCCTCGCTGAGAGTAAACGGGGTATCGTAACACCGTTTGTCGCCTTCTGTAAAATAACCCAACTTGGCAAGCTCTTCCCCAAGAGTGCCCGATTCAATCAATACTATTTGGGACATCTCTCCCGAGATACCGTACAGGAGTCGCCCATCCTCTCGGGGGCATTCTTTTTCGCTCGGAGCCACGCGTTGAGAGAGATTGACTATCTTGATGAGCGTTATTTCATGTATGGTGAGGACATTGACCTCTCTTATAGCCTTCTCCGGCAGGGATACAAAAACTATTTCTTACCACTCCCCATCCTACATTACAAGGGAGAAAGCGAGAGTATGGCCGTGAATGAGGGGCGTTATCTCGATGCCTTTTATGGGGCGATGGAGCTCTTTTACGATAAGTACCATACGGGGCAACCACTCCTCCGTTGGTGTATTCATAAGGCAGTGCGTACCAAAAAGTTTTTGGACAGACGTAGCCGAAAGAAAAAAACACACTCTGCACATCTCCCTATTCCCGTTGATCTTAATGATCCCCTGGCGTTACAACAAGTGCCCGACGGGGCTTCTGTTGTTGTCAATCTTGCCCATACATCGTACGATCACCTATTAGAAACCATGAAATGTGCCGAGGGGCGAGGTATAACCTTCCTGCTTTACAGTCCCCATCGAGGGGTTATGTTGGCCCCTGGTGGAGTGGTATGATTTTCTCTCTTTGCATTTCTCCGTAATGGAGGTCTTTTTAGAAAAAGGACAATAGCGAGATATATCGTTATTGCCCTTCTTCTATTTTGAGGAGAGATTCGTACTACTCTTCCGCCGGAGTCTCCTCTGTTTCCAGTTCCTCGCCCCCTGCTTTTTTCTTTTTCTTGCCTGAGATAAAGCTATAAAGACCAAAAAGAATGAGCAGAAGTATGACGGGCTTGAGTCCAATCCGTACTCCAAGAGGTAGTGTCGGTTTGTCTGCAACCTCAAAATTCAACTCTTCACCTAATTCTTTTGCCTCTTCAATGGAGAGTTCGATCCAGCTGTCTTCGGCATCATTCACTAGGGCATACTTGTACTCACCATAGTTCCAAACGGGAAGCCAAAAGAGGGAGAAACTTTTGTAGTACACACCGAAGTTGTAGTGCTCTCCGCTATCGTTCATAAACTCTGTCGGCAGCTTCTCAAGTGTTGAAAGTTCATCTCCGTTACCATAGATGATGATCCCTCTTGCAGAGGCCTGATAAGTATTCCCGATAGAGACGCAAAGCACTATCAAGAGTAGCAATAATCTTTTCATAACATGACTTGTTTGTAAAATACTTGATGGATAATATTTATTTTAACTTGGACAGGGTCGCTACAATTTGATCTCCAATACCGATCGTGTAGCCTTCTTGCACAAAAACGACACGTCCAAAAGAGTCCGCAATGACAATTAGGGGGAGCAGCCCCTCTTTTCGATTGGTTGCTTGGTAGATCATCTGCCGAATTGTTCCTTGGGGATCTGCTCCGAAGTGGCTCATTTGGGGGAGGTGAGGAAACTCTTCGGGGCGGAATTTCTGAAGTCCCTGCTCTGTATTGAACAAGAAGAGGAAGGGACGTTGCCAATCGTTTAACTTCTTTTCGACCCGCTCTAAATCTTTGAGAATGTGGTTGGTCGGTTCGGTATCGGCTTCGAGAATCGCCAAAACAAAAAATCCTCGTCCTGTGGTGCTGATTAGGCTTTGACTTGCTGTTTTTTCGTCAGATGTCTGTGCCTTTTGTGGTAGAGTGCAGTAAGGTTGTTCCACATTGATATTCCCGAGAACGGAAAGGTCGTTGACATCTCGTGGGAGCTGTACCGAGAGCTGCATCTCCTCTTGTCCCAAATGAAAGAGTTGCATCCGCACACGTACTGCCCCCGATGCCATACGAGTACCGGTTACGAGGTAATATCGTCCTTGCTCTAGGGGTACCGGATTGTCAAAGAGTTCGGTGATCTCCAGAGGACCCGATTCATCGAAATAGAGCGTTTTGGGAATGGTGACGCCTTGTAGTCGAGCAAGGGAGAAGTGGCTGTAGTATTTGGGGATAATCCCGTTGGCTTGCTCGGTGGTAAAGGTGAGTTTGAGAGGCCCCATTGAGGGACTTACCGGAGGTGTAGTCAGGGGGAAAGATTGCCAATTTTGTCCTTTGTCAATGGAAATTTCGACCACTTGTGTAATGGCGTTGTAACGGGCAAATAATCCTCTTGCTCGAGCGAGCTGTACGAGGGCTATCTCTTGACTTCGGAGGTCTGACCGCTTGTGGGTGAGGAGTGCTTGGAGCGAAAGGGGAGAGGGATAGTGCTCGTCAAGTTGGCATTCTTTGAGGAACTTCAGCGTGTTGGAGATCCAGAGAGTATCCTCTGCAACACTTTCATTCAGGAAATGCTCCTCTGCTACGGAAAACCAATTGCGGAGTGGTTCACTGGCTACACGAGGTCCGTATCTGTATTGGAGCTCCTCTTTGGTTGCGCTTCCGGGCACATAGGTAAAGAGTTCGTCCAGTAGAGGACCGGGGACGTCCGTCCAATCTTTTTCGCTGAGTACGTGTAGGTAATCCAAAGCAAGTCGGCGACGGTTGGTAGGTTGCTTCTCTAGAAATTGGTAGAGAGTGGAGGCATTCGCGCGAGCTGTCGCGAAAAGATGCTCCAGCTCCTGCTGAGGGAGGTGCCACCTTTGGGCAATTTGATTCACTGGTGTGGCGAGTACAAAGGTCGCTTCGTAGGCTTTGCGGATAGAGTCATCAAGGGCTATACGCTGATCACAACGGGCGATTTCCTCTTCGCTTGCTTTCATGGGGAGCGGATTTTCTGCAGGAGGAGTGAGCTTAAATTCAAGGCTATCGGGAAGTTGTCCCTCTGGAGTGAGACGTAGAATAGCCGGCTTCGGGAGGTCTGCCGGCAGGATGTCAAAAGCCTGCTCGCGGTGCTTGGGGTCTTCGGCCCAGACGAATAGATCTCCCAATCCCGTAGAGATCGCTGCATAACCGCTTCCGTTGGTGTGTGCCGTCGCTACGGGATAAAACTCGGCATAGTTGTAGATGCAAAAGTGTACGATGGCTCCCTCACTGGGTGATCCATCGGCATTTTTGACTACGACCTCGGCTTTGTGTGTGGGGGTGTAGTGGGCAGTACAGTTGAGCGTTGTGGTGTATCGTCCCGTTTCTAGGATCTCTTCGCTTCCCTCGTATCGACCAAAAGCTCGGGTATCTACCAGCATGGCTCTGGAGGCCGCTCCGTTAAACCAGGCGATGTCAAGGTTGGCAGCCGGCTCCGATCCACCGAGAAAGTGCCACTCTCCATCGACCCACACTTCGACCCACGCGTGATTATCGTCAGTGTGTGCCCAACGTGGCGTATATACTTGTCGGGCGGGGATACCCATGGCTCGCAAGGCCGCCACGGCAAAAGTGGATTGCTCGCCACAGCGTCCCAGGGCGTTGTAGACGGTTTGGAGGGGGGAGTGGGTACGACCATCGCTTGGAGCGTAGGTTACCTTTTCTCGGCACCAGTGGTTGATTTCAAGCACAGCATCGTGCATCGAAAGCCCTGTAACACGGTCGTAGAGTTCCTCATAAAAGAGGGTGCGGCAGCTATCCAGTGGTTCGTTGTTTACTCGGGGAGGGAGAACAAAGTGTAGGAACTCCCTGTCGGGGACACGTTTACCCCAAGGCATCTCTTTGCGTGCTTTGAGAGCCATACGAACGTTCTGAAGATGATACTCCAGAGAGTGATCAGCCACATCCGAGAAGGGCATATAGGCATATAGGAAGATCAAGCCTTCATACTCTTCGGTCGTGAGATCTACGTTGTTGATAGCTTCGTAGAGAGCCCCTCCGTTTTTACTTTTGGCGGAGTCGAAGTCCGTTTTTACTCTTTGGCGCATGGCAGGGTCCTTGATGAGGTGACCTCGGGAACAGGCTCCCAGTGTGAGGACTAGAATGAAGAGAGCAAGGAGGTGTAGAGATCGTCTTTTTTGTGTCATAGTGGGCTAAGCATCTTGTTAGAGGGTCGTTTGCGGTAAAGAATGGCTATCGGAGGTTTTGCCCCCAGTGAAGTTTGAGTCTGAGGGTATCAGCAAAGGTGTGATTGCTGAGACGGATGAGTCGAACGGGCTGTTCGGAGCGTGCGATTTTCAGCGGAGTCTCGATAGGGAATACAGCCACTTTGCCATCAGTTACGAGCATGAAAGTACTGCTTCGTGAGAAGACTTTGAGGTGTAGGGAGATGGTGTCGGGTAGCACGATCGGGCGCATACTCAGGCTGTGAGGGGCAATGGGTGTGACGAGGAGTACGGGGCATTCGGGGGAGACCAATGGTCCATTGAGACTTAGGGAGTAGGCAGTAGAGCCCGTGGGGGTAGCCACGATAAGTCCATCGGCGGCGTAATCGGCGAGGAAGCTATCGTTGATGTGAGTCTGTACATTGATGATCGATCCCGTCTCTCTCTTTTGAATGGCCACTTCGTTAAGGGCAAATTCGTGGTAGTCCTCTCCTGCCTCTACGGAGAGAAGCCGTCGCTCTTCGATGAGGTAATCCCCTTCTATCAGCTTGTCAATGAAAGTAATGGCATCATGTGTATCGAGATCGGTGAGAAATCCGAGATGTCCGCTATTGATGGCAAGGATGGGGATGTCGGGGCTGGAGGCTTTGTGCAGGGTGCGCAGGAAAGTGCCATCACCCCCAAAGCAAATGAGGTAGTCAACGCCCTTGGGAGTCTCTCCTTCGAAGGTTGTCATGGTGGCTATGGGGCTATCCGCCGCGAAGTGCCGGAGCAACTCTTGCTGGAAAGAGGCTTCTAGGAATAGCGTTTCGCCCCGCTGTTGTAGCGTTTGGAGGAAGGTGGCTGCATCCGCCAAGGCCTCCTCGATGTGTCCTGAGCCAAATACGGCAGTTGTGTTCATAGGGTGGGGTGATGGGGCTTGAGGCTTTTAGTTTATGATGCTCCTTGTTGCAGTTGTGATTTATTGCCTGTGGAGCTGAACTCTTCGTGCCTGTGAAACTTTTTTCTTTAGGGCTACAATTGAAAAATTCTTGAGCAGAAAAATAGCCTTCCAAAGGGAGTGTTACATACCTCAAAGGGATGCTCCGAATGAGAGCTTTGGGGCATGAGTTTACTACTGCTACCTGCCATCTGCACAAGTTGTCGTATATTTGTTGCTGACAAAGATAGTATTTACCAATGACTAAACTAAGTGTAAATGTCAATAAGATAGCAACTCTCAGGAATGCACGGGGTGGTAATACCCCCAATGTGTTGCAGGTAGCCTTGGATTGTGAACGCTTTGGAGCTCAGGGGATAACGGTGCATCCACGTCCTGATGAGCGTCATATCCGTTACGCAGATGTGCGAGAACTCAAGCAGGTGCTCTCTACGGAGTTTAATATCGAGGGGAATCCGATTCCCTCCTTTGTGGATCTTGTTTTGGAGGTTATGCCTGCACAAGTTACACTAGTGCCTGATGCCCCCGATGCCCTTACCTCCGATGCAGGGTGGGAGGTTGGTACGCACTTCCAATTCCTTAAGGAGACGGTTGCACGCTTCGAGGCTTCGGGGATTCGGACTTCAATCTTTGTAGGAACGGATCTAGATAACATCTCTCGGGCTGCTGAAGTGGGGTGTCGTCGGGTGGAATTGTACACCGAACCCTACGCTTCGGCCTTCCAAAGAGGGGAGGTTGAGCGTGTTGTCGATCTTTTTGCTCAGGCCTCGCAGCATGCCGCCTCGTGTGGCTTAGAGGTTAATGCCGGTCACGACCTCAATTTGGAGAACCTTAACTATTTCGTCCGTCGGGTACAACCGCTCGCTGAAGTCTCTATTGGTCATGCTCTGATCTCCGATGCTCTCTATTTGGGTCTGGAGGAGACAATCCGTCGCTATCGCCACGAACTGATACTCTCATAACTAACCTAGAAAATACTTATGTATATTCCTTTATTACAAATAGATGCCACTCAAGCAGTGGTAGATACAACAACCTCTCTCGTGGAGGCCGGTACGGCTACGCCCGTAGCTACCCTTTCGGTTTGGGATCTTGCTCTCAAAGGTGGTTGGATCATGGTCGTATTGCTTCTGCTTTCGCTCCTTGCAATCTACATCTTTGTCAAGAAACTCTTACAAGTAAAAGCCGCCCATAAGTCTGACTCCTCTTTCATGGATCGGATCAAAGATTATATCAATACGCATCGTATTGATGCCGCTCACAATCTTTGCCTCACTGTCGGTACGCCTGAGGCTCGTATGATTGATAAGGGGCTGGTGCGTTTGGGACGTCCTATGAGTGACATTTCCGTTGCCATCGAAAATGCAGGTAACGTAGAGGTGGGAAAGCTCCAAACTTCAATGCCCCTCCTCGCTACAATTGCCGCTGCAGCTCCCATGATCGGCTTCCTCGGCACTGTTACGGGAATGGTACGGGCCTTCTTCGATATGGCTAATGCAGGATCATCGGTTGACATTGCCCTGCTCTCGGGTGGTATTTACGAAGCCCTTGTTACCACGGTAGGGGGGCTTATCGTGGGGATTATTACGCTTTTTGCCTACAACTTCCTTGTTGCTCGTATTGATAAAGCGATCAATGTGTTAGAGGCACGTAGTATTGAGTTTATGGATGCACTCAACGAATTGAGTGAACCCCACGACAACCAACACCCATAAGCGGAGGTATTCCCATGGCACTCAAACGAAAACTCAAGGTCTCCGATACCTTTAGCATGGCATCTATGACCGATGTCATCTTCCTCCTACTCATCTTTTTCATGGTGGTGAGTACGTTGGTTGTGCCCAATGCGATTAAGGTTAACTTGCCCTCTTCTCAATCCACTGCACCAAGTGAAATGCCGATGGCTCGGGTAACAATAACCGCTGATGGGAGTTGCTACTTTGCTGTGGAAGGTGAAGATCCACTACTCGTAGACGAATCGCACCTGATGGAGCAACTTATTGCGGCTCACGATGCTGCCCCCGATATGTATGTGGCTCTGTACGCCGACGAGGAGGTTCCCTATCGTGAAATTATCAAGGTGCTCAATATAACGGCTCAGCTCGAAATAAAATTGGTGCTGGCTACTAAGGCGCTCCCCTCCGAGGCCTAATAATGCAAAAAGAAGTTCATGATACGAGATAGACTTACAGCACTCGGTATTAGCATTGCCCTCCACGCTTTGGTGGTGGTTCTGCTTCTATTGTTGCGTCTCTCTTCTGTAACGCATTCCCATACCAAGGAGATAACCCTGGTGCCCGTAGGGGTGTTGGGAGAGGAATTGGCTCGTGGTGGTGCCGGCAATGAAGCGGCTCCTGCGCCTTCTAGCCATACGCCCTCCATGCCGACTACGACGCCTCAACCTAAAGCTCCTCGAAAAGAGTCTCTCCTTTCGCAAAAAGATCCCATACAGCCCGCAGTTACTCCTCCAACGCGAACAATCCCTAAAACAACTCCCGATGCCACGGCAATTGCCGAAGAGCGTCGTAAGCAAGAGGAAGCTCGGCGCATCCAAGAGGCCGAGCGAGAACGTCAGCGAGCCATTAACAATAAAGTTTCTAACGCATTCGGCAAGAGTGGCACACAGGGAGCACAAGGCAATAAAGCCACAGGTACAGGTGGTTCCACAGGGCAGGGTGAAGGCTCCGCCTCGGGTAGCAGTGTTGGAGGTGGTGCTTCCCTTGAGGGTCGCAATGTAGTGGGTAATGGAGGTCGTCCTGCACGTCCTACGGGATTCCCTCCTACGCGAGGTACCGTCGTGGTGCGTATTGTGGTTAATGCCGAGGGACGGGTTATTGAAGCGACACAACGACTTAGAGGGACTAACGTAACCGACAACAGAACCGTTCAAGCCGCCCTCCGAGCCGCCCTTGCAACTCGATTTAATGCTCAACCCGGGGCTGCCGATCAGGAGGGGACGATCACCTACCATTTTGATATTCAATAGTTGTTCCAATTTCTCTAAATTATTCAAGTTTCCTATGGAAAAGAAGAATGCATTTATCTTCCTCGCAGAGGGTTTTGAAGAGATCGAAGCCGTAACACCAATAGACCTCTTGCGTCGCGCAGGACTTGAGGTGAAGACGGTTGCTGTAACAGACAATAGAGTAGTTGTAGGTGCGCACGGTGTACCTTATACCGCAGATTGCACGCTCAAGGAGATTGCCCAGCAAGAGGCTGATGCCCTCGTGCTACCGGGAGGGTTGCCCGGTGCACAGAATCTGCATGACTCCCCTGAGTTGCTTGCTATGATACGCCGTCAATTGGATACGAATCGAGGTATTGTGGGAGCAATCTGTGCCTCTCCTGCATTTATTTTGGGCGAAGAGGGGATGTTGCAGGGTAAACGCGCTACATGTTACCCGGGATGTGAACCCAAAATGAAGGGTGCAGAGGTGCTTTCGGATCTTGTGGTCGTTGATGGAGCTATCATTACGGGTAAAGGTCCTGCAGCTTCTATTCCGTTTGGTTTGGCTCTCGTAGAGGCTCTTCTTGGAACTACTGCTGCCAAAGAGGTTGCCGATGGTATTCTATACTAAACCGCTTACAAAAATATGTACGGGAGGGGAGGACTCTAGGACTTCGGGTGCTATGTATCCGATTATCCCTCCTGCTTTCATTTAATCCCTTGTACGAATACTTTGGACTTTACTTACAATCCCGATAAGCCTCTAACCCGAGATGAGGCTCTTCATCTCCTGCATCACGTTGATCGCTCCGAATTGTATGAATTGGCACATCGGGTCACTTCCCTTTTAGGACCAGCCTTCGATACGTGCTCTATTATCAATGTCAAGAGTGGTAATTGCCCCGAGGATTGTAAGTGGTGTGCACAAAGTCGCCACTATACGACGGGGGCGGAGGTTTATCCCCTCCTCTCATCGGAGGAGTGCGTAGCGCAAGCCTGTTACAATCGTCGGCAAGGGATTCGTCGCTTTTCTCTTGTGGCAGGGGGACGTTCTCTATCATTGCTAGAGACCCGACGGGTAGCCTCTATCTACCAAGATATTCGTGAGGCTAGTGATATTCATTGCTGTGCATCGCTCGGATTGCTTGATGAGGAGCGACTTCAGATCCTCTATGATGCAGGAGTCACCACCTATCATTGCAATATGGAGACTTCTCCCCGTTATTTTGCTCAGCTCTGTACGACCCATACGCAAGAGGATAAGATCAAGACAATCAAGGCGGCTCGTCGTGTGGGGATGCGTATTTGTTCGGGAGGAATTATTGGTATGGGGGAGACAATGGAGGATCGTATTGACTTTGCGCTATTCCTTCGAGACTTAGGAGTGCGGTCTATTCCCATTAATGTGTTGCACCCCATTCCCGGGACGCCTTTGGATATGCAGGAGCATTTGAAGGAGGAGGAATATCTCACAACAGTAGCACTATTTCGGTTAATTAACCCTCGAGCATTTCTTCGTTTTAGTGGAGGGCGAATACAGATCCCCCTTCCCGTCGTGCGTAAAGCAATGTATATCGGGATCAATGCAGCTATTACGGGGGATATGCTGACCACTGTCGGAGCCCGTGCCGAGGAGGACATGGCACTCATCCGAGAGATGGGCTATTCTTCCCAATTACCCACAGATTGGACGGACTAAATCTATGCTTCTCGTCCCGGCTTCCTAGCACTAACTCCCAATTTATTCGTAAGTTTGTAGTTGGAATTTAAATGATAATAAAACAACGATGAATCTATTTTTGTTAGATGCAGCTGCTCCCGGTGCTGCCGCAGGTGGCTTGATGGGAGGTTCTTGGGGTACTATCATCATGATGGTCGTACTGATCCTTATCTTTTGGCTTTTCTTTATCCGTCCGCAGTCTAAGCGTCAAAAGGAGTTGCAACGCAAGCGCGAGGCAATGAAAGAGGGAGACCGTGTGATTACCGCGGGGGGAATTCATGGAAAAATCTCTAAAGTTCTCGAAAAGGAATTTGTGGTAGAAGTTGCAAAGGACATACATATCAAGATCGATAAAACTTCTGTATATGCTTCTTCTACCGATGTGGCGGAGCAGAAGTAAAAGTTCTCACTTTTTTCTGTGCGCCCTCTTTGTCTCTGTGAAATCCTGGAGAAAGCGCATGGACTAGATATTTAAGGGCATGGAGAGGAGGAGATTTATTGGATCTCTTCCGTCTCTCGTGCCTGTTTTTGGAGGGTTATATACCTGTCTCTCTACTGCTGCAAAGGATGTTGTTGCATGAATCTTCGTTTGCTTATGAAACGTAGTTTGCCCATGGGGAATAAAGCTTCTCGCCGCGTGAGTTCTTTCGGAGCTCGTTCGCCTCGTGGGCGTCGTTTGCTTTCGTTTCTTGTCTTCTTGCTCGCCTCTGCCGGGTGGTGGTTGGTCACAAGTTTAGAAGAGCGTTACCAAAAGGTCATCACCATCCCCCTGGAGTATCCCGATTTATTAGAGTTTGCTCCGGATGGCGACCTTCCGGAAACGTTGCAGGTTACCATAGAGGATACAGGGTTTTCTATCCTTTTTAATTATACTTTTTTCTCTATTCAGCCGATAAAGTTGGATGTTGATGTCTCACGAGCACGGCGAGATCGACGCTTGTTTCTCTCCTCTGCACTTCTCAATCAAAGTGTGCAGACCCGCTTAGAATCCAATACAACCAAAATCATTGCTATATCGCCTAATGAGATTGATTACAAACTATCTCGCCTCGAATCAAAGGTTGTACCGATCGAAAATAGGGTACAGGTGGAGTTTTCGGACGGTCATCTGCTTAAAAACTTAATCCTGGAGCCTGCGACTGTTACCATTTACGGAAGCCGTGATCAGTTGCATAAGATTAAAAGGATCTACACAGATAGCGTTGTTTTACGACAAGAGGGCGAAAACATTATCCATGCCATGCCCGTCGGGTTAATCAGCGTGGAGGGTGTGCGTCTAGGAGTCCCTAAAGTCCTGGCAACGGCTGAGTTTGTCAAATTCACCGAAAAAGTCTTGGAGCTACCCATTGAAGTGGAGCACAAGCCGGAGGATGTTTCGCTGACATTGCTCCCATCTCGTGCGCAATTGCGGGTAGCAATCCCTATGTCGATGTACAATACAGTGAGTCCTGAGGACTTTACGCTCATGGTTGATTACCAAGAGATTTTCGCATCGGACAGCACAGCGATGGCTCATGGAGATCAAGCCCAATTCTTTACCGTCTATCTGATAACGCCTCCCGAGTGGCTTATCAATTATCGTATTACGCCTGCACGCATCCAATTTATCCGAGAGAGTGGTGTTCATGAATAGGACAATGCCCCGAGTGCTGGGGATCGCAGGTGGAATTGGTAGCGGCAAAAGTGTCGTCTCTCGCCTCCTCGAGGTGATGGGGATACCTGTATTCGATTGTGATCGAGAGGCAAAAGCATTGTATGACCAAGATCCTCAGCTAAAAGAGCAACTCACGGCACGTCTTGGTGCAAATCTTTATCCCGAAGCCCAAGGTGGGCTTTTTGATCCGAAAGCTCTCGCACGGATTATTTTTGAACATACTTCGGTACGTCAAGAGGTGGAGGCACTCGTGCATCCTGCTGTCGGGCGAGCATTTATGTGCTGGCAGGAGTTGCATTCCTCCTGCTCATGGGTTGGAGTGGAGAGTGCCATCCTATATCCAAGTGGGTTTTCTCGATATTGTACAGCAGTCGTGTGGGTGGAGGCTCCTGAGGAGGAGCGTATCATACGGATTCTAAAGCGAGATGCGACAACCAGAGAGGAGGCTCTCCGACGCATTCAAGCCCAAAAGCAGATTATGCCCGGAGAAGATACGTCTTTTTATCAGGTGTTTAATGGAGAGGATCGCCCTCTGATTCCAACTATTTGTACGCTATTACAGCAGTTGGAGACTGACTTCCCAAGATTTGTTGGTGGGTGTTGAGATCCTAATTCGATCTTTTCAGATAATCGATTCAAGGGGCGCACAGCTCTTTTTTTATATCTACTTTTGTGGTGGATAATTCACTAAAGGTATTAAGTCAAGATGTTTTCACGATATACGTATGCGCTAGTGGCTCTCTTACTGATGGTATGGGGCTTGGAGTCTTGTGAAAAGATTGCACCCGATCAGTGTCGTGTGGTAGTTCATTGGGAGGGGATGATGGATTCGATTGCTCCTACTTTACTTCTAGAGCACCCTGATACGATGGGAATGCTCATTTTCGATACCATAAAACTAGATAAAGAGGCGGGGAAGCACCTGTTGGATCTTTATGCTGACTCCTTGATCTCTAAGGCTTCTCTTTTTACCGAAGATCGCTCCTGGAGTTGTGAATTGTTGCTCAATAGGGGTACTCAGGTCGACCTCTATATGGACTTTCAGTCTCCACACCTCTTTCGAGTAGAAGGGTATCCCGAGGTGGATTTGAGAAGTGATTTTATTCGGTCCGAACGGAAATTGATCCGTCGTTACGACAAGGCCTTGCGGGAGGGGGATGCGCGAGCCTCTGATAGTTTGTGGCTGTTGGTACGTACTTGTGCTGCCGATTACATCGTAGAGCATAAGGATAAGCCCCATGCCGAGGTGCTGATGTATGAGTTCTTCCCCGGCCAAGAGGGGATGCAACTTTTTCAACGTCTCTATCCTCAAGAGGAGCTTCCGGAGTCATTTCGTCTGTATCACATGGTGGCGGACCATTGGAGAGATACTCAAAGAAAAGATTTTACTCCGATACTCCGCCAACTCCCTATGCCGGACTCCATTCGGCAGATGCTTCCTAATGTATCGGATTCAACCCATCGCTACACGATCATAGAGTTTCTGGAGGATGAGCCATCCTCGACATCGGAAAAGGCTGTTGCTAAATTCTTAGGAAAGTACAGGTACTCCGATCGATTCCTTTTCATCAGTTATCGCCTTACACCGCGCGAACAAACTCAAAAGTTCCCTCATCCTCGGTATTATCGTATCTATGCGCCTCGAGGTGCTGTCTTTAGTGCTATGGATCATATTGGGATCGGTCAGCTTCCTGCCTATGTCGTGATCAATAAACGTCCCGAAGTGGTGCTTCGCTCGGAGGATTTTTTCTCCATTGCTACGTTGCTTAGTCATTTGCCCTAACTTTCTTTTGATATGCTTGTCAAGACCTATACTGCGGCTCTCGTTAGCATTGATGCCCACCTTGTAACTGTAGAAGTGAATGTGGAGTCGGGAGCTTCCATTTCATTGGTAGGATTGCCGGATGCCTCTGTGAAGGAGAGTTATCAACGTATTGAGACGGCTTCGGAGCACTCGGGGTATCGGTTGCATGGCTTCCGTTGTGTGATCAATCTCAGTCCGGGCGATCTTAAAAAAGAGGGACCCTCTTATGATTTGCCCATTGCCATAGGGCTTATCGGTGCATGCGAGTATTTCAAAAGCGATTGTTTAGATCAGTACATGATGATTGGAGAACTTTCGCTCGATGGAACAATTCGTCCCGTGAAGGGTGCTTTACCCATTGCCATCAAGGCTCGGCAGTTGGGATATAAAGGGCTTATAGTCCCTCGAGAGAATGCCCGAGAAGCTGCTGTTGTCAATCGTCTGAATGTTTATGCCGCAGATCGGTTGGAAGAGGTGGTACATTTTCTTGAAGGATCAGGCGAGCTCGATCTTATCGAAGTTGATACGAGGGCCGAATTTGAAGCGCACAAGGAGCATTTCCTCTATGACTTTGCCGATGTCAAAGGGCAGGAGAATGTCAAGCGGGCCATTGAGGTAGCCGCTGCAGGGGGGCATAATATCTTAATGGTTGGTGCTCCGGGGTCGGGTAAGTCTATGATTGCCAAACGGGTACCGGGTATTTTGCCTCCGTTTACTCTGGAGGAGTCTTTGGAGACTACCAAGATCTACTCTGTGGCAGGGAAACTCGCTCACCACACGACACTCATGACCAGTCGCCCCTTCCGCGCTCCACACCATAGTATTTCAATGCCTGCTCTCGTGGGAGGTGGCACTTCTCCTCGTCCCGGGGAGATTAGTTTGGCGCACAATGGTGTATTGTTTTTGGATGAATTGGCAGAGTTTAACCGCAATGTTCTAGAGCTGATGCGCCAACCAATGGAGGAGCGTTGCATTACAGTCTCTCGGGCTAAGGCCACGGCTGATTATCCTGCCTCCTTTATGCTTGTAGCAGCGATGAACCCTTGCCCGTGCGGTTATTACAATCACCCCACGCGGGCATGCGTTTGTGCTCCCGGAGCTGTGCAAAAGTATTTGTCAAAAGTCTCGGGGCCTCTGATGGATCGGATCGATATACAGGTGGAGATCTCACTTGTACCCTTTGAGGAAATTTCGAAAGCCACTCCTTCAGAACCCTCGCTCCGAATTCGAGAGCGCGTGGTCGCTGCTCGAGCCAGACAAACGGCTCGCTTTGCATCGATACCCCATGTACATTGCAATGCGCAGATGACTCCGACTCTGACTCAACGCTTCGCACGTCCCGACGAAGAGGGTCTCAACCTGCTTAAAATGGCGATGGAACGTTTCGGTCTTTCCGCACGGGCATACGATCGAATCCTCAAGGTTGCACGTACCATTGCAGACCTCGCTATGAGCGATACCGTGCAGGCAGAGCACATTCGTGAGGCCATTATGTACCGAAATCTCGATCGTGCCTCTTGGGGGGCTGTATAAATCGTATTCTTATAGAGAAAAAGACATCCTGATAACCATTTGATAATCAGTATGTGTAGAGCAATTCTCTATTGTCTCGGGTAAAAAAATCGCGAAAAGTATTGCAGGTTTGGAACTTTGTACTACCTTTGCACTTGGAAAAACGAACGCTTCCTTAGCTCAGTTGGTTAGAGCATCTGACTGTTAATCAGGGGGTCCTTGGTTCAAGCCCAAGAGGGAGCGCGCTATTTTACAGAGAGAGTCCTCGAAACTTTTCTAGGTTTCGGGGATTTTTTATAGGATTTGCAGAATGTTTGTCTATTGCAGATATTTCTGTACATTTGTGCTGCGAAAGTTGGGAATGTGTATCATAACCCATTTTGCAATAGAACGTAAACTAACTAAATTAAAGATTCATCATGAACGAAAACACAATCAGCTCCTTTTTGATGCAAAACTCCAAATTCTTTGCTCCTACTCATCAGGCAGAGATCAAGCAGCTCCTTGCTAATGTAGACGAAAGCAAGCTTCCCGCTATTCAGGCTGTCTCTTTCAAGGATCCTATGATGATGTTGATCATTGCTTTTGTTGCCGGCTCTTTGGGTGTTGATCGCTTTATGCTTGGTCAAGTTGGCCTTGGTGTTGCTAAACTTCTTACTGTTGGTGGTTGTGGAATTTGGTCTCTCGTGGACCTCTTTACCGTGCAACAACGAACGAAGGACTTTAACCTAAATCTTCTCAAAGAAACACTTGGTCAGATTTAATTCTTTCGGGAGGAAGAGGTGATATTCTCCTTGGTTCCGTAAGGATTTTTTAGAATAGAGACTTGCCTTTTCTGCTTCTTGGTCATTAAGGTGTAGGGTGGGTAGGTCTCTTTTTTACGTATTATTTTTCGAGAAGTTGTACATTTGCAGAGAAGATCTCGCCCTCTTCTTTGTCATTAGATAGAGGGACCGTAAGGGTAATTTAATGAAGCAAAAAACAAGTACAAACTATGACAGAACAGACGATTAACAATTTCCTCCTCATCAATGCAAAGTATTTTGATGTACGTATGTTGCCTGAGGTCAAGCAACTTTTGCAGAATGCTGATGAGAGACTTGCCCCCAATATCCTCGCCATTGACTTCAAAGATCCTACAACGATGCTTCTCTTTTCAATCTTTTTAGGTGCTTATGGAGTTGATCGTTTTATCTTGGGCGATGTCGGTATGGGCATTCTCAAGCTATTAACAGGAGGTCTTTGTGGAGTCCTTTACATTATTGATGCGATAAATATCCAGCAGAAAACAAAGGATTTTAACCTTAATGCTCTGCGTGCAGCCCTCTCTAGCTACGGTTTCGCTCGGTAAAATACAACGCTATATATTGTTTTTGGATCTCCTATCGGTGCTCTATTTGTCAGTAGTATCGATGGGATGGGTTCGGCATATTTGGGCATGCCCTTTTCGTTGGATTTCGGGTATCCCTTGTCCTGCGTGCGGTACAACGCGGGCCATTTTGCTCTTGTTGCAGGGAGAGGTCAGTGCGTCTTTGCGGATGAATCCCTACGGTTTGCTAACTCTCTTTGCGATCCTCTTCCTTAATGTTTGGTTTTTTTACGATCTGCTTAAGCGCAAAAATACGCTGGACCCGACCATTCATCGCCTTGAATTGGTCTTCAAAAAACATTGGTGGGTTGTTATTCCCTTAGTGCTTATTGCCTTCTCCCTTTGGGGGTGGCGATTGTATCATGGTATCGCCTTTTAGTCGTTTGTTTCTCTTCTTAGAGAAGAAACGGTCTCAATAGAAGTACCAAAACGACCATGAGGATCTCTACATAGAGATTGATGCGAATACCCTTTTTTGCATCTTCAGAGGTAATTTCTCGTGGATTTGTCCCGATGTAGGGTTTATCAAAGAGTTCTCCAAAATAAATGTGAGGTCCCCCGAATTGACAATTGAGGACGCCAGCCAAAGCTGCTTCGGGGTAGCCTGAGTTAGGGCTAGCGTGGTGCTTTCCCTCTTGATACACAAAACGAAGTAGATTGATCCGCCCCGAGACTAAGAGCATCAGGATTGCTGTCAGACGAGAGGGGAGATAGTTAGCTACATCGTCAATCTTCGCCGCCCAACGTCCAAAGTGAATGTATCGTACCGAGTGGTACCCGATCATGGAGTCAAGCGTATTGATCATTTTGTAGGTCAGTATCCCCGGTAATCCGAATAGCAGGTAATAGAACAGAGGGGCAATGACGCCATCGTTGAGATTCTCCGAAAGAGTTTCGAGAGCTGCTGTACGGATCTCTTGAGGTGTGAGGGTGGAGGTATCTCGTCCTACGATACGAGCCACTTGCTCTCTCCCTTTGTCCTCAGATTGAGCCAGTGCATCGAAGACCATGAGCACCTCACGGCTGAGAGTAGTACCGGCAAGAGAAAAAAAGATGAAGACGATGTGTAGCGGTATCAAAGCCCATAGAGATATTTGTCGTATACCCATCTCAATACTCCATGTAACCATTGCTGTAAGGAAGATCAGCACAAGGGCTAAAAGCGCACCCTTAGTCATGCGTAGATTTCCTTTGTTCCAACGGTGTTCTCCCCAGCCAATGATTTTTCCGAAAAGTACGATCGGATGTGGAAGGTAAGGAGGATCTCCTAAAAAACGATCAAGAATCCACGCCGGCAAGAGGCTCACGAGGGTAAATAACAATGCGGTTGTATAGGACATGACGAGGGGGACGGACTATTTCACTGTTTGTTTATGCTTTTTCTTAGGATTGACTGTACCATGCATCAAGTGCTTCTACGAGTGCTTTATTGGCAGTTATGCCTTGGCTGGCTATACGAATGCAAGAGGTGCCCAGATCGCCCATATTCGTGGCATCACGTACCAAAATTCCACGCTTTTGGGCAAGCCAATTTTTTAGTTCTTGACTGGTAATTGTCCCATACTTCCCCCGAAAGTGCATGATAAAAAAGTGTGTGTCGGTGGGGGGGATAGAGATCCAATCGTAGGTTTCTAGCTTAGAGATCAGACTTCGGCACTCTGTTAAAAGTCTTTTTGTAGGGCTAGGATAGAGGTCAAGATGTTCCAAAATCCAGCATCCTGCCTCAATGGCAAGGGTATTGACTGCCCATGGATGACTGAGTCCGCGGAGTGCTGTTATGATCCTCTGAGGCGCAGTGACATACCCCAATCGAAGCCCCGGTATGGCAAATCGTTTGGTCATGGAATGGATCAGAATTACGTTGCCTGACTCTATCGCTTCCCTATTACTCAAAATGGCCTTTTCTGTAAAGTCCGCATACGACTGGTCAAAAACAAAAATCCGATTTGTTGTTCTTCGGATCTCTTGAGAGATCTCTTCTTTCGGAATCACCCTTCCCGTTGGATTGTTGGGCGTCCCACACCAAATGATTTCAGCCTCTTTTGTAAATTGTCCCCACTGGCTTATAAAGGACGTTTGATGCCGAAAAAGGGTAGCGGCATCGCCGTACTCTTGAAACGAAGGAGAAAGAATATCCGATTGCTTCCCCTCAAATAGATGTGCGATGAGGTAAATAGCTTCAGTTGCTCCATTGGTCACGATGATCTCTTCGGGGGCAATTCCAAGATACTCGGCTAGTTTGGATTCCAAACTATAAGCCGAAGGCTCGGGATAGGAAGTGATATGCGGCAGGTACTCTGCGAGGTGCTTGTAGAGAGCTGTATGGTCTATACAGTTGGGGACATTGCTACTGAAATTGTAGCGAATAGAGGCATCCCGAAAGCGATGTAGATCGTCTCCGTGTCCTTCGATCATAGTTTGATGATTTGGTAAATCTGCTCCATATCGACATGTTTACGGACATGATCAGCGAGGAGGTCGTATTGTCGCTCTTTATAGGAGGGATAATCGATGATCTCCTGTTGAGCTTTTTCGTGTACAAAGGGGGCGAGTATTGCCTCTATCACTGTGGCATTGTCTAAAATTCCATGGATGTAACTTCCCCAACAACGGTCAGACAGCCATGTTCCTTCGGAAGACGCTTCGGTATATCTGTTAACCCATTCTGTCTCGGCATTGGGAAGCAATTGCGTTCGTCCCATATGGATCTCGTAACCTTGGCATGGGGTAGGATTATTGCGAAAGGTGAATGCAACTTGTCGTGTGATCTTTGTCCCTTCGAGAGTAGTCTCTGTCGGAAGAAGGGAGAGTCCCGGTAGATGTTTGATGCCGCTCCCCTCGATATTTTGAGGATCATGTATCATTTGTCCCATCATTTGGTATCCCCCACAGATCCCGATGATGGTAGTTCCCGCACGGTGGGCTCGTATAATGGCTTGTGCTACACCGTTGTTGCGAAGTTCTGCTAGGTCTCCCAAGGTATTTTTGCTCCCGGGAAGTATGATGATATCGGCCTTGGAGAGTTCGGTTATATTGTTCGTGTAGTAGAGATGTACTCGAGGATCGCTCTCCAATGTGCCGAAGTCGGTAAAATTGGATAGATGTCCCATAAGCACGACAGCCACATTCACCTTGCCCTGCATTGCTTCTCGATTCTTCTGAGCCAGGCTGACAGAGTCCTCTTCTTCGATAGTGATATTTTGGAAGTAAGGCACGACACCCAAAACGGAGACACCCGTAAGCTCCTCGATCAGCCGACTTCCCTCGGCAAAAAGGGAGAGATCGCCACGGAATTTATTGATGATAATCCCTTTGATTCGTTGCCTATCTTCGGGTGTTTGGAGCATGATAGAGCCATAAATACTGGCAAATACCCCTCCACGGTCAATATCAGCAACCAATATCACCGCTGCGTCTGCATGACGAGCCATAGGCATATTGACCAGATCACTATTCTTCAGATTCAACTCAGAGATGCTGCCTGCTCCCTCCATCACGATGGGATTATATCTTTTTTCCAGGCGATCAAAGGCTCTATTGACCTCGCTACGAAGTTCCTCCCGTCCCTCTTTACGGAAGTAGTCATAGGCGTGCGTATTACCAATGGGTTGCCCGTGGAGTATTACTTGGGAGGTATGATCGCTACTTGGTTTGAGGAGCAGTGGATTCATATCAGTGTGGCAGGGAATGCCTGCAGCTTCCGCTTGTACGGCTTGTGCTCTGCCGATCTCCAAACCCTCAGGGGTGGCAAAGGAGTTGAGTGCCATGTTCTGCGCTTTGAATGGGGCTGGGTGGTATCCATCTTGTTTGAAGATACGGCATAGGGCAGTGGCTAATACACTTTTGCCTACATCGCTACCGGTACCTGCTAACATGATGGGGCGCAATTTCTTTTGTAGAGGCTCTTGATTCATGCGTTGGGGGCTTTTTTTCGTTTATAGGCAAATAGATTCCACCGATCCTCTTCGAGTTGATTTTGCCAGAGATCGTAGCGTGCCATGACAAAAAAGAGATCTGAAAGTCGGTTGATGAGGGGGAGTAAGGAGGGGGGAAGCGGATCCAAGCGATGAAGCGATACAAGTCGCCTTTCGGCACGGCGAGCCACAACCCGAGCTTGATGCAATAGTGCTGCACGATAGGAGCCCCCCGGAAGGATGAAATATCCCTGTTCGCTCATCTCTTGATTCATGAGATCCATCCATGCTTCGCAGTGTGGTATGAGGTCGGGAGACAGGCTGTTGGGGTTGTTGCTACGCTCCTGAGAAGGGGTTGCAACGAGGCTCATCGCTGACATCAGCTCCAGTTGAATGCTACGAAGTTTGCTCTGCCAAGGATGATCGGTTGCGAGCTGTGAGCGTACCAATCCAAGGGTGCAATTGAGTTCATCCAGCGTTCCGTTTGCCTCTATGCGCGGGTCATCTTTGGGTACACGATGGCCTCCGTGAATGGCTGTTGTGCCCAAGTCCCCTGTTCGTGTATATACTTTGCTCATGATTGCCAAAGGTCAAGGATATTCCGTTCTCCCCAGTAGAGGTGCGTATATCCTGCAATACAATTTTTTATTTTGTAGAGAGGAGTCTCCACTCTGTTGCCTCGTGCATCTGTTGTTTGGGAGGTTATATTGGGGAGTGGTGTTGCAGGTGGGAGGATGCTGCTGTAATGAAATTCATGTCCCTGCCAACGCTCGCCCGAAGGGAGTTGAAGAGTCCGATAGCCGAGGTGCAGTCGCATATTTTGCATGGTTGCCTCTTGGGGGAGGATGCCCGTCATGGGGTATCTTTTCCCTTTTTCGTCTATAATGGCACGGCATAGGTACATCATACCACCGCATTCGGCGAGGAGTTTTCCGCCTCGATCCACGTAGTCCCTTAGCTCCTGTTGGAGGAGGAGGTTGGCAGAGAGTTGAGGTAAGAAAAACTCGGGATAGCCCCCGGGGAGGTAGACAAGATCACTCGGCGGGAGTACGGTGTCTGCTAGTGGACTGAAATAGGTTACCTCTCCGAGTTGCTCCAGCCGAGCTAGATTAGCCACATAGGTGAAGTTAAACGCTTCATCCCTGGCAATGCTGATACGAAGTGTTCCTGCTTCTTTTGTTACGATCGAGGGCCATGGAGTTGGAGCTATGGCGGTTAATTCGAGTATTTTATCTACATCTACATGCGTATCTATGGCTGTGGCGATGCGCTCTGCATAGGTATCAAAGTCATAACGTGCGTCAAGGGTCAAGCCCAAATGTCGGGAGGGTACGGATAACTCTTTGAGCCGAGGGATGTAGCCTAGTGAGGGGACGTGTGCTGCTTCGGCAGCCTCTTTGAGGAAGTTGTAATGGCGTTCGCCGGCAACTTGGTTGAAGACAACGCCCACAATTTTGATTGCAGGATAGAAGTGTGTAAAGCCGTAGAGAGTTGCTGCTACCGAGTAGGCACAACTTTGGGCATTGACCACGAGGATGATGGGTATGTGGAGCTGCTCCGCAATCTGAGCACTGCTTCCCTGCATCCCTTGGTAGCCATCGAACAAGCCCATAACCCCTTCGGTGATAGCGATGTCCGCCGTGGAGGAGTGGAGCTTATAGAGCTCTTGGAGATGCTGAGGAGTCGATAACCAATAATCTAGATTGACCGACTTCTGTCCCGATGCCATCTGATGGTATTGCGGATCGATGTAGTCAGGTCCGCATTTGAAGGGCTGTACTTGGTAGCCTCTATTGCGGAGGAGGCGGAGGATGCCTGTGGTGAAGGTCGTTTTTCCTCCGCCCGAAGCGGGGGCACCGATGAGGAATGAGGCATTCATGGTTTGGTGGCTTTGAGGATGGTTATAGGGTTGTGTTGGTCAAGGGCAACCTGCATCGGTTGCTCCTGCATCCAGCCACAGAGATCTGTCCCTTGGCAGAAGGCTCGATAGCTCTCGGGGGCTACGCTGTTGAATACCACAACACCACGGGAGGGTAATACCTGATCGATCTTTTGCATCATGGCGATTAGCTCGCCTCCGTGTCCACCAATGAAGAGTGCATCGGGGCGGGGGTAGGCTGAGAGGTCTTGATCCATAAAATCTCCGATTACAACTTCGATCCCCGGGGTTCCCAGGCGACGTGAATTGGTCTCCATGAGGCTACGCCCTGCCTCTCGGATCTCGAAAGAAAATACATTCAGGTGAGGAAATTGCAATTTGGCTTCAATGGATACAGAGCCTGTACAGAAGCCGACATCCCAAAAAACAGACCGTTGCCTGAGGTCCAGTGCCGATAGGGAGAGTAGGCGAATGGGGGCTTTGGTGATCATCTTAGTCCGACCGTCCAAGAGGGCGAATTCCCCCTCCGGGATGCCAAAGGGACGTGAGCGAGGATGAGTCTGCCGAAGGAGGAGGCAATTGGGCATGGCAAAATCCCGATCCACTACCTCCGAGAGGTTGTACTCGTGTACCTGCTCCTCTTGATTCCCAAGGTTCGATCCCACGACCATACGATAGTTATCGTAGCCATAGTCCAGCATACGTTGGGCGATCACTCTTGGAGTTTTATTGCGATCGGTCAAGGTACCGATGAGGGTTCTTCCCTCGATGAGTGCTTGGTCAAATTTATGCCAGGGACGTCCCGTAAGTGAGACCGCAAGCATCTCTTCGTAGGGGAGCAGACTGCGGTGTGCAAGCATCTGAAGGGAGTTGAATGAAGGGAAAACCTCCAATTCGGCATCGGGATCACGTCGCAAGATCGTCCCTGCAAAACCAAAAAAGAGAGGGTCTCCTGAGGCAAATACCACAATGGATTTTTGTTGAGCATAGGTGGCAAAGGTTTTTTCGAGCGGTACAGCTACATTGATCCAAGTAGCGTCAGCAGGTAAAAAATCCTTGACCAATAAGTGATGTCTCTTACCTCCGGAAAAAATTTTGTTGCAGGAGATGAGTTCCAGCACTTCCGGAGAGAATTTTATTTCGGCATCGTCGGTAATGCCAATGATATAGTACTTGCGTGTCATCGGGGGAGTGGAAGGCGTTAAACATCTCTACCGGGGTAGAGGTCCCGAGCGTCGTCGTAACACAGGATGGCATTGACGAGGGTTGCCGCAAGATTGCTCCCTCCACGTCTACCCTCTACGACGATCTTGGGTATATGGCTGAATGTGAGCACTTGGTGCTTAGACTCGCATACGTGTACGAAGCCTACGGGTGCTGCAATAATCCCGGAGGGACGGGCTTTGCCCTGACGGATCTGTTTGCAGAGTTCTATCAGTGCCGTGGGGGCGTTGCCGAAGACGAAAAGGGCATTAGGATTCTCCTTTACAGCTAGTCGGATCGCCTCCTCGGCTCGCGTTGTTCCTTTCGTTTGAGCACTTTCGATGACTCGAGGATCGGTAATGTAGCACTTGACGGAGAGGCCTAGTCGCTCGAGGGCCCCTTTGCGGATCCCTGCTGTTACCATCGAAACATCGGTAACGATTGTTTTTATTTCTCCCTTTTTGATTGCTTCGTGCAGGGTGGCAATGGCATGAGGATCGGTGTACAGAAGATCTTCCATGGAGAAATCCGCTGTGGTGTGGATCGCATGAAAGAGAGCCCAGCGTCGGTCTAAATCCACTTCAGGATGGCGCATTTCGCTCTCGATGGTGCGGAATGATTCGATCATGATACGCTGCCCTTTGCTCACGGCTTCGGGGGGGGGCTCTCTATAATACCCTCTGGGTGTGATCATGGTTTGCTCCCATTGGTAGGTTTGGGAGTTGCCGATGAGGACTACGGTAAACATGTCAACATCTTCGGGATCAAAGGCTTCGAGAGTCGTATGTACGATTCGCTCTTCGGGGCGTCCTGCTTCACGCACGAAGCCTACAGGTGTGTTGCCCTCTCGCCTTTCGAGGAAGAGTTTTTTGAGTCGATGAAGTTGCCAAAATCGCCCTTCGCTTTTGGGATTGTAGATGGCCGTGACAAAGTCTGCATCGGCAGCTGCTATGATGCGTCTCTCGATCTTATCCCATGGGGTCATGAGGTCCGAAAGCGATATGAGGCAGAGGTCGTGACCAATTGGGGCTCCCAGCAGAGATGCCGCTTTTTGAAAGGCACTGATCCCCGGGAGTACGCACACTTCTACATCTGAGGAGCGTGCCGCCTTCATTTCGTAAATGAGAGGAGCCATGCCGTAGATGCCGGCATCGCCCGAACTGATCACCGTTACACGGAGTCCGCTCTCAGCCTCCTCAAAGGCAATCTGAGCACGGTCTCGCTCCTTTTTCATCCCGGTATCGATACAGCGAGCAGAGGGAGCAACCCATTTTTCGATGAATTGGAAGTAGTATTTGTAGCCGATAACTACATCGCTTTGGGCGATGGCTTCGCACACTGCAGGGGTAATGTCTTGGGGGCTACCGGGGCCGATGCCGGCAACGATGATCCTTCCTTTTGCCATAGTGTCTGATTGAGAGAATCTGTTTTCTTTCGGGGACTGTAATCGGGATAGATGATATATTTTTTTCGGAGGGTTTGATAGGCGTTGAGTCCCCGTTGCCACGATTGCCGTATCTCGCTCTCGGTCATCCCTTTTTCGAGTTGCTCCCGTAGGGCGGAGGTGCCTGCGAGGAGGTCAAACGTCCGCTTACGATCAATAAGTTTTTTGCCGATCTTGGTCATCTGTTGTTGCCACTGCATGAGGGGCGACAGGACTAATCCTCCCTCCGGGAAGGCATGGGTATAATCCGTGCCGTAGCATTGCTGCCCTTGGTATTTGGCATCGGTCGCACCCTCCATCGGTCGGGGGATAAAACTGAAGTTGCCGAGCGTTTCTGATGGATAGCCCAGCATGGTAAAGGGGGCGTGCGTGCCACGTCCTACGCTCAAGAGGGTTGCTTCAAAGAAACATAATGAGGGATAGAGGCGGATCGCATCGCTATTTTTTAGATTGGGGCTTGGAGGGATGGGGGGGGTATAGCTCTCTCCGTGTCGCCATCCCTTGATAGGTACAACGCTGAGGTTGCACTGACGCCCACCTGCCAGCCAACGCTCTCCGTTGATCATGAGGGCGAGTTCGCCTACCGTGAGTCCATGCAATACGGGGATGGGATGCATCCCGATGAAAGAGCGACACGGAGAAGTAAGGATTGGCCCGTCCACATAGTCGTTGGGGTTGGGTCTGTCTAGGATCATGACTTCCACGCCCACTTCGGCAGCCGCCTCCATAACGTAGTGCATCGTACTGATGTAAGTGTAAAAGCGACACCCTACATCTTGTAGGTCAAAGAGCAAGAGATCAAGGTCTCGGATCTGTTTAGGTTGTGGTTTTTTGTTATTGCCATAGAGCGAGATAACGGGTAACCCCGTGGGTTTGTCCACGCCGCTTTGGACTTGTGCTCCTGCGTTGGCTGTACCTCTGAAGCCATGTTCGGGCGAGAAGAGCCGCTTGACTTGAATGCCGAGAGCGAGGAGTGTATCTACAAGAGGGCGGTGATGCTCACCGATAACCCCCGTATGGTTGCTGACAAGTCCGATCTTTTTATTTCGAAGTAGAGGCAGGTACTGATCCAATCGCTCTGCTCCTACTTGGATCTGCCGAGGTGTCGGGTTCTTTTTTTGAGTCTGTGCAAAGAGTCTAGGAGTCCCCGAAAAGAGGACTCCTAAAACCAGGGTAAAGAGGATGATAGGCGTATGCCTATATTGTTGATTACTTCTTTTGGGCATCGGCCACGCGCTTTTGATCTGCAAGGAAAGCTGCCAGTCCGTTATCCGTAAGGGGGTGTTTGAGGAGCCCCTTGATGGCACTTAGAGGACAGGTAGCCACATCGGCTCCCGCTTCAAGACATTCGATAACATGACGTGTGTGGCGAATGCTCGCAGCGAGGACTTCCGTCTCAAATCCGTAGTAGCGGAATACCTCTACGATCTGACGTATCAGCCCCATACCATCACCCGAGATATCGTCGATACGACCTACGAAGGGCGACACATAGGTAGCACCGGCCTTGGCAGCCAGGAGGGCTTGACCGAGGTTGAAGATCAAAGTGCAGTTGGTACGGATGCCCTCTTTAGAGAACTGACGAACGGCCTTGATTCCCGCTTCTGTTGCGGGCACTTTTACTACAATGTTGTGGTGGAGAGCTGCAAGGTCGCGCCCTTCACGGAGCATCCCTTCGAGGTCGGTGCTCATCACTTCCGCACTGATATCTCCTTCGACCATATCGCAGATCTTGAGATAGTGTGCCTTGCAATTTTCTTCTCCTGAGATCCCCTCTTTGGCCATGAGAGAGGGATTCGTTGTAACGCCATCGAGTACTCCGAGTTCATTTGCCTCGCGGATACTGTCGAGGTTGGCGGTGTCAATAAAAAATTTCATCCTGATTATGATTTATTATTCTGTTCTGTTAGGCTTTTTCTTCTTTGGGGATTGCCTCCGACTCGGGGTGCATGAACCACGAAGCATAGGTTGAGTAGTTGTGCGCTATACGTTGATTCATTTCGGCACTTTGCTTCGGATCTACATTCTTGATGAAGCGGGCAGGGCATCCTCCCCAAAGGGTATGAGGTTCTATTTTTGTGCCTTTGAGTACCACGGATCCTGCTGCCACGATAGCACCTTCGCCCACCTCCACATGATCCAGCAGTACCGAACCCATGCCGATGAGGGCATAATCATGTATGATTGCCCCATGTACCGTTACATTGTGTCCTATGGAGACGTAGTCCCCCATCTCTATGGTGGAGGCTCCATAGAGGGTATGGAGTACTGATCCATCTTGGATATTTACATTATTGCCGATGCGAATACTATTGACATCGCCACGTAGTACGGCGTTGAACCACACGCTGCAATGATGCCCGAGTACCACATCGCCAATGATGCAAGCACCCTCGGCGAGGAAACACTTTTCTCCGATCTTGGGTGTGAACCCTCGTACAGGGATAATATGTGCTGCCATAGAGGATCAGAGCTTTTGAGTTTTGTTGCGAAGCCAAGCGGCCTCTTTGGCGGTTAGTAGGGGACTTATCTCTTGATATACATGCTCTTGGTAAGCATTGTACCAGTCGATCTCTTCTGCAGTGAGGAGGCTTTTTTCCACTAAACGATTGTCCAAATAACACAGAGTCACCGTCTCAAAGCCGAGGAATGTACCGAATTCGCTACGGCACTTCTCGCAGGTAACGATAAGATTTTCGATGCGGATTCCCCACTTCCCTGCTCGATACAATCCGGGTTCGTTGCTGGTAAAAGTACCGACAGCCATAGGGGTCGGGTTGTTGTCTGTACGGATATTTTGAGGTCCTTCGTGTACGTTGAGGGCAACTCCAACGCCGTGACCTGTCCCGTGTCCATAAGAGAGGGCACGATCCCAAAGAGCTTTGCGGGCGAGAATGTCGAGCTGATTCCCTCTTGTGCCTTCGGGGAATTGTGCCGTGGCAATGGCGATATGACCTTTGAGTACCAAGGTATAGTCCACTTTGAGGTCAGCTTCGGGTTCGGCATCACCCAAAGCTATGGTACGGGTAATATCGGTTGTCCCATCCTTGTATTGTGCACCACTGTCGAGGAGCAATACCCCTTCATTGCGTAGGGTGTGGGCACTTTCGGGGGTTGCACGGTAGTGTACGATGGCTCCGTGGTCTTGGTATCCGCAGATCGTGTCGAAGCTATCGCCGATATACATATCGCTTTGGGCTCTGTACTCCGCCAGGATGCGGTCAATATCCACTTCCGTTGGCGTTTCTCCTCGTTTGAGGGCATCTTCGAGCCACATGAAGAAGCGGGTGAGAGCCACTCCATCTCTATGCATGGAGCGGTGCACGCCTTCCAGTTCGGTTGCATTTTTGTACGACTTGAGCATGGTTACGACCGAAACACCCTCAATTTGACGGCAATGAGGGGCTATGGCGTTGTAAACCGCGCCGGATATACGAGCCTTGTCAACATAAACGACCACTTGGTCTGTGAGAGCCGAGAGATACCCGAATATATCTTGATAGCCCATGATGCGTACTCCTTGGGCTTGGAGTTCGGTTCGGAGCGAGGTATTCACCTTTTGGTCAAAGGTAAAGAGCACCGATTCCTTCTCGCCGATGAAGCCGAACCCTACGCCTACGGGGTTGCAATCGACATCGCAATTGCGGATATTGAACGCCCACGCCAACTCGTCCAAGGTGGTGAGGATGGTGGCATTTGCACCTTTTTTCTTAAGATTTTCGAGGATGCGATGGATGCGTGCTTGGGTTGCTTCTCCCGAGTATTCTGTGGGGTGTATGCGGAACTCGTTTTGAGGAATTTCGGGGCGATCGAGCCAAATACCCTCCATGAGGTCATGGCTACTGTCAATCGTGATGCCAAAGGCGGAAAGCTCCTTGCTCATGCGCTCCACTTCGGCTTGGCTCACGCAAGAGCCATCGCACCCGAGTATGCTCCCTTGGGGTAGCTCCCGAGTAAGGAATTCTTCGATACCGGGTACACCCGAGACGCCCTCTTTGTAGAGCTCTATCGTACTATTTTCGAGTTGGCTTGTTGCCTGAAGGAAGTAGCGAGAGTCCGTCCACAATCCCGCCTTATCCTGTGTGACAACGATGCTGCCTGCCGAGCCATTGAATCCCGAAATCCAGGCACGGCTCTTCCAATGTTGGGGGGTGTATTCTCCAAGGTGTCCGTCATTGCTTACGATGAGGTAGGCTTGGATATTTTTTGCACGCATGGCACGGCGCAGCGCTTCGAGGCGTGAGGGTATGATACTGTTCATAGCGTTTATAGGGTTTAATCGGTTTTTTATTTATCAATCTAAGTCGTCTGTACTTTGGTGCTCATTGCGGAGCAGATCCACCACGGTCTTAACAGGGGTAAAGGTATCGCTCGGCACCTCCACGAAGAGGGTATTCCAATGATCCATGGCCCCATTCCAAAGACCGGGGCGTTCAAGGGCGAGTAGTTTTTTTCCATCCTTGCTTTTGTGAGAAACAAAAGCCGTCCGCTTATTTACATAGTCCGGGAGGTTGAAGTGCTCGCCCTTGTAATTGTATGGCGAGCAGACAATATCCACAGGGTTGAAGTACTTGCTGCCCTGTTGCAGTGCCACATCGTGCTCGTTGTTGGGATCGATTTGGGACGTCTCTACGATCTGAAGCGAAGTTGATCCATCGGAGTCTCGTACAATGTAGGGACCTCCACCGGGTTCGCCATCATTGCGTACCATACCGCACACACGTATGGGGCGATTGAGTTTTTGGACAAGACGTTCTGCCAAGTCTTTGTCGTTGAGGAGGTCTATTTGGGGGATTTTGATGCAGAGAGTTTCATCCAAAAAATGTACGATTTCTTCCAGTTGAGTATGACTGTTGCGTCCCCGTTCCAGCTGATGGAGATAGCCAAAAATCCGTTCTTGAACGGCAAGGAGTATGCCCCCGATCAGTTTCTTGTAGAGGATTGTGTTGCTCTTGAGATGGTCCATGGAGACATTATCGATATTCTTGATGAAGATAATATCACTCTCTAGTGCATTGAGATTTTCGATCAGTGCCCCATGTCCCCCCGGGCGGAAGAGCAGTTTGCCATCATGGGTACGGAATGGATTGCCCTCTTCGTCGAGCGCAAGGGTATCGCTTCCCGAAGATTGACAACTGAAACTACTCTCCACGATAACTCCATAATCACCCTCGATTCGCCCCCTAGAGCGTTCGATATGTTGCCTGAAGAAATCGCTATGCTCGGGTGATACGGTATAGTGGACACGCACGATCCCATCCCTGTTCTTGGTATAAAGAGCCCCTTCTACGAGATGCTCCGTGGCGGCTGTTCGGATGTATTTATCGGGGTATTTATGAAAAGGGATAAGTCCTTTGGGCTGATGCCCGTAGTTCATACCGCTTGGGGAGAGTAGGGATTTGACCACAAGGTCGTAGCGTCCTCCCTCAAGTAGTTTGCCCACGGTGCTCCATTCGTTGCGGAGACAGGTTTCGCTCAACTCTCCAAAGAATGGGAAGCTCTCGATGTGGTCGAAAAAGTGGCGTTGCTCTGTGCTCAACTCTTCAGGATCAAGACTCCCCTTGTCGAGGAGCTCATAGAGTTGCTGAAACATACGTGTGGCGGCCCCTGAGGCAGGGACGAACTTGCATATTTTGTGCGACGGATTGGCACGATACTCCTCCCACAAATCCAAATAGTATGGCATTTCATGGGAGGGAACCTGCATGATGCCACGCTTCAGGCTACAGCTCCCCTCCAAATTGAGATAGCTTTTCCCCTCACGTAGATAGGCGATTTGCTCGGTCGCTTCCTCTTGCGAGATGCCATGCTCTGCCAGCTGCTCTAAGTCGGTCGGAGAGAATAATGATTCCGTTTCTTCCATACTCTGTGTCTAACTACTCTCAGCCCACTGCCCACACACTTTTGACCTCGGTATGGAGGTGGACCTCTTATGATTTCTCCAAAGTTACGGATTCTTTGTGTCTTGTACGGCGCAATGCCCCTCTTTTTTATGGGCAACAGCTCTAAAAATCCTGCCCATGAACTTTTTTTGTGTAGGGCAGAAACAACAAAAATAGATATATGGAGTTTTTTTTACTCTAGAGCTCTTTCTTTTCGGCATCAGGAAGTGGGGATGCCGTATTCGGATTACCCCATTCCGATTTTACTTCGCTTCAGCTCGATCCGAGAAATAAATCCAAAAATGAGCGGAGCTGTGGCTTAGTCCTTTGAGGATGGTTCGGATTCGCTAGGCGTGGTACCATAGACCGCTTTGAAGGCGCGTACAAAGGTGGAGTAGTCATTGAATCCGCATTGCTCCGCTACCTCTCCATAGCTCAGATCGGGGTTTTTCTTTTTGATCTGCTGAGCGTGTTGTATGCGCACTCTTTGCACATATTCGGATGGGGGCAATCCCGTGAGGGAAATCAGTTTGCGGTAAAATTGACTGTAGCTCATGCACATTTCGGAGGCTATGGCGGGAATTTCCAGTTTCTTCTGCCTATTCATTAGCAAGAATACCGTGTCTGTAAGGCGAGACAAGAAACGCGTATCCGCTACTCTTCTTTGAGCGGAGACTTCGTCACTTTCCCTATTTTCCTCTTCGCAGGCCTCCGCAGGGTTTTGTGCAAACTTCCTACGAAGGAGACGTCTCGTGTCGAGTAACTTTTCTACTCGGGTGCAGAGTTCGTCGCTATTGAAGGGTTTGGTCAGATAGGCATCCGCTCCGGCTTCGATACCCCTGATGCGCTCCTCATCGCTCACTTTCGCCGTTACTACGATGATGGGAATGTGATTTATGATTTCGTTTTTGCGTACCTCACGGCAGAGCTCCAGTCCATCCATCTCGGGCATCATGAGGTCCGTGATGATGAGATCGGGTACAATCTCCAGGGCTTTGTCCAGTCCCTCCTTGCCGTTGCCGGCATAGAAAATGGCATAGCGATCGGAAAGTTGCGATCCAATGTAGGTGGCAATGTCTCGATTGTCCTCGATTACGAGTAGGCGGCATTGGTCATCTTCGCCTTCGTGATCCGTGAGGCGTTCCTCTGTCGTGGCGGGCAAGATCGGGTCATTGCTTGCTGTACTTTCTTCCATTGCTCGGGTACAAACGTTGAGTATTGGTACTGAGATATGAAAGGTTGTTCCTTTGCCTACCATACTCTCTACGGATATAGTCCCCTTGACGGCTTCGATGATCTGCTTGACAAGAGCCAAGCCCACTCCCGTCCCCACGTTTCGGACATCGCTTTCCGCTTGGTAAAAGGGTTCGAATATAAGCGATTGCGTAGCTTTGTCCATGCCGATACCTGTATCCACAACGTCGATGAAGAAGTATTCTCCTCTGCGCCATGCGATAATGCTTACCTTGCCATGCTCGGGCGTGAACTTGAAGGCGTTGGAGAGCAGATTGTTCAGTACTTTGTTGGCATAGTCGGGTACAAAGTCCATCGTCACCTCCTCTTTGGAGAGGTATTGCAGGTCGATGTGACGACTTTGGGCGTAGCTGCGATAGCTCTCCACGATCATGGCGATGTGTGCTGAGATGTTACCCCGACGCCAGTCGGGATTCCCTACCGAAGATTGGATCTTAGAGATGTCGAGAAGTTGGTTGATCAGGGTGAGAAGACCATTGCCTTGTCGTTCAATGATTTTAGCTTTTTCTTGGATGCACGGAGAGGCCTCCTTGTCGTGTTGTAGGTCATGGCTTAGCCCGAGTATCAGGGTCAGAGGTGTACGAAACTCGTGGGTGATGTTGGTGAAGAAGTGCTCTCGTAGAGCAGCCATTTGCCTCAATGCCAGTAGGTTTTTGGAACGGAGACGCTGGACATAGAGTGCCGTTATGAGCAGTATAGAGGTAATGATGAGCACCAATAGCGTAATACGCTTTATCCAACGCTCTCGTTGTAGTTCGATCTCCTTCCTTTCGTTTATTTGGGCGTGGTATCGATTGGTAATTTGGCTTTGGAGTGTTTCGATCTCGAAGAGGTTACGTGCATTGAGGAGGCTGTCCTCTTGAGCGGAGGCATGCCGATGTAGCGTGAGAGCTTTTCGGTAGTCCCCCGTCTTCTCGTGGAGTTTGGCATAGAGGTGAGCTATCTTGGGTGCATACTCTTTGCCCCCAATGGTTTGTGCAGTCTCCTCCACCAGCCCCAGCTGATAGTTTGCGCTGTCTATCATGCCTGCATCTACATAGGCTTCGGCTAAGGCCAAAGCCGGTTGCATCCATATCCATAGATCCCGATCTTTGTGTACCAAATCCATCGATCGGTGGTACTCGGCTATCGCTTTCCGATAGTCGCCTTGTAGGGCATGGAGTCTGCCGAAGTTCATGTGTCCGTAGGCCTGCCCCGTATAACTTTCGGCAAGATAGCTGTGGTGCATAGACTGTTTGTAGTATGCCCATGCCGAGTCGAGCATCCCTCTCCGTTCGTAAACAATCCCGAGGTTCGAGAGGTCTACGTTCATGCCCAGGTGGCTCCCGAGGCGCATCTCTATGGCAAGGGCTTTGCGCAACATCTCGTCGGCTTTTTGGTAGTTGCCGATGGAGAGGTACACATTACCGGCTCCATTGTAACCAATGGCGCGACATTTGAGCATTTTTTCGTCCGTCTCCTCCTCGGGTTGGAGTAGACTCGTCTCCACGGCACGCATGTGATAGTCCAACCCGTCGTAGTAAAGTCCCAATCGGCGGTAGTTTACTCCGATGTCGTTGAGTGCACTGGCTTTCATCAGTATATCGCCGAGTTGCTCGGCTATGCCGAGCTGCTCTTGATGCACTTTTACGGCATCGGCATACCGACTTGCCGTTTGGTAGCCATGTCCCAAAGCCGCCAGAGCCGCCATCTCACGGCAGCGGTCGCCTTCCTTGCGGTATTGAGCCACGAAGTGCATCAGCGAGTCTATATTCTTTGTATGGTTGGAGGTGGTGTCAAGTTGCAGTCGTTGAGCATCGGTATAATTCGCATGGTTTGAAGCCTCTCTACGGCACGAAGGAAGGAGCACAGAGAGGGTGATTACAAATGTCAGTGTACTTAAAACAAACTGTTTGTATCTGATGGATCCTATTGTTTTGGTGAGTGGTCGAGGATCTTTGGTGTATTTCTCGGATTTGCTTTTATGGTATTGCATAAACATGGAGTGTTGTGTTTGTTCACAGATCTTGCATGGAGTACTCTACGACAATTTGGTATTCTTTTGTTGTTATTCAGATATGTTTTGCAGATCGTTTGCCCCGCAAAGATATATTTTCTTGCCCAAGAATCACCTAGTTGTCGGTATTATTACCAAAAAAAAGAGGCATTGGGATGGATATGGCAAAAGAAGTAAAGGAGGGTGAAGAGCTTAAAATCCGATTTTGCAGTACCTTGTAAATTCTCTCTTTGTAAGTTGTTTGTTATGAGCGTATTGGATGGGTTTTGTGCAAGATTTTGCAAGGATGTGGAGATGAAAAATGTGAGATTTTGCAAGAATAATGCAAGAATTTGCAAAGCGCCTTGTCCTTAACTCCCTCTACTTTTGCCATCGAAGAAAATGAACCTCGGCAATGGTAAAGATAGACTGACGAATAGCGTAGCCGACTTTTTTTGAGAGTTAGGGTACACAATATGATTACGGAAAACACAGATAATTCAAAACAGCGTCGTGAGGAAAACCTTAGAATCCACGATGACCGCATGGATCTCCTCCACACCGTGCATGAGATGATCAATGCGGAGTTTGACCGACGCGAGCAGAGGCTGACGAGCCTACAACCGCAAGCACCCTCGGCTCCGAGGTGCTTGCGGTCCTCTGCGCCTTCTCCCTCATGTTGTTGCTCCATTTGGCGACGGATCAAGAGGTGTCTTTCCAAGAAGTGATAAATGAAACATAAGTAAAGCATAGAGAAACGAGGAAAAAAGAAAACAGTACAGAAAAACAGTAGTAATTCGTCTTACGGCGATCTCTCAGCCCCAAGTGCTCCTTGAGATATATCAGTGTGGAGGGTGCGATGAAGAAGTAAGACACAAATAAAAAATAGCATGAAAAAAATGGTACACAGAGGATGGCTATACTTAGCCTCCATCGCCCTATTGCTTGTAGGGTTCGTGGGATTTTCCCACACCGCTTCGGCACAAGAATTATGGGTGCTGGGCACAAAGATAACTAATCCGCTCTCCACAAGTCAGTCTCAGACAGGCGCCGGGGGGGCCGACGGTTGGACGGGATCTTGGGATTGGGACGCCTCCACGAAGACCCTTCTTCTCGAAGATCTCCGAAGCAATGTGTCCAAGCAGGGAGTCTATGCAAAAGGCATCCCGGGATTCACCATAAAGGTCAAGGGAAAATGTGAGTTTGGCACAAGTGCTAAGGATAGAAGCGTTATTCAGGTATCCGGCGGCTTCGGATTTACCATTGAAGGTGTCGGGGATGGTGCCGTGTTGAAAATTAGAACCCGACGAGGAGGTAGTCATGGGATTCTCATCGCAAAAAAAACGGATCTCACTGTCGGTAATTGTTTCCTCGATGTTAGGTCCAAGAATATCGGGATTACAGGCGAGGGTGATGGCAAAGGTGTCGGTATAAAGATCGTACGTGGTGCCCGAATAGACGCCTATGGTGGCAGCGGAGCCATTAGAGACGTCAAGGACTACATCAAGGTATCTGAAAATAATAATTTGGTACACCTCAACAGTAGCAAGACCTATGCTCATACAACCTTGGATGATCAAGCCGTGGAATTTAAGGATGGGGGGATCGTGTTTTCAGGCACAACAACCCTTGTAAAGGATAAATGGATTCACATCTCTCCTTATTACCCTGTCAGGGTGGGAGACATGAAGTTGCATCGTGGAACCAAAGATCTGACACCTGACAACTATCCCTCCATTATCAAGTCGGGGAACGTGATGTACAATCCTTCAGAGCACGTATTGACCCTTAACAATGCTACGCTTGTTTCTCCCGCGACAGCTATCTTTTCGAATCATCCCTCCAAATTTCTCACGGTTGTCTGCAAAGGCACAAATAAGATCAGTACTGCCACCGGCACGGCCATATGCGCTTATGATAAGCGAAGCCCAACGATCAAGGGAGATGGTAGTGGTGCCTCTTTGGAGCTGCTCCCTAGCAAGAGTGCTATGTATCCCGGTGTTTGGGATGATACCTCAGAAAGCTTCCTCTTTATCGGAAATCTAGATTTAAAGGTAGATAGCAAGGCTTCGACGATCTACACGAATAAGTCGAATAAGAGGGTTGAGTTGAGTAATATCAATGCTACATTGACCTCTCAAGTCTCTATTACGAATGGATTTGGAAAGTTGGATATTAAGAAGGCCTATATTGCCTCTCCTGCCGGTGCCGTGGTGGCTGATGGTACAATCAAACTCAACGGTTCAACGCTCACCACCTGTGAGATCAAGCGTGGTAATGCACCTACCTATCAGATAACCTATGATCCTCTGATCAAAAACGGTAGCGTCAAAGTGACCAATTATGGCGGAAATCTCAATGCCGTACCCATGGGCACGAAGCTCAAGGTGGAGGCTACCCCTAAGACCGGCTACCACGTGACCAAAATTACAGCAGGAGGTGAAAACATTACTAGTAGTAAGGAGTTTGTAGTAACGCGCAATGCAGAGATTTCTGCTCAGTTTGAGGTCAATCGATATTCTGTTTCGGTAGGTTCTGTTTCAAATGGCACAATTACCCTCTCTAAGAGTGGTACGGTAGACTATGGTACAGAGATTACGGTAACGGCAACTCCTGATGCGGGTTACGAGCTCACCGCCCTCAAAGCCGGAAGCAAAGACATCCTTTCTACTAAGAAATTTACGGTAGAAGGTACTGTCGTAGTCACCGCTACATTCTCAAAGATGGGCAAGGTGTTTATTGCTCCCGTGGAAAATGGAACAATCAAAGTAACGGGTGCCGACAACCTCAATGCCGTGCCTCGTGGTACCACTCTGACCGTAGTTGCCACACCTAAGGAGGGCTTCGCACTCAAGACCCTTACAGCCAATGGTGCCAATATTTTGCCGAGCAAGAAGTTTACCATGGATGGTAATGACGTAACGGTAAAGGCTGCCTTCGAAGTACAGACCTTCGCTGTAACGACAGCGAAAACGACCAACGGCACGATTACTCTTTCGGGCTATCCTGATATGAAGAAAGTACCTTATGGCACCACCATCAAGGTAGATGCCAACCCCAAGGCCGGATACGCTCTTGCCAAGCTAACCGCTAATGGCGAAGACATCACCGCCACCAAGCAATTCGTGGTTAAGAAAGCTACCAAGGTGGAAGCCGTATTCTCTAACGAAACTTACGCAGTAACGATTGCTGAAACCTCCAACGGTACGATCGAAGTACAAGGTGCTGCCGACCTTAAAAAGGTCGCCAAGGGTACGGAACTTACTGTCGTTGTTTGGCCGGACGAAGGTTATGAACTTGACAAACTCCTTGCCAACGAAAAGGATATTACAGCAACTCTCAAGTTCAAGGTGGAGGGTGCAACCACTCTCAAAGCAACCTTTAAGCAAACCAATGGAGTGGGAGAGGTTGTTGAGGCTGTGGTAATTCTCTATCCGAACCCTGCAACCGAGTTTGCTACCCTCAAGGGAGTGGAGGCCGGTGCTACGGTACAGCTTTTCTCCCTCAACGGTATGGAGGTACTTCGTACAGTAGCCGATATGGTAGGTACGGCTCACCTCGATCTCTCGGGTCTCGTTGCAGGAGAATACCTCGTCAAGAGTGGCGCAACAACGGTTCGCCTCCTCATCACGAAGTGATCATCTTTTCAAATCAGGTAGAGGTAAGGGGTAAGCATTCTCTCTGAATCTCCCCTCATCTACCTCCTCTATAAAGGTCGAGTTTATGGGTTATTTCCCGTAGACTCGATCTTTTTCATGCTGTTTTGGCATTTAACGCGAGAGTTTTTCTATCTTTGCACTGAGGAATCCAAACCTTGACAAAGAGACTATTGACAAATAGCGTATAGTATATGAACTGATTTGATTAGTGCAGATTCGGTCGATAAGCGAGGGACTGTATGGGTTTCGCTACGTTGCTATCGATCGATAGGGGGAGATTCGCGCCCTTTTTTATTCAATATCTTACGATCGATCCTTATCTGCAATGAACCAAGACTACGTCTCAAGGAAAAATCCGTAGAGAAAAAGAACCCTATAATTAGAGTAGAAGAACAAAAGTACTAACCCGTCTTGGCAACTTTTGTTCCTCGGGGGATGACTCCTGAGGAGGCACAAACAAAAGGCGTTACAAGGCACAAATAAAAGAAACAGCATGAAGAAAATGGTACACAAAGGATGGCTATACCTAGCTTCCATCGTCCTGTCGTTGATAGGATTTATGGGGACTTCCTCCACAGCTTCGGCACAGCAGATCCTTCAGGTGTTGGGAGAGGATATAAGAAATCCTCTCGTGACAAGTCAGAGCAAAACGGGGAATATGAGCACTGATCAGTGGAGCGGAAGCTGGTCTTGGAATGCACACTCTAAGACTCTCACCCTCAAAAATATTGATAGCAAGAAGCCAACATCAGTGATCCGTGCAGAGCACTTATCCGATTTTACGGTGGTCGTAGAGGGTACGTGCGTATTCAATACCAGTGTAAGAGGTTGGAGTGCGATAGAAACGACTCAGAACAATATGCGCATCAAGGGGGCTCGGTCGGATGCCCAACTGCATATTCGTGCTAATGGAGGCAGCCCCGGAGTTTCTATTGGAGAAAACTGTCAGCTCATTATGGATGGCTGTCTCCTAAGTGTAGCTTCTGAGAATGTCGGGATCTTCGGAAGAGGCGATGGTACAAGAGTGGAAATAAAACTTCAGAATGGCGGTGGCATAGAAGTCAGAGGAGCCTATGGAGCCATCGAAAACGTTAAAAACTACATTCAAGTGGAAGAAAAAGGAGCTTGGAAAGATCTCAATGCCAGCTACACGTATGCTCGCGTGACGAGTGACGATAAGACCGTGGAGCACAATGATGCAAGGATCTGTTATGCAGGGACCAGCGATCCTGTAAGGAATACTTGGATCACCATATCTCCCTACTATCCCGTGAGTGTAGCCGGGTTGGGATTGCATCGCTTCAGAACGGAATTGACCTCCAATAAATATTCCGTTATCAAATCAGGAAAAGTGATCTACTACCCTTCATCCCAAATTCTTACGCTGGATAATGCCACTATTGAGGCCGGAAGCAATGCTGCGATACACTCTACCGCTTCGTCCAAACCTCTAATCGTCGTATGTAAGGGGGCAAATAAACTCTCCACGACTCTGAGTATGGCCGTCTATGTGAAAGGTAAGGAAAGTATATCTATCGCAGGAGAAGGAACTACCTCTTCTTTGGAACTACTCCCTGGAATGAGCGGTAACTACCCCGGTATTTTGGAAGGATCGGAGAGCGGGAATATGTGGATCGGCAATCTGGACCTCAAAGTGAAAAGCAATGCCGCTTGTCTCTATGCAGAGAAGGCCGATAAAACTGTCACACTACATAATGTCAATGCATCGCTTACCACGATTTCGGATCATCCGCTTATCTCCGGATTCAAAACGCTGACTCTTGAGGGATCTCATATCGTATCCCCAAAAGGAGCAGAGGCAAAGGATGGTACGATCAAGCTCAATGGCAAGCCCTTGAGTAGAACCACGTGTGAAATAAAACGAAGCAATGGTCCTAAGTACAAGATTACCTACGATCTGCAGATAAAGCATGGTAGCGTCAAGGTGACCAACTATAGTGGCTCTCTTTCTGCAGTCCCTAAGAACACGAAGCTAAAAGTTGCAGCCACGCCGCACTCGGGGTATCACGTGACCAAGATAACTGCAGGGGGCGATGACATTACCTCTACCAAGGAGTTTGTAGTGACTCGCAATGCCGTGATTTCGGCTCAGTTTGCCATCAATATGTACAACGTCACCTCAACGACGAGTGTCGGTGGTAGCATCTCCCTCTCGAAGAGTGGCTCCGTAGCCCATGGGACACAGATCTCTGTGACCGTTAAACCTCAGTCCGGCTATGAACTCACTTCTCTGATGGCAGGGAGCGAGGATATCCTCAGATCCAAGAAATTTACGGTAAAGGGTAACACTACCGTCAAGGCCGTATTCTCAAAGATGGGCAAGGTAACTGTTGCTCCTGTGGAGCATGGTTCGATCAAAGTAATGGGGGCAGGCAACCTCAATGCAGTACCTCGTGGTACCAAGCTTACCGTAGTTGCCTCTCCAAAAGAGGGCTTTGAACTTAAGACTCTCACAGCCAACGGTAGCAACATCTTACCAAATAAGATATTTACAATGGGTGACAAGGATGTCGTAGTGAAGGGTACTTTTGTAGCACGAACATTTGCCGTAACGACGGTACCCCCTGTGAATGGAACACTTGTCCTCAAGGGCTTCTCTAACCTAGAGAAGGTTCCCTATGGGACCACTATCAAGGTGGAGGCAAAGCCGACGACGGGTTATATACTTGTCAAACTTACTGCCAACGGTGAGGATATCACGGCGAAAAAGGAGTTTGTGGTGAAGAAAGCAACTAAGGTGGAAGCTGTATTTACCAACAAAACTTTTGTTGTAACGGCAGTGAAACCTGTGAACGGGACACTGACCCTCTCGGGCTATCCTGATATGAAAAAGGTTCCCTACGGCACCACCATCAAAGTCGAGGCGAAGCCTGCCAACGGTTACACTCTCGCCAAGCTTACGGCTAATGGCGAGGACATTACGGTAAAGAAAGAATTTGTCGTGAAGAGGGAAACGAAGGTCGAAGCCCTGTTCTCCAACGAGACTCATGCTGTAACAATCGCCAAAACAGTAAATGGAACAATAGAAGTTCAGGGTGCAGCTGACCTTAAGAAGGTGGCGAAGGGTGCCGAACTCACCGTTGTAGACAAACCTAACGAGGGTTTTACGCTCAAAACCTTGACGGCCAATGGCAACGATATTTTGCCCAGTAAAAAGTTTACGATGGGCAGTAAGGATGTGGAGATAAAAGCTACTTTTGAGATACAAACATTCCTCGTGGAGGCCGTAAAGCCTGCGAATGGAACGCTAACCCTAACGGGTTCTTCTGATCTGAAGAAAGTACCCTACGGCACCACTATCAAGGTAGATGCCAAACCTGCCAATGGCTATGTTCTCGTCAAGATTACAGCTAACGGTGAGGACATTACGGCAAAGAAAGAATTCGTTGTGAAGAAAGAAACGAAGGTTGAGGCTCTATTCTCCCAAGAAACTTATGCAGTAACAATTACTGAAACAGCGCATGGTATGATAAAGGTGCAGGGTGCAGCTGACCTTAAGAAGGTAGCCAAGGGTTCCGAACTTTCTGTGGTTGTTTCGCCTGAAGATGGTTATGAACTTGACAAACTCTTCGCCAACGACCAAGATATTACAGCAACTCTCAAGTTCAAGGTGGAGGGTGCAACCACTCTCAAAGCAACCTTTAAGCAAACCAATGGAGTGGGAGAGGTTGTTGAGGCTGTGGTAATCCTCTATCCGAACCCTGCAACCGAGTTTGCTACCCTCAAGGGAGTGGAAGCCGGTGCTATGGTGCAGCTTTTCTCTCTCAGCGGTATGGAGGTACTTCGTACAGTAGCCGATATGGCAGGTACGGCTCACCTCGATCTCTCGGGTCTCGTTGCAGGAGAATACCTCGTCAAGAGTGGCACAACAACGGTTCGCCTCCTCATCACGAAGTAATTCATGTTTCAATAGGTAGTGCGAGGGGGACTTCTCTCTTTGGGAACTCCCCTCGACTACCACTCTTTTCCCTCTGATTGGACTTATGGAGAACCCTCATAAGTCCGATCTTTCTGTCCCTCTATGTGGATGGAATCGGGGTGAAACTACGCCTTATACCTCCAGAGGATCCTGCTGCTCGGGCTTCTAATACCAATTCTCTACTGTCCTCAAGAATCGATTTATCGGGCTTGGTCGAGATAGGGATTGTACATCATGATAGCATGATTTTCGGCAATGAGTTCTGTTTTTTCTTCATTAGTCATGGTGTGAACTACTCTACGCCAGGTTTTGTTGTGCCGAGTATAACCACCCCACCACTGTTGACGAAGGGCATGATCAGTCTCGAATACTTCGTAGGTATAGGGTATCACTTCGTCGCATAGCAGAGAGCCATGCAGCAACTCGTCATCTAGCCAAAGATGAAGTCGAAAGGTGTAGGGTGTATCGTTGCGTAGGATTAGATCTATATAGTTGTAGGCAAGGGTTGCCCCGCAGGCAAAGGGAATCGTGCGATGCACATCGGGGAACACATCGAAGCTGTGTCTCCAACGCTCTTGTATGGTGAGCGGACTGTGTAGAGCCATCCAGTAGAGTAGGTTGCCTAGTTGACAGAGTCCGCCTCCGATGCCTCGCTGTACCTTGCCGTTGTGTAGCATCATCCCTGCAAGATAACCTTTGCGAGCAGAGGGACGCCCGACAAGACGCCAAATAGAGAAGGTCTCCCCGGGGCGGATCTCTACTTGATCTATTTTAGCAATAGCCAGTCGTAGGTTCGTTATTTTGTTGTACTGAAGCTCCATATCCACCTCTTTGAGTTGGCGGAGCAGGGTAGACTGATGCTCTATGAGAAGGTGAGGTGTTGCGCATTCCGTGCGAACGCGGGCATAACGTTCCCGTCCGCAATACCAACGGATTTTGCGCTTTAGGATGTAATACTCTTTCCCGAAGAGGTGTCTCCATTTACCTCTATGGATGGGTTTTTCAACGTGGTGACTTGGCATATATATGGAGGATATATGTAAAGAGAGGAGTCGCTCTCCACTCTGTGGGAACACTCCTCTCTCTCATTTGGAGCTATTGAATCAGCCTCGTACAGGCAAGGCTCAATTCATCATGTCTTTAGAGCTTGATCCCTAACTTCTTGGCAATGTCTTTGGGAAGTGCATTTTTATGAACAACGATATTCATTGTACGGCCGGCTGCATAGTTTTCGCTTACATACCAAATACCCTTGTAGGCACCGGCATCACCCCAAGAGTTCTTGATCATGAAGAAGGGGCGACCTGCCTGATTCTTGGCCATACCGTAGATGACCATTCCGTGATCATCGGTGAGGGTATAGTTGTCGAAGCACTTTTGACGATACTCTTGAGTAGGATTGATCTCCGGACACTCGGGGGTGTTGATTTGCTTCAAGATCTCCATGCGACGCGCAGCGGTGCTGAGGCCGATCCAACGGGCTTGATCCGAACCGGCAGTTTCGATAGCTTCTACATCTGCGAGTACACCGATTCCATCACGATTGAAGCCAGCTTCGCTCACGTCAGCCCCCCAAGCAATGGGATACCCCGTTTGGATGGCATTGCGCATTACTTGCATCAATTCGTCAATGGGGAGGTTGTAGCTTTCGCTCCAGCGCCAGTTATCCTCGATTTCGAGACCGAACTTAGTATAGAAGGGATGGTGCGTATAGCTTGTTAGAGAAACGTAGTCATCGGCATTGATACCAAGCATTTTAGCAAATGACTCAGGAGTGTAACTCTTACCCTTGTAAGTGAAGTTTTTGGGGAGTTCGCCCAAGTAGCCGTCAATGATGGCATCGTAAGCCTTACGCCATACGGGAGAGAGTTTTTCGTTTGTATTCTTTACGATGGCATCGAGGTAGCTCTTGGCAGCATCAGCCATTTCATTGTGTGCATTGCGCTTCGTGCCGTAGTTGAGACCCGTCATAACTTCTTCGGGTACAGCTCCGTAGTGCTTGAGTACATAGAGCACATCGTAGAATGAACCACCCTGACCAAAGTTGAGTTTACCGTGAAGACGTACATATTTTTCGGCTTTATCGCGATAGCTGTGGCTTACTACAAACATATCGGAGAGGTCGTATTCGGGCTTACCCATACGGAGGAGTTCTGCTTCGAGGAATCCAATGGTGGAGTAAGACCAGCAAGTCCCGGAGTTCCCTTGATCCTTGATAGAGGTGATTGGAAGTTCCTTTACTACGGTGAATTGGTTCGTCTCTTCCTTCTTTTCCTGTGCATTAAGGCAACCGAAGGTCATAAGACCCGCAAGGAGGACAATCGAAATCTTTCGCATAATTTTTTTAGGGTTTGTACTTATACTTAATTACATATATAATTCTCTTGTGGAGGTATTGGTCTAGATGGGGCGCAGACGAAGTTCTTGGATCATCTGACTGACAAGTGTTTTGGGATCTGAAGCCATCTGTACGAATCGATCCCACGGGGAGATGCCTGTCTGCTCTTCGACCTCCTCTTTCGTTTCGGCTTGGCGGATGTGCAACGTAATATCACCATTACGAAGCTCTCGGCGGAGGTACTCGACAATTGAGTTTTTGATTCGCTCTACAGCATTGACTTGAGGTCTGTTGATCATCGCCACATGCACTTCGGTGTCGTTGTGTAACTGTGGGATCACATCCCGAAAAGCTCCCTGTAAAAATACATTGTTTTGCAGGTAATCAGCTGCATAGGTATTCCATGCGATCTGCATATCCTCTTCCGAAAAGGGTTTGCCTTCCTTGGATGGATTGGCAGGGGTAGATTCCTCTTTTTTCTGAACTTCTTTCACGGCTTGCCGTGGCATCGGGACGTGAATCGGTGCCGGTGCTGAGGGGCGAGGAATTTCCACTTGAGGCATGGGGACTTGCTCCATCGGCTTCGGGTTTACTCCTGAAGGGATCGGTCCTTTAGGTACAACGCGTGTAGGTGTGGGAGCTATGGGGGCTGATGGGGTAGGACGAGGGGCTGAAGCTCCCGCCTGTTGTGGTTGTGGTCGAGCCCCACCGACAGAGGGCGATTGAGGTGTTTGTGCCGGCGATGGTGTTGCTGAGGGGATTCCCTCTTGAGCCAAAGAGGTGAGTGACATGAGTGTCATCTCTACGAGTAATCGTTTGGCATTGCTATTGCGATACTCTTTGAGGCAATTCAGGAGTCGGGCCAACGCTTGATACAAAAATCCTCGACCACATTTTTGTGCCAATTTACTGTACGAGATAGCCGTCTCCTCTGATAGATGCAAGAGGGGAAGGGTCAAATTATCAATTGCCAGGAGCAGACTTCGCAAAAAATCGGTCAGCCCCATAATGATGGTTTTAGGATCAAATCCTCGTAATAGGAGTTCGTCCAGGAGCACGAGGTTAGCGGAATAGTCGTTGCGAGAGATGTTGTCTACAAACTTGAAGTAATACTCTTCGTCCAAGATATTGAGGCTCTCTAGCGTACGACTGTAAGATACTTTGCCATCTGTGTAGCTTGCGATGCGATCGAATACCGATAGGGCATCACGCATTCCTCCATCAGCCTCTCGGGCGATCAGTTCGAGGGCTTTGGGTTCTACTTGGATGTTTTCGATTTGGGCGATGCGAAGCAGTTGCCGTACAATCACGTCACTCGGGATCGGTTTGAAGTCAAACACTTGGCAACGCGATAAGATGGTGGGGAGTATTTTGTGCTTCTCCGTTGTTGCTAAGATAAAGACGACATATTCGGGAGGCTCTTCCAACGTTTTCAGAAATGCGTTAAAAGCAGCCGTAGAGAGCATATGCACCTCATCGATGATGTAGACTTTGTACTGTCCTACTTGGGGAGGAATACTCACCTCTTCAATGAGTTGACGGATATCGTTGGCAGAGTTGTTCGAGGCGGCATCCAACTCAAATACGTTGAAGGAGCGTTGTGCTTCGAAGGCTCGGCAGCTTTCGCAGGTGCCACAAGCTTCTCCACTCGTGAGCGGAGAGGCGCAATTGATCGCTTTTGCAAAGATGCGTGCTGCGGATGTTTTACCCACTCCACGAGGACCGCAGAAAAGGTAGGCGTGTGCCGTTTTCTGCTGCAAGATGGAGCGCCGGAGGGTCTCGCTTACAGCTTCTTGTCCAAGCAGACTCTCAAACGAGTCGGGACGGTACTTGCGTGCAGATACGACAAACTTTTCACTCATATGTGTGTAGAGTACTCTAATTGCCAATCGACTGGACATAATTCCGTCCAATCCAAGCACAAATGTACGGATTATTACGCAACTACCCAAAAGCTAACCTTCTCTCTTCTTGCTCCGTAGAGCTTAAAAATCATTGGGCAGGAGTTGAAAAAGTGTAGCCCTTCAGTTTCTATTTTCTTGGGCAGAAAAAATAAAGTCTTGGGTAAGAAAAATAGAGCAACCGATTCCCGGCGAAACACGTCTAAAGATTTAGTTTGTCCTTCGTTTGCCTGATTCATTTTGATCTGTTCTTTTTCTGGCTGATGAGATTCCTTGTCGGAATATCAATTGTATTATATGCAGTTTTTGGTTGGACAGATGGATATAATAATCTTTTTGCAGCTCTTTGTGTAGCACTTTGTTGGTATTTAGATGTATATTTTGCCAAATTGCCGTTATTGTCGATATATAAACTATATTTGCATTACGGAGATCAAAGGAGGGTGATGACTCTCTTTTGTGGGTCTCTCACTCCCTTTATTAAAAAGAGTATAAACCCTTAATTTGAAATAGATATGATAGATTTTAGCAAGTATCCCGCAGAACCTTTCCGGATCAAAAGTGTAGAACCCGTTGCCATGATCGGCAAGGAAGAACGTCTCAAAGTGGCTCAGGAAGCAGGCTTTAATACCTTCTTGATCAATTCTAAGGATGTCTATATTGATTTGCTTACCGATAGTGGCACCAACGCTATGAGCGATCGTCAGTGGGGTGGTATCATGGTCGGTGATGAGGCTTATGCGGGGAGCCGCAACTTCCATCGCTTGCAGGATACTGTACGTCGCCTCTTTGGATTCAAATATATTGTACCTACCCACCAAGGTCGCGGGGCTGAGAATATTTTAAGTCAGATCGCTATAAAACCGGGTCAGTTCGTTCCCGGCAATATGTATTTTACCACAACACGTTATCACCAAGAACGTAATGGTGGTATTTTTGTGGATATTATCCGTGACGAAGCACATGATGCCACACTGGATATTCCCTTCAAGGGTAATATTGACTTGGATAAACTACAACGCCTTATTGACGAAAAGGGCGCAGAAAATATCGCCTACGTTTGCCTTGCTGTAACGGTCAATTTGGCCGGTGGGCAACCAGTCTCGATGGCTAATATGCGAGCTGTTCGAGAACTTACACGTAAGTATGGTATTAAGGTTTTCTTTGACGCAACACGCTGTGTGGAGAATGCCTATTTCATCAAAGAGCAGGAAGAGGGCTTTGCTGATAAGAGCATTAGCGAGATTGTCCTCGAGATGTTTAGCTATGGCGATGGCTGTACGATGAGTGGTAAGAAGGATTGTTTGGTTAATATCGGGGGCTTCCTCTGCATGAATGATGAGCAACTCTTCCAAGATGCAAAGGAGATGGTTGTTGTATATGAAGGTATGCCCTCGTATGGTGGTATGGCAGGGCGTGATATGGAGGCTATGGCTATCGGTTTGGAAGAGTCGATGCAGTACGAATATATCCGCCATCGTGTTTTGCAGGTGCGTTACCTCGGTGACTTGCTCAAAGGTGCAGGAGTGCCCATTATTGAACCCGTGGGAGGGCATGCTGTATTCCTCGATGCACGTCGCTTCTGTCCACACCTTACACAAGATCAATTCCCTGCTCAGAGTTTGGCAGCAAACCTCTATATCGAGAGTGGTGTACGCAGTATGGAGCGTGGTATTGTGTCGGCAGGTCGTGATGCTAAGACGGGGGAAAATCACAGACCTAAACTGGAGACGGTACGCTTGACCATCCCTCGTCGTGTGTATACATATAAGCACATGGATGTGGTTGCCGATGGTGTGATTCGCCTATTCAAGCACAAGGAGACGATACGTGGCTTGCGCTTTGTGTATGAACCCAAGCAGTTGCGCTTCTTTACCGCTCGCTTTGAAGAAATTTAGTTGAGTATACTATATTGTTGTTTTGTAAACTAGTTGCGAGGAGGTGGTTCCCAAGTCCGAAAGGGTGATCACCTCCTCTTTTGGTGCGGTGTTGTGCTATTCAGTGAGAAAACCGTAACTTCGCAGAGAGTGGGGCGTGTAACTTCATCAAGCCCCCATACTCACAGAAACAGAATGACAACGAAATGGCAAGAGTAAATATAGGAGATCGGGTTCGTTACTTGAATGCACAGGGCGGAGGTATTGTGCGTCGTATTGTGGGTAAAGTGGCTTACGTGGAGGGGGATGACGGCTTTGAGTTGCCAACGCCCATCCGCGAATGTGTTGTAGTGAGCGAGGGTGATACTTTTATTCCGGCTTATCGCACTCCAAAGGAGATCAAGGAGGAACGGGATCTTAAACGTCAGCGTCGTATGGAGGATACACCTCCTTTGAGCAAACCTGTCCCTGAGGCTTACTCCTCGCATCTTCCTTCCGTGGAGATGCCTGAGAAGCCCCTTCCCTCTCCCCAGTCCTTCCTCCCCGAGCGACCTGAAGGCGAGCAAGTTTCCCTGTATCTTGCATGGCTTCCCGAAGATTTTAGGTCCTTTGGCAGTTCGCCTTTGGAGTGTTACTTCATCAATGATAGCAATTATCACGGTTATTATACGCTTTCGGCACAGCAGAGCAATGGCTTCTACAAAATCATTGCAACAGGTTTGATCGAGCGAGATACGAAGCTCTTGGTTGATACGATACCACTTGTGGAACTAAATGATCGGGAGCGACTGCACCTCTCTTTCTTACCCTATAAACCCCAAAAGAAATACCTCCATAAAGAACCGATTTCCCTCGACTTTAAGCCCGATGGCGTGAAGTTCTTTAAGCGCCATTGCTATGGAGATAATGACTTCTTCGACGAAGATGCGCTGATTCTTCCCCTTGTGGAACAGGATCGCCCCTGCCATGAGCCTCTCACAGAGGCAGATGTGGAGCCCCTGACAGAGGCCCTGATGACACCCCGCAAGCCCAAAGATATTGCCCGTCCCAAGCCTACGAAAGAACATAAATCCAAATCAAATAAAAAGGAGCTTGTGGAGGTAGATCTGCATGCTCATGAGCTGCTTCCCTCTCTTCAGGGACTTTCTCCTAAAGATATCTTGGAGCATCAACTCTCCATCTTTCGCAAGACGATGGATCAACATCGAAGCCAAAAGGGTACGGAGATCGTCTTTATTCATGGTAAGGGTGAGGGGGTATTGCGTAAGGCGATTCTAGATGCATTGCGTCGATACTATCCCAAGGCTTCGGCACAAGATGCTTCGTTCCAAGAGTATGGTTTCGGAGCTACCAAGGTGACCATTCACTAAGAGGCAAATCCCTTGTACATTGTATGGCACTAGAGATCGAACGCAAGTTTTTAGTAACGGATCGAAGCTTTATTCAAGAGGCTTTGCGTTGCGCGAAAATCCGCCAGTACTACCTCCCTGAGGAGAACGTGGGGGTGACTCGACGGATCCGTTTTATGGATCAGAGGGCATATCTAACACAAAAGGGACGTTCCTCGTGTAGTGGTTGGATACGTGAAGAGGAGGAGCGTGAGATTTCGCTTGAGGAGGCGCGGGCGATACTGCAAACTTCAACCTTTGAAGGAGAGATAGAGAAGACTCGTTACTATATCCCTTATGAGGGATTTTTATGGGAAGTCGATCTCTTTCATGGATCTCTTGACGGGCTTATCATAGCTGAGGTTGAATTGTCAAGGGTGGAAGACTTTCCCCCTTTGCCCCCATGGATCGGGGCGGAGGTTACGGGCGATGCACGCTACTATAATAGTGTGCTTTCTCGTATGTGTCAAGACGAACTCCGGTCCCTCATTGGTACCAAAGACAATTAAAATATCCAATACTTTAATCAGTAGTACAAACGAAATGAATAAACGGTTTTTTCTATTGCCCTTGCTATCCCTCGTCGTGGCTTCTCTAGCCTATGCCGATGGTGGTATGTGGCTTATGCAACAAATTAACGGACAGGTGGCCCGCATGAAGAGTTTAGGAATGCAACTGGAGGCTGCCGATATCTACAACCCTCAAGGCTCCTCGCTCAAGGATGCTGTGGTTATGTTCGATGGTGGTTGTACGGGTGTACTGGTTTCTAACCAAGGTTTGATCTTAACGAATCACCATTGTGGTTACGACCAAATCCAAAAGCATAGTAGTGTACAACACAATTATCTCAAAGATGGTTTTTGGAGCAATAGCTTTGCCGAAGAACTGATCAATCCCGGTCTGGAAGTAGAGATTGTGGATGAGATTACCGATGTGACCGTTGTGGTGCAGAAAGAGCTGGAGCGCATTAAAAAGCCCACGGGGATGGAATTCCTCTCTCCTAAGTTCCTCTCTGCTCTTGCTCCCCAAATTGTGGGTAAGAAAGCTGCACAGCGAGAGGGCTATCGCTACGAGATCAAACCTTTCTATGGAGGTAATCGCTACTATATGTTCACCAAAAAGGTGTTCCGTGATGTACGTCTAGTAGCCGCTCCTCCCAGTTCAATAGGGAAGTTTGGAAGCGACACGGACAATTGGGCTTGGCCTCGCCATACGGGCGACTTTTCTATTTTCCGTATTTATGCCGATAAGGAGGGGAATCCTGTTGCCTATTCCAAAGATAACGTACCCTATCAACCCAAACGATGGATGCAGATCAATGCACAAGGGGTACAGGAGGGAGACTTTGCCCTGATTATGGGGTATCCCGGCACGACCTACAAGTTCTTTACTGCCGATGAGGTGACTGAATGGAGTGAAATAGACAATAATATCCGTATCGAGATGCGCGGCATCTTGCAAGATGTAATGCTCCGTGAGATGCTTGCAGATCCCAAGATCAATATCATGTATGCCGCTAAGTATGCTTCAAGTCAAAATGGGTACAAACGTGCCCAAGGAGCTAACTGGGCGATTCGTAGACGTTCGCTCCGTGAGATCAAACTCCAACAACAACAAGAGGTGCTCGCCTGGGCAAAACAAAAGGGGATCGCAACAACTGATCAGGCTGTGCAGGCGATCAGCCGTGCTATCGAGGGACGAAGCGATTTGAGGATGCGCCAACGTTACCTCCTCGAAGGAATCTTGATGGGTATTGAGATGAGCAATGCTCCTGCTGCCAATTCCGATATTGCCAACCATTGGGATAATCCCACAAAGCGTGAAGCCGGTCTGAAGGAGATTCGTAAGCAGTTCGATGCTTTCTTTAACAAGGATTACAGTCCCGAAGTAGACAAGGCACTGGCAATAGCCCTCCTTTCGCGTTATGCTGAGCGGATCCCTGCAGAAAAGCAACCTATATCCATTCGTGAGGGGATTGCCGAGTTCGGTTCGGCTAAGGCTTACGTGGAGATGATTTTTGAAAAGTCTATCTACGCTTCTCGCGAACGTTTCGAGGAATTTATGAAAAATCCAGAGCGAGATCGCCTTCTTCGTGACCCCATGAGTCGTTTCTCCGCCTCTGTGATCTATGAATATCAGCAGTTGGCTCGTGAGGTGGCTGCTTTCGATGCTCCTTTGGCTGCAGCACAACGCTCCTACGTTAGTTCAATCCTCGATATGCAAGGACAGCCCAATATCGCCCCTGATGCCAACCTAACCCTCCGCTTTACCTATGGTCAGATCAAGGGGTATCAACCTCGTGATGTGGTGACCTATGGTGCAAAGAGTACTCTAGAGGGCGTTATGGAAAAGGAAGATCCCAATAATTGGGAATATGTGGTAGCTCCCCGACTCAAAGCACTTTACGAAGCTAAAGACTACGGCCGTTATGCCAATGCAGATGGTTCTATGCCGGTGAACTTCTGTGCAACGACCCATACGACGGGCGGTAACTCGGGTAGCCCCGTGATGAATGCTCGAGGAGAGCTGATCGGACTTAACTTCGACCGAAACTGGGAGGGGGTTGGTGGTGATATCGAGTATCTCCCAAACTATCAGAGAAGTATCATCTTGGATATCCGTTATCTGCTCTTCATCGTGGATAAGTTTGCAGGATGCCAACGCTTGATCGACGAGATGAAGCCCAAATTCTGATGCTTCCATCATAGAGATTTAATTGTAAAAGCAAGAGAGGGCAGAGGTGGTTCGCATGAACTCCTTTCCATGTCATAGAGTAGAACTCTCCTTTGCTCCTCTTTTTCTTATGTGGTTTTCTTCGCTGTTTTACGGAGATATGTAATCCTATGGAGAATGAATTTTTGAGAATAGAAGAGGATATTGTACGGATGCTTCGTACGGTATTTGATCCCGAGATCCCTGTAAATGTGTATGATCTAGGGCTGATTTATGGAGTACAGGTGACTGACGAAGGGCTGGTGACAATTACTATGACGCTCACGGCTCCTAATTGCCCTGCTGCCGATTTTATATTGGAAGATGTTCGTCTCAAGGCCGAAAGCGTTAAGGGCGTTTCGCACTGCGATATCGAACTGACGTTTGAGCCTGAATGGAATAAGGATATGATGAGCGAGGAAGCAAAGCTCGAACTAGGGTTCCTCTAAACATCTCCTGATAAGAGTGCATGCTATAACCTCTAACTTTACAATGCTTCCGTGATCTACTTTACAAGTGACGCCCACTTGGGTTCGCATTATCATCCCGACCCTTTGGCCGTGGAGCGTCGTTTGGTGGCGTGGCTGGATGCCATTGCCCCTAGCGCAGAGGCAATCTTCTTTTTGGGCGATATGTTCGACTATTGGTTCGAGTATCGGCATGTTGTCCCTAAGGGCTATGTCCGCTTTCTTGGTAAGGTGGCCGAACTTGTTGATAGGGGAGTCGAAGTCTATTTCTTCCAAGGCAATCATGACGTATGGATGGGTGACTATCTAGAGCGAGAGATTGGAGCTAAAGTACTGTCTAATGCATTGGAAGTTCGGCTGGGAAAGGCCGTCTTTCGTCTAGCCCATGGAGACGAAGAGTATCGTCGAGAGTGTTGGGTCAATAACTTCATGTATCGACTCTTCCGTGCCAAATGGGCGCAGTGTCTTTATGCTGCCGTGCATCCACGTTGGACGGTAGGGCTCGCTTTGTTTTTGAGCGAACAAAGCCGACGACGTGGACTCAAAAGAGCCAAAACGCCTCACGAGATTGAAAATCCCTATTTTCATCTAGAGGAGGAGTGGCTCGTTCGATGGGTGAAGCAACATCTGATCGAATATGCTCATGTGGATTACTTTGTCTTCGGCCATAGACACTTATTGGTCGATATGGCTCTGGATGGGAAGCGGCGTTTACTGATCTTGGGCGATTGGTTGCAATATAGCAGTTATGCCGTTTGGGATGGGGAGACGCTTTCTCTCGAAACCTTTGATCCCAACAGCAATATGTGATCCTCTCGTGTTTTGAGTCGAAGCTTTTGCTTGCTCTATGGCATAAAATCGTTGTTATATAGCGATAAATTACTATATTTGCCCCTCGTATGGTGACGTGTTGCATTTTGTTACTCCATTGTGTTGTAGAGTAACTACAAGGCAACACGCCGATAATGAAAAGGTTAGTCGTACTACTCCTTATATTTTCTGTGCATACAGAGGGGAGTGGAGTTTTTGTGAGGTGTGGCATATATGATTAGGTGTGTTACACCTTCTTCTCCTCTCTTCATAAGGTGCTTTTCCTCCACCTGTAAAGTGGGGAAGAGCATCCCCTGATGATAGGAAATGATGGCTGGTAATAGAGAAAGAAAAAAGAAACAGATAACTAATTAGTAACAAGGAAAAAGAAATGTCTATGAAAAGATTGGCACTATTCTTCCTAACCCTGATAATGGGTTTGGGTTGGGCTGTCGCCCAGAATAGAACAGTGACTGGTACCGTTACTTCTGCAGAGGATAACGAACCTATCATTGGCGCAAACATTGTGGTCGTAGGTCATACCAACATCGGTACCACGACTAACTTTGACGGTAAGTTCCAGCTTTCCGTTCCAAGCAATGCGAAGCAACTTCAATTCTCTTTCGTGGGAATGAAGACGCAGATCTTGGATGTGAAGAATGTAATGAACGTCGTACTTACTTCTGACGCAGAAGTAATGGAAACCGTAGTGGTGGTAGGTTATGGCTCCGGTCAAAAGCTCAGCACCGTATCGGGGTCTGTGGCCCGTGTCTCCAGCGAGAAGGTCGAAAACAAACCCGTTGCTAACGTAATGGATGCCCTTCAAGGTCAGGTAGCGGGTATGCAGGTGCAAACCTCTAGTGGTGACCCCAATGCTACAGCTTCTGTACAAATTCACGGTAATGCCTCTCTTGGTGCAGGTGGTGCTCCTCTCTATATCGTAGACGGTGTACAAACCTCTGCTGGTGTGGTTATGGCTATGAACCCTAGCGACTTCGAGTCTGTGACCGTACTTAAGGATGCTTCTTCTACCTCTATCTATGGTGCTCGTGCTGCCAATGGGGTTATTGTTATTACAACGAAACGTGGTAAACTCAACGAGGACGGTCGTATCTCGATCAATACAATGTATGGGATTTCTTCTCTCATTAGTGATCGTCCAATGCAACAGTTGATGACAGGTCAAGAGTTGATCGATTACCAAGTTCTTCACACCTTGGGTAACTATCCTAGTACTACCCCGGATAACGAAAAAAAACGTCTTGATAAGGAGCAACGTCGTATTTTCTTAGACGGTTTTGCACCGACTGCTTTCGATGGATCTGTGGAACAAAAGGATGGAGAATTTGTAGGAGTCGTTCCTCGTGACCACGATTGGCTCTCTTATTTCCTCGGTAAAAAGGCTCCCACATTCCAGGCCGATATGTCTATCTCCGGTGGTAGCGACAATGTATCGTACTATCTCTCCGGAGGATATTTCTCTCAAGAAGGTATTTCTCGTTCACTCTCTAGATATACAAAAGTAAATCTCCGTAGTAATATCGATGCTCGTGTGAAGTCTTGGCTTCGTGTCGGTGCTAATATATCCGGGGGGCTTGTTCAGAACCTTTCTGCCACCGGCTTTGGTAGTGCATACGTTGACGGAGGTACGTTTGGAGCCCTCAGTACTCCTCGTTACTACAGCCCATTCAAACGTGATAAAAACGGATTTACTAATGAGTACGCAGACTACATGCGCTTTCACCGCTCTTACCCCGTATTGGATGACGCTATCCTTTACAACCCTGAATATCTGAACCAATACCGCAAACGTGACTCTCACAGCTATCGTCTTGCTCTTTCCGGTTATGCACAGATCCGTCCTATCGATGGTCTTACCCTAAAGAGTCAAGCCGGAGTGGATATGATTTTTGGTCGTGGCGATATGTTGAGCTATCCTGATTTGCCTTATAATAACGGCTACGGATCTAACAGCCAATCTTATGAAGGCTCAAGCACCCTTACGTGGACCAATACTGCCGAGTACAAGTGGAAGATGAATGAGGATAACGATTTTACTTTCCTCTTGGGTCAAGAATTTGTGGACAACAAGAGCGAAGGCTTCTCTGCAATTGCTCTTGGTCTTACTAATAAGGACTTCATGATGTTGGGTCATGGTATGAAGGGTAATTACCTCAGACTCCCCAGCCAATTCCGCTCGGCTTACGCTTACTTCTCCCTTTTCGGTCGTGTGAACTATATGTTCAAGGACTATATGGCGTTTGACTTTACTCTCCGCAACGACCGTTCTTCTCGTTTCGGTTCTAAACATCAAGCTGCAACCTTCTTCTCTGTTGGTGGAATGTTTGACTTCCTCCGTTCAGGAGTCGTTTCTGATAAGGGTCTCGTAAGCACACTCCGTCTCAAGGCTAACTACGGTACGCAGGGTAACTCTTCAATTCCTCTCTATGCTTCGTATGCACGTACGGGTACGATCAACTATACGGATGAACTCGCATTTGGGGTTACCTCCATCGGTAATGACGAGCTTGCTTGGGAGCGTCAAGGTATGTTCAGTCTCGGTATCGACTATGGTATGTGGAATGACGCTCTTACCGTAGACCTCGCGCTCTATAACCGTAAGACGATGGACATGCTTATGAATGTTCCTCTCCCATATTCTACGGGTTACTCTTCTCGTTGGGAAAATATCGGCGCTATGACCAACCGTGGTATTGACTTGACCGTAAATTATAATTTCCTCCGCACAAAGGATTGGGATGCATTTGTATCTGCGACTTTCAACTACAATCAAGAACGTGTAGATAAGCTTTTCAATGATAAGACCAATAAAGAAGGTTATCACGTGGGAGAAATCCGTTATACGGTGGGTAAACCTATTGTGTTCTATCAAGCTTCGTTTGCCGGTTTTGATCCTAATACAGGTAAGCAGATGTGGTACAAACTTGATGAGAATAAGAATGTTACCACGGAAACTACGACTGAGTACTCAGACGATCTCAAGCATCGTATCGATTATGCGCTCATCAATGCTCCGATCTCTGGAGGGCTTCAAATGGGCGTGACTTGGAAGAAACAACTATCTCTTACTGTTGATTGGACTTTTGCAACAGGTGCTTACTCTCTCAATAATGACCGTTATTTCCTTGAAAATAACGTGGGTGGCGGTTTCTTGATGCTTAACCGTTCAAAGAAACTTAACAATGAGTGGCGTGCAGACATGAATGATGAGCAAAAGAAAACGGCTACGGCTTCTGTTTTCGACGAATCTATGGTATTCGATGATCGTTTGATCGAAAATGCTTCATTCCTTCGTTTGAAGAATATTCAACTTGCTTACACATTCCCCAAATCAGTCTTTGGTACACAAAAGATCATCACTGGAGCTAAGGTCTATGTTTCTGCTCGTAACCTCCTAACCGTTACAGCAAAGGACTACAATGGATTCGATCCTGAAGTGAGTGCCGGTGGTTTGTCTATGGGAGATTTCCCCAATACACGTCAATTCGTTGGCGGTATCCAGCTAATGTTCTAATAAATGACCTATAATTCGTAAGATTAGACCGATGAAAAAAATAGCATATTTCCTTAGTGCGGCAGTCCTTGCTTTTGCGATGGTCTTCACGTCCTGCGATGTGACGCGCTTGCCGGAAGGAACTCCTTTGCAGGAACCTTTCAAAAATATCCTCATGGCAAAGCAAAATCGCGATGCCGTTTATGCGTTGCTTATTGGGGTAGAATCTCCTAATAACCTCAATACTCCGGATATCCAGTCAGATCTTTACCACTTGACTCTTTTGGATAACAACTCTCTCAAAGGGCTTTATGCATGGCAAGAGCAGTCGGTGCTTGATCACGATGATATCAATTCGTACTATGCCTCTTACTATCAAACTTTGATGCAGGCGAATTACTTCATCATGCGTGCTGAAGAGCTATTGGCTAATGAGGGTATTTCGAAGACGGATGCTGATAAAGGGCTTTTGAAGCAGTATATTGGTGAAATGAAGACCATTCGTGCTCTTGCCCATTGGCGCTTGATCCAACGTTTTTCTAAACCTTGGGATAATGCTACTGACAGCAATCCGCAATCAGGTATTATCTTGATGACCTCTTATGATCCTCTCGCAACGGCTCAGAGTGAAAAAGCTTCTCGTGCGGATGTGTACAAGGCTATGATCGAAGACCTTGATTATGCTATTGCAAATATACCTGCAGAAGCTAACAAGGATGTGAAGCCCGCTATTTATCTCACTCGCGACTATGCGTACGCCATCAAGGCTCGTGTATGTCTCACGAAGCAAGATTGGCAAGGTGCTTTGGATGCATGTAATGCGTTCATTGATAATTATCCCATCAATATAGATGGAGATGCTCAAGCCAAGACGAAGTCTATTCATTCTATTTGGCGCACCGAAGACAGTCCTGAAATCCTTGTTCGTCTTCGTGCTACAGCTCAGCAGGGTGCCGTTAGAAGTTCTGTCCTTGCAGCTTCGCATCGTCTAGGATTTTCTTCGTTTAAGGATTTGAAGGATACTACACGAGTTTGGGCTGTCTACTACCAACCTTCATTGGTATTGGAGCAATGGGTTGCGGATCTTTATTCAAGCAATGATATTCGTAAAACCGAATATATTGGGCAGAGAGGGTTCTACAAGAATGCTTGGGGCTTGAACTTCCATACCCTTACTAAGTTTGAGGGGAATGAAGCTCTTAACGTTGATCCCAAGGTTCTTCAGTTCAAGTTTGGTGTTCACCTCTTCAATGTAGGAGAGGCATATCTGATTAAGGCTGAAGCATTGGCTCAATTGGGTAAGACCGCTGAAGCTGCTGAGACTATCGTTAAGTTCGAAAAGTCTCGTCTTTCTGATAGTTACCCTGATCCTGCTGACTTTGGAACGAAGGACGAAGTGCTTGAAGAAATCTATAAAGAACGTCTCCGCGAGCTTGTGGGCGAAGGTACTCGCTTGAATGACCTCGTTCGCTTGGGTAAAGGGTTTAAACGTACGGCTCCTCAGCCTGTATTTAAAGAAGTTGGTAACGCGATCTTTGATAAGCCTAGTGCTGTCCAAGATGAAGCAATTGACCTCGAAAAACCCGCTAATGACAAGATGTTCATTTGGGAATTCCCTCTTCGCGACCGCGAAAATAACAAGCACCTCGACGACAACCGTAACTGGAAGTAATCCGAATAAGGATCTCTTTTGTCTACGCTCGTCACAGGAGATGTAATTGTCTCCTTGAGGTGAAAAGAGAGTCTCGATGACGCTCCCCCCGCTCCTTTTTAGGAGTGGGGGGAGTTCTTTTTCTAGAGGGTGTGATGCGGTGCAGTGCTATTGCGGTGTATTGGGCAATGGTTGTTGGCTTTGTCGTATCTTTGCTTCTCAAGAGAACAAGAAGCTATGCGGAAACTATTATACGCTTGTTACCATCTCCTGATCCTCCTTGTTGTGGGGGCCGGGGTATTCTTATCTGCCGAAGTGTTGCACGCTCAATCTTTGGCAGAGTTGGTCTCGGCCTTGCCCGAAGGAACAATCCCTTTTCTCGATAGAGAGGCAAGGGAATCTCTTTTGTCTTGTTCCTCTATGGGGAAGAAGATTTCCATTACTCCGTCTGGTGCCCCTAACGGATTTGTAGTACCCGCAAGTGCATCTTCGGATCAAGGCTCGTTGAAAGCAAATTCTGTTCATGCTTTTGGTCAGCTTGTCCCCCTAGAAATAATTCATTGTACAGAGTTCTATTTGTCCTTTAGGACCGGGGAAGTTATACATGCTTTTGCTGCTTTACCCTATGGAAATCGAAAGATTCTCTGCTACATTGTTACGATTGAAAATCCTTTCGCCCATTCCGAGATTATGTTTTTCGATCAGGTGGGAGAGGCGATGCCTGAGACGGATTTCTTTCCTTCGAATGTTGCAGAGTTGCTTCTTCCCCCTTCGACACCGCCTCGGGATCGAGCTGAACTTTCTTCACTCGCTCGCCGGCTAACTCTCTCCCCTGAGGATTTCAGCTTAACCCTTTCCCTGATCCCTGAGAGTGCCTCTTCGTTGGAGGCTCAAGGGCATTGGCGTGAGATCCTCCGCCCAACACCGATTCGGTTGGAGTGGAAGCGTCGCAGGTTTCGTCTCAGATAGGAATCTTAATCTCTCGAATTTCTAAAGAAAATATCTCTAGCTCTTATAAATATGCCTTCTATTACCCCAAAGCAAAAAAGACTTTTTGTTGTATTCCTTGCCTCTTTAGCCCTAATCTTGATAGGCTTCCTATTTTATGTGATGATGCATCGGGAGCGTGCTCGTTTGGAGGAGGAGAAAAAAGAATTGGTCACCATGGAGCGTTCCAAGATGCAGGAGGAGCTCTCGATCTTGCAGGAAGAGTTTGAAATGCAAGTACAAAAAGTCCGTAGTGGTACAGGCTATGGAGAGAAGAATATGCACCTTGCGACCGATTCTCTACTAGAGCAATTGGGCACTGCTCAGGCCAAGGTCAATCGACTTACCGAGGAACTAAAGGCTGTTAAGGCAACTGATGCTCAGCGGATCAATGCCCTCTCTCAGGAGGTGACCTCGCTGCGTAAGGTATTGCGTTCGTATGTGGTACAGATCGATTCTTTGCAACGAGCTAATATGGCTCTTCGAGAAGAGAATCAGAAAATGAGCGACCGGATCGCTACTTCCGAAGCCGAAACACGCAAATTGCAGGGCGAAAAAAGTACCCTATCTGACCAGGTGGCTCGGGCGGCTCGCCTCGAAGCGCACGGCCTACGGGTGGCTATGTTAGATAAGCGAGGCAAGCAGACGGGGCGTATTGATAAGATCCGTACTATCAGTATTGACGGCATTGTGGGGCGCAACGTAACAGCCGATCCCGGACGCCGTACGCTTTACCTTCGCATACTCAATCCCAACGATCAATCCGTTGGTGGCGGTGCACGCTTTACTTATGAGGGTAGTTCGCTTACGGCTACAGCCTCTAAAGAGATAGAGTATGGAGGTGAAGACCTCCCCTTTACCATCTATTGGAATGTAACGGAAGCTCTTCTTTTGGGGACTTATCGGATCGAGCTTTTTTCCGATGGGGAGTTACTTGCTCGCACTTCTTTTACAATTAAGGATTGATTCTCTCCCTCAAGGTTGTCAGATAGCCCTCCTCTTCGTGCAATGAAAAAAAAAGGTACTTTTGTACCGCAATACATGGCAGTATGAGAGCGGATCGATGGGTGTGGAATGGTCAATGGATAGCTCTAGGGGTTGTCTTGAGCCTTATCCTTGGATGGGGGTGTACAGCTCGTCGGCCTCAACGGAAGGTACTGCCAATGACGGTTGTTTCTGCTGATTCTACCTCTTCAGAACCCAATACAATTCTATTGCGAGGAGATTCGTTGCCACTCCTTGCCGATACCTCGAAAAATTCTTCCCCAGTAGATTCTTTGCTTTCGCCCTCTACTTTTTCGGCTCTTGGGCAAAAAGATTCTGTCTCTTCGCCTACATCATTTCGAGATAGTATGGCTGAGCCTTCGCTGCTGCCTCTAGACTCGACTTCGTTGGCAGATTCTCTGAAAATGCAAATGCCCGACTCTCTTTCGGAGGAGGAGCTCCCTGATAGTTTGGCGACTCCTATCGAGGGTGCTGAAGAGCCTATCGTGCTAGAAAGTGTGATCAATTTTGCGGCTGCCGACTCCATCGTTATGTTGGGACAAAATCGAGTTTACTTCTTTGGTAAGGGGCACGTGAATTATGAAAAGATGAGCATTCAGTCCAACTTTATGCACATCAATACCGATAGTTCAGAGGTATATGCGCAGTATGTTTTGGACTCGGAGGGGCATCCTACAGCCTATCCAACTTTCTCGGATGGAAATCAAAATTTTGAAAGTGAGACGATGCGCTACAATTTTCGTAGCGAAAAGGGGTATATCACGGGTGTCCTAACCCAGCAGGGCGAGGGATTTTTGATGAGCGATAAGGGCAAGCGGATGCCCGACAATACCATGTATATTGAGGGTGGTCGCTATACAACGTGCGACAATCACCTCAATCCGCATTTTTATTTGCAATTAACTCGAGCTAAGGTAGTGCCCGATGAAAATATCGTGGCAGGGCCTGCCTATATGGTTATTGGCGGTGTACCACTTTATTTTATTGGTTTGCCGTTTGGTTTTTTCCCCTTTAATGAGCGAAAAACTTCGGGCTTGATCATGCCCAGTTCTTATGGAGAGGAGGCGGATCGAGGCTTCTATTTCCGCGGATTGGGGGTCTACTATGCCATTAACGATTATGTTGATCTGACGACGCGGTTCGACCTCTATACCAAAGGATCGTGGGGTGTGTCGGCAGAGGCGAATTACCAGCGTCGATATAAGTATTCGGGGCATGTCAGTGCAGGCTATATCTCTACGGTGCGGGGAGATAAACAGATCCCCAATGATTACTCCAAGAGTAAAGATTTTACGTTTAATTGGTCACATACACAAGATCAAAAGGTCGATCCGTTGCGTACCTTCTCGGCGAGTGTCAATTTCTCCACCAGTAGTTACAACCATAATTCGGTAGAGACTATGTACGATCCCGACAAGCGCGCAGAAAATACTAAGGGATCAAGTGTGAGTTATTCACGCAGGTTTACCACAATTCCTTTATCGCTTACAGCGGCTCTTAATATTGATCAGCGTTCGAGAGACTCCACTATTTCGGTCTCTTTCCCAAACCTGTCCGTCTCTCTGAGTACGATTTATCCATTTAAACGCAAGAAAAGAGTGGGTAAGGAGCGTTGGTACGAGAAGATTTCTATGAGTTACTCGGGGTCGTTCCGCAACAGCATTACGACGAAGGAGAATCTCATTTTACAGAGTAATCTCATCCGTGATTGGCGTAATGGGATACAGCATAGTATTCCCATCTCTGCTTCGTTTGACCTTTTCGAGGTGATTCGAATTACCCCCTCGTTTAATTATAATGCCAAGTGGTATACGAGTCGAAGCACGATGCGCTATGATGAGGAACGACAACGCCTGGTGGATGCTGATACGACGTATGGCTTTTATCATATCAATGATTTCAGTACCTCGCTCTCGGCCTCTACGACGTTGTACGGATTCTACAAGCCGTGGAAGATATTTGGCGATAAGATACAGATGATCCGCCATCGCGTAACGCCTTCGATTTCGCTTGGCTATACGCCCGATTTTGGAGATCCTTTTTGGGGGTACTACCGTACGGTGCAGTACACGACGCCCGATGGAGTGGAGCATGAGGAGCCGTACAGTCTTTATCGTAATGGGATCTTTGGTACTCCCGGTAGGGGGAAGTCGGGTTCTATCTCATTCAGCTTTACCAACAATCTGGAGATGAAAGTTCGTACGGTAGCGTCTGACTCCACCGATGGGGGCGAGGCATTCAAAAAAATCAGTCTCATTGATCAATTGGACTGGCGTGCAAGTTATAATATGATGGCAGACTCCATGCGTTGGAGCAATATCTCTGCAACAATCGCTTTTCGCCTTCCTTCCCAATTTACCCTTCGTCTCAGCGGAGAGTTTGACACTTACATGTACGATTATAAACTGACGTCTGATGGCAAGCCTATTCCATTTCGGGTTAATAAGTTGCGACTGCTCAATGGTCGAGGCTTGGGGCGATTGATTAGTACCGGTACGGGGTTTAGTTATCAGTTCAACAACCAATCTTGGGGTAAATTGGTTGCACTTTATCGGAAGTTGTTCAAGAAAGAGGATGAGGGAGATACAGGACAACCTTTGCCCAATGACGTGCCTGCGCCTTCCGCGCCCGGTGGCAGCACAGATGGTTCATCAGATCTCTCTATGGGAGGTGCAGGTATCGGCCCCGGCATTTCCAGGCAGCGGTCGTTGCACGATGTGCAGGGGAGTCGAGATGCCGATGGGTATGTTTTGTGGGACTTCCCTTGGAACTTCTCTTTTAATTACAGCATGAATCTCTCCTACGATCGGGAAAATTTTGATATAGAACGGCGAGAGTTCCCATATAAATTGACCCATAACTTGAGTTTCCGAGGGGATTTTAAGCCAACAAAAAATTGGTCGTTCATGTTTGATGCGAACTACAATTTTGATCTCAAACGGATCACCAATATGACGCTTTCTATCTCACGAGACCTGCACTGCTGGCAGCTATCCGCCAGTATAATACCGGTAGGGCCTTATAAGAGTTACTCGGTAACGATTGGGGTAAAGTCGCAGTTGCTCAAAGATTTGAAGTATCAACAGAGCAATGTAAATTCCTCCGGTAGTACTGTTTCGTGGTATTGATCCTAATTTCAACAACTTAGTATAGTATGTCCTTTTACGAACAGCTCAAACAGCGCATTCCACCGATTACCCTAAATCTCATTCTCATTAACTTGTTAGTTTGGCTCGCTCAGATCGTATTCCGGCGGTTGGGATTTGATCTGTCGCAGATCTTGGGGCTTAAGTTCTATGCAGCCGATTCTTTCTATCCGTTCCAATTGTTCACGTACGCTTTTCTGCATGATACTCAAGGTTTTGCGCATATCCTCTTCAATATGTTCTCTTTGTTCATGTTCGGTGGGGCTGTAGAGCAACGGATGGGATCGTGGCGATATCTATTCTTTTACGTCACTTGTTTGATTGTTGCAGGGCTTTCGCAGGAGCTCTTTTGGTTTACAGAATTACGCGATGTTGTCTTTTCGAGTGCTGATATAATCCATCTCAATGGTGTACAGATGCTTCCCAAGGCCGACTTCTTTAACATGTTTGTTACGGTGGGAGCCTCGGGAGCCGTATTTGGTTTGTTATTGGCTTTTGGGATGCTTTACCCCAATGTGCCGATGTATATCATGTTTATCCCCATCCCCATAAAGGCTAAGTTCGTTGTACTCGGTTACGGTCTTTTGGAGCTCTTCCTTGGGGTGTCGAGTTATAGTGATGGTATTGCCCATTATGCTCATTTGGGGGGGATGCTCGGTGGTTTAGTACTACTGCTTATTTGGCGTAAGAAGGGGCTTTTGCGATGAGAGGAAGTGCATCTATGGTATCGTATTGGCGTGGAGCTTCACCTTCGCTTCGTCTGATCCTTATAACGGTAGGGACAACTCTCGCTCTTTGGTTTATTAAAGTGGTGCTAAATTTGGTAGGCTTGCCTACTTCGTGGCTAGATGTCAATTTGGCTTTGCCCGGGAGTCTGTATTCCTTGGGATTGCGTCCATGGACGCTTTTTACCTACATGTGGAGTCACAATGCTCTTGGGCATTTGGTGATCAATATGTTGCTGTTGTACACCTTTGGGCGAATGTTCTTGGCCTATTTCACAAAACAGCAATTTTATGCGCTCTATATTCTAGGTGGTATGGTCGGAGGGCTTTTTTATCCGCTCTTTTTCTCTGCATTGGATGCCATGGGGCAGTTTTATATTCATCTACCTCTCTATGGCTCCTCGGCAGCAATCCTTTCATTGGTTGTTGCTGTTGGATTCTATCGCCCTTTTGATCGAGTGCGACTCGTGTGGGTGGGGCGTGTGCCCTATTACGTGATCGCATTGCTTTTTGTCTTCTGCTCATTGCTTCTCAATCTCCATAGTAATATTGGAGGATCTGTAGCTCACTTGGGTGGTGGTTTTCTCGGGTTATTATTCGCTCGTTTGCTGCACCACCGTGTTGATATGACTGTACCTGTACTGCATGTCTATCGGTCTGTGCGTGCTCTGTTCTGCCCCTCGTCTTGGGTCAAGCGTCCGAAGCGAACGCCCCCTCCCTCAGAGACTCGAGAAAAGCAAGAGCCTATACCATCTGACGATGTGGAGATTGACGAAATTCTCGCTAAGGTGAAACGCTCCGGATATAGTGCCCTTACAGAAGAGGAGCGAGCACGTCTCTTTCGGAGGTAATTGTTAGGATCTCTCTTGATTGAAGGAGGGAAGGCTTCCTTTTTCTGATTTATTTGCTAGCTTTGTACTGCTTTAGGGGATAACCCCCGGCAGGAGGAGCGTTTTCGGTAGAATGGCAAGAACAGAGTTTACAGCACAGGAGCAGGAGGCACGGGAAATCTTTACGAGGCCTTTACCCAAGCGTAGCCCTTCTCGCCAGTCTTCCACAACCAGGCACCCTGAGGGGCGTGGTTTTTGGTATAAGCTCTTCCATTCGGTTTCGTGGCTGATTAACCTCTTTTTGGTTGCCCTGCCTTATTTGTTGGCACTTTTGGGGCAATACCTCTCTCCTCGATTCTTTCTCCCTTCAGCCTATTTGGGTTTGGCTTTTCCCTTTTTGTTGTTTATGGTGGTTGTTTTTCTCTGTTTCCGTCTTTTGCGGAGACAGTGGAGAGGCTTCTTTTTCAATCTTTTCCTGCTTATTCTCTCGTGGTGGAGCATCGGTACATATATGCCTATTCACCCTCATACAGCAGTGATTCCTCCGCAGGCTATCAAGGTACTTTCTCTCAACTGTCAGGGATTTGCATACGAAAGGCACACCGCAGAGCAGCCCAATCCGACGCTGCAATATATCAAGGATAGTCATGCGGATATTGTTTGCCTGCAAGAGGCGGCAACTATGCGTGACGATACACCGTATGTTTCAACAAAGGTCCTTTCAGACTTCCTTCCCGAGTATCCTTATATTGTAACTCGTTATGCCCAAGGAGATAGAGGGAGTAGTCTTATGTTGCTCTCCAAATATCCTGTACGCAATACCCGAATGCTCTCTATAGAGTCGACGTTTAACGGAGGTATTGCCTATACGTTAGATGTTCTGGGCAAGGAACTGACCCTTTACAATCTTCATCTAGAGTCATTTAAACTGACAGCTGAAGACGGTAATCGCTACGTCCGTTTAGCACGAGATGCTGACGCATTGGCACTCAAAGAGCAGATGGAGCAGAAGTTGGGAGCCGCTTTCCTCAAACGAGCCAAGCAGGCCGATAAGGTACATGTGGAGGTGATACGGGAGTTGACGCCCTACGTCCTCATCTGTGGCGACTTTAACGATACTCCGATTTCTTATGCTCATCAGCGGATCGCCTCTGGTATGACCGATGCATATGCCTCGTCCGGACACGGAGTAGGGTATAGCTTCACCTTCAAGCATCTTGGTTTTAGAATTGATCATATTATTCACAGTCGCAAGATTAAATCTTACAATTGCAAGGTTGATCAGGAGGCGAAGATTAGCGACCATAAACCCATTTCCTGTTTTATCTCTCTAGAGTAGTTTACGATTGTAATGGATGGATTGCCACAGAACAAATTGCGCGGATTTATTATTGCCGGAAGCTCTTCGATAGCCTTTGGCTTCATTCCCCTGTTTACATTGCCCCTGATGGCTCTAGGGTTGCGTACCCCCTCCATCTTGGCTTATCGTTTTCTCATTGCCGCCTTGGCGATGTTTCCGCTTTTGCTCTACAAGCGAATTGATCTCAAGCTCACGTGGCGAGAGGCCGGTATTCTACTTACATTGGGGTTGATCTATGTCTGCTCGGCTATGGGGTTGCAACTAGGCTATCTCTATATGCCTTCGGGGATTGCGACGGTTGTACATTTCACTTATCCGGTTTATGTAATCTTGTTAATGTTTCTCCTTTATGGGCAGAAGCCTTCCGGAGTCACTGTTTTTGCGATTCTCTTAGCTTTCCTGGGTGTGCTTTTCCTCTCGGGAGTGGGGGGCTTTGCCGTGGATCGTCATTTCCTCATTGGGATGCTTATTGTAGCTCCTACGGGATTGGCCTATGCATCGTATATGGTAATTGTCAACAAAAGTGTTGTGCGGACGATGAACAACATCAAGCTCAGTTTCTTTGCTCTATTGGTCTGTGGTATGGGCTTTTTTGTGATTGCTCTCTTTTGGGATGGGATTCAGGCAATCCCCTCGCTAGAGGCTTGGGGGCTGACGCTTGCACTTGCTATTGTCCCGACAGTAGTAGCGAATATCTCACTTGTGGAGGGAGTGAAACAGGTGGGCTCTACGATGAGTGCCGTATTGGGCGCACTTGAACCCCTAACTGCTGTTGTTATCGGCTTTTTTGTCTTTGATGAAAAACTAACCCTGCTGCACCTATTGGGGATTGTTTTGATCCTCGTCTCAGTATTGCTGATAGCCCTTTCGGGACGTATCGCCTATCGTCTGGAGGTGTGGAAGTTGCGACGAAGACACAAAATAGGTGCGAAGCGGTAGAGGGTGGATGACCGGTCAGCTGGAACTTCAGTACATTCTTTGAATGCTTAAAGCTTGATTCTTGGAGCTCTTCTCAGAGGTGTAGCGAATCCCTGATCTCTATTCCTGTTCAATAGGTTTTGTACTCCCCTTTCGATAATAATTGAAGAAAAAAGAGGTCTCCCTATTGCAGGAATGAAAAATGTTTGTACCTTTGTCGTCGCAATTGAGAGCTCCCGCTTTGGGTTTTCAGAGTGCGTTGTTCCGTTGCTTCGAGAAGTTGTGGCCCTTTCGTCTATCGGTTAGGACGCAAGGTTTTCATCCTTGAAAGAGGGGTTCGATTCCCCTAGGGGCTACTGTGCAAGAAATGTATATATCAAAGTAAGAATATAGTAAAGAGAAATGGCAAATCATAAGTCATCACTGAAGAGAATCCGTCAAGCTAGCGCGCGTCGTCTGCACAATCGCTATTATGGTCGCACGACCCGTAACCAGATTAAGCGTTTCCGTATGCTGACTGATAAGGATGAAGCTAAGGCGTTGCTTCCCAAGGTGAGTTCTATGATTGATAAGCTCGCTCGCGAACGTATCATTCACAAGAATAAGGCTGCTAACCTAAAGAGCAAGCTCGCTCGTCAGGTTAACCGCATGATGGCAGCGTAAACGATAAGGTTCTGCTATACCTTACTTGGTCTCTAGGGTTAATGCTCTAGTTGCTGAGGTACAAAATAGAGAAGTGGGGTGGATCTGTTCCACACCTTTCGGTCTTCGGGTATTCGTTAATGGATTACCAATTTAATGATTTGGTAGAAGATCGATCTCTGATGGCCCTTTCGTCTATCGGTTAGGACGCAAGGTTTTCATCCTTGAAAGAGGGGTTCGATTCCCCTAGGGGCTACAAAGCACTCATGGCAACTCTGCCATGGGTGTTCTTTTTGTGCAATTTCTTTAGAATTTTATCTGTGAACAGAGGTGGGGTTACGTAATGCAAATAATTGTGACCCTTTGTTTCATAGGAATAGGCTGTTGATTCTACGCCCCTTTTTATCGTTAATTATACCATAAAGAGCGAGAGAGGTATTTCCCTTCGAACCAATTATTTTGTACATTTGCGAAGTAAATGTTTTGTCTTTTGTGCCTAGAAGATTCTCTTCTCCCTAGCGTCTCCATTAGGCCAATTGGTTGCGATATGGATTCCAAAGAAAGAGATTGGTATGTCGGTGTCGCCTAGAGAGGTATCAAGAGACGAATGAAGAGAGAGTTTATATGAAACCATCTATCAAAATTCTGTGGACTATTGGATTTATAACCCTTCTTGGTGGATTGTTCCTAAGTTGTCAGCCTAGAGTAGTAACACCGGAATCCTCCTTTTTGGTATCGCCCGGTACGGTTTCGTTGGAGGTCGGTGGGGAATTGGTGTTGACAGTATCAGTACCTCTTGAGGAGGTGACCTGTGAAGTCAAAGACCCCTCTATTGCATCTATTGACCATGCCTTGCGCATTCGAGCTCTGGCAGTGGGGAATACGGATATTTTATGCACCTATCAAGGGGCACAACAGCGAATTCACGTAGAGGTTCATGCTCCCACTTTTGATCAGGAACGCTTCCCGATGCTTCCCCTTTTGCGCATGGGTGCTTCTGAAGAGGAGGTGCGTGTGTGGGAGTCTGTTCATGGTGGTGAGATTTTTATGAGTGGTGAGGTTGCCGGTTCGGAGCAGGAGATTTACCTTACCTTTCGGGTGAAAAATAATGACTATCCCCTTCGAGAATACTTTTTGGAGCGGGGTAAACTGGTCGAAAGTCGAGTCTATGTAAACGATTTTGAGGAGTTTTGGTCAATGGCTGACGCTGGTCGCCCAGCGGAAAAAGCACAAAATCTAATTACCCAATGGGGATTCCGTTTCTATGGTTATGACAACGAAAATGTCTATCCGACGGCTGTGGCTTGGAGTGCAGACCTCAAACTAATGTGCTATTATGGACCTCGCCTTAAGGCCGGTTCTACTTATATGATGTTTGACTTTTTCGATAGCGAAGAGCCCGTTGTCGAGCCCGATGACCCGAAGACGGAGGAAGCCACCTTTGTGCTAACCCCATCATCAGAGGGGAATGGCTCAATGACTTTGGCCCTCCGTTCTCCAGAGGCTTTTTCTATTGATTGGGGTGATGGTAAGCTTAGAAATTATCCTGCTGGTGATTATGAGGACTTTGACAAAACGATTCGAGGTCAACTTTTGGGTACTTCTGTGAAAGTAGTTGCACCCCAAATAACCTCTTTCGGCGTTTATGGGGTCAAACTTAATGCCATTTCGGTGGGTAAAGCTTCCAAATTGGAGGAATTGCGTCTTATCGGAGGTAACCTCAAATCGCTCAACGTGACCACTTGTCCCGAGTTACGTATCCTATCCGTGGGTAATAATCAACTCACGTACTTGGATTTGAGTAACAATCGCAAGTTGGAGGAGTTGCACTGCTATCGTAATCGTTTAACAGAACTCAATTTGAGATTCTGCCCCAAACTGAATCTGCTCTATACGCAAAAAAATAATTTGACAGAGGTTGATTTTTCGGCTAATCCCCTATTACGTAATTTGGTCTTGGCCAATAATCCTCTTGAACGTATAGATCTTCATGCACTTGATCACCTGCAAGAATTGACCCTTTCTGCTACGAAGTTGAGGACATTGGGGAAACTTCCTTCGTTTCGTGAGTTGCTCACACTCCAATTGGCACAACTTTCTATCTCTTCGGAGGAGATTAAATCGATTTGCGTTGCGCTACCCGATGTGCGTTCGGTCTCAATATCCGAAGATGAAAAGCCGTGGAAGTGCGTTTTTGATCTGCAAGGTATATCTTCTTTAGATCCCTCTTCACTTCAAATTGCTCGAGACAAGGGATGGAAAGTCCGTGCTAATAATTGATACTTAATAAGTAATTTGCGATGAAAAAGACTCTACTCCTTTTACTCCTGGCGGCTATTAGCTATGCCTTTGCGACGCCTTGTTTGTTCGCTCAGTCTGCCACTGATAATCCTGTTGTATCGCTCTACACTAGCGAAAAAAATGAAGAACTAACCCTCACGATCACTGCCAATGCGCCTATTCGTGTTCTATGGGGTGGTACAGAAAAGAGCTATACCATTGCGGAACTGGACGAATCGGCTGGTGATATAACGGGTACAGCTCCTGATGGGACAATCCACATTTATACGACAAACAACGCAATCGAAAAACTCACCGTGGGTGGTATGGCTTTAACTCGTCTGGACCTCCTCGGAGTGGAAGCACTCACAGAATTATCGGCAACAGGCAATGAGCTCTCCGAAGTCAATCTAGAGAAGTGTACGGCACTGACCTATCTTAATTTATCTCGTAATCCATTAACTTCAATCTCCTTGCTCCGACAGGAGAAACTTGAAGACCTTCGCCTTGATGGGTGTGGGCTGAAGCAAGTTGACCTTACCCCCTGTTCCAATCTAAAAAATCTCAGTGTAGGTGGAAACGCTTTGGCTGCGCTTGACCTGAAGCTTTCCCTTCTCGAAAGTATTGACTGCAGTCGCAATTCGTTGGCTTCGGGGATAAGCTTCAAAGCGTGTCCTGCACTGCAAACAGTCAAAGCCAAGAAATGTAATTTGACCTCTCTTGATCTATCGGGTCTTACGAAGCTCACGAAGCTAGAGGCAAGTGGCAATAAACTAACTGTGGTAAAACTTAAAGACAATCAAGTACTAAGCACTATTGATCTTACAGAAAACCTGTTGGATGCTTGTGCTTTGGATGCTTTTTACAGAGCTCTACCTGAAAAATCCGCAAAAACAACCTATGGAAAGGATCTTCTCGTGAAGAATAATCCCGGAGCTAAGACGGCAAAAAGTGATCTCGCCGAGGAAAAGAGGTGGACAATTGACCAAAAGGGAGATGGATCGGGATGCGAGACTGCTCTCGAATCTATTGGAGAAGAACCCCTTGTACGTGCCTTTGCTCATGATGGGTTAATCTGGATTGTGACTCCACGTGATGGCTATCAAATTCGAGTTTATGATCTAATGGGGCGCAGTTTATACGCCCAAATGGGAGTTGCCGGTACACAAGCGTTGGAGATGGCTTTGCCCTCGGGAACTTATCTTGTAAGTGTGCAATGGGGGACTAATTTACCCATTACGCAACGCATTGTTCTCTAGTATCTTTTATGTAACCATGCACCGAGAGAGTATGGGTACCTTATCCTGAATATGGATGAGCCTGTACTCTCTTTTGCTGATATGCAATGAAAAAAATTGTACGAGCCCTTTGTTATCCAAAGGCACACTTACGACTTTCTGCTTTAGAGGTCACTTTCCAAAATAAAGTAGTCGTTATAACGGGGGCTTCTCGGGGGATTGGTGCTGCAATGGCACGGCTACTTATGCCCTACAAGGTACACTTTATTTTTTTAGCTCGTATGGAAGAGGATCTGGATGCATTGGCTGAAGAGGTGCACCGAGAGGGCTCAAAGGCAGATTGTTATACGATAGATTTTCGGAATGTGGAGGCGTTGGCTGAGTTGATGTTCCGCCTCAAAACTCGCTATCCACGAGTGGATTATCTCTTTGCTAATGCGGGGAAATCTATTTGTCGCTCTCTGTCGGCATCCCAAGATCGACTGCACGACTTTGACCGTACGATGGCCGTTAATTATCGTTCAATGGTGAGCCTTGTACAGACGCTACTCCCCGCACTTATGGCCTCTAAGGGGCGTTTGATTTATACCTCTTCGGTCAGTTTGCTCTATCCACCGGCTCCGTGTTGGGCGGCTTACCATGCATCCAAGGGAGCGGCAGATCTGTGGCTTCGTACCGCTCGGCAGGAGTGGTGGGCTTCGGGCGTTCGTATTCGCATAGGATATCTGCCACTCGTGCATACCTTGATGGCGGATGTCAATCCTCGTTATGCCCATTGGATGGGGTATTCTGCCGATGAAGCGGCAGCTTTGTTGGTTCGCCTTGCGATGGGGCGACGTTTTCTATATATACCCTGGTGGGCACGGATTTCTGCTCCGCTTGCACGTCTTGCTTCTCCTCTTGTGAACTGGGGGTACCGCTATTTGCTTTTTTTTAAAGCTAAATCACGATAGATTATGCCGTCTCTTACCTATTCTCTTCGTTCAGCTCTTTGGCAATTGCATTTTATCACACCTCGCGGCGTATATACCTGGTGCCGATCCTTTATGCGAGAGGGAGTTACTTTGATGACGCTTTTTGCCTATGCTTCCTCCATTTATCCCCATCGGGAAGCGATAATCTATGAGGGAGAGATTTACTCGTATGAGCGACTCTATCGTAAAGCTCTTGCCCTAGCCCGTTTGATGCATGGGCACTACGGACTTAAGTCGGGCAATCGAGTGGCGTTGCTCTGTCGCAACCATGTTGATTTGGTATTGCTCCTTCCCGCACTGTCGAGGCTGGGCGTTGGCGTCCACCTGCTCAATACGGATATGAGTAGAGAGCAAGTGGCGAACAGACTCTTGGGACAATCTCGTTACGATCTCCTGATCATTGATGAAGAGCTTACTGCTCGCTGCCTTCCTCAAGAGGGATTGGTGATACCGCATATCACGATCGAGTCGCTCAAGGACGTGTCGGATGGCAAGCAGATTGATCTGAAGCGATTGCCTCGTGTTTGGCGCGGAGCAGAGCTTGCTGTGCTCACAGGAGGGTCAAGTGGCACCTATAAGGAGGCTTCACGGAGACCATCTGCCCTCAATTTTTTGCCCTCATTGTTGGCTCTCATTCGCTCCATTGGGATTCACCAGGGCAGTACTACATATGTGGCTTTACCGCTCTATCACGGTTTTGGGTTGGCAACTCTTTTGATCTCGTTGGTTATGGGCAAACGCATTTGGCTCACACGTCGATTCCGAGAGTGTGAGGCTCTGAAGGGTATCGACCGCTATGGCGTGGATGTTTTACCTATTGTTCCGGTGATGTTGGCACGCATGATGCAATTACCTGAAGCTTCGGAGCAACTGAAGAGTTTGCGTTGCATTATCTCCGGAGGTGACCGATTGGATCGCAAACTAGTAGCAGAGGTGCACCGTCAGGTTGCCCCTATTATTTATAATCTGTATGGCACTTCCGAGGCCGGGTTCTTCCTGCTTGCTACACCTTCAGACCTAGATCGTTATCCTGAGGAGAGTACGTTGGGCTATCCGATTCGAGGCGTGCAATGTGATTTGCGCGATAAAGATGCACATGGTGTTGGCGTATTGTGGGTGCGATCTCGTTGGGCGATGCAATCAAAACAGAACGCTTGGCAATCTACAGGTGATCGAATGTTTTGCGATGCGGATGGCTTCTATTTCCATCGAGGTAGAGCCGATCGGATGGTGGTGTGTGCAGGAGAAAATGTTTATCCCGAACTCGTGGAGCGCACTTTGGAGGCGCATCCTGAAGTGGTTGCTGCCCGAGTGTATGCTGTGGAGAGTGCTCGATTTGGTAATGTATTGGAGGCCCGTGTGGAGCTATTCCCGCAGTCTTCTTGCACGGAATCGGCTTTATTGGATTGGCTTCGTTCTCGACTCTCTCGAGCCGAATGTCCGCATGCGATTCTCTTTGGGGCGTTGGATATCCTTTCTACCGGCAAGCGTGCATAGGTTGCATCTCATTATTGAGTGGAAGATCGACTCCCTCTAGGTCATTTGAGGAGCTCTATTTCCCGAATAAATCGGTAGAGTTCGGGCGACCTAGAGGGAGTTTTTTTTGATACTTCAGAGTGAACTAATACAATGCACAGCAAGGGAGTAGTATCACTTGATGATTGGGGATATCGTAGAGGATGAATTGCTCCGAAAGGTTGCTGTGATGCTTCTTTCCTATTTCATTATGATCCAATTTAGAATTCCCCCCGCGAGTAGCGTTGCTTGATCTTTGGCTATATCGTAGTAGACAAGCTGATCTAGGCTGGATAGGTAGTAACAGTGATCATTATCCATCCAAATCAGGAGCCTATTGCCAAGTAATCCTTGAGCAGTATAAGGTAAGCTTCTTTGTATAGAGCCGTCAAGGCTTGCCATGTAGAATGATCCATAGGCAAAGTCTCCTCCTATAAACTCTTCGGCACTGAATACGATCCGATCTTTATTGGGGGATAAAGCGGTAAAATTGGTGTAGGCATTCACGTCGGGTTCATCAGTCTTGATATTTAGTTTGTTCGAGACACAGGTTTTCTTCCCTCCTTGTATAATATATGTTTTACCTTCTTGGTGGTCAGAATAGAATCCGATCTTGTTGGGATTCTTTTGTTGCCATTGTGCGAGATCGTCCGACTTCTCAATATAGACTTCTTCTACTTCTTCCTCCTTTTGTTCTGAGTGTTCGGTCATATTATTGGAGAATTTGTCAAACCATGCTTGATGTTCGCTATTACTCCATCGCTCTTTGTTACTGAAGTGCCTCGTCTCTTTTGTTTGAGGATCAAAGAAAAAGTCACTCCCCATAAACTCTACAGCCCAGAATTCACTATCGTTTTTGAGGTAGCGGACGAGGATCATTTTTTTATCATTGATTTCCAGAATAGAGCTTATATAGTCATCCATGGGGAGTTGCTTTTCGGAGATGCCTACATTACAGATTTGCTCTATTTTGAGGTCATTCGGATTGCTATAATCTGCACGGCATACGTATATTGTTCCATTGACCTCGGTGAGGTAGTATAGAGCTTCTGGTTCTTGGGGACGGCGAACTACGGAGAAGATTTTGCCGATTTTTTTTGAGAGGAGGTACTTTTGTTGCTTTGCGAGGTTATAGCCATAGAGCTGTTTATCTCGTCCGATGTAGATGAAGTCGGCATCCTTTATTGTAAGCCCATCAGGATTGTATTGTCCCGTAACTTTTTTTGATAGGTCGGGGTAGTAGTTGTCAAGGACGGAGGTATTTAGGTATTCTAACACTTCATCGTAAGCTACTTCGACCTCAAAAGTAGAGATTGCCCCCTCTTTGTGGAAGTTGTAGTAGTGACGGTAGCGCAGTCCCGTAGGAGAGAGGACAAAGTTCTCCAAGTCTTGATCCGAAAGACGTTCCTCAAAAAAGTTGGTATTGCTTGGTCCTTCATAATCGACTTTAGAGACGCAGTCTCTATTTTGCATCTCGTGGATGATTTTCCGGCTTATTAGGTATTTTAGTTTGAAAGAGAAGGCATCTTTTTCTTCTCCATAGATTGTCTCTTGAACGACATCTTGCAAGAAGTCCTTGAGTGCGATGGGTGTGTTTTGTTTGAGAGAGAAGTTGCCCATTGTGTAGTAGGAGGTGTCGGTCTCTCCTGAGGGGAGGATTTGATCCGTTTGAGCAACGAGGGTGAGCAGTAGCTCATTGGCTTCTGATATTTGGCAAGATAGCGACTTCTTGGCTAGGGATTTCCCCCTCTCTCCTTGGGTGTAGAAAATACTGTCTTTGTCGGCTTGCCATGGAACGGCTTCTTTCAGCTTTTGGGGAGCCTCTGCCCCGAAAAGTCGTTTGGTTGCATAGGCTTCGGTCGGGGTCGCCGTCTCGCCTTTATTCCATGCCTCAGGATAGAGGATATTGTAGGTGAGTTCCATCTTTTCTCCACTTGGCAGCGTAACGATACGTGTCATTGAGATTTCCCCTTGAGGAGTTTCTTTGGTTTTAGATTTACAAGCCCCGAGTAGACCCAATAGGAGCATCATATACAAGAGTGCGGTTGGTTGTCTTTTAATCATGGTTTTTCTGTATTTAATTCTGTTCCAAAGGTATATGAAAAATACGAATTAAAGCATTCTCTTTCGTATTCAGGGCTGATTGTTTCTTATTTGTAGGGTTAGAGGCTTTTCTTTGTGACCTGTGAAACAAAAAAATGTAGGGCAGAAAAATTTTTTGAATAGGGCTGCGTTTTTTGTACGTTTCACGGACGGTGTTTTTGCCACAAGGATGATGGTTGAGAAGAGGATTGCCACTTCTTGTCCAAGCATTGATCCCAACTTATAGGGGATTTTGCCCCTATTTTCCCCTTTCGTGGGTATAAATAGAGACGATTTTGGTCGTTTGAATTTTCGTTATTTAGCAGATATTGCTATCTTTGCATTGCAAATGGGAGCATTTGTTCCTCCTCTCTCCGGGGCTAAATATCCCTTATATCAAAGGAGAGGGAGAGCTTTTTGTTAAGTAGAATACATAAGTACGGTATAAATCCATACCCCTAATCCTCTATTATGATAGACCAACCTCAATTCAAAAAAGGAGCTTGGGAAACCGAGCTTAACGTGCGCGACTTCGTCGCCCAGAACGTAACACCCTATGATGGTGATGCCTCGTTTTTGGTGGGTCCTACGGACAAGACCAAGAGCGTGTGGAGTGTTTGCCTCAAGGCCCTCGAAGAAGAACGCAAGAACAATGGCGTTCGCTCCATTGATACCCATACGATCTCGGGGATCAATGCCTTTGCCCCCGGTTACATTGACAAGGACAACGAAGTTGTTGTCGGCCTACAAACTGACGAAGTCCTCCGTCGCGCCATGAAGCCTTTTGGAGGCTACAAGGTGGTAGAGAAGGCTGTTCAAGAAAATGGTTTGGAGGTCGATCCCAAAGTAAAGGAGATTTTTACTCACTACCGTAAGACCCACAACGACGGTGTATTCGATGCTTATACCGATGAGATCCGTTCGTTCCGTTCGCTTGGCTTCCTTACGGGATTGCCCGATAATTACGCTCGTGGTCGTGTTATTGGCGACTACCGTCGTCTTGCTCTCTACGGTGCAGATCGCCTTATTGCTTGGAAGCATGAAGATCTTAGTGCTATCAAGGGTCCGATGACAGAGCACGTTGTACGCCTTCGTGAGGAGGTAAATGAGCAGATCCGTGCGCTACATGAAATCATTGAAATGGCTGCGGCATATGGTTTTGACGTGAAGCGTCCTGCCTATACGGCTGCCGAGGCCGTACAATGGGTCTATTTTGCCTACCTTGCTGCAGTGAAAGACCAAGACGGAGCCGCTATGTCTCTCGGTAATGTATCCTCATTCCTCGATATTTATATTCAATACGATCAAGACCATCGTGGACTCAGCGAGGAGTTGGCTCAGGAGTTGGTTGACCAATTCGTGATCAAGCTCCGTATGGTGCGTCACCTTCGTATGGCTTCGTACAATGAGATCTTCGCAGGAGACCCAACTTGGGTAACCGAGTCTATTGGTGGTCGCCTCTTCGATGGTCGCCACAAAGTAACGAAGACCAGCTTCCGCTTCCTTCAGACCCTTTACAACCTCGGACCGAGTCCGGAGCCCAATATGACTGTTTTGTGGAGCCCTACGCTCCCCGAGGGGTTCAAGGAGTTTGCAGCGAAAGTCTCTATCGATACCTCTTCGATCCAGTATGAAAACGATGACCTAATGCGTGATACTCGTCATTCCGATGACTATGGTATCGCCTGCTGTGTATCGTTCCAAGAGATCGGTAAGCAGATCCAATTCTTCGGTGCACGTACCAACCTTGCCAAGGCTCTCCTCCTTGCGATCAACGGTGGGCGTTGCGAGAATACCGGTACACTCATGGTGGAAGGAATACCCGAACTCAAGGGTGACGTCCTCAACTTCGACGAAGTGTGGAAAAATTACCAAAAGGTACTTGAGACGGTGGCTCGTGTTTACAATGAATCAATGAACATTATCCATTACATGCACGATAAGTATTACTACGAACGTGCACAGATGGCTTTTGTCGATACTGATCCCAAGATTAACCTTGCCTACGGTGTTGCCGGTCTCTCCATTGCTGCCGACTCTTTGTCTGCCATCAAGTTTGCCCAAGTGAAGCCTCGTCGTAACGAACAGGGCTTGACCGAAGGCTTTGACGTGGAGGGCGAGTACCCCTGCTATGGTAACGACGACGACCGTGTAGACCGGATCGCTTTTGACATTACACACACATTCTCAACCCTCCTTAAGGCACTCCCCATCTACAAGAATGCGCAACCTACGCTCTCTGTGCTCACGATTACCTCTAACGTGATGTATGGTAAGAAGACGGGGGCTACTCCCGATGGTCGTGCTAAGGGTGAGGCTTTCGCCCCTGGTGCCAACCCTATGCATGGACGTGACAATCACGGTGCTATCGCCTCGCTTTCTTCGGTGGCTAAGCTCGACTATACCGATGCCGAAGACGGTATTAGCAATACATTCAGTATCGTACCGCACTCTCTCGGATCGAATGCGGAGGAGCAGATAGAAAACCTCATTTCCATGATGGACGGTTACTTCTCCAAGGGAGCACATCATCTTAATGTGAATGTACTGAACCGTGAGATGCTCGAGGATGCCATGGAGCACCCGGAGAACTATCCACAACTCACTATCCGTGTATCGGGTTATGCGGTGAACTTTGTGAAGCTCAGCCGTGAACACCAATTGGAAGTGATCTCTCGATCATTCCACAAACGTATGCGCTAAGGGAGGTGCTACGCGTACACTCTTTTGAATCTATGGGAACGTTCGACGGGCCGGGTCTCCGGCTCGTCGTTTTCCTGCAAGGGTGCAACTTTCGCTGTCTCTACTGCGCCAATCCCGATACGATAGCCATAGGGCAGGGGGGCAAACTTATTCCCGATGAAGAGGTGGTGCGCCGAGCTGTGAGCGAAAAACCCTTTTTCGGAAAGCGTGGTGGTATCACCTTCAGTGGTGGTGAACCTACGGTGCAAGCCCGAGAGCTAATTCCTGTTTGTGAGGCACTGCGAGAAGAGGGTATTCATATTTGCCTGGATACCAACGGAAGCATCCGCAACGAGTATGTAACGGAGCTCCTTGCCCTCGTTGATATGGTACTGCTGGATTGCAAACACATCCTTCCCGAGCAACATCATGTAATCACCCGTTGTGACAATCAGCGCACACTTGCCACGGCACGCTATTTGGCGGAAATCGGCAAACCGGTGCGCCTGCGTCATGTCCTGCTTCCCGGGTATAGCGATGATCCTGAGCATTTACGCGCCTTGGGAGAGTACTTTGGAGCCTTTTCCAACATAGAGCGTTTGGAGATTCTTCCTTACCATACGTATGGAAAGCATAAGTACGAAACGCTAGGTTGGATCTATCCGCTAGAGGAGGTTGCGGAGCCAACGGCAGAGGAGGTGGAACGGGCTCGTGAGATCTTATCGCCCTATTTTTCCCAGATTTGGACACAATAGACTTTTTGTTTGGGGCCTTTTTATGGCTCTCTTTTTGAGTTATCCCTTGGAAGATCAAAATCTTTTCCAAGGGATTTTTTTGTTCCAATTAGGATTCTAAGGCCGGTTTGTGAGCTGTTTTAACAGCTTACAAACGACTGTATCACCCGATATGGTTACCCTTTTTGTCATAAAATCACCAGTAGTGGGGATTGTAATACCTAGAGTTCCATCGTACTTTTGCTCCGAATTTAGATGTATGATGTACGAACTTCTTCCATAACTCACTTATGAATGTATTCCGTTGTTTGAGTTTTTATATGGGACGCAAGAGGGTATTGATGCCGATAAGTTTACTCCTCTCTGCCCTCCACGGATTACTCTCTTTACTTCCGTTAATCTTCGTTTGGTTGATCATTCGCCTTCTGCTTACCCATCCCGAGGAGGCTATCGTTGATTACTTTCAATGGGCTTGGTGGGCTTTTGCGACCACCGTTTGCTCTATTTTACTCTATTTCCTCGCCTTGATCTTGTCGCATTTGGCTGCATTTCGGGTTGAGTGCTCCATGCGTAAAACGGCTATGCAACGCCTCATGCAGATGCCCCTAGGCTATTTTGATACACAGACTACGGGGCGTATTCGCAAGATCATTGACGAGGACTCCTCGCAGACGCATACTTTCGTTGCACATCTTCTGCCTGATTTTGCAGGTAGTATTGTCTCCCCCTTGGGTGTTTTGATCTTGCTGTTTGTTGTGGATTGGCGATTGGGATTGGCTTGTTTATGCCCTATCTTAATGGCTTTTACTACGATGGCTACCATGATGAATACCGAGCAAAAAAGTTTTCAGAGGGCCTACATGGATGCTCAAGAGCAGATGAGTACCGAAGCTGTAGAATATGTACGAGGGATTCCTGTGGTCAAAGTTTTTCAGCAGTCGGTATTTTCGTTTAAACGCTTCTATAGCAGTATTATTGCCTATCGGGATCTTGTAACCAAGTGTTCGCTAATATGGCGCCGTCCAATGAGCTTTTATACGATGATTATCAATGGATTCGGGTTTTTCTTGGTGCCTGTATCCATTATCTTGATTGCTCATTCGGGCGACTATGGAGGCATAACAGCTGATATGTTGCTCTATCTTTTGATTACACCCGTGATCTCCACCAACATTATGAAAGTCATGTACCTCCAGCAGGAACTCTTTATTGCAGGGGAGGCTATTGACCGTTTGGAGGCGATCTCTTCGGAGCAACCCTTACCCGTTTCAGATCATCCCACTAAAACGCCTGTTGACCATGAAATCCGTTTTCTCAATGTAAGTTTTACCTATCCATCATCAGAAGTCCCCGTACTGAGGGAGATCTCTTTTATCCTTCCTGAGGGTAAGTTGTACGCCCTCGTGGGGCCTTCCGGAGGAGGTAAAAGCACGATTGCTCGCCTAATCCCCCGTTTTTATGATGTGCAAGAAGGGAGCATCTGTATTGGCGGTGTCGATATACGACAGATCCCCAAGCAACAACTGATGGAGCAGATCTCTTTTGTTTTTCAGAATACTAAGCTTTTTCATACCACATTACGCCATAACATCACCTACGGAGCCCCCAACGCTACGGAAGAGGAAATCCAACGAGCATTGGATTTGGCGCAATGTCGGGATATTATAGATCGCCTGCCCCTAGGACTCGATACCGAAATAGGAGCAGAGGGAACGTATCTCTCAGGGGGAGAGCAACAGCGTATTGCCCTTGCACGTGCCCTTCTCAAAGATGCCCCTATCGTGGTGCTGGACGAGGCAACGGCATTTGCCGATCCTGAAAACGAACATATGATTCGCCGGGCTTTGCACGAGTTGATGCGTTCTAAAACGGTTTTACTTATTGCACATCGTCTCTCCAACGTTGTCGATGCCGATGCTATTTTGGTCATAGATGGTGGGCAAATCGTACAACAAGGATCGCACGAGCAGCTTCTCTCCGAGGGAGGTCTCTACCACTCGTTGTGGGAAGAATATAATCGCTCAATCCGTTGGACTATCTAAGTTTTATCTCTTTATCTCTGATTTTAATATGCTTATCTCCATACAAAAACGTTTTGTCCTCTCGGCAAAGGGGGCCAAATCGTTCCTCGTTGCTGTCGCTTGGTCTCTGCTGTTGAACCTCGCCCTCATGTTGCCGGCCGTTTACCTTTTTCTATACCTTACCGACTATTTGACTCCGATCAGTACTCGAGGGGCAAGTCCTCGGTATGGATTTTCTTTTTATTTACTCTTAGCACTTTTTTTTATGGTTGTGATTGCCGTAGTGGCTTACTACCAATACGGATCTACTTATAGCAAAGTGTACAATGATAGTGCAGAGCGACGTATAACCCTTGCGGAGAAGTTACGTAAGCTCCCTCTAGCCTTTTTCGGAGAACGGAATCTCTCGGATTTGACAACAACGATCATGAATGATTGTACTCAGATGGAACACATCTTTGCGCATGCGGTGCCACAGCTCTTTGCCGCTTTGGGTAGTATTTTTCTCATTGCACTGGGGCTATTTTGCTACAATTGGCAACTCGCTTTAGCACTCTTTGTGGTTGTTCCTATTGCTTTCTTACTTATCTGGTGGAGCAAAAAAGCCATGGAACGAGTACACCAAAAAGCCAATATTGTCAAACTCTCTATCGCACAACAGATCCAAGAGGGGCTCGAAAGTATTCAAGAGATAAAGGCTTATAATGGAGAAGTAGACTACCTCAAACGTTTTGAATCAACTGTTGATGACTATGAGCGACAGCTCATCAGAGGAGAAGCTTTTGTTGGATCAGTCCTCAATTTCTCTTACATGTTATTGCAACTGGGAGTCGCCCTCGTCATTATTGTAGGGGCTTATTTATTAGCTAATGGGGCTATCCCAATGATCACCTACCTTATCTTTTTGATTATCTCGGCTTCGGTTTACAATCCAATCATAGAAGTGATGAATAACTTTGCCGTACTAATCTACCTTGATGTTCGGATCAATCGATTGCGAGAGATGGAGTCCATGCCTGCCCAAACGGGTAGGACAGAGTGTCATCCTAAGGGATTTGATATTCGGTTTGAGGGGGTCAATTTTGCTTATGAAGAGGGAAGGCAGGTCCTAAAAGGAGTTTCTTTCGTTGCTCGTCAAGGAGAGGTGACAGCCCTCGTGGGACCTTCGGGTGGTGGTAAAAGTACAACAGCAAAGTTAGCTGCTCGCTTTTGGGATATCAACTCGGGATGCATAACACTAGGGGGAGAGGATATTAGTCAAATTGATCCTGAGACCCTATTGCAATACTATTCGGTGGTATTTCAAGATGTTTTGCTCTTCAATGCTTCCATTGCCGATAATATCCGTATCGGACGGCAGAGTGCGACGGATGAGGAGGTACGTCGAGTGGCCGCACTGGCTCAATGTGATGACTTTGTACAACGGATGCCCAATGGCTACAACACACTGATCGGAGAGAATGGAGAGACTCTCTCGGGAGGAGAGCGGCAACGGATATCCATTGCTCGAGCTTTGCTTAAGGATGCTCCGATTGTGTTGCTTGATGAAGCAACGGCCAGTTTGGATGTGGAGAATGAATCCAAAATTCAGGCGGCAATCTCTGCCCTAATCAAAAATAAGACTGTGCTTATCATAGCGCATCGTATGCGCACGATCGCTCATGCGCACAAGATTGTTGTGATCAAAGAGGGAGAGGTTGTTGAAATGGGAGCACCTGCGGAGCTCTTAGAACAGGGGGGGGAGTTTGCTCGAATGGTAGCGGTGCAGAACGAGTAATGTTAAAAGATTCCCCCTCTATTTTACCTTCTGTTGGCTTGATGCGAGTGACTATAAGAGGAATGAAGCCACATTGTTGAGGGGGCTTCCCTCGGGCTCTTTCTGCCACTGCTCTAGTAGGAGGGAGATCGTTGGATGGTATAGATCTGACTCCAAAAGACGCTCTAGGAAGGCCACTTCTATAGAGGAGAGCGTCTCGGGTGCATCTGTTAATCGCTTTTCGGTCGCTTGTATGATCTCTTCCATCTGAGGCGTATGGGGATGTAGGGTGAGTTGGCGTGTTAGGGCTGCAAGCCAAATACGTTGTAGTAAAAGGCTCTCATGGAGAGGAAACCATGTTGCGAGATGGGGGATTGCTGCTAAGAGGTGAAAGGCAAATAGGTTACGAAGTTCTTCGGTATCTAGGGTTTGTGCCAAATCATAAAGCGCAGTCTGTGAGAGTTCCGTTGCGGGGTAGACCATCAGCCCAAGGATGCGCATTTCCCGAAGTTTTCCTGAGAGTAATTTCTCGGCAAGGCTCTTGCGAGGTGGAATAGACTGAGCTAATTCTCGTAATTGGGGGATCGAAAGCCCAAAATTGTAAGCATAATCAACTCCTGATGTCCGCATTGCAGCAGCAGTAACTCCATCCATACGGGAGCGCACCCTCGCCCTAAGTGAGGATATGATCTCCTCATCCGAGCGCGAAGGTGCGTTATCTAAATAGAGTCGTTGAGTCATCAATTGTTGGCAATTTCCGAGATTAAACGGCGGAATATACGTCCCATTCGTTCACTTGCTGCATTTGCCGCATCAATGACTTCTTGGGCATCGTTGGTATAATCACCCTCAAAGTGCCAACCCTCGTTAGTGATAACAGACATTCCAAAGACACGTATTCCTGCATGCCTTGCCACGAGCACTTCGGGTACGGTACTCATACCAATGGCATCTCCTCCCACACGTTGGTAGAAAAGGTATTCGGCAGGTGTTTCGTAAGATGGCCCCGTGAGTCCTACATAGACCCCTTTCTTTACATCAATCTTCTCCTCGGCCGCAATGCGTTCTGCCCGAGCGATCAGATCTCGATCGTACGCTCTTGTCATATCGGGGAAGCGCACGCCAAATTCTTCCATATTGGGACCGATAAGCGGATTAGGCAGGTTGTTGATATGATCTCGTATGATCATTAAATCCCCTACGCGGAAGGTGTTGTTGATCCCCCCTGCTGCATTAGAAACAAAGAGCGTCTCCACTCCAATGAGTTTCATGACACGTACGGGGAACGTTACCCGTTCCATGGGGTAGCCTTCGTAATAATGGAACCGTCCCTGCATGGCAATAACGGGTACTCCTCCGAGTTTGCCACAGATCAAATTGCCTTTATGACCAATGGCTGTTGAGTGGGCAAAGTTGGGGATTTCACTGTAAGGGACAATAGTAGCCTCTTCGATTTGATTGCCGAGTTCGCCCAATCCGCTACCGAGAATGATACCGATTTTGGCTTTGTAGGGCAAGCGTTTTAGTAAGAAGTCTGCTGCTTCTTGATACATTTTCATTTCCATAGTATGATCTATTTATGAATGCCATAGTTGCTAATGAGCTTATATGCGCGTTGGTTGGCTTGGGTAATGACCTCTTCTTCGCCCGGGATCACGCCCTCACGCATTAAGATTTTACCATTTACTATAGTAGAGTCTACTACCGATCCATCTGCGGAATAAACGAGGTTGGAGACGAGGTTATGCATCGGTACCATTGTGGGACGATCGGTGCGCAGTAGACAAAGATCTGCCAAAGCTCCTTCTTCGATGCGTCCTCCGTCAAGCCCTAAAATACGATAGCCATCGAGGGTTGCTGCTCGATAGATTGACTCAGAGGCTGTTGCCGTAGGATCGAAACGCCATACCTTACCCAAAAGGGCCGCTAGGCGCATGGCGATGAACATATCGAGGTTGTTGCTGGAGGAGCATCCATCCGTACCAATACCTACTCGAATGCCACGGCGTTTCATCTCTTCGAATTTAAATGCGTAGCCCGAGGCGAGTTTCATATTGGATGCCGGGTTGTGTACCGTAGCTGCTCCGTAGCGTGCTATGATGTCAAGCTCCTCCTCTTCCATCCACAGAGCGTGGGCGAGGATAAACCGATCACTTAGGGCCCCGATTTTTTCAAGGTAATGTACGGGGCGTAGACCGTATTCTTTGATTGCATTCTGTACCTCTATTTGTGTTTCGGAGAGGTGCAGATGTACAAGTACCCCCGTCTCGTCTGCAAAGTCACGGCAGAATCGCAGCTGAGGAGCTGTCACCGTATAGATGGCATGCGGACCGATAGAGAAGATAACACGATCTGAAAAATGCTCAAATTCTTTACGGTAGCGTGTACAATTGTCCCGATCCTCTTGAGCCCTTTTGGCATTTCCTCTGTCAAAGAGTGTGTAGCTTACAACACCTCGAAGTCCCGAATCTTCCACTGCTTGAGCCGTGGCCATTGGGAATGAATACATATCAAGGAAAGCGGTTGTCCCGGTGCGCATCATCTCGAGGCAGGCCAAACGGACACCCCAATAGACGTCCTCCTCGGTCATGTGAGCCTCTACGGGCCAAATATACTCTTCGAGCCAACGCATGAGGGGCAGATCATCTCCATAGCCACGAAAGAGTGTCATCGCTGCATGCGTGTGCGTATTGGCCATTCCGGGTACGACGACACGACGGCACCCTTCGAGTACTTCGTAGTCATCCTCTACGGGTATAGTCGGAGCTATGCGGGCTATTCGATTCCCCTTTATGAGCAGATCTTGTATAGAGCCATTTACGGTAGCTCCAACAATTAAAATAGGATTGGGTTGATTCATCGGTAGAGCTTATAAAATTCAGCCACAGCTTCTATCCCGATACGGAATAGGTCTAGAGGGAAGTTTTCGTTGGGAGAGTGGATAGCATTACTTTCAAGTCCAAAACCCATCAAAACGCTCTTGATGCCGAGTACCTTTTCGAAGGTGGCAATGATAGGAATGCTCCCTCCACGACGTACGGCAAGCGGACGCTGACCAAAGGCTATGGTACAAGCCTCTTCAGCCGCTTTATAGGCGGGAAGGTCTATCGGACACAGGTAAGCCTCGCCACCATGCATAGGAGTCACCTTGACACGTACGTAAGGAGGCGCGATTTGCTTCACATAGTCCACGAAGAGTTGAGATATTTTGTCATGATCTTGGTTGGCAACAAGACGGGTCGATACCTTGGCATAGGCTTTTGATGGGAGTACCGTTTTAGCACCTTCGCCTGTATAACCTCCCCAAATACCGCATACGTCGAAGCTCGGACGGCAACTGTTCCTCTCAAGGGTGCTGTAACCTTTTTCTCCAAAGAGGGCATCGACGTCAATCGCCTTGCAATAGCTCTCTTCGGAGAAGGGTACTTGGGCGATCATATCACGCTCCTCTTGGGTCAAAGGTACTACATCGTCATAGAAGTGAGGGATGGTAATACGTCCATCGGTATCCACCATTTGAGCAATGATCTTGGAGAGTTCGTTAATAGGATTGGCTACGGCACCTCCGAAGTGTCCCGAATGGAGATCCCGGTTGGGGCCTGTAACCTCAATTTCCCAGTAGGCGAGTCCGCGAAGTCCCGTGGTAAGGGAAGGTGTTGTACGCCCTACCATGCTTGTATCGGATACGAGGATTACATCGGCCTTGAGCATCTCTTTGTGCTCTTCGCAGAAGGCTTCGAGATGGGTAGAGCCAATTTCCTCTTCGCCCTCGAATATGATCTTTACATTGCAACGAACAAGGTCTAGGGCTAGAGCCGTGCGCAAACCTGCTACTTGTATCATGGTCTGACCTTTGTCGTCATCGGCACCACGTGCCCAAATGTGCCCATCGCGGATAACGGGTTCAAAGGGATCGCTTTTCCATAAATCAAGGGGTTCTACGGGCATCACATCGTAGTGTCCATAGATAAGTATAGTCTTGGCGGTGGGGTCTATGATGCGTTCTGCAAAAACTACAGGATTGCCCGGAGTCGGATAGACTTCGGCACGCTGCATTCCCGACGCGATGAGGTAATCACGCCAATGCTCAGCGGTGCGTACCATATCGGGCTTATGTTCGCTCTTGGAGCTGATGCTAGGGATGCGAAGTAGGGCAAAGAGATCTTGTAAGAACTGTTCTTCGTGAGCTTGAATGTACTCTTTTACTGTCATAGGATTCTTTGTTTAATGGCGTTTCATTATCTCCCCAAAGATACATATTTAATATGTACAACGGGCCCTGCCTTGTACTCAAAGATTCCTAAGTGGTAAATTCCTCTTTCGATGGCGAGAGGTGGTATTAGATCCTACTCACCGATTTGATTGAAGGATTCTTTTTAAGTCCCTCAATGATGCGCTTGACCTCCTCAGTGTCGTGCACCATCACTTTGATAACTCCGCTAAACACCCCCCCATGCGCTGAGAAGTTAATGTTGGTAATGGAGCGGTTAAAGTCCTCCGTAATATTCTGAATAATGGTATTGAGGATTCCGATAGAGTCAATCCCTTTAAACGAAAGGGTCGTCTCAAAGAGTATTTGAGGGTGATCGCCCCAGATGGTATCGAGCAGGTGGTCGCCTTTGCTGCTCTTCAGTCTCATGGCCTCGGGACAATTGCGTTTGTGTATGGTTACAACTCCCTGATCCGAAACGAAGCCGACAATATCATCGCCCAAGATCGGAGAACAACAAGGGGCTATTTCATAATTTGCCTCCATGGCGTGTTGCTCCAGGAGGTATGATTTTTTGATATTGGGTTTTCCTCCGTTGGAGAGCTCCTGAGCTTGTTTTCGTTTTTTTTGGGAGGGGCGGAATAGTCTTGAGAAGAAATTTCCATCTTCGCCCTGAGAGGCTTTCCCGAAAGACTCGGGCAACTCGATTGACCGATTGCCAACGGCGAGGAAATAGTCCTCTCGTCTTTGGAAGTTGTAGAAGTTGGCGATTTTGTCGAGTAAGTTGGAGGTAACGGATTGTCCCTCTCGCATGAGTAGGTCTGTTACCAACCGTTCGCCTAAGGTTACGTACTCACGATTCTTTTTGCGCAGAGCCGCCTTGATCTTCATGCTGGCTCTACTTGTCACGACATATTTGAGCCACTCGGGCTGAGGCTCTTGGGATGCGCTTGTGATTACCTCTACCTGATCTCCATTACTCAATGGGCTACTGAGAGGGCGTAGGGCATGATTGACTTTGATGCCGATACAAGTTGATCCGATCTCTCCGTGCAGTGCATAGGCAAAATCCAATCCTGTGGCCCCTTGGGGCAGGGTAAATAGTTTACCTTTTGGGGTGAAGACGTTGATCTCGTCCGAATAGAGATTGAGTTTAATCGTGTCCAAAAAGTCCATGGAGTCGGGAGTGGGATTCTCCAATATTTCACGGATATTTTTGAGCCACTTGTCCAGCTCAGAGTCCTCTTCCACATTTTCATTTTTGTATTTCCAGTGAGCGGCAAATCCACGTTCGGCAATATCATCCATTTGACGGGATCGGATTTGTATTTCCACCCATTCACCATCAGGGCTCATCACGGTAAGGTGAAGAGCACGATATCCATTGGTCTTGGGAGTGCTGATCCAATCTCGTATGCGGTCGCTCTTTGTACGATAAATATCGGTGATCTCAGAATATATGTCCCAACAGAGTTTTTTGTCTGAAATACCCTCTTTGCTTTCAAAGATAATACGCACGGCATAGAGGTCGTACACCTCTTCAAAAGGAATTTTTTTCTCCTGCATTTTGCGCCAGATAGAGTAGCAACTTTTGACACGAGCCTTCATCTCGTATTGGAGCTGCTGGCGTGCAAAGACTTCTCGTATGGGACGTGCAAAATTTTCAAAAAGCTGGGCACGCTGCTCCTTGCTCATTTCGATTTTGCTTTTTATATCGTCATACTCGGTGGGATGCTCAATATGGAAGCAGAGATCTTCCAGCTCTGTTTTAATGGTGAAGAGCCCTAACCGATGGGCAATGGGAGCGTAAACATAAAGAGTTTCTCCCGTAATTTTAAGCTGCTTACGAGGGGGCATAGAGCCAAGCGTACGCATATTGTGTAGGCGGTCGGCGATCTTGATGAGCACGACACGTATGTCATCATTCATCGTTAGGATTAGCTTGCGGAAGTTCTCCGCCTGTGCCGAAACATCCTCTCGGTCCTCGAAGTTTTCACCCGATATTTTGGTCAATCCTTGTACGATTTGAGCAATTTTCTCCCCGAATATATCTCGTATATCCTCTTCGGTGTATTCGGTATCTTCGATTACATCGTGCAGGAGTGCTGAGGCAATAGAGGTTGATCCCAATCCCATCTCGTGGCTTACAATATAGGCCACCGCAATAGGGTGCATGATATAAGGCTCCCCACTGCGACGGCGTACCCCTGCATGAGCCTTATTCGCCAGGTTAAAGGCCTTGATAATTACTTCGTCTTTGCGACGGTGATTACTCTGTTGATAGTCGAGAAGTAGTGCCTCAAAAGCCGTGCGTACGGCGAGTTGTTCCTCCTCGCTACCCAAGTATTCAATATTTTGCAATCCCGCGGATTGGGCATTCGATATCTCTTTCATAAACCTCTATTCGTTAGTATCGGAATGGTTCAGCTTTGTTGGTAGGCAATCTCTTGCCAAAGAGTTTGAGGATAATGATGGGCTAAATAGCTTTTGAGATAGTCAATGGTTTCTGCCGTGATGGGAGCCTCCTCCTTGGGATAATGGTTATAAATAAGCCGTTCAATGGGGATGGATCTCCGCTCTAGGGCCTCCAATGATAGGATCGTATGGTTGATACTCCCGAGCTTTCCCGAGGTAACAAGTGCTACGGGGTAGTTTCTCTTTGCCACAAAGTCTATGGTCAAAAGATTTCTTGTTAAAGGTACCATAAGTCCACCGGCCCCCTCCATAAGGATGCGATCGTAACCTAAACGGAGTAATTCCTCCGTATCATGATCGATTTTTGCAGGATCAATGCAAATCTGTTCCATTTCTGCCGAGAGGTGAGGGGAGGCCGGGTATTTGAATAAATAGCTGCAACGATAGGGCTCTGCTTCTTCCTTCGCATGCAGATTGGTAGCCAATTGGTCATGAACATCTAGATCTTCGCTTCGCCCGAGGCAGCCTGTTTGTACCGGCTTTTGACTGATGATACGAAGTCCCTGCTGAGCCATTTCTCTCAGAAGAAGCCCTGTAGCGTAGGTTTTGCCTACCCCTGTGTCTATACCACTGACAAATAAGATCTTGTTCATATCTTTCTTAAAATATCTATCTCTACTTACAACTACAAAAGTATAAAGGTTTCTTGATTGAAGGAGTGCTTTGTTGCTTGTGGCAGGAGAGATTGGTACCTGTCGAAATGGTTGAACTCCTAAATGGCTAAGAAACAGAGTGGGTATTAAGTGATTTTGCGGTAGAACTAAATTTGTTATTCAATAGAGTCTACTCCATTTCGTTCCTAACAGAATACAAAAAAGCCCTAGGGTTTCCCTAGAGCCGGTCCACTTGTGCTACACTATTTCTCCCTAAGAAGTGCGGCCGGAGGGACTCGAACCCTCACGCCTCGCAGCATTAGATCCTAAGTCTAACGTGGCTACCAATTACACCACGGCCGCAATTCCAAGGGACAAAGGTAGTAAATAGTTTTTATTTAGTCATCATGGACCCTTCCCTTTTTTGCTCAGAGTCTATTCCTGAAAGGGACCCCGTTTATTCCTTTCTCGCATCAAGAGAGGACTCTCAAAATCTTAGTTTCTGACAATGAGCACTAGAATGATTTTCATAATGCAATAAAAAAGCCCACCTTCCCGCCCTAAAGGGCAAAGGAGGTGGATATAAATCTGTATCTCTTTAGTGGAGAGATCAGTCTTTACATTTAGCTTTGATAAATTCGCGATTTAGGCGAGCAATGTGTGTGATCGAGATGTTCTTTGGACATTCCATTTCGCAAGCTCTTGTATTGGTACAGTTGCCAAATCCGAGCTCATCCATCTTCGCAATCATAGCTTTAGCGCGGCGAGCTGCTTCGGGTCTCCCTTGAGGGAGCAGAGCCAACTGACTAACTTTGGCACTCAGGAAGAGCATGGCAGAGCCGTTTTTACATGCAGCAGCACAAGCTCCACAACCGATACAAGCGGCAGCGTCCATGGCCTCATCTGCCTTTTCTTTGGGGATGGCTATGGCATTTGCATCAGGAATCCCTCCGGTATTGACGGAAACAAAACCGCCGGCTTGAATGATCTTGTCATAGGCAGAGCGATCTACCATTAAGTCTCGGATGATTGGGAATCCTGCCGAACGCCAAGGCTCTATCGTAATGGTATCGCCATCGTTGAAGCGACGCATATGGAGCTGACACGTTGTAATGCTATCGTCGGGTCCGTGAGGGTGACCATTGATGTATAGAGAACACATACCACAGATACCTTCTCGGCAATCGTGATCATATACAACGGGTTCTTTCCCTTCGGCAACGAGTTGTTCGTTGAGGAGGTCCAGCATCTCTAGGAAGGATGCACTCTGCGATACCTCCTTCAGGCTGTAGGTCTCAAAACGACCCTTTTCGCGGGGACCTTTTTGTCGCCAGACGCGCACAGTAATATTTATATTGTGATCCATTGCTTAGTCTCCCTATTTAGTTCTTGTAGTTACGTGTTAGACGTTCCGTAAATTCATAGTCGAGTGCCTCTTTGTGCATGGTGGGCTCTTGTGTATCGCCTTGGTACTCCCAGCACGAAGCATAGGCAAACTGATCATCATGACGTAGAGCTTCACCCTCTTCGGTCTGATGCTCGAGGCGGAAATGTCCTCCGCAACTCTCCTCCCTATTAAGGGCATCGTGTGCCATGAGTTCGCCAATCTCAATGAAGTCCGCAAGGCGCAGTGCCTTCTCAAGTTCGATGTTGAGGTCGTTGCCCGATCCGGGTACACTTACCTCTTTCCAGAACGTTTTTTTGAGTTCTGCAAGGAGTGTAATACCCTTTTTCAAACCCTCTTTGTCACGACCCATTCCAACGTATTCCCACATGATATTCCCCAATTCCTTATGGAGGCTATCTACAGTGCGACTACCCTTGTTGTTCATAAGTTTTTGGATGCGTTCGTTGATGGCATCCTCTGCTTCCTTAAACTCGGGTAAGTCAGTACTGAAACGAGGAATCCGGATCTGATCGGCCAAATAATTTTGCAGAGTGTAAGGGAGGATGAAATACCCATCGGCAAGCCCTTGCATCAAGGCTGAGGCTCCGAGGCGGTTTGCTCCGTGGTCGGAGAAGTTGGCTTCACCGATCGCAAAAAGTCCGGGTATCGTTGTTTGCAATTCGTAATCTACCCAAAGTCCTCCCATGGTGTAGTGGATGGCAGGGTAGATCATCATGGGTGTTTTATAGGGGTTGTCGTTGGTTATCTTTTCGTACATCTGGAAGAGGTTTCCATACTTTTGCGCTACAACCTCCTCGCCCATACGGCGGATTGCATCATTGAAGTCGAGGAATACCGCAAGCCCTGTATTGTTCACACCGAAGCCCGCATCGCAACGCTCCTTGGCAGCACGACTGGCCACGTCACGAGGCACGAGGTTACCAAACGCAGGATAACGACGCTCTAAGTAGTAGTCACGATCCTCTTCGGGGATTTCATGCCCTTTAAGAGTCCCGGCCTGCAACTTCTTTGCATCTTCAATCTTTTTGGGGACCCAAATGCGACCATCGTTGCGCAACGACTCACTCATGAGAGTCAGTTTCGATTGGTAATCACCATGTTTGGGGATGCAGGTGGGGTGGATTTGTGCCATACAAGGATTCGCAAAAAATGCGCCCTTTTTATAACACTGCCATGCGGCTGATCCGTTGGATGCCATCGCATTGGTCGAAAGAAAATAGGTATTGCCATATCCACCTGTGGCTACTACTACAGCGTGTGCAGCGTAACGCTCAATCGCTCCTGTGGAAAGATTGCGAGCAATGATCCCTCGAGCACGCCCCTCTATGATCACAACATCAAGCATTTCGTGGCGAGTGTAGAGCTTAACACTGCCTTTAGCTACCTGACGGCTAAGAGCTGAATAGGCTCCGAGTAGGAGTTGCTGTCCCGTTTGTCCACGGGCATAGAATGTGCGTGACACTTGTGCCCCTCCGAAAGAGCGGTTGTCCAGTAATCCGCCATATTCGCGGGCAAAAGGAACTCCCTGAGCTACACATTGATCTATAATGGCGTTGCTGACTTCTGCCAAACGGTATACATTAGCCTCGCGAGCACGATAGTCTCCTCCCTTGATCGTATCATAAAACAACCGATACACGGAGTCTCCATCGTTTTGATAGTTTTTTGCTGCATTGATCCCTCCCTGTGCCGCAATGGAGTGTGCGCGACGAGGAGAGTCCTGGATACAGAAATTTAGAACATTGAAGCCCATCTCTCCAAGAGAAGCCGCTGCCGAAGCTCCGGCAAGCCCCGTTCCAACCACGATCACATCGAGACGACGTTTGTTGGCAGGATTGACTAATTTCTGATGATTCTTGTAGTTCGTCCACTTAAGTTCCAGTGGTCCTTGAGGTATTTTTGCGTCAATTTTAGTCATAGAGATAGCCACATTTAAAAGAGCCAAAGATTACCACTTACGACACTTTGCCCAAAGTAGTAGAACATTACACTAGCAAATCCTAACATAAGGACTGAAGAAACCCAGACGGAGATGGTGCGAATACGTTTCATCCAAATCAAGTTATTCCATCCGATTGTCTGAAGGGCACTCCAAAAACCGTGGTTGATATGGAACCATAGAGCAAGAAGCCAAATGGCATAAAGCACTACAAATATTGGATTAGAGAAAGTGTACTCGATAAGTCCTGCTCCATCGGTAGGTCCGGCAACACCAGCGATACCGAGGTCATGGTTCCCCACTATTTCGGCAAGTTGCATCTTTGCCCAAAAGTTGAACAGGTGAAGACCAATCCCGAATACGATGATCACTCCGAGGAGAAGCATGTTTTGAGAAGACCATTCTACTCCTTTGGGGCGGTCGGTAATCGCGTAGCGGTCGTTACCTCTGGCTCGATGATTTTGGACATTGAGCCAAAATGCATAAATGATGTGTAACAGCATCAAACCTGCAAGTCCCATAGAAGCAATAAGGGCGTACCAATTAGCTCCGAGGAATTCACAGACTGCGTTGTAGCCCGTAGGACTGAAAAGTGCTACGAGGTTCATAGACATATGGAAGAGGAGGAAGAGTACAAGAGCCAAACCCGTGATACTCATCACTACCTTCCGCCCAACGGAAGAATTACAAAGCCACATAGTGATTCTTTCTTGTTTATAGTGTACTAATTAATTGCGATTGCCAAAACAAAAAACTCTCATGCATCGGATATGCTCCGAAGGTGAAAGCAACCTTTTTCGATGGAAGGTAGGGCTTCGTTATCCCACATCCCTATCTATACTTATATTTACTCTGGTAGCGGTGCGAAGAGCCCCCTACTCGATTCCCGTGCAAAGATAGGCAAAATACCTTATAGTAGGTAATTTCTTTTGATGGTTTTGGGGTATATCGCAAGGCGTGTCAAGCAACATAAGCGACAAACCCCTCTCTACCTTCTTTTTTAGTGGTAGAGAAGGGGCATACTCTTATTCGATCAGAGGGATGCCCCTCCGAGATAATTCGCAGATCGTATGGAGAGCGATCAATCCCTTTATTAGGTAGAGAGGAATGGTCTATCTCCTACCAGGCGGCGAAGTAATATGAGTGCTCTATCCTCAGCCAAGCGCATCAATTTTTCCTCTTGAGGCGTTTGGTCATCAAGCCCGGCCAAATGAAGCACTCCATGAATAAGTACACGATGAAGCTCTTCTTCATAGGGGACGTTAAATTTCTCCGCATTGCTGGCTACGGTCTCCAGGCTGATCAAAATGTCTCCTGCAATGTACGACGACCCTGCCGGCGAGCTATCGAAAGTGAGGATATCGGTGAAATAGTCATGCTGGAGGAAGAGTTTATTGGCTTCGAGGATGCCCGTGTCGTTAGTGAATTTATAAGAAATCTCTCCAAGCGACTTGCCCAGTTCGTTAGCCACTTGCTTGATCCATCTTGATATAATTTGGCGTCTGAGGTGTGGTACTTGGACGCCCTGATCGGTATAGTAATTGATCTTCATACGCTATCTTCTGTTAGAGATTTATGATACAAAAAAGAGGTAGCCGATGACAACGGATGCCACAAGTCCTACGGCATCGGCAATGAGGGAGTAGCCGAGGGTATAACGGATCCGTTTGATTCCTACGGCTCCATAGTAAAGTGCTATTATGTATAAGGTCGTGTCTGTACTGCCCTGTACGATAGAGGTAATTCTACCCACGAAGCTATCTGCTCCATAGGTTTGCATGGCATCGACCATCAAAGCTCGACTACCACTGCCACTGAGGGGTTTCATAAGCATCGTCGGGAGGGCTTCAATCCAGTTTGTGTCTCCACCGAATAGGGTGACGATGTATCTCAGCGCTTCGATGAGAAAGTCCATTGCCCCTGAGGCTCGAAAAACAGCAATTCCGACAAGCATAGCCACGAGGTAAGGGACAATCTTAACAGCCGTTGGGAATCCCTTTTTTGCTCCCTCTACAAAGGTGCTAAAAACGCCGATCTTGGCTCGTAATCCACTCACTAAGAAAAGAGTGATTGTAGAGAGGAGTATGAGGCTTGCCGCAAGAGTCGTATAGGTACTGAACAGCTCGGGTGAAAGCACCTGTTTGAGCCCGACAACGAGAGCAATAAAGAGGGCAATGAAGCTAAAAAAGAGGAGCAGAGGGAGTTGCCAAAGGTTGATACGTTGTTTAGTGGCAACGAGGATGATAGCCGTGGTCGTGGAGATAAGTGTCACGAGGAGGATCGGGAAGAATACATCGGCAGGGTTGCTTGATCCTGCTTGCATCCGAAAGGCCATAATACTAGTTGGGATCAAGGTCAAACCACTGGCGTTGATAGCAAGGAACATGATCATGGCATCGGAAGCCCGACTCGCACCTTTGTTTAACTCTTGTAGGCGTTTCATTGACTCTAGCCCGAGTGGAGTTGCTGCATTGTCCAGCCCCAGAAGATTGGCGGAGATACTCATGAAGATTTTTCCCAAAGCAGGGTCTCCTTCGGGGATTGAGGGAAAGAGAGCTCGCAAAAGAGGGCTTATCCACCCCGCTAAGCGAGGCATCAATCCACTCTTCTCCGCGACCTGCATCAGACCCATCCAAAAGCAAAGAATCCCTGTTAGGGCTAGAGCGATCTCGAATGCCGTTTGAGCAGACCCAAACGCTGCTTGTAGCATTGTATTGAAGATGGTTAAATCCCCCGAAAGTACGCTACGAACAATCCCTGCCATGAGTGCAAGGACAAAAAACGCTACAAAAAGATAGTCTAAAAACATTCTCTATTCGACTTCTTTTCTTCTCCTTTGCAATACCTGTTTCTACACCTGTTACCCAACCGGTTTCTCTCCTAGGGTATTCCCTAAAGATGGCGGGTGGTGTTTTGTACTCTTTTAGAGAAAAGAGTTCCCGCGGAGAGCCCTTTTGTCGAGTGTTCAACCTATAATTCTTGTGCAAATATACTAAAAAGATACGACACATCAATCCTTTTATCTCTAGGGATCTATGTGCCGTATTTCATTGTTGTACTTTTTGATTCGTGTCTCGGTGGGTTTATGAGTTACGAGACCTATTTTTATTCCTTTTGGCTTTGAGGGCCTCCTCTTCGGCTTTTCGTTGGACTTTTTCCTCTGCACGGGAGGGGAGCCCCAAGATCTTACGATCGTGGTCTGAAGGGTTCCATTTCGGTCCATATCGCTCCCGCATACGTTTGACGTATTCCTCATTTAGGTTTTGTCGTTGCCTTTTTTCTCCTGATTGGGTGTTTTTATTGCCCGCCTCTTCAGGAATCTTTAGGCCCGAAGGACGCTGTTTCTTAAGCGGCTCTTCTGTCGGATTCCAACGGATTTCGTTGGTGAATTTGGCCTGTATGCCGATTGGTTTGGAGTAGAAAAAGGAGGGTTCGGGTTGGTGTGTGGGGTAATGTGCCGGATCCCATTTCCCATTGCCGTTGAGATCTATCCATAGGTGTCCGTAGAAGGTGCCCGCAGGGAGTAGATCGAGCAAGAGCAGACTGTCAGGGATTGCCTCTCGAGTCATGATGATATTATTATCTTCGGATCGCAGTTCAAAGTAGGCTTTCCCTTGGTGTTGTTGGAGGCTGTCGATGCGTAGGGAAAGTGTGCCGAACTTTTCCTCGTTCTCTATGGAGAAATCCAGAGTTGTAGCACGGTTGGGCATCCCGTAGCAGGAGTGTATGGCAGCGGAGTCCAGCCGCAAGCGATATTGAGTGCCAATCTGTAGTGGCGCAAGGAGTTGCAGTTGGAGTGCATTCTCGGGATGTAGGCGCAGGTGCAGGGGGTGAGGGGTCTCTGTGGAGTCCTCAACAGAGTAGAAATGTACCTTGTTAGTATCGATATGAAGCGGTGGTTGCTCAAAGCGAATGGCAATGGTATCTCGGGGGAAGAGGGCAAAGGGTGATTCCTTTTTTACGAATTCGGGGTGGAGGTGTGGCGTGAGCTCTCTTGTCATTTGTGCAGAGTCTGCAACTGAAGCCCCTGTCTCCTGTGGGGGTGTTGGGGCTGATGATACTGCTTCTTTGGGTGTGTTGGAGGCTCCTGTAAGATGGGTAGAATTACCTTGTCCCCCGAATCCATTGGAGGAGGTAAGGTTCAAGCCCTCCGATCGTTGATTATCCAATCTCTTCTTTTTTGAAGGACGATAAATCAATTTCAGAGTATCGGTCTGTAGGGTAGGATGTTCCAGTGAATCGAGTGTGTCATACCGAGCTTCGATCTGAAGAGTATCTTGTTTGTAATAGGTGCTGTCAGTAATCCAGTAAGAAACCTCCATACGCTTCTCTTTGACTTGGGGGAGAAGTAGCGATTGGCTCTCGGAGGGAGCCCCGATGATCCGTACTTGGGGCAGGGTCTCCAGAGGTTGTGTGAAACTGAGAGTGAAGAGTGTCGAGTCGGGGCGTGTGCTCTTTTGCAAATAGGTGCGCTTGAGGATATCGACGGAGTAGAGCAATAGATGCTCTACCGTTAGATTCTCCTTTTTTTGCATAGAGGAGTCTCTCTCTATATTTTTATGGGGTGTTATGAGGGCTGAACTATCGCTCGGCCGGATGGAATCCCTTTTCTGAAGGGTATCTTGGTCTGATTGCTTGGGCTTGGGAGCTACTGCATCAACCATCTGAGGTAAGAATGCAAATCCTTCGGTTCGTTGGGAGTAGCTGAAGGAGTGATCGAGATCGTTCAATGCAAATAGGCGGTATCGACCCGGGGCGAGGTGTGAGATCACAAAAGAACCGTCGCTCAATGTTTTACCTGTGCGAAGTAGAGGACGCTTCTGGAAGAGGCTATCCACATCCTCTCTGTGTACCCCTACCATGAGATCGGGGATAGGGTAAAGCCCCTCGGCATCGAATACGCGACCTCGAATTTCCATACTGTCAATTTTATCTCCCGTCGAGAATGCAAAGACGAATCCTTCTAGTGGATTCCCCTCATTTAGATCTACGATAGCATCGGTGAAGTCGATTACGTAGGTCGTATTGCTCTGAAGCGAATCCTCAAAGATGATGGTAATACTTTTTCCCGTTCCTGAAATGATACGAGGAGGTGTATTTTGAGGTGGCGTGAAGATGACCTTTTCGTTGCTCTTTTCCACCTTTACATTTTCATCAAAGGTGAGTTTTATTTTATTGCCTTTGACCTGTACAGATCCATTGATAGGCGTACTTTTGATAAACCTCGGTGGAGTCATATCGTAGGGGCCCCCTTCGGGTGTGCCTTGTTTGGCACAGCTCCCTACAATATAAGTGAGGAATATAAGCAATAGAACTGCCGATGCTGATAGGGCTGAGCCGCTTTTTTTCATAAATCAAATGGGTGTGATGCGTTGGGTATATGGGCAGGGCGAATCTCCTTGATAGTCCCACCAACTAGAGATACCATAGCCGTTGTACCGCCCATGGTACACCCTCCATCAAGGATTGTAAAAACTTCGTGACCATAGACTTCGTCGATGAGTTCAGGGGTGGTTCGGTACTCGGGATCTTCCTCTTTGAGAGGTAGAGAAGCGGTCAAAAGGGGCTCTCCTAAAGCCTCTATAAGTAGGGATGCTAGAGGGTGTAAGGGGAGTCGAAGTCCTACTTCGTGTTTATTGATGAGGAGTTTGGAGAGACCCGAAGTGGCGGGCAATAGGTAGGTGATAGGCTCCTTTTTGTGTTCTCGGATGAATCGAAAGGCTTGATTGTCCACCTTGGCATAGTGCGTAAAATCCGCTATATCTGCACACATGATAGCGAGCCGATGACGCCTGGGATCTACCCCTTTAAGTCTGCAAACCTCCTCAATGGCACGTGCCTTATACGCCGAGCAGCCATAGGCATAGCTGATCCCCGTAGGATAAATAACCAAGGCTCCATCTCGGAGCTGAGCCACGAGGGCATCGAGGAGTACTCTATCGGGGTTGTCGGGATAAATTTTGGTGATCATAAGTGCAAATAGGGTTGTTCTATACGCTTGAACTAAAAGGTGAAGTAGGGGGTTAGTCTGATGCTATCTTCTTGAGAAAATTCGGGCAGAAGAGCTAGTTGCGCCCATCCTTTGAGGGCACCATCTCGATAGAGAATGCGAGCGATTGCTTGGCGTTGCTTGTAATTGAGATAGGGATGTTTGGGGATGCTGTCGTAGGCAATGGAGCCAAGGGCAATACGCCGGGGTGATTCGCCGAGAGTCAGATAGTTCCTTATTTTGAGAAATCGTTCGGTTGTCATGCCGTATACCTCTTGGAGTTGCAATAGGGTATAGAAACCACCCAGTTGCTCTCGATAGTTTATGATACGTCGAGCAAAGGCAGGACCGATACCGGGTATTTGAGTGAGTGTGGCCGAGTCCACTTGGTTGAGTGGTAGGGTAATTCCTTCAGGGATCTTGCGAGAGGGGGTATAGTTCCCCTCGGACTGAGGAGGTCCAACATAGGCTCTGCTAAGGATCAAGCTGTCCCGAGTTCGTGTACTACTACCTAGTGCCGGTGTTGAGTTTGTGGCTTTGGAGATGATGGCATTATCGTTTTGTTTCGGAGGAAGCTTTCCTGAGTTCGCTTTGCATGCATCTTGAGGTTTACCCCAAAGAAGCAATGTTGCTCCGACTCCTGCGAGAGCGACGAAGAAGACAAAGACAATCAAGTCGCTTTTGCCAAACCGAAAGTATTTACTCAATTGTGGGTTCATGGGCTCTCGTTAGACCTTCGATATGATGGACGATGGACTCTGCTCCGAGGCAATAAGTCCATCGTGCAGGGTTATGATGCGATCGGCTCGCTCCGCCATAGCGTGATCATGGGTGACAAAAATGATGGTGAGTTCACGCTCTCTACTGAGACGAAAAAAAAGTTGATGCAATTCCTCTTTATTCTTGCTATCGAGGCTCCCTGAGGGTTCATCGGCAAGAAGTACATCGGGATGGTTGATAAGGGCTCGTGCAACGGCCACTCGTTGCTTTTCTCCACCTGAGAGGGTGCGTGGAGCATGGTGCAGACGGTCGGCAAGCCCAAGAGAGGTCAGTAGCTCTTTTGCCTCACGGAGAGCATCTCTCCGGCTGAGGTCGCCTGCAATGAAAGCGGGTAGAGCTACGTTTTCGAGGGCGGTAAATTCGGGTAATAGCTCATGAAATTGGAATACAAAGCCGAGATGCCTATTGCGGAACACTGCCTGCTTGCGTGCCGATAGGATATGTGGATTTACACCATGGATTTGTACTTCGCCCGAGGAAGGGGAGTCGAGTGTCCCCATTATCTGCAGGAGAGTGGTCTTGCCGGCACCACTAGAACCTACAATGGCTACGACTTCTCCCTTTTGTACCGAGAAGGAGAGTCCACGAAGTACCTCTAGAGTGCCAAAACTTTTACGTAGATCGCTTATTGATATAAAGGGGGTATCCATTACTTGATCAGTTGTTGCAGTACGTAACTTGCGAGGTAGCACCCAAACATATTGGGCATATAGGAAATCGTGCCTACGGTGGAGCGTTTCCCTCGCTCTGCCGTGGTTGCTTGGATCGCCTCGGGACGAGCTTTTTCGATGGAGTAGACTACGGGTATCCCTTTATGAAGCCCCCGTTCTCTGAGAGCCTTGCGCACCGCTTTGGCTAGAGCACAGGTGTGGCTCGTTCCAATATCTCCAATGCGGATGGCTGAGGGATCAAGTTTGGCTCCTGCTCCCATGGAAGATACTATGGGGAGCTGTCGATTGTGTGCCTCTAGGAGGAGTTCCGTTTTAGGTGCTAGGGTATCGATCGCATCCACTACGAAGTGCGGTTGTATCTCTTCCAACATAGGCGCAATGTTCTCAGGGGTGAGAAATTTTGTGATGAGGGTCAGCTGTAGCTCAGGGTTGATCCGTCGAAGTTCCTGTTCCAATGCGATGGTTTTGGGCATCCCCAAGGTATCTTGATAGGCTACGAGCTGCCTGTTGAGGTTACTCGGAGCTACAATGTCTCCATCTACGAGGGTCATTTGTCCGATACCTGCTCGCACTAACATGTGAGCCACGGCACCACCGACGCCACCTAGTCCGACGAGTAAGAGGTGGGTTGCCTGCAATCGTGCGAGAGCCTCTTGACCGATGAGTAGTTCGGTACGGCTGTACATAGCAATATCTTGGGGCATTTGTTTGTGCCTTTTCTCTCTAGCTAATTTAGTGTATCGAACGTCTATCTAACTCCGCTTGATAGGCTTTTGCGTTTTGCTTGTGTTCCATGTAGCGAGAGGCAAAGGCGTGATAGCCTGAGAAATCAGCTTTAGCACACATATATATATAGTCATGCTTTTTGTAGTGGAGTACTTGGTCTATGGTCTCTGTTTCCGGGTAGCAGATGGGGCCCGGGGGAAGACCTTTGACCTTGTAAGTATTGTAGGGCGAGTTGGCGTTCAGCTGATCTTTCCCAATTCTATTCACCGAAAAATCTCCATAGGCGTAGCGGGCGGTCGGGTCCGCCTGCAACTTCATGTTATTGCGTAACCGATTAATATAAAGTCCTGCGATGGTGGCATATTCGTCTTTCTTGGCACTCTCCTCTTGGACGATAGAGGCGATAGTGGTGATTTCTGCGGGAGAGAATCCCACTTCTGAAGCCAGTTGCTTGCGCTCTGAGGTCCAAAACTCGTTGTACTGCTTTTGGAAAGTGGCGATAAGAGAGTCGGGGCTGATGTCCCAGTGCACTTTGTATTCCCCTGGAATAAAGAGTGTTCGTATCGAAATGGTGTCGAGTCCCAACGACAAACAATAGGTTGCATCATGGAGTTTGTCTCGGAGCTCTTCGGGCTTCATGCGGAGCTCTTGGGTGAGCGTCTTGATCAAATCCTCTTGGGTGCGAGTTGTTCGATTGAGTTTGAGGGTGATGAGACTCTCCTCACCCCCTTGAAGGGTGGCAAAGAGTGTACGCATACTCATGGAGGGCTCAATGCGGTAACGACCCTCCTTGAGGAGTTTCTCTTTGGGGAGTACCCATGAGGCAACACGGTGCAGTACACTGGGGTAACGTATGAGGATTCGCTTTTCGATTTGTTGAAGTACCTCCTCTTGGGTAGTCTCTTCGGTGATATATACATAGGTCCCCTCGCCTGATTTCCCAATAGGTGCTAGGCGATAAAGCCCAAGAGTGATCATTATGAGGAGTGCCAAAAGCACAAAAAAAGTAACGATAAACGAGCGACGAGTACGACGGCGACGTGCCTTGCGTCGATCTTGCCCCGGACGCCATTTCGGCTGATAATAGGTTTTTCTTCTTTTCATCGGCTTCGCTTTATACAAATTAGGTGTCGCAAAGATAGCGATTTTAGGGTTTCGATGATCGTGATGGTCGCTCGCTTTCCTTTTATTTAGGTAGATTGTCTTGTGCCGATATAGGACTACGAGTCTTTACCTATCTCTTACATTTGATATATAACGCTACTCAGAGAACTTCCAAAACTGCAGGGCAGAAGTTATGAAAATCTTGCCCAACGGTTTATTTGCTATTGGGCTGGATTTTTTAATCTCTTGGGCTGTAAGATGCTAAGGGGTGCCTCTTTGAGTGTTTTTTTAGTGTCTCCGGGGGTGGAGATGGATATTAACGTCTTAGGCTTGGCAAAACAAAAAAGAAGTACTACCTTTGCAGGTGTTATGGTGAAGACGATGTGTTAAGGTGATTTTACTGGGTTCAGTTGCTCTCTCTTGATCGCACGCCTTTGAAAAGGGAATTCGGTGTAAGTCCGAGACTGTCCCCACAGCTGTAACCTTGTTTGGGTAGCCCCATTCTGAGCGGCACTAGGTCACTTAGCGAAGTGTAAAAGAAAACGAAGCTTGGGAAGACGCTGTCTTGGAGAGGAAGTCAGAAGACCTGCCATAACTTGTATTGTAAGACAAACCCGCCTATTCCGGGGGAATAGGAGACGGTGGGTGAAAAAGAAGGGATGAGGTATTCGGATGTTTACATCTGTAAGAGATGCCTCATTGTAGCGTGGGAGTTTCACATATTATAATTGATTGTAATTGTATGTGTGTAAAACTCTTCTGAGAGAGGTTCTGCTCTCACTCTCTTTCTCTGGGTGCCCCTCTCTAGAGCACTCTCAGAATCTCTCTGAAGACGTGAGTGGAACTTCGGGATTGATGTAGAGCTTGGGAAGACCTTTTTGAAAAGGTGCTTATCCCAAGAGCCTGAGGGAGGAACCATCCTCTCTCGGAGTTTTGCAGGCTCTTTGTCGCTGTCCTTATCGCACGCTTGATAGATTCCTCCTAGAGAACCAAACACTGCCTGCTAGTATGGCTCCCCGCTTTGACGAGTGTGTACCCCTTTCATTGATGAAAAGGAGGTGCGAGGTCGGACAAGAAGTGTAGGGGCTTTTTCTTTTGTGTCGTGTGTTCTCTCTTTGCAACAAACGATCAGCAGGACTCTAAAGGAAATGCACTGTGCCGATAGAATTAGAATATAACTACAAAGAATAGACAGGGTACCCCCCGATCCCTATTCGCCCCTCTTGTGATTCCCTCGCGTGGTGTCCCTGTTTCCTGTGGGACGGAAAGCATGAGGCATTTCAAGAGGACTTATAGAGTCGCTTAGCGGAGAGGTCAGTGTGCCTTGGTATAAAAAGGAAAGGAATTAAAGTTATGATGACGAGAGAAGAGTACATTGAGAGCTTGCGTAAACTCGATCTAAAGGTTTACTTCATGGGTAAGCGTATTGACAATCCCGTAGATCACCCCATGATCCGTCCATCTCTCAACTCTATTGCAATGAGCTACGAACTAGCTCAAAAGGACGAGTACAAGGAGCTAATGACCGCTACCAGCCATTTGACCGGTAAGACCATTAACCGTTTTTGCCACATCCATCAAAATGCCGGTGACCTCGTAAAGAAGGTGAAGATGCAACGTCTCATGGGCCAAAAGACGGCAGCTTGCTTCCAACGTTGCGTGGGTATGGATGCTTTCAATGCGATCTATTCTACGACTTACGACATGGATCAAGATCTTGGTACCGAGTATCACAAGAGATTCGTTAAGTACCTCGAGATGGTACAAGAGCGAGACCTCGTTGTCGATGGTGCTATGACTGATCCCAAGGGAGACCGCAGTTTGAGCCCCTCTCAGCAACCCGATCCCGATATGTTCATGCACATTACAGAGATCCGTCCCGACGGTATTGTAGTTTGTGGAGCTAAAGCTCACCAAACGGGTGCTGTGAACTCTCACGAACACCTCATCATGCCTACTCAGGCTATGAAGGAAGAGGATAAGGCTTATGCCGTATCTTTCGCCATCGAAAGTGACGCTCCCGGTATTATCATGATCTATGGTCGTCAGAGCTGTGATACCCGTAAGATGGAAGAGGGTGCTGACATCGACCTTGGAAACAATACTTTCGGTGGTCATGAAGCATTAGTTGTTTTTGACAACGTATTCATCCCCAACGAACGCGTATTCATGTGCCAAGAATTTAAGTATGCCGGTATGATGGTTGAGCGTTTCGCCGGTTATCACCGTCAGTCTTATGGTGGTTGTAAGGTAGGTGTGGGCGACGTCCTCATTGGTGCTGCCGCTCTCGCCGCTGACTACAATGGTGTACCTAAGGCATCGCACATCAAGGATAAACTCATCGAGATGATCCATCTTAATGAAACATTGTACGCTTGTGGTATCGCTTGTTCGGCAGAAGGTAAACCCACCAAGAGTGGTAACTACCTTATCGACCTCCTTCTTGCAAACGTATGTAAGCAAAATGTAACGCGTCTCCCTTACGAAATTGCTCGTCTTGCTGAAGATATCGCCGGAGGTATCATGGTTACAATGCCTGCAGAGCAAGACCTTCGTGATGATATGCTCGGTCCCATTGTACGTAAATACCTACAGGGAGCAACGGGTACGGATGTAGAGAACCGTATGCGTGTACTTCGCTTGATCGAAAACATCACACTCGGTACGGCTGCCGTTGGTTATCGTACGGAGTCTATGCACGGAGCCGGGTCTCCTCAGGCTCAACGCATCATGATTCAACGTCAAGGCAATCTTGAGGCCAAGAAGCAAATGGCTCGTGAGATCGCTCATATCGACGTGACAAAGGATCAAGTAGTCGGAAAGTAATCTTTTAAGAGATTGATATTCCTATGAATTTAGACTTTGATGCCGTACAAGAAGTGCTGAATACGCACGTCGCTCCGCAACTTGCGTTGCACGGAGGTGGTGTCAAACTCTGTAGCATATCCCCTGAAGGTGACATTCGTGTTGCCTTCAAGGGGGCTTGTGCTACCTGTCCGTCAATGACCGAAACCATGGATGCTTTGGTGGAAGGTCAGCTACGTGCAGCATTCCCTGATATACCGTTTAATCTGATACTCGTGTGGGATACCGATGAGGAGTTGCTCCAGGAGGCTCGCGACATCCTCCGTAAATTCGGATCTCGCTCCCAGGAAATAACGCACCACCCCTGATAAGCCCTAAATCCGATCCCCTTCTAAGGCTTGGAATAGAATCTACAATAAATAGCGAATAAACCCCATAATAATTTACCCGATGGAAGAGTACAAAGACAAAATCGTATCGGCACAAGAGGCGATACGTGCCATCAAAAATGGTAATTTTGTAGTCATGGCTCACGCTGCAGGAGCTCCTCAGTTAATCAGCCGTGCTCTGGCAGATAATTATCAGAACTATCGAGATGTGAAGATTTTCCATATGCTCGTTTTGGGAGATGCTCCCTATTGCGCTCCCGAGATGGATGGTCATTTCAGGCACGTTACTAACTTTATCGGTGGTAATACGCGTCAGGCATTGCTTGATGGTCGTGTGGATTTCTTCCCCCTCTTCTTCTATCAGGTACCTCGTCTGTTCAGAGACGGGACGATGCCCGTGGATGTGGCAGTTGTACACGTATCCGAACCCAACGAAGAGGGCTATTGTAGCTATGGAGTTTCGTGCGACTATACGAAGCCTGCTGCCGAGTGTGCCAAAGTGGTGATTGCTGAAATGAATAAGCAGATGCCTTTTGTACATGGAGACAACCTGATCCATGTATCTAAACTTGACTATATCGTAGAGGCTGATTATCCTTTGTACGAGATCGCTCTCCCCAAAATTGGTGAGGTAGAAAAGGCGATCGGTAACAATGTGGCTCAGCTCGTGAAGGATGGAGATACCCTCCAGTTGGGTATTGGTGCCATTCCCGATGCTGTGCTTCTCTTCCTCAAAGAAAAGAAGGATCTTGGTATCCACACTGAAATGTTCTCTGATGGGGTACTTGAGCTCGTCCGTGCCGGCGTTGTAACCGGTAAGAAAAAAGAGTTGGACAATGGCAAATTGACAGCGACCTTCTTGATGGGAACAAAAGATCTTTATGACTTTGTCAACAACAATCCCGACGTACGTCTTGCTTCGGTAGACTGGGTGAACGACCCTGTTACCGTAATGAACTTCGATCGCATGGTCAGCATCAATAGTTGTATTGAAGTGGACCTTATGGGTCAAGTGGCTAGTGAAACGATCGGCTACAAGCAATTCAGCGGAACGGGCGGTCAGGTAGACTATGTACGTGGTGCCTCTATGTCCGCTCATGGTATCAGCATCATGGCTATGCCTGCTACTGCTGCTAAGGGTAAGGTGTCTCGTATCGTGCCTCTTCTCGCTGAGGGGGCTGCTGTTACCACTTCTCGTAACGATGTGGATTATGTGGTAACCGAGTATGGCGCGGCTAAGCTCAAAGGAAAAACACTCCGTGAGCGTGCCAAAGCCCTTATTGCCATTGCCCATCCCGACTTCCGTCCTGCCCTTACAGAAGAATTCAATAAACGTTTTCCCTCAAAATAAACCCAATCCATGCAATTATTTAAGTTAAGCACTAAGTTGCACCGTTCGGAGACTTTTGCTGAGTTTGCAAAGGAATTTGAACTGAACGAGCATGACCTCGTTCTTACTAATGAGTTCATTTATCAACCCTTCATGGAGAAGCTCGGTCTTCCTTGCCGCTTTGTTATGCAAGAGAAATACGGACAGGGCGAACCCTCCGACGAAATGATGAATAGCATCCTTCGCGATCTCGGTGGTGCAACTTTCCGTCGCGTTATCGCAGTGGGTGGTGGTACGGTTATCGATATCGCTAAGCTCTTTGTAATCAAAGATCTGACCGATGTAATGGATGCTTTCGACCACAAAATTCCTCTGATCAAGGATCGTCAGCTTGTGATTATCCCCACAACGTGCGGTACGGGTAGTGAAGTGACTAATATCTCTATTGCAGAGATTAAGTCTCGCCATACCAAGATGGGGCTTGCCGATGATGTGATCGTGGCTGATGATGCAGTGATCATTCCCGAACTTCTTGCCGGATTGCCTTTCCGCTTCTATGCCGCATCTTCTATTGATGCCCTGATCCACGCAGTAGAGGCTTATGTATCTCCTAAGTGCAATCCCTATACCCGTGTGTTCAGTCTAGCCGCTATGGATACGATCATTGATGTATTCAAAAAAATCGCCGCTACGACACCCGAAGAGCGTCATAAGTATGCAGCCGAAATGCTTATTGCTGCTAATATGGCAGGTATCGCTTTCGGTAATGCCGGGGTAGGTGCCGTTCACGCCCTCTCTTATCCCTTAGGTGGTAACTACCATGTGCCCCACGGTGAAGCTAACTACCAGTTCTTTACTGAGGTGTTTAAGCTCTATCATGCTAAGAATCCTCAGGGGGCTATTGCTCCTTTGGAAGCGCACTTGGCAGAGCTTCTCGGCTCTACGGTAGATAACGTATACGATGCGCTTGACGGCTTGCTCGGTCAGCTCATCAGTCGCAAGCCTCTGCAAGAGTATGGCATGAAGCCCGAGGAGCGTCGTGGCTTTGCGGAGTCTGTACTTGTTACGCAACAACGTCTCTTAAAGAATAACTACGTACCCTTTAGTGTAGAAGAGATCGAAGGTATCTACAATCGCTTGTTTTAATTTAGGAATCAATCCATCGTATTATAAACGATACAATTAGAATAAATCCAATGGAAATCAAAGAAATGGTGGCCCTTGCTCGCAAGGCCCAAAAGGAGTACCAAGCTACTCACAATCAGCAATCAGTAGACAACATCTGCCGTGCCGCCGCTAAGGTTATCTACGAAAATGCAGAAATGCTCGCTCGTGAAGCTGTAGACGAAACAGGTATGGGTGTTTACGAAGACAAAGTATCTAAGAACCGTGGTAAGTCTAAGGGTGTTTGGTATAACCTCCATGACAAGAAATCTGTAGGTATCCTCAACATTGACGAACGTACGGGCATGATCGAGATTGCCAAGCCTATGGGCGTTGTTGGTGCAGTTACTCCTACCACCAATCCTATTGTTACTCCCATGAGTAACATCATCTTTGCTTTGAAGACTTGCAACGCCATCATTATCTCTCCGCACCCCCGTTCTAAAAAATGCTCTAAGCACGCTGTAGATCTCATCCTCGAAGCGATCAAGCCTTTCAACGTACCCGAAGGTATGGTACAGGTTATTGAAGAACCCAGCATTGAAATGACCCAACAACTCATGGGTGCTGTGGATGTCGTTGTTGCCACCGGTGGTATGGCTATGGTTAAGAGTGCTTATTCTAGTGGTAAGCCTTCTTACGGTGTTGGTGCCGGTAACGTGCAAGTTATTTTTGATAGCGATATCGACTTTGAAGATGCTGCCGAAAAGGTTATCTATGGTCGTTCTTATGATAATGGTATCATCTGCACGGGAGAGCAAAGTGTTATTTATAACGAAGCGGACAAGGATGCTGTATTTGCAGCCCTTCGCAAGCGCGGGGCTTACATCTGTACTGAAGAGGAAGGTCAGAAGATGCGCGACCTCCTTTTCCAAAATGGAGGTCCCATAAACAAAGATGTTGTAGGTCAAGGCGTTCAAAAGATTGCTAAGATGGCCGGTATCAATGTCCCCGAAGGCTCTCGCGTTATCATCGTAGAAGCTAACGGTGTTGGCGAAGAAGACGTGATCTGCCGCGAAAAGATGTGTCCTGTAATGTGCGCACTCAGCTACAAGCACTTCGAAGAAGGTGTTGACATTGCATGTCGCAACCTCGCTAACGAAGGTAATGGTCACTCTTGTGCTATCCACTCAAACAACCAAGCTCACATCATTCTCACGGGATCTAAGGCTACGGTTTCTCGTATCGTTGTTAATGCACCTAGTGCAACGACGGCCGGCGGTCACATCCAAAATGGTCTTAACGTAACCAATACGTTGGGTTGCGGTTCTTGGGGTAACAATTCAATTTCTGAGAACTTTACCTACAAGCACCTCATGAACATATCTCGCATCGCTCCTCTGAATCCTGCGATCAAGGTGCCCAATGACCAAGAAATCTGGGAACTCTAAGATGTTCCCAATAGGGATTTCTGTGGTGGTGTGATCTAGACGCGCTCCCCTCAGTTATTCCCATAGATATGTAGAGGAAGTCACTCCCTCGTAGAGGAGAGTGGCTTCTTTTTTTTAGAAGGACGAGTTTTTTTATCAGCTGTTGGACATTAGGTGTTAGAGGGAGGGGAGAGGTGTCTTGTCAAAGGGCTTTTCCTTTTTTATCAAATAGGTTAAAGACTACCCTTATTATGTCAAAATGATCTTTTCTTAAAGATGATGCCGGCATAGTGTATTGCCTTTGCTTCGAATACTGACGTTCCAGATCGCTTTTGAGATGAATCGAATCTCTTCTACTCGGATCTGTTTTGATCTATTCTCTTAATAATGAATGATATGTGGTAAAAAGGGAATATCTTTGTGCCCGTAAAGAATTTAAGAACGCATAGAAAAAGCGAAACTATGAGACAAAATGTATTCCGTTTGCTCTGCGCTCTCGTGCTTACGATCGCAGGCGTAGGAGTCTCCTTTGCCCAAGTCGTTGTGACCGGTCAGGTATGGGACTCAGAGAGTAACGCTCCTATCATTGGGGCTTCGGTAACCACAGGTCAAGGTGCAACCCTCAAAGGGGTAACGACTGACTTGGATGGAAAATTCCGTATAGACGTACCCAACCGCGCCAAGATCACGATCCGTAGCGTGGGTTACAACCAGCTTGTTGTCGATAAGCTTGAGGCAGGTGCCAAGAAGGTAGACCTTGGTCGTATTATGCTTACTCCCGATGCCGTTAGCTTGGGTCAGGTAGAGGTAATTGCTTCCGTGGTACCCAAAGATCGTAAGGTCCCTGTACCCGTGAGCAACATTTCGCTCAAGCAAATAGAGGCTAAGGCTTTCAATACGGAATTTCCCGAGTTGCTCAAATCAACTCCTTCGGTATACGTGACGCGTTCAGGAGGAGGATTTGGAGACTCTCGCATTATGATGCGAGGTTTCGATACCGATAACCTTGGGGTATTGATCAACGGAGTGCCCGTAAACGACATGGAAGGAGGAAAGGTCTACTGGAGCAACTGGGTAGGTCTTACCGACGTATCTTCTCTTGTTCAGGTGCAACGCGGTCTCGGTGCTTCTCGTTTGGGTATCTCATCAGTTGGAGGTACAATCAACATTGTAACCAAGAACACGGATGCTAAAAAGGGTGGAAACGTCTTCATGGGCATTGGTAATGATGGCTATGTAAAATATGGATTTAACGTTTCTACAGGTCTTATGGATAATGGTTGGGCTGTTACGGCTTCAGGTAACACCTCTTACGGTGATGGCTATGTGAAGGCAACAGACTTCCGTGGATATAGCTATTTCCTTAATATTTCAAAGAAGATTGATGAGGCGCATACGCTCTCATTTACGGCATTTGGTGCTCCCCAATGGCACAACCAGCGTTCCGCTCGCCATTTGCAGTCGCAATACGAAGAGCATCCTGACGGTACGCGTATGAATTTGGAGTACGGTTACCTCGATGGTAAAGTGCTCACGCCTCGTTATAACTACTATCATAAACCCCAACTTTCGCTCAACCACTATTGGACGATCAATGATCGCTCTTCGTTGAGCACGGCTCTCTATGCTTCTATTGCATCGGGTGGCGGTCGTCGTGTGGACGGTATTAGAGATAAAAACGGCTACTACTCTAATTGGGTTGAGACCTATAAGGGGAAACGTTCATATCAGGTAATCAGGGATAAGGATGGCAACATTATTGGTCCTAACCCCACCAACTTCAAATCTACTCCTGATGGTTTGATTGATTGGGAAGCTGTGTATGCTGCCAATGCCGCTAATGGAGATAATGGTTCCAAGGTAATTCTTGGTAATAGTGTGAACAACCACAAATGGTTCGGTCTACTCTCTTCTTATCGCAATCGCCTAGACGATAACTTTACCTTGACGGCCGGTTTCGATGGTCGTTACTACCGTGGTGATCACTACAAAGAAATTTATAGCCTCTTGGGTGGTCAGAACTTCCAAAGCCTTCAATTCCAATCTCAGCTAAATAATGGTAAGAAGGAACTTGGTAAGGGAGATAAATATGACTACCATAATTTGGGCGAGGTCGTATGGGCCGGTGTATTTGCTCAAGGTGAATTCACGAGCGACGTGTTTGATGCATTCCTCTCGGGGTCTGTGACCTACGAAGGGTATCGTTATCTCGTACCCGATGGTTATAGCGTGGCTAACCATGCCAACTTCCTCAAGAATCCGCTCTACGGCGAAGAGTTTGTAAAGCGTACAGCTAGCGACCGCGTTAATCTCATGCCCTGGAGCATCAAGGCAGGGGCTTCGTACAAGTTCCTTGACTATAACAATTTCTTCATCAATGCCGGATATTTCACTAGAGCTCCCAAGTTTGCCGGTGCCTTCTTGAACTATTCAACGCAGGTGAATAGACACCTTACCAATGAAAAGATTATGACGGCAGAGCTCGGTTATGGGTTCCAAAATGAAGAGTTCCGTCTGAATTTTAATGGATACTTTACGAAGTGGGACGATCGCTTCCTCCGCCGTACAAGTGTACTTGAAAAGAATCAGTATTGGAATTTCCGTAACCTCTCAGCTATCCACAAGGGGCTTGAGCTTGATATGGAATATCGCCCTGCAAAGGAGCTTCGCCTTACCGGTATGCTCTCTTTGGGAGACTGGCGTTGGGGAGGTGTTTCCAAGTACGACATCTACAACGAGTCACAGGAGTTCTTGGGAGAAGGCCGAATCGACCTCAATGGAGTACATGTAGGTAATTCGGCTCAGGTTACGGCAGCTTTGGGTTTTGATTGGGAGATGTTCCCTCGTCTACACCTGCGTGGGAACTTCAACTATTTTGGTAAAAACTTTGCAGACTTTGAGCCTACCAATCGTCTTTCCAAGAATAAGAAAACAGGAGAACTTGAGGTCTTCAAAGGTGACTCTTGGAAGATGCCTAACTACTCTATCGTGGACCTCTCCGCAAGCTACAACTTTGAGCTTTACAAGGGTATGAGTGCAACGATCTTTGGTGGTGTGAACAACCTCTTCAATACGAAGTACATCGCTGATGCAACCGATGGTAGCAAGGTCGATGACAAGAATGTGCTCACGGGCGAAGATGCGCTTGTATGGTATGGCTTCGGACGTACCTGGCAAATGGGTATGCGTGTGAACTTCTAAACGTATAGACCAGGATTTTAATCCTGATCATGTATAGAACCTCTCTCCTTGACTCTAGTCCGGGGGAGGGGTTCTTCTGAATCTGAAATCCCGTAAATATCATGTTTTTCTTCTACTTTGTTTTTTTCTGATCGGTGGTATTTCTATCCCTCTAGGGAAGCTCTCTTTTCTCTGCCCTTTATTTGCATGAAATTCTTCCTGTGAATCTCTGGCTGAATGGGGCAATTTTTTCTTATGACCTGCTGAGGGGGAGTGTAGATCTTGTGATATGCATTTTCCATCCTCCAATTCCTCTCAATGCGTACCTTTGCAAAAGAATAAATGACGAATAAGAACAAAATCATGATACATACGAACCAACAAGCGATTCGCATGTGTGTGCTTTGTCTGCTGATTCTTATGGCAAAACCTACAGTAAAAGTACGAGGAGAGCGGATTAAGGTGATGACCTTTAACGTAGAAAACCTCTTTGATACCAGACACGATGAGGGCAAGAATGATTACGAATTTCTGCCCGATGGAGCTAATGAATGGACTCGAGAGCGCTACTTGCGTAAACTCCGTAATATTGGAGAGGTGATTAGTGATGTGGGTGGTGTCGGTTGGCCGCTCTTAGTAGGGCTTGTGGAGGTGGAGAACGAGGTGGTTATGGATGACCTTCTCCATAGTACTCCACTTGGGGCGAGAGGATATGAATACGCCATTACACATAGTCCCGACGAACGGGGAATTGATGTGGCTCTGCTCTATATCAAAGATCTGTTTCGTCCTGATCGGGTAGAGGAGTTTCGGGTAGACTTTCCGCACAGCCCCAATACCCACTCTCGTAATATCCTGCATGTTCATGGGCATTTTTACAATGGAACTCCGTTGGATGTGATGGTAGTGCATCTGCCCTCTCGACGGGAGGGACGGCTGATTTCCGATCGTAAGCGACAAGATGTGGTCTCTGTCTTGCAAGCCAAATGCGACAGCATCCTACACCGAGATCCGGAAGCCTCTATTTTAGTGATGGGAGATTTTAATTCTACTCCTAGAGATCGTGTGACACGTGTGTGGGCGCATCCGTTAGTTTCTCGTCGGACGGCCTATCGTCGGGATCTTATGTACGATTTGACTTCCTTGATCCCTTCGGGCGTGATCCCCGGTAGTTATCGCTATCGCGGAGTATGGCAGCAGATTGACCGTATGATCGTCAGTGGTAGTATGCTTCTGCCGATGGCACCGATATCCTACCTATGGGAGAGCACACGCTCCGTCGTAGTGCGTCGCTGGATGCAACAAGATGCTGATGGGGCACTGTCTCCCAAACGAACCTACGGGGGACATTCCTATATAGGAGGGGTGAGTGATCACCTTCCTGTCGTGGCACAGTTTGTCTTAGTCCATAAAGATCTTTCTCAAAATCAGTAGAGGAGTTTCAGATCTTTAATCTTTAGCTACTTATCGTTAGAGGTTGGAGCTTTTTTCGGTTGTTCGTGGGGGAACGTGTCCTTTGGGGTATCCTATCTCCCAAGCAATTTTTTTTATGTGGATTTTGCGGGACAAAAAGCCTATTATCACAGCTTTAGTTGGATTGAAGTGTAAAAGTGTTGTGCTTTTTAGAGTATTCTGTGGATAAATCTCCCTCTTGTTTGCATTCTTTATCGCATTAAGTAGGTATATGTTGGATTTTAGTTGTACCTTTGGAGTGCTGATAAGGGAGAGCGCGAGGAGCGAGCATTTCTGCAAATCCTCCCCTATGTGCGGAATGACCACGATAGACCCAAGTCCCTTATCGGTGATACAAAAGTAGATGTGTGTATATAGGAAATAATAATAAAGAGACGAACGTATAATTCTAATAGACAGATAGATAATGGCGAAAGTTAGAGGAGCTGTTGTTGTAAATCAGCAGCGTTGTAAAGGTTGTAATCTCTGCGTTGTAGCTTGCCCTACGCAGGCGATTAGCTTGCATCCCGATGAGATGAATGACAAGGGATATCACTACTGTTATATGAGTAACCCCGAGGCTTGTATTGGCTGCACCAGCTGCGGTATGGTATGCCCCGATGGTTGCATCACAGTGTATAAAGTAACTCAGAAATAAGCTAAGGACAACAAAGAAATATGGCAGCAGAAATAAAACTGATGAAAGGCAATGAGGCTCTTGCCCATGCCGCTATTCGTGCAGGTATGGATGGCTACTTTGGCTATCCTATTACTCCTCAGTCAGAAGTACTAGAGACGCTTACTGCAGAAAATCCAGAAGATACCACCGGGATGGTTGTGCTTCAGGCAGAAAGTGAAGTCTCTTCAATCAATATGGTTTACGGTGGTGCCGGTGCGGGTAAAAAGGTAATGACCTCTTCTTCAAGCCCCGGTGTTAGCCTTATGGCGGAAGGACTTAGTTATCTCGCAGGTGCTGAGCTCCCTTGCCTTATTGTAAATGTAATGCGTGGAGGCCCTGGTCTTGGTACCATCCAACCTAGTCAGGCAGATTACTTTCAGGCTACTAAGGGAGGTGGTCATGGTGACTATCATCTCATTGTGCTTGCTCCTAATTCGGTACAAGAGATGGTAGACTTCGTAGACCAAGGTATTGAGCTTGCATTCAAATACCGCAACCCTGTTATGATGCTCGCCGATGGAATCATTGGTCAGATGATGGAAAAGGTAGTCCTCCCCGACTTCAAGCCTCGTCGTACCGATGCCGAAATCAAAGAGCAATGCCCTTGGGCTACCACGGGTGCTACGGGTGGTAAGCGTCGCATTATCACTTCTCTAGAACTTGATTCTGCTGTGATGGAGCAAAACAACGAACGCTTCCAAGCTAAGTATGCCGAGATCGCTAAGAATGAAGTCCGCTTCGAAGAATATATGACCGACGATGCCGACTACGTACTCGTCGCTTTTGGTTCGTCTGCCCGTATCTGCCAAAAGGTGGTTCAGATCGCTCGTGAAAGTGGTATCAAGGTTGGTCTTCTCCGCCCCATCACTCTTTGGCCATTTGCTTATGACGAAATTACCCGCCTAAGCAAGCAGGTTAAGGGATTCCTCTCTGTTGAGCTTAACGCTGGTCAGATGGTAGAAGATGTTCGCCTCGCTGCCGAAGGTCGCGTCCCTGTGGCTCACTATGGCCGTATGGGTGGTATGCTCTTCTCTCCGGATGAAGTGCTTGATGCCCTCAAAGAACGTATTATCAACCGCAAGTAAGCCCCATCTCATACGTATTGATGTAGCACCTTTATAGAGGATTGTTAGAAGATACTTCTCGCCTTTTGGAGGATGATAGTTTTCTTAGGTAGAGAAGTTGATAATAAGAGGTTGAATCAAAAAGATTGTATGGCTAATATGAATCCGAAAACGCTCAAGCGATGGATTACCATCTGCGATGTGGCTTTCTTCCTGTTGGTGGTCTTGATGATTATCCTATTCCTCGTTTTTCGTTCGCACGAAGGAGCAAAAATGACTTTTCTTTGGGCGGCAATCCCTGCCATAGTGGTGCGTATCGCTAGTTACGTGTTGAGACATATAAATAGATAAATAAATAGTACAATGAATACGACAGACGGAAAGGTTCTCTCTTTTGAAGACATCGTAAAACCTGAGAACTTGGTGTATGAGAAGCCTCGTCTTCTCAATGACAATACGATGCACTATTGCCCTGGTTGTAGCCATGGAGTAGTGCACAAACTCGTTGCAGAAATCATCGATGAGATGGGTCTTGCAGAGGAAAGCGTGGGTATCGCCCCCGTAGGTTGCTCTGTATTTGCTTATAACTATATCGATATTGATTGGCAAGAAGCTGCTCACGGTCGTGCTCCTGCTTTGGCGACGGCTATTAAGCGTCTCTATCCTAGTAAGCTCGTCTTCACCTATCAAGGAGATGGAGACCTCTCGGCTATAGGTACCGCTGAAACAATCCATGCGGCTAATCGTGGCGAGAACATCGTAATCATATTCATCAACAATGGGATTTATGGTATGACCGGTGGTCAAATGTCGCCCTCTACGCTTGTGGGGATGAAGACGGCTACTTGTCCCTACGGTCGCGATGTAAAGCGTAATGGTTATCCCATTTCAATGTCAAACTTGCTCGCGGAGCTCGATGGTACTTGTTATGTAACACGTCAGACGGTACACACGATGCCTGCTGTTCGTAAGGCTAAAAAAGCTATCCGTAAGGCTTTTGAAAACTCAATGGCTGGTAAGGGTTGCTCTGTAGTTGAGGTAGTTGCAACTTGTAACACGGGTTGGAAGATGTCTCCTGCTAAGGCTAACGATTGGATGATGGAAAATATGGCTCCTAAGTACACTTTGGGAGATCTAAAGGATGTAGATAACCAATAATCCCCCAAGTAATATAAGATGACACACGAAATTGTAATTGCTGGCTTTGGTGGTCAAGGCGTTCTTTCATTGGGTAAGATTCTAGCATATTCCGGCCTTATGGAAGACAAAGAAGTTAGTTGGATGCCTTCATATGGTCCTGAACAACGTGGTGGTACCTCCAATGTTACTGTGATTGTAAGTGACGAGAAGGTGAGTTCTCCCGTTGTTAATCAATATGATATTGTAATTGCACTCAACCAACCTTCATTGGATAAGTTTGCTCCTCGCGTAAAGAAGGGTGGTATCCTTATCTACGAACCCAATGGTATTCACACGAAAACAACTCGTGACGATATCCGTATTTACTCAGTAGATGCTACGACAGAAGCTCTTAAGTTGGGTAATGACAAGGCTTTCAACATGATTATCCTTGGTGGGCTTCTTAATATTGTCCCCGTTGTAAAGCTCGAAAGCGTTGTAGCTGGTCTTAGGAAGTCTCTTCCAGAGCGTCACCATAAGTTGATCCCGATGAACGAAGAGGCGATCAAGATTGGTATGGGTGCTATTAAGCAAGAAAACTAATCTTTCGTTAGTTCTTCAGGGACTATTTCAGGTAAGAAACGACAGAAACTCTCGGTCTCTTGTTTTCAAGAGATTGGGAGTTTTCTTTGTTTTTAGAGGAGAGGATTCTCTTCTAAATGGCTTCAGATGTATTGCTTTATTGGCCTGACTATACTAAGAGGGACGGTCGTAACGTTATCCTACTATGAAGTGGAGAAGATTGATCCTACCGATCCTATTTTGTTGTTGGAGCATCTGTTGGCTTAATGCTCAGTTGTCTATTTCGGGAGTGCGCTTTACTGAGGCAGAAGCTCCTGCTGGACAACGTATGCAGGTTTGGCTTTTAAGCGAGTCTTCTCCTGCTGTTGATTTGAAAATAAAAGCCAATCGAGGGGAGTCTCTAATGCGGTATGAACGGTCGATTCAAGATGCCGTTCCTGTTGTGGAGGCTAATTATGATGGTTCTGTTTGGCATGTAAGAAATCCTAAACTGGGATGTGGATATTATGTCCAACCAGCTTCGGGGCTTCCGACTGTCTACTATTGGTTAATTGATTACACTTCAGTACCATTTCCCGAATCACCTTTAGAGGTTGTTGTTGATCCCGAAATGCCGTGCGAACGGGTGTTGCTTAAAGCCAAGACGCCATTCCGAGAATTTTTTTGCTATACACCGCAAGGTGATTTGATCGTCGTACCTCGTCTGTATAAGGTAACCTATCAAACGCAGGAGTACAATTCCGATAAGTTGTCCTATGAGCTTCAAAGGCAGACGCAATTAGTCCGACCCTCTCGAGATGGGGGGATATTATCCTTCTTAGCTCCGCTTGATGATACTGAGTTTACTTTGGAGGGAGATCGTTTTTCGGAGGTTTTGGGATATTCAATTTCTCTTCGTTCTCCCCGTTTTTTTTGTCAGCGAGTCGAAGTGCATGGCTATTATAAGTTGGAGGGCCAATCCTCTGCTAGTGAAGGTCTAGCGGAGGGGCAATTACCTCGTTCTCTTTCCGCTCCAGCCCAAGTAACCCTAAAGGCAATCGGGAATAGGCCTGTTGCTTCGCTATTTCAGTGGACTATTGTACGAGGAGATGTGGCAAATACTGAAAATCGTGAGATTGTTTTTCAGTTTTCAGGGGCTGAGAGTAACTATACTTTCTCGGAAGCGGGCACCTATACGATAGAGTTGGTTGCTACGGCTCGTAACGGAGCTTGTAGTGCCTCAGCAGAGCGAGTGACAACTACAGTACAGACCTCTAGATTAGAAGTTCCCAACGCATTCAGCCCTAATGCATCGCCAGGAATTAACGATATTTTCCGTGTTGTTCATACCTCTTTAGTCGAGTTTGATGCTCGGATTTACAATGAATGGGGGAATGAGTTGTATCATTGGACTGATCCGAATGGTGGATGGGATGGTACCTATGGAGGTAAGTTTGTAGAGGGAGGTGTTTATTATTATGTAATTTCCGCCCGAGGATCTGATGGCAAGGTCTATAATGAGCGGGGACATCTCAACATCCTGCAAAGTGATTTGCAGGCAGGAGTTCCTGGTTTTTCGAATTAGATATTTCTTCTTCATCTATCAGTCTTAGATCCTTTTGTTTTGATCTTGAGAACAAAAACACCCAATCCTTTTCATTCCGAAACAAGAATTTTCTAAAGAAAGGCTCTCCGCCTCTTTTAGCTCTGTTGTTTAATTATCTATTTGATAATCAGTGTTGTTTTTTTTGATTTGGACACGAAAAGTCCAAGTCTTTGAGTGAGCTTTTCAGCTCTTTATTTGAGGATCTTGCTTCTTTTTTCCAAACAGATGGCTTATTTGTCCAAATGGGAGCTATGAGCATGTACTACTTTCGTTTTTAGAAAAATCAGTTAAGGATACCGGTTTTTTGGAGGTGCTCAAATTGCTACATTAATCAAATGTAAAGTGGAGGAGGCATCGACCCTCCTATCGAAAATATAGAAACCTAATACCGTAGGCTCTTAAGAAGATGTTGAGGCCTACAAAAAAACACAGGAAGAAGAGGTAAGAGGCCTCTTTTAGATCGAGTTAAGGCTCGAATCTTTGATATACAATTCTCCCGAGAGCTTCCCAAAGGGTGGAAGTCTATTTTTCCGATCGGCAGACAATTCTAGATGATAATTGATCAGGATTGTTTGCCGATTTTCTTTTGCTCTTCCTGTTCAGAGTTTTTGATTTCTAGTCGTTACTTTATTTAGACTTGCACTATACTTCTTGAGTTGAGGTTGGATTTTTTGATTTGTGATACCAATTGATTTATAATGATTTATCTTGGATTTGTGCGTATTTTATCCAAGTTGCTTTACCACATTTTGTCTTGTTTTTTTTGTTGATATGAAGGGAAAATCCTAGTCCCCAAGGGGAGATAAAGTGACCTTTGTCTTCAAAGAATGGAGATGGCTTTTTGCTCTTTTGCTCAAATGTACTGTCTTGGGATTATGGAATTGAAGAGATCTAGTGCAAATAGACCCCCGAGAACTGCCTACGAGGTAGGTCGTCTTATCGAGGATCGAATTGCTTTCCTTGATGGGGAGCGGGAGCAAGAGAGACCCGTTCAAGCCTCTTTCCTGAGTTCGAAGGTTGCTTTACTCCGAGAGCAGAAAAAGCTCTCTTGGCACAAAATGCATCAGAGGTGCAAGGGGCGATTGGGTGGTCGTTTGCTGGATTGGATGAATTTGAAACATTGAATTGCATCAAAGAGGGAGAGTGCCCTTTTGTGGAAATATAAAAATCTATTACCATTTGTAGAGTCCCTCTGTACGCCTTTCGGGTAAAGGCTTCTAGCGAGGAGACTGATTCCCCGGGAAGAGGTGGATTGTTCTGTTCGGATTCCGAATGGTCCTCCTCTTCTTCTTTTATATGATCCGTGTACCTTTGTTCCCTAGAATGGAGAGATATATAATATGCAAATGAAAAAACTGACGATAGAGGAGATGCACCGACTGGATGTGGAGACTTTTCAGCAGGAATCAAAAGTCCCCTTGACACTTGTGTTGGACAATGTGCGTAGTATGAATAATGTAGGGAGTCTCTTCCGTACGGCAGATGCATTCCGTTTGGAGCGATTGATTTTGTGCGGCATAACGGCACTTCCACCGCATCCTATGATTCACAAAACAGCTCTTGGAGCGGAGTTAAGTATGACATGGCAAAAAGCCCATTCCGCGGAGGAGGCTGTTCTTGCTCTTCGTGATGAGGGGTATCATATTTGGGCTTTGGAGCAGGCAACGGGTAGTGTTACTCCGGAAGAATCTCCGCTGAAAGCCTCTGAAAAAGTAGCTCTTGTGGTGGGGAATGAAGTGCATGGAGTTTCGGATGAAGTGATCGCCTTAGCAGATCGTTGCATTGAGATTCCGCAATATGGCACTAAGCACTCTTTGAATGTAAGCGTGAGTGGGGGAATTGCCATTTATTCAATCGTTGCCGACTATCTTCGGTCTATGATCCCACTCTAAACGGGGTAAGATGACGAGAGAATAGGTGCACGTAAAGAGATATTTGCTACTTAACATAGGGCGTTCAGATCTGTATGGATCTTGATTGTTGGTTATGGGTATATTGCAGCGTGATTTAAAACACGACCCTTGCCGCCTAAAATGTTGGGCAGGAGTTTTTTATTTGCAGGCGTGTAAGTGTAAAATTGTAGCGCAGAGAACAAAAAGTATTCAGCTATATTGTTATGGCTCGTCGCATTCACACTGAATGTCTTTTAGGAGTCTGTTGAAATTTTTTTCGTAGCCTTTTTGATTGATATGGGGTAGCAGGTTGTTGGCACTGTTCCACCAGCCATACATCAAAACCTCTTTGAGAGCATGTTGTAGTTTCTGAGGAGAGTTGTATTTGTTTTCAAAGCTCTGTTGTACGTTTTCGGGCGATCCATTGTTCTTTTTCTGCATCTCGTTCAGTGCCGTCCACGCTTTGAGTAGTTGGTCGCCACCCGCAATAAGGGCATTGCGGAAGTACTTGCAGGTATTGTCCACCAACTTGTAGTTGAGTAGTTCTTTAGGATCGAGTCTTGCTAAGATCGTTACCCGCATAAGCTCACAGGTGCTATTGATGTATTTTATCATTTTCACCCTTTCTCTTTGCCAAAAGGCATCGTTTACTATGTTGGACTGTTTGAGAGATTTTAACTTTTGCTTACGCTCTTTTTCGAGAGAGGCTAAGAGCAATGCCGGATCCTCATCAAAATCGAAGGGATCTGTATTCATGATACTCAGATTATTATACAGGTATTCAAAAGTGTTTTGTAGCTGTTGCCTTGAGTATTTGGTAGTGTCGAATTGTGCTTTGCAGTTGCATAGTTCCGTTTCATACTCGAATTTTGCATATTGTGCCGACAGATTGGTGTGGCAGAACAATAGCAATGACATAACAGGTAAGATGTAATGTGCAATAAGATACTTATTCATATGCTTTTACTTTACGATTTCTTTCTCTTTTGGAGTCAGAGTATTGTGTTCATGACGAGAGATGTTACTTGTATCAATGGTGCGAATGTACTCAATTTATCTAAGAAAAATGCCGAGACATTACCGAGTATCTTGTTTTTTCTCCAATGTACAGGGTGTCCCTGTGATTATCCATTGATCTTCTTACAAATTGTATTGCTTGGGTTTTGTTTCTTGTGCTATTTGTTATTTTACATTCTCTTTTATATCTTTGCGATATTGATTGAAAAGATATTCAATAGACTATATTTACCTGGTGAGTGTACAATAATGACAAGATAGATTATGAGAAAAACAGTTACTCGGTTAGGCTGCCTTGTTGCAGCTGCGATGCTTTCATCTTCCCTTGTAGTGGAAGCTCAATTTGTTCGTAATGCGGAGCGAACCCTCCGAAATGAAGAGACCTCTTCGGTAATTCCTGAGAAGGAAAAGAATGCCTTGCTCAGTCTTTACAATCAGCTTGATGGAGCTAATTGGAAAGGCTCTTATAGCTGGAATATTACGGAGAGCCCCTCTTCGTGGAAAGGTGTAACGATAGAGCAGGGACATGTAATCAAGATTCAACTTAATGGTGCCAGACTAAAGGGGGAGTTGCCTGCCTCTATTGCCGACCTTACGGAGTTGAGGGAACTTTGGCTTTCAAGTAATCGCCTATCGGGAGCATTGCCTGATGCCCTTTTTACACACAAAAAACTTCAAACCCTTGTATTGGATAATCAGACGGTTGTCAAGAGTGCTACGGAGGTAGAGTATACTCTCACGGGCAAACTTCCCTCCAAAATAGATATGCCGGAGTTGCAGACGTTGTCGCTCGGCACGTGTGGACTTACGGGGGAGTTGCCCAGAGATCTAAATGCTCCTAAGCTCAATTTTGTGGTTCTCTCAGATAATAATTTTTCCGGTCCTATCCCGGAGGAATGGTTTTTGCTCCCCAATTTGAGCATGATTACTTTCCAAGACAATAATTTCTCGGGAGAGTTGCCGGACTTCACTAAGGCAAAGAAGTTGTCTGTATGTTTCTTTGGTTTTGGGCAAAAACAGAGAGGGAATCCGAACCTTTCAGGGCACTTCCCAAAATCTTTTGCAGGATGCCCCTCTCTCGCTCAACTAGAGATACAGCGAACAAAAGTAAAAGGACAAATCCCCAAAGACGTCAATTTGCTTAAGAATACTCTTACTGATCTGTACCTCTCAGATAATCAAATGGATGGTGTAATCCCTCAAGAGCTTGCTGAGTGTGTCAAGTTGAAAAATTTATATCTAGGCAACAACCAATTTGTAGGTCCTTTGCCCGATCTTGGTTCTCTTGTTAATCTTCAAGTGTTAGAGTTGACGAAAAACGAGGGTATTGGTGGTACAATCCCGACTTGGCTTCCCAAACTGAAAAAATTGACTACACTTCGTATGGCAAAGATGGGGCTGACGGGAACGTTACCCAAAGAACTTGCTCCTGATGGTAATGGCAATGGGATTGAAAAACTTTTCCACTTGGACTTTTCCCATAACCAGCTGGAGGGAGAGATTCCCGAGGAATGGAAGTCTTTTGACAAACTTTCTACTCTGTTTCTGCTAGAAAACAAACTATCGGGTAATCCTATTCCTATTATCCTAGATTGGTCCCAAATGAATACGCTTGACATTTCTCATAACCAATTTTCGGGCACAATAGGAAGTCTTTTTGATGGAAAACACTTTGAGAGCCTGGGGCGTTGTAACATTTCTCACAATCATTTTCAGGGTCCCATCACTACTCAAATTTATAGTCAAGAGGCAGAGCCATTCTTTGGATTTTTTCCCAAGGGTGTCAATGTATCGTACAATGATTTTGTCTTCAAAGACTTTGCTAACCTCACAGATGCTTTTTCCTCTAGTTTAGTTACCGACTTGTGTATTTATAGTCCACAAAATGTTTATGGAGAAGAGAAAGTGTTAACCCTTAAAGAGGGAGAGAAACTCTTGCTTGACGGTTCGTTGTCGGACGTCCCCAATGTAGGGCATTTGAAAAATTTCCCCGAAAACATCCCTGCAAAGTATCAGTGGTATCTCAATGGCAAAATGATTGAGGGAGCTACAAAGCCCATCTATGAGATTGCTAAAGTTGGAGCCGATCACAAAGGAGTATATGTATGTAAGGCAACGCATGATCTAATTCCCAATCTCGAACTAGTATCACGTGAAATGCTCCTTGCCGTAGAGACGGGGCTTGTGGATATTGCCTCCGGAGATACTCAACTCCGTAGAGATGGAGATCGTTTGATCTACCCCTCAGCGCTACACCTGTATGTATATAGTATGGAAGGAGAGCTTGTTGCCGAGGGTGTAGGGGAAACGATCTCCGTTGCTCAACTGCCTTCGGATCGCTATATCGTTGTAATCAAAAAAGCGGAAGGGGACAATGAGGCTGTGAAATGTCTACTATGATCCTCGAGGCAAAAGCTCTTGTGATTTGCGCTCCATTTTGCAAGATGGGAAAAGAAGTTTTCGTTGACATATTGGAGTAAAAAAACGAATCAAATAGGGCTTATCACGTTCGATTGATTTATTCTTGTATTGAGATCGATGGGTGCAAAAGAGGCGATCGTTCCATTGTAGGATCGGTCGCCTCCTTCTTTTTCTTATCAAACGCATCTCGCATTGGAGAGCAGTTGCTCCTTCTTAAAAGAGCATTCACGCAAGGAATTCAAAGAGTAGAAGGAAAATCTTTTATTTTTAATATCCTGTTTTCCAGGGCATCAACTTTCTTTAACATTGCATTTAGATATAGATATTTGGATTAGGTGGAATATTTGTATTACCTTTGCAGTCGCAATCGGGTTTTTGGGCGAGCGCGTCCGATGGAAAA
>JALFBN010000001.1 GCA_022772085.1 Porphyromonas sp. | reverse complement strand
CCTAAATGTCTTAAGGAAGCTGGCCTTGGGGATCGTTAAGGCTCAGAAAGACAAGCACTCTGTGAAGAAGAGAATGTTTAAGGCGGCGATGAATCCAGAATACCTCAGAAAGCTTCTCAGAATTTGATGCGGTTGCCCTGGTTTCTCTTTGCGATAGCTCGGAGGATATAAGAAAAAAGTGTACTTTTGTACCTAGGAATCATGGGAGATCTCCGGGAGTGATATATCATGTAAAGGGGATCTTCATTAGAGGATTGAGACAAAGAAATGAAAGGAAAAAAGCTACAGCAACGTTTTTCTCAATTTGTTAGGGGATTGTTGCGACGTATTGATTCGTATAATACAGAGCATCCTTGGGTTTTGGCATTGACCTGTTTTGTTTTTTTGTCTGTTACGGAATTGGCTTTCGGAGAGGCGAGTATCTTCAAGCAAGTAGAGTATCGGACCTCAGTCTTAGAGCTTCGTCGGGCGGTACGAGATGCTCGTGCCAATTTGAAGCGAGATAGCTTGGTATTGCAAGATCTTAATGAGAAGGCCTACTTAGAAGAGGTGGCCCGCACCAAGTACAACTTCCAAAGACCCGACGAAGTTACCTTTCTAATTGTAGATACAACATCACAGAAAGACTAATCTATATGCAGAATAAGAACCGCTTCGAGATCAACAATATTGTTTACATCATAAGTACTCAAATCCTGTTGTTGGGGCTTCTCGCTCGTATTATATTACAGTGGGAGATTGCTCGTTGGGTACTACTTCCAGGGGCGTTACTTTACTTATGGGCTGTGATAGCCTATCGCCCGAAGCAGGACAACCTGCGGATCAAAAGATTACTTCGACTTGCACACTTCTCAGGATTGCTCTGGCTTGCCGGAGCGATCAGTATGTTTATGCAGAGTGAGTTGTGGATTATCTTTTTTTTCGTGGCTTGTGTCTTCATGGTTTATAGCAATATCGCTTTGAGCTGTATTGCCAACAAATCCTCAAAAACAAAAGATGACTTACAACAATAAAGGAAAAGAGGGGCGCCGTTATAGGTATGTAGTTGTACAGGGACGTGCTTCGGAGGCTATCTCGCTTATGGAGATGCTCATTGCTCTGTTACCACAGAGTAGTCGTACGACACACAAGCAATACCTGCGTGATCGATGCGTCAAAGTTAATGGTGTCGTGCAGACGGCACATAGTTTCCCGATTCAAAAGGGTGACGAAGTCGTGATCTATAGTGTTGGTTTTGCTCCTGATCTTGCTAATGAAGAGGTGAAGATTTTGTGGCAGGATGACTATTTTTTGTTGATTCAAAAGGAGATTGGGATACCCACCATTGCCTCCAAATCCGGAGATAAACATACGGTGTATCGTATGGTTGCCGATCACTATAAGCAAGGGGATGCCAGAGAGAAGATCTTTTTGCTGAATCGTCTTGATCGAGACACTCGAGGGCTGATCCTTTTTGCTCGCAATCGAGAGGTACAGCAGGAGATCCTGGATAACTGGGAAAAATATATCCTGCGTCAGACCTTTGTAGCTTTAGTCGAAGGCTCCGTCGGGACTGATCAGGGTACATTTGCCCTACCTCCACGAGTGCGGCAAAAGGGGAAAAAAGATACGGATAAAGCACAAAAAGAAAGTATTTCACGTCGCTCTCGTGCCACCTTTGAGGTGATGGAGCGGACGCCCTTGCGTGCTGCGCTCAAGATCAATCTCTTAGGACGTTATAATGGCATTCGTAGTCAACTTAAAGAGAATCATTTCTCTTTGATTGGAGATAGTAGGAGCATTATCAAAGGTACTCTCGGCATTGCGTTGAGCCAAACGGAGTTGGATATAAAACATCCTGTCACGGGGCATAAGCATCATTTCGAGATTGCTGTGCCCGTTTTTTATGACAAGATATTGCACGATAGACTTACCTTGTCCGAGCGAAAAGCTCTCAAAGAGCGTTCTTTGGCTCAAGGAGAGAATATGTTTGACTCTCTAAAAAAGATAGACTGACCAAATAGAGATAAGCCTATATACATCAGAAAATGAAGAATCTTATTTATTTAGCCCTATTCTGTGGCTTCTTTATGCTCTTCCCTCAGCGGACAGAGGCACAAATGCAGACAGATGTCATTACTTGGCAAGCGACTTTAGAAGATAAGGGAACTCCGGAGAAAACTATTGTTTTTACTGCGACGATCAAGTCGGGTTGGCACCTTTATGATCAGAATATGCCGGCAGATGGCCCCTCCTCTACGGAATTTATCTTTGATAAGATCCAAGGGGCCAAACGTATTGGTGGGTTTGTTTCGGATCGTAAACCTCACGAGTCTTTCGACAAACAGTTTGAAATGAATTTGCGCTACTATGAGCGATCAGTTTCGTTTCGCCAAAAAATCGTCGTAACAGATGCAGAAAAATTTGCCATATCTGTGCGTGTACGTGGTCAGGGATGTAATGAGGAGATGTGCCTCCCTCCCGATGGAATTGATGTCTCTTTCTCTCCAAAGGACTTGAAATCCAAAGTCGTTGATGCAAAGGCCACGGAAGAGAATATAGGCAATGCCTCTGCAAATGCTGATAGCGTAGCCCTCACTGCCGGCGATAGTACGCTTGTAGCGGTAACGACCACAATGAATGAAGCTGAGAGCAATGCACTGTGGGCTCCTGTGATCGATACACTTAAAGCTTATGGGGATGAGTCACTTAGTCGTGCTAACTCTACATTGTGGCAAATCTTTTTATTCGGATTTCTGGGTGGATTAGTTGCCCTTATTACACCTTGTGTGTGGCCCATGATCCCAATGACCGTGAGCTTCTTCCTCAAAAGAACGAAAGATCGCAAAAAAGCGATCCGAGATGCCATTACCTATGGACTAGGCATTATTATCATTTATCTCGTGCTAGGGCTTGTCGTGACTATTGGTTACGGAGGAAGTAAACTCAATGAACTGGCAACCAACGCCGTGTTCAATCTTATTTTCTTCGGGTTACTTGTCTTATTTGCAATCTCTTTCTTTGGTGCGTTTGAATTGGTACTCCCCTCGAAGTGGACCAATAAAATGGATAGCAAGAGCGATTCCACAGCGGGCTTTATAAGCCTCTTCTTTATGGCCTTTACGCTAGTATTGGTCTCCTTCTCTTGCACGGGACCGATTATTGGTACTCTTCTCGTACAGGCCGCATCCATGGGGCAGTATTTGGGCCCCGCGCTGGGGATGTTTGGTTTTGCATTGGCTCTTGCTTTACCCTTCTCTCTATTTGCCATATTCCCCAATATGCTTCAGGGATTACCTAAGAGTGGAGGGTGGCTTAATTCGGTTAAGGTTGTAATGGCTTTCCTTGAATTGGCTCTTTCTCTGAAGTTCCTCTCTATTGCCGATTTGGCATACGGCTGGGGGATTTTGGATCGAGAAACATTCCTGGCACTCTGGATCGTCATTTTTGCTTGTCTCGGGCTTTACCTTTTGGGTAAGATCCGCTTTCCTCATGATACACCTATGGAAAAGGTTGGGGTTGGTCGCTTCTTCTTAGCGTTGATCTCTCTATCGTTTGCCGTGTATATGGTCCCCGGGCTTTGGGGAGCACCGCTCAAGGCAATTAGTGCTTTTGCTCCACCGCTTAATACGCAAGACTTCAATCTGTATGAAGGAGAGGTACATGCGAAGTTTACGAACTACGAAGAGGGAGTTGCTAAGGCTCGCGAAACGGGTAAACCGATCCTGTTGGACTTCTCCGGGTTCGGATGTGTCAATTGCCGAGAGATGGAAAATAATGTATGGATTGATAGCCGTGTAAAGCAGATCTTGGACGAAGACTACATCGTCATTACCCTCATGGTTGATGACAAGACAGCATTACCCGAGGTGCAGGAGATCACGGAAAATGGTAAAACACGTAAGCTCTATACGATCGGGGATAAGTGGAGCTACCTGCAACGGAGTAAGTTTGGTGCTAATTCGCAACCATTCTATGTGCCGATTGATCACTCGGGTATACCACTTGGTCCATCCTATCAGCATGATTTGGACGTGAGTCGCTATATCCAATTCCTTGAAAACGGAAAGAAAGAATTTGAGGCGCGCAAAGAGGGGAAACCCGTACCTACTCTTGCATCTCCTACGACAAAATAAAAACAATGAATAGCAAAGCGGAGAAACTCGAAGCCTTTGCTCGACTCCTTGATGTTCTCGATACCCTAAGGGCGCAGTGCCCTTGGGATCGGGAGCAGACTAAGGAAAGTATCAGAGCAAATACGATAGAGGAGGTTTACGAACTCTCGGAAGCAATACTTCAAGAGGATTATCAAGACATGAAGAAGGAGCTTGGCGATGTTCTACTTCATGTCTGTTTTTATGCCCTGATGGCACAGGAAGAGAGGCATTTTGATATTGCTGATGTCTGCAATACGCTGTGCAATAAACTCATATTCCGCCATCCACATGTATATGGAGTGAGTGAGGCTGAGACGGCTTCAGCAGTTGTCAATCAGTGGGAGCTGGTTAAGCAAAAGGAGCACGGTGGAAACAAAACGGTGCTCTCGGGAGTCCCTCAATCCCTGCCCTCTCTTGTGAAAGCCTACCGTATCCAAGATAAGGCTCGGGCTGTGGGCTTTGATTGGAAAGAGCGATCCGATGTTTGGAATAAGGTAGAGGAAGAACTTAACGAAGTGAAGCAGGCTCTTGCAGAGCATGATGCTGATGCCATAGAGAGCGAGATGGGTGATCTCCTATTTGCTGTGGTCAATGCGGCACGCCTTTATGATATCAATCCCGATAATGCTTTGGAGCGAACCAATCGCAAATTCATTGCCCGATTTGGTTATATAGAGTCTAAAGTGAAAGCACAAGGGCGCAATCTCAAAGAGGTTTCTTTAGGTGAGATGGATGCCCTGTGGGAAGAGGCTAAGTGCATGGAGCAAGAGTCTTCCACGGTGCAGGGTGCAAGCAATCGAAGCAAGGTATAAGGAGATGGGTACACTTATCTGTCCTATTTGCCACCATCGGGAGTACCGTACGGTGGGAATTGCCACTGATCATTTGGTGAGTGGTCGGCAGTTCCCTTTGGTTCGATGCTCTCATTGTGGTCTTGTAATAACTCAAAATCCACCTCAGGGGGAGGCTCTCGGTGCCTACTACAAAAGCATAGACTACATATCGCATAGCAATATAAATAAGGAATTCTTCAACCAATTGTATCATGTGGTGCGACGTTGTATGTTGCGTAAAAAGAGACGTTGGTTACAGGCTTATTGCAGAGGAGGTAACGGCTCTCGGCTGTTGGATATTGGTTGTGGTACAGGCTACTTTGCACACTATATGCAACAGAGGGGATACGAAGTGGCTTGTGTGGAGCAGGATGCCGATGCACGTGCTTTTGCCTTGAGGACGTTTGGCTTGAATCCGCTTGCCGATCTGTTGGATGCGCCATTCCCCGAGTCGCACTTTCATGCTATTACGCTGTGGCACGTTTTGGAGCATATCGAATCGCTCGAAGAGCACCTTGGACACATTAGCCGGTTGCTCAAGTCTGATGGCGTACTGGTCATTGCGGTCCCAAATCCCACGAGTTACGATGCTTGTTACTTTGGAGGGGACTGGGCTGCTTATGATGTTCCACGCCACTTGTGGCACTTTACCCCGGATAGTCTTACATTCCTTTTGGAGCGTTACGGATTTGTGCTTCAGAGGGTGCATCCCATGTATTTTGATGCTTATTACATAGCCTTGATGTCCCAAAAACAACTAGGGCGTAAGGGGGGTAACGCATTCTTCCGTGCTTTTTTGATTGGATTGGGTGGTACGATTCGCACGTTGCGCACCGCTAGAGCTGCCAGTTCGTTGGTCTATATATTCCAAAAGAGATAAGTCATGACCTGTTTTGGGCATTGTCTATTCCTATTGTCGCTTCTGTTCTGTTGGAGCGTTAAGGCTCAAACGGAGGGTAAGCCATGGGAAGCCGAGATCCATGCCGAGGGATTTTTTCGGAACAACGAATATGCCCAGCCCTATGGAACGGGATACACTCTCCCCGGCTTTCGGCTTTCGGGTCAGGTTGCTTATCATATTTCCTCCTTCCTGTCGGGGGCGACAATTGAGGCAGGAGTCCATACTACAGGCTTTTTTGGCGCAAGACGCTACCCCACGGGTACGTGGTGGGTGGAACTCCCTCATTGGACGGATGCCTCTTGGAAGAGTGAAATGCCGCATCTAGTACCTCTCTTTGCCGTTGTACTCCATACTTCTCCTGAGCGAGTTGTACGCATTGGGCATCTCGATCATACTGCATCACATCACTTAGTGGAGCCATTATACAACCCTGAATTACGTTATTCAGCCGATCCCGAGATGGGCGTCCAATACCAAGTCAATTATGAGGGATTTCGGGGAGATGCTTGGATTGATTGGCAGAGTTTTACCTTTCGAGCTGACCGCCATCAAGAGGCTTTTACCGCAGGGCTTACACTCGAAGTGCCCTTGGTGTGTAGATCGACTTATACACTGACTGCAGAGTTGCAATCTACGGCTACACATCGAGGAGGTGAGATCAGTTGGTTGAGACACGATACTGTACATAGCTATTGGGCGAGTGCTTTGGGATTGCGCGCTTCCTATTCGCTGTTCGAGGGAGATCTCTATGCAGGGGCATACTACCTTCCCTCATTTTTGCGCACAGAGCCTCAAATGCCATCGGGGCATGCTTTTTATTCACAATTGGGGTATCATACGCCGCATATTCTGGCAGAGCTTGCCTATTGGAGGGGAAAGCACTTTGTCGCTCCTATGGGAGCTCCATTTGTCAACAGTCGTTCGTTGTGGGAGGGGCCTTTAGTCAAAGATCTCACACATACCTCTTTTTTAGGCCTTCATGCTCGATACACTTTCTTTTCCTCTCCTCTAGTGCAACTCTCTTTTGCCGCCCGTGGGTGGTATCATCTGATCCCCTTTGAGGGGAGTAGTCAGCGATTTAGCCACTCTTTGGAACTCTATCTCGCCCTTTCGCCCTCGTTTCGATTCTAAGTTTAGCTATTATTTCTGAAGATCTTTTAGCCCTTTTCTTCGTTGGATAGGGATGGGTAGGTCAATATCTCCTTGCCTTCTTCGCTGATAAGATGCAGTGTAAGGGGGGTGGTGAGTTGTGTTTGAGCCACTTGATGACAATGTCGAAGGAACCCAAGGAGCAGTCCGTTACGCTCTTTGAGGTTGGGTATAGACCACAGCTCTCGGGCTAGGGTTAACTTATCCATGAGGTCGTGTGTTGCAGGAGATACCTTTTCTTCCCTCCCTACGAGGTGGAGAAAGTCCCGATTCATCACGATCTTTTTGCTGTGTGTATCAAGGTTGCCTTCGGCTAGTTTTACCGCTTTACCGATCATTATACCCATGCTCACTCGGGCAAATCCGCACTCTTGGGCTATTTGTAGGGCATCACCGATATAATTCCCATAGTGCACAAAGGCCTGAGAAGGGAGGAATGGGTAGATCTTTTTTATGTAGGCTTCACTTTTCGCACCCGAGTTAATGACGAGGTGCTTCGGACTGAGCGCAAAGGCAACATTGCACTCTTTGCGGAGTGAATTTACGAATGCTTCGTGCGAAAAAGGCTTCACAATACCCGAAGTCCCAATGATCGATAGACCACCCACAATCCCTAGTTTCGGGTTGAATGTTTTGCTTGCCAGAGCTTCTCCGTCGGGTATGCTGATCGTTACAGCAATACCGCCCTTGGGGTGGAGGCCTCGAAGCTCTTGGGTGATGGTCTCGCGTGGGGTGGCATTGATGGCAGGCTCTCCAATAGGAATTCCCAGACCCGGGAGGGTTACGGTGCCTACACCTCTGCCATGAAGGAATCGAATTTCATTACCCGGGACTAGCTCCACGGTAGTCTCTATGAGGTGTCCGTGGATCACATCGGGATCATCTCCTGCATCTTTTTTTATACTGGCACGAGCCTTGTTGGGTGCTAAGCGTTCTATCTCTTCGAGTACTAGAGTAATCCGTTCTCCTTGGGGTAGGGCAACTTCGACCTCCATCGTCTCCACATCTTCCAATATCGCCATGAGTGCAGCCTTGGCAGTCACGGTAGCACAGGTGCCCGTGGTATATCCTCTCTTGAGAGGAAAGTAGTCGGGTAGATAGTGCCGTATCATACGATAGAGGTTATGCTGCCCCTCTACGGAGATAAAGTGAGAAGGGAGGGAGGGACGCTTCACTACATAGACCGCGAGGTGAGCACGCTGAGCCGCCTCTATCTTTTCGATAAATCCTCCACTCGTTCCGCTCTCTTTCGTAATAATGGCATCGGGGCGGAGCTGTGCAATGGGAGCATCCTCGCCCAACTCGGGAGTATAGTAGATCAGCCTATCGAGGGGGAAGCCCTCTCGATGGGCAATAGCTCGGGAGTCCTCACGTTCTAAGATGCGAAAAGTCGTAGGGCGTTGCTCCCAAAAGGGGCGTAGCTTGCCGATGGTTTGCGTACCGGTGAGAGCGAGGAGGTGTTGTACGCCATCTTGCAACATTTTGTCAATGGCTTCGGCATAGGAGTCGCAATAGGTAATATCGGGGCTGCGAAGAGGGTATGACCGCTCGAGTCTTAGTACGGGTATCTTCAGTTGCAGGCTGGCCGTTCCGATATTTTGATGTAACTGCTCCGCAAAGGGGTGAGCCGCATCAATGATCAGTCGGATTGCCTCTCTTTGGCAAAAATCCACTATCGAAGGAGCGTCCATAGCACCTACGAGTCGCTTGGCAAGTGGGTTGTCAATCTCCTGCAATGCGCCTCGGGTAGAGTAGTAAAAGGGTTTACCCCCCTCGGTGAGAGTATCAATGGCTATACGCCCCTCTGTTGTACCTCCAAAGATTAGGATCATATGATTGCTTCTTTTTAAGGCTTCAATGAAAGGGATCAGGGGCGGAATAGATGCTTAAATTCATCGGCGTAGAGGCGGGATACTCCCTCTCTATGATCTATGGCCTTGCCGATCACGAGCAGCGTTGTGAGGGTGAGGTTGTTTTCTTGTACGATTTTTGCCAAATCTTTGAGTTCGCCTCGGTAAATTTTTTCCTCCTTATGGGTTAGTTTATAGCAGGCTGCTACGGGGGTCTCGGGGGGATAGGCTTGGAGCAATTCGCTTTGTACCTGCTCCACGATAGCGGCACTGAGGTATATACACATGGTACTTTGGGAGCGTGCTAGGAGGTGGAGCTTCTCCTTGGGTGGCATGGGGGTACGCCCTTCGCCTCGTGTGAGGATAATACTCTGTACCTCCTCAGGAATGGTGAACTGAGAGCGCAGGGCTGCCGCTGCTGCTTGGAATGAGGAGATTCCGGGCGTGATGTGATAGCTCATACCATATCGGTCAAAAAAGGCCATCTGCTCGGCAATAGCACCATAGATGCAGGGATCGCCTGTATGAAGCCGTACCACTAGGAGTCCCTTGTCGTAAAACTCTTTCATCAGGGCAAATTGCTCCTCTAGATTCATGTGGGCGGAGCTACGTATGACTGCCCCCTCCTTACCATACAGGGTGAGTTCTCGGGGTACTAAGCTCCCTGCATAGAGGATGAGGTCTGCCTTTTCGAGCATTCGTTTACCACGTACCGAGATCAATTCGGGATCTCCGGGGCCTGCTCCTACGATTTCGATATGACCTCTACTGCGATCATTGCTCTGGCAGAGGGCTACGGCAAAGGTAAAGTCATACTCTTCGAGGCTCGAACCCTTACTCTTTTCGATCAGGAGTTGTCCGCCTTCTGCAGCTGTGATTGCCGTAGACTCGGCTACTCCCCAAACGCCTGTTACCTCGTAGACCTTTTGCGAAGGGTTTGCCACTTTAACGGATTTGAGTTGCTCGGCAGAGTAGATTTCAGCCGGTTGTCGGGTAAAGTGTTGGGCAAGATATGCGATGAGTGATTCTTCTTTTTTCAGTTCAATGGTTGCGACCGAGCGCAGGGCAAGGGGAGAGATCTCCGAAGAGAGTAGGCGATTTTCTATGGTTTGAATCACGCTTTCGTGGATCGGACATTGCCGTTTGCATCCCACCCCGAGTGTGAGGCAGGGGGCATAGTAGGCAAGATGGCGTATGCCTCGGGGGGAGCGGTGGCGATATCCCACCGATATGAGGAGTTCGTATTCCTCTAGTGGTATATCGGCGTAGCGGTAATAGATCTGCACATGAGGGGGGCAGGTCTTCTCGAGGTACTCCGTACCCCTGTCCTTGATCTCTAGTAAGAGAGCGGTTTTGGCTCCTCCGACAAAGGCAAAGATAGCTTGATTCATGGCAGCATGGGTTGCTGTTGTCTGCCATCCCAGTTGTGAGGTGAGTAGATCCAAAGCCCAAAGGTTCTGATTGTCGCTCTGAGTAGTGATGATCGCTTCTCCACCCGTGATACCTGCCAGGCGCTTTGCCCATTCGTTGCCTCCGCCAATGTGTCCTGAGAGTACCGGGATCACAAAATGTCCCGTGCTATCTATATTGATGATAGCAGGGTCTTGATATTTATTGCCCAGGTGTGGGGCAATGCTCCGTATGCAGATACCCATTGCACCGATAAAGATAAAAACCTGATGATCACCGAAGTGCTCTTGTATACAGTTAGCGATAGAGGTGATGGGATAGACCTCAGGAGCCTTGCCTTTGTAGTAGATTATTGTTTCGGGGAGCTCCTTTTTTATGATATGCGCAATGGGAAGCCCTGCTTCGGTAACGACTACGATAGCTATTTTAGGATTGGAATGACTCATATACATTGTCTATACTAGAGGAGGGGACTCTTTTTATTGTTGTACCATTTGTACGAAGCAAAGGTACGGATTCCCCTCTCTACTTGATACTGTTGCCCTAGAGTTTTTATTTTCTAGGGCAGAAGCCGAAAAAGTCTTGGGCAACGTTGTTTTCTCTTCTGCCCTGCATTTTTGCTACCGCTAGGCGTTCTATCCGAAGTCCCTTCCGGTATTGAGATTTGCCTATGCCTACCGGAGTCGGGAGTAGTCCATTCCGAGAAGTCTCTACTACCCTGCATCTCATAACGAATACCTATCGCTTAATCGCTATTTAGCAAAAATGTTGTACCTTTGCGCCGCTGATTGTGTCGAGAGATCAGTCAGTGGGTGCTTCTCTCTTTGTGGAATGACGGAGAGAGGGTTGTGAGAGGGGCGCGGTGATACGGCTGTACTCCGCTTGCTTTTTGGGGCTCTGTCTCCTTACGCTTACGTTGGGGGGGAGGCTTTTTGCAAGCACTTTGTGTACAGAGAATGAGAGGTATCTTCCATAACCTCACTCTCGCCTTGGTACTACCTATTCGTGTAGAGATGAGGAGTCATCGTACATGATGGATAGGAGCTCGCTTTGGTGTAGTGGTGCAGTGCTCTTAATAAGAGGATTGCTCGCAGTGTATGTACATACTCGTGTGGAGGACTTAGATAAAAAGTAGTAGCGTATGACCCGTCCAACCATGCCTATTACGATAAGATCCGATATATGGTCTGTATGAGGTGTTGGCTCCATCTCCTCCTTTTTTATGGAATAAGGAGAGACAAAGGGTAGTGGGTGACAAGGTGATGAGGTTTCGTATGAAACTTGACTTCCCGAGTATTCTCTAGATTTTTAGAGGGAAAGAGGCTCCGCACTAAGTAATCATTATTAGTAGAAAAGAAATGAACTCTGTAAGTTACCAGACAGTATCGGTGAACAAGGCAACTGCATCCAAGGAATGGGTGATTGTGGACGCCGATGGTCAGAGCTTAGGTCGTTTGTGTTCCAAGGTAGCAAAGTTGCTCCGCGGTAAGTACAAACCCAGCTTCACGCCTCACGTAGATTGTGGCGACAATGTTATCATCATCAACGCAGAAAAGGTCGTTCTCACGGGTAAGAAGTGGGAAGATCGCGTTTATCTCAAGTTTAGCGGCTACCCCGGTGGTCAGCGTGAGTTTAGCCCTCGTGACCTTCAAAAGAAGGGTTCTGATCGCCTTTTCCGCAAGGTGGTAAAGGGTATGCTCCCCAAAAATAAATTGGGTGACAAACTCCTCAATAACCTCTATGTGTACGAAGGCAGCGAGCACGCTCACGCAGCACAGCAACCTCGTACTATTGACATCAACACGCTTAAATAAACTTGGATGATGGAACAGATTAATGCATTAGGCCGTCGTAAGTGTGCCGTTGCTCGTGTATATGTTACCGAAGGCACAGGCAAGATTGTTATCAACAAAAAGGATCTTGCCGACTACTTCCCCTCTAGCATCTTGCAATTTGTGGTGCGCCAGCCCCTCAATAAGTTGGAAGTAGCAGAGAAGTATGATATTAAGATCAACCTCCGTGGTGGTGGATTCAAGGGGCAGAGCGAAGCTGCTCGTCTTGCTATCACTCGCGCGTTGATCAAGATCAATCCCGAGGACAAGGCTACGCTCCGTGCAGCTGGGTTCGTTACTCGTGACCCTCGCGTGGTGGAACGCAAAAAGCCGGGTCGTCCCAAGGCTCGCAAGAGATTCCAATTCAGCAAGCGTTAATCTCTATTCACTATTTCCGTTTGTCGTGTTCTTTGACCTTCGGTCAAATCAAAGTGATGCTGTTTGGAGACCTCGTGAGAAGTACCTTTCTCTCTTCAAAGAGAAACTTCCAACTCGAAAGTCGATCTTACTCCTCCTCGCTTGATCAGGATGACAAACCGGAAAAAGGGAATGAATTACTCGCGTTTAGTATCTAAACTTCTTGGATGGCTCTCCTCTTCAATATAAAAGACGAAGCGCATAAAGGCGAAAGACTAAACAGAACAGAGAACCCTACCAAGAGGTTGCAAAATCAATGGTTTAATCAATTAAGAACGTAAACGAAACAAATCAATATGGCATCGATCACATTCGAACAGCTACTTAAAGCCGGGGCTCACTTTGGACATCAACCCCGCAAATGGAATCCCGCTATGGCTCCCTACATCTTCATGGAACGTAATAACACCCATATTATCGACCTCCACAAGACAGTTGCCAAGATAGAGGAGTCTGCCGAGATTATCCGCAATATGGCACGCAACGGCAAGAAAATCTTGTTTGTAGCTACCAAGAAGCAGGTTAAAGAACCTGTTGAAGAACTCGCTAAATCCATCGGTATGCCCTACGTTGTAGAGCGTTGGCCCGGTGGTATGCTGACCAACTTCCCCACCATCCGCAAGGCTGTGAAGAAGATGGTACAGATCGACAAAATGAAAGACGATGGAACTTATAATAACCTCTCCAAACGCGAAAAACTCCAAGTAGAGCGTCAGCGTGCTAAGTTGGAGAAGACCTTGGGTTCCATCCAAGATATGAATCGTCTGCCCTCTGCTCTCTTCGTCGTAGACATCACGAAGGAGCACATCGCAGTACGTGAAGCTACTCGCCTTGGCATACCTGTGTTCGCTATTGTGGATACCAATGCGGATCCCAAGCTTGTGGACTATGTAATCCCCGCTAATGATGACTCTAGAGAGACTGTAGAACTCATCATGGGGGCTATGTGCAGTGCCATCAGCGAAGGGCTTACTGAGTACAAGGCTCAGAATGTAGAAGAGGAAGCTAAGGACGAAGCTGCTGCCGAAGGTGCTGCCCGCCAGGGGCGTCGCGCTCGTGGTGGTGCTCGTCGTGACCGTGCTACTAAAGAAGCTGCCGCTGAAGAGGTAGCTCCGGAAGCTCCAGAGGTAGAGGTAGAGGTAGAGGCAGAAGCTCCCCAAGCAGAATAATAAAATCCAAAAGACTAAAAGCAAATGGCTATTTCAATCCAAGATATTGCAAAGCTCCGCAAAATGAGTGGAGCCGGGCTTACGGACTGTAAGCACGCCCTGGAAGAGACCAATGGCGATTTTGACAAGGCTATGGAGATTATCCGTGCCAAGGGTAAGGCTGTAGCTGCGAAGCGTTCTGATCGTGAAGCTGCCGAGGGATGCGTTCTCGCAGCACATGCAACGGGTTTTGCCGCTGTTGTATCTCTCCAATGCGAAACGGACTTCGTGGCTAAGAACGAAGGGCATATCCAATTGACTCAAGACATCTTGAGTGTGGCTATGGCTCAGCAACCCGAAAACAAAGAGGCTCTCCTTGCACTTACGCTCGCTGATGGTCGTACGGTATCGGATCACATCACCGATCGTACCGGTACTACGGGTGAGAAGATGGAACTGGGTGCTTACGAATTTGTAAAGGCTGAGCATACCATCTCTTACATTCATCCCGGCAATAAGCTTGCTGTTGTAGTTGCGTTCAATGAAGAGGTGGCTCAAGAGATGGCTCGTATGACGGCTATGCAGATCGCTTCGATGAACCCTGTAGCAATCCACGAAGAGGAAGTTCCTCAGGAGATCGTAGAGCGTGAACTAAAGATTGCCCGTGAAAAGGCCCTCGAGGAGGGGAAGAAACCCGAACTCATTGATCGCATTGCTCAAGGTGCCCTGCAGAAGTATTATAAAGAAAACACCCTCTTGCGTCAGGCTTTCATTAGCGATGGCAAGATGGATGTGGCGGCCTACCTCCATACGGCCAGCAAGACACTTACGGTAGATGCATTCCGTCGTGTTACTCTCAATGCTGAGTAATCTCTATAAGTCGTTAACTGCTAGCAATTAGACATCAATGATCAGGAGAGGGGAGAGGATATGTTTATCCTTTCCCCTCTCTCTTTGAATGAGAAAGGTCGATCCACTCCTTATCTGATAGCTAATATCCGCAATCTAACCACCAATAACCATTATCACCGTCTAATACCTAGGATCTTTTCCAAAACCTATTGCAAGAAAGAAAGAAAATTGTATCTTTGTGCTGTTGCTCAATGTTATGATATGGGGGTGTTCCCGATCAGAGTGTCAGAGATGGCTTCGCGTTGCGCACATTTGATTCGTTGGAAAGTAATAATTTAGATAATGTCTAACACTAAATGAAATTAGAAATGAAGAAATTTTTTGCTGCACTTAGTGCACTTGCAATCATGAGTTTGGTTGCAGTTGGTTGTAAAGGCAAGGACCCTAAGCCCAATCCCGATCCCAATCCCCAAAAAACGGCTACAATTACAGTGAAGAAGGGTGGTAAGGATGTTACCAACCTTGAACTTTCTGTTGGTGATAAGGTTGCCATCTCTACGAATGCCGCCTCTGCTCCTGAAGGTTTGATCGTGAACTCTTCTACGGGCGCATTTGAGGTAAAGGCTGATCCTGCCGGCATTGTAGAAGTTTCCAAAACAGAAATCGTAGCCAAGGCTGCCGGTGAAGCTAAGGTCATCTTCTCTGCCGGTGAAGCTAAGGTGGAAGTTGCTGTGAAGGTAAAGAAGACCGAAGAAGCAAAGTTCGATCCTAAAAACTTTTTGGGGAATGAACTTTACGTCCCCCAGAGAAAGTTTAGCGACATGAAGAATTGGAAGGCTGAGTTGGTAAACGCTTATGGATCAAACGGTTGGAATTTTACGGCTTATAAGGATGACCCGGACTCAAAGACGGCTTTCTTGTTTGTTCCTAATGACGGGACACAATCTGTGTTCGGGGCCGTTGGTTACTATCACAATCCGCAGTCAGGTCCAACCTTTATCATCGCAAGCGCAGGGTTTAAGTTGGGTTTTTGGTCTAAAGAGAAGCAAGAAAAGATCCTTACTGCATTTGGGTTCACTGCTGATCAACAACTTGATGGTAAATTGAAAGATGGAACTCCTGCAGCATCAGGAGTGAATCAGGATCGTGGTTTGGATGGACTTCTCTACATGCAGAAAAAGAAGAGTCCGCAGGGTGAAGAGTATGAGCATCTAACTCTTCAGGTTACGGAAGTGGAAAATGCCCCTTCTTCTTCACTTCATACACGTGCCGCTTTTAAGGTATTGAGAAAGTAGGATTTGAATCCTAGGGGGAATTTTTAGATTCCTCTCTGATATTGCCCTCCCGTGTTGCCCTTTGGTGATGCGGGAGGGTTCTTGTTTTATTATGCTTCCTCAAAAGATGCTATATAGTAGCTAATTCGTACCTTTGTGTCGCATAAGAAATAAAGAGATACCGTATATAGAGATATGATGACTGCGAATGAGATACGCGCTGCCTTTGTGGCATTCTTCGCCGATAAGCAACACCATATAGTCCCCTCTGCTCCCATGGTGGTAAAGGGAGATCCCACTTTGATGTTTACCAATGCCGGGATGAATCAGTTCAAAGATATTATCCTAGGTAATACCGAGGCGAAGTATCCTCGTGTGGCTGATGCCCAAAAGTGCCTTCGTGTCAGTGGTAAGCACAATGACCTTGAGGAGGTGGGGCATGATACCTACCACCACACTATGTTCGAGATGTTGGGCAATTGGTCTTTTGGTGATTACTTCAAGGAAGAGGCTATTACATGGGCATGGGAGTTCCTTCACGACCGTTTGGGGATCTCTTCCGATCGGTTGTATGCCACCGTATTCGAGGGGTCTGTAAGTGAGGGTTTGGAGCGCGATAATGAAGCAGCCTCCTATTGGGAGCGTTTCCTCCCTCAGGATCGGATCATCAATGGGAATAAAAAGGACAACTTTTGGGAAATGGGAGAGACAGGACCTTGTGGTCCTTGTAGCGAGATCCACATAGATTTGCGTAGTGATGCTGAGCGTGCAGAGGTGTCCGGTCGTTCCCTGATCAATAAAGACCACCCTCAGGTGGTGGAGATTTGGAATCTCGTCTTCATGCAATACAACCGTATGGCAGATGGCTCCTTGACCCTCTTACCCCATAAAGTAATTGATACGGGGATGGGCTTCGAACGTCTGTGTATGGCGATGCAGGGCAAGCGTTCCAACTATGATACCGATGTATTCCAACCTCTTATAGGTGCTATTGCTCAATTGTCGGGCATCCCCTATGGTACGAGTGAGCGTAGCGACGTTGCCATGCGCGTTATTGCCGATCATGTTCGTACCATTTCGTTTGCAATTACCGATGGGCAGTTACCCTCCAATGCCAAAGCCGGGTATGTGATTCGTCGTATATTGCGTCGTGCTGTGCGTTATGGCTATACGTTCCTTGGGCGTCGTGAGGCTTTTATGTATCTATTGCTCCCGACGCTGATCGACTCCATGGGTGAAGCTTACCCCGAACTTATAGCGCAGCGGGACTTGATCCAAAAGGTGATGCGTGAGGAGGAAGATAGCTTCTTGCGTACCCTCGAATCGGGGATCAAGCTGTTGGATAAGAAGGTTGCAGAGCTTGATGGCCAAGGTATACTCTCGGGGCATGATGCCTTCGTGCTATACGATACGTTTGGCTTTCCCTTGGATTTGACTGAATTGATTTTGCGTGAGCATGGCATGACCCTTGATCAAGAGGGCTTCGACCGTGAGATGGCGGAGCAGAAGGCTCGAGCTCGAAGCGCCGCCCAATTGGAGACGGATGATTGGGTGACTCTTCGTGAGGGCGAGACGCTCTTTGTTGGTTATGATCAGACGGAAGCCGATTGCGAGATTTTGCGTTATCGTCGGGTGAAGCAAAAGAATAAAGACTTTTATCAAGTGGTACTCTCCATTTCACCTTTTTATGCCGAGATGGGGGGACAAGTCGGAGATGCCGGTTATCTATTGGACGAAACAACGAACACGCGTTTTGTCATTATGGATACGAAGAGAGAAAACAACCTTCCTGTGCACCTTATGACTCAACTTCCCTCAGAGCCAAATGCCACGTTTCATGTTGTGATTGATACGGAGAAGCGTCGTATGGCCGAAGCCAACCACACGGCAACGCACCTCCTCCATCATGCCTTGCGCCAAGTATTGGGTGAGCATGTGGAGCAGAAGGGGTCTTTTGTGAGTCCTGAGGTTTTGCGCTTTGACTTCTCTCATTACAATAAATTGACTCCCGAAGAGATCCGTACAGTCGAAACCCTCGTTTCGCAGGCTATTCGAGCCGACTATCCTCGCGAGGAATACCGTAATGTACCTATTGCAGAAGCTCGTACTATGGGTGCTATGGCTCTCTTTGGTGAGAAGTATGGCGAAGAGGTGCGTGTTATGAAATATGGCGACTCTATCGAATTATGTGGGGGGACGCATATCCCCTCGACAGGTATGATTGGGAGCTTCCGTATTGTATCAGAAAGTTCTATTGCTGCAGGGGTTCGCCGTATTGAGGCGGTAACGGCCGGCAATGCTGAGGCTTACCTCTATAAACAGGAGGATACCCTAAGTGAGATTAAGGCTCTCCTCAATAATGCCTCCGATGTGGTGAAGAGTTTGCAGAAACTCCTTAGCGAGGGTAATGCCCTTCGGGAGGAACTTGAAGTGATGAATAAAGCCCATGTGGTGACTCTCAAAAAAGATCTCTTATCGACCTCTGTAAAGCGAGCCGGGTATCGACTATTCCTGCTCCACGGAGGGGAGAAACCCGATGTGGTAAAGGATATTGCCTTTCAGTTGCGCGGTGAGGTGCAAGAGCCTTTTGTCTTTGTGGCTGCAACGACGGATGGAGCGCGTAGTCTCCTCTCTATTATGCTAAGTGATATTGCTGTGAATTCGGGCTTGCATGCGGGCAATTTGGTAAAAGAAGCGGCTAAGTTGATTCGAGGCGGTGGTGGTGGTCAGCCTCATTTTGCTACTGCAGGAGGGAAGGGGAGCGATGGTCTGCAAGAGGCTCGTGATCTGATCCTTTCGTATGTAGATGCCCATCCCCTTGCGTAAAATAATATCGCATTTTTTCTCATGGCTTTAGCAGAGTCCCCCTCCTTTATTGCGTCCGATGTGTTGGAGGCAGAGTGGGGGGCTTTCTATTCCTCGGGAGGCTTCGATCGTTGTTTGCTCATTGCTGATCAGTATGTCACAGAGCTGCATCCTGCACGATTAGCTCCTTTTTTACGAGAGATGCACTCCGACGATTGCTACTATATCTCGGGAGGAGAAGCGGTGAAGTCGCTCCCAGAGGTCGTGCGCCTTGTGCACTGGCTTATGGAACATGAGGCGACACGTCGTACCCTCTTGGTAGCTGTGGGCGGTGGGGCTTTACTCGACTTTGTGGGTTTTGTGGCTGCTATCTATAAGAGAGGTATCCCCTGCATTTATGTACCTACAACTCTGATGGCTATGATCGATGCCTCTATCGGTGGGAAAACGGCCATTGATCATGAAGGGGTTAAAAATATCTTAGGGGCTTTTGCTCTCCCCCGTGCGGTTTTTATAGATCCACTTTTCTTACGGACGCTCCCGACTCCCGAGATCCTTTCGGGGTATTGGGAGTTGGTCAAATACGGATTACTTTCCTCTTGCGACTTATGGCAGCGGATCAAGGCCTTTGACCCATTGGAATCCTCTGAAGGATGGTTGCCCTTCATCCGAGATTGTGTTGCGATCAAGGAGTCTTTTGTAGCTCGAGATTTTATGGATAAAGGACTTCGTCAATGGCTTAATTTGGGGCATACCGTAGGTCATGCTTTGGAGGGGTATTCTCACCATATTGGAGTTCAACATGGCGGACGCCTCTTGCGTCATGGTGAGGCGGTGGGCATCGGGCTTTTTTGCGAACTCTATCTATCGCACAAGTTATTTCAAGCCGATCGTCGCTATTTGTCGGAGTTGGAGGTGCTTCTTAGAGCTTACCACTCTCCCTACGGATTCAGTTGTAAACACTATAAGGAGATCCTAACCCTTTTGCATCAAGATAAAAAAAATGATTGTGCAGAGGTGTCATTTATGGCATTTAAGTCTTTAGGTTTCTTGGAGAAACGGAATTGTTCGGATGAACACCTTCTTGATGCTCTCGATTTCTACCGAGAAATGTTTGGTCATTAGAAAAAAAGTATCTACCTTTGCACTCGCTGTTCGGGATGTAGCTCAGTCCGGTTAGAGTACGCGTCTGGGGGGCGTGGGGTCGCTAGTTCGAATCTAGTCATCCCGACAAAGGAAAAGAAAGAAGCATCGAACTCATATTTGAGTGCTGTTGCTTCTTCTTTTTTTTCTGTACGATCCTAGCCGTTATGCCCTTTGGAACGACATCGTCCGAGGTATTTTGCTCAATTTTTTTTATTCTTTCTACCGAATGCCTTTGTTGTTAAAGGGATTATTGTTATTTTTGTACTGGTATGGTGGTGCAAGGAGATATAGCCCTTCGAAAAAAGTGCTTGGAGCAGGCGTTCCAAAGCCATTACCCCTCACGCCGATTGATTCGGATTTGTGTGTGGGAGAGAGGGGGGGCGTGTCGTGCCCATTCTTGCTTACCCCCCTCTGGAGAGGCTGATGTTAAGTGCAAAAGAAGAGGAGGTCGCCATGTTTAAAAAACACTGGATCATTATCTTGGTCTTACTGCCTGTTTTGGCTCTTGGTGTCTCTTTGTATATGCAATGGCGTTTCTTGCACGATATGCATCAGATGCGTCAGGAGTATTTCCTTTCCAATGCAAAAAATGCTATTGACCAAGCTGTCGTAGAGGTGGAGCGTGAGGCTGTGGCGCACTTTGTGGTTACCGAGTTGGAGCACCGCAAAGTCTTAGGTCGGGTGCAGAGTGATCACAAAGGAGATGATCAATTCTCTGTTAAAACTCTCGATGGACGGATTCGTAACATTGTCTCTTGGGGGCGGTCTCGTTTTTCGGATCCCGTCTCTTCTGTGCTGAGTGATTCTCTTTTTTTATCCCCTTCGTCCTTTAATAAGGATTCTCGTTCGCTCTTTTTGTCTCAGACCCAGAGACAACTGCTAAGTGCCTATCTTTTCCATCAAGAGGCTCTTAATGAAGTAATCTTGACTTCGATCATTGATTTGGATAGTGGCGTCCGTCCCTCCTTTGACAAGATCTCCTATAACTACTTGGATGAGTGCCTCAAGCGTTCGCTCAGTCGGGTAGGAGTGTACGAAGACTTTGTGATACGCATATATAGTAAAAATGACCAGTTGGTCTTCGAGCGAGGACCTTCGCATAATGTCGTCAAAACAGCAGACAACAGTATCCGTCGTACATTGTTTGAAAAGATTGCGATGAGTAATATGGGAGAGGGTGCAATTGAAGTGATCTTTTATGATCATGATCGTTATTTGACTACGCGTACCTATGCTGTTCCGACGATTTTTGCTACCCTTGTATTGCTTGTGCTCTTTGTTGTAGCCCTCTTTTTCTTTTTCAGGCAGCAACGCTTCGAGCGAGGTCGAAAGGATTTTGTTCATAATATGACCCATGAGCTTAAAACGCCTGTGACTTCGATCAAGTTGGCTTCTGAAATGCTTGATGATGATGTGTTGGTGCAAGATGCCGTTCGTCGCCATCGATTGCTTGGTGCTATGCAAAGTGAAACCAAACGGCTTTTCTTCTTGGTGGAAAAAATCTTACAGTTTACCCTTGTTAGCGAGGGTAAAATCCAATTTAATCCTACCTGCTTCGATGCTAATAGTATCCTCGAAGATGCTGTTACGGTTTACTCCTTCAAATGCGAGGAGAAGATGGGAACTATGACAGCCGACTTCGGTGCTGACAATTGCTATATCAATGTTGATAGGATGCATTTTCAAAATGTTATCTTCAATGTCTTAGATAATGCGATCAAATATAGCAAGCCCGATGTGGCTCCCATCTTGGAGATGAAAACTTCCAATCCCAAACCCCATATCCTGCGGATTGAGGTAAAGGATAACGGTATTGGCATCGCCCGACAGGATCAAAAGAACATCTTCCGTCAGTATTACCGTGTAGATACAGGGAATGTACACGATGTTAAGGGGTTTGGCCTGGGGCTTGCTTATGTGAGTGCCACTGTGAAGTCGATGAAGGGACGTGTGTGGGTGGAGAGTGAATTGGGGATCGGTTCTACCATTATCTTCGAGCTACCATCGGAGCGTAAACCCAAATGTAAGTGACAAAATAAAGAGATATAAATTAGAAGCAAAGTAATCGATTATAATAGCTATGGACGAAAAAACTAAAATCTTTTTCTGCGAAGACGATGATAACCTTGGGCTATTGCTTAAGGAGTATCTCGATACAAAGGGCTTTGAGACCCAACTCTTCCGCGATGGTGAAGAGGGACTTCGTAATTTTGAAAAATCAGAATTTGATCTCTGTATCCTCGATGTGATGATGCCTCGCAAGGATGGTTTTGCTCTTGCAAAAGATATCCGAGCTATCAACACCACTATTCCTATTATCTTCCTTACCGCCAAGACGATGAAGGAAGATGTACTCCGAGGTTTTGAGGTAGGTGCTGATGATTATGTGACCAAACCCTTTAGTCTAGATGAATTATTGGCTCGTATTGAAGCTATCTTGCGTCGTGTTAAGGGGGTTGAATCCAAGGTGATGCCCTATTATCAGTTGGGTAAATTCTTCTTTGATACCCAAAAGCAAACATTGACCATTGGCGATAAAGTCACTAAATTGACCACAAAGGAGAATCAGTTACTTAGTCTCCTTTGCTCTTTTGCCAATGAGACGTTAGAGCGGAACTATGCCCTCAAAACGATTTGGGAAAATGACAACTACTTCAATGCGCGTAGTATGGACGTGTACATTACCAAGTTGCGCAAGATCTTGAAAGAGGATCCTACTCTAGAGATCAAAAACGTACATGGTAAGGGGTACCGCCTCAATACAGTCGTAGGAGAGAGTGTTTCGGACGATTTAGTTACGAAGATTTGAATTTAGTAGAGCGTTCCCTCGATTCGATGGTCGAGAGATGTCTGCTTTGACTATTAAAAAGGGGAGGGAGAGTAATCCTTTGAAAAACTCTTCCTCCCTCTCGTTTATTGACTCTGAGGTTCCTTTGGCAGGGAAATTTTCAGGGTTTGTGGTTGCTCTCTCTGTAAATAGAGATGGGCTTGTATACATAGTACAGAAGAGATATTTTATATCACTATGAAACGATTTGGTTTGTGTTCTGATCATGCAGGATTTCTCCTAAAAGAGGAGGTTAAGAAAATGCTGGAGGATCAAGGTGTTGAATGTATAGACTTTGGCTGTTATAGCGAGGAGCGTGCTGATTATCCCGATTTTGCACATCGTTTGGGAGAGGCCATCGATAAAGGTGAATTGGAATGGGGGGTTGCTATTTGCGGTTCAGGCAATGGTATTTCCATGGCTTTGAATAAACATCCAAGGGTACGTGCCGCGCTCTCTTGGACCGCAGAGCTTGCTCAATTGGGTCGAGCCCACAATGATGCCAATGTGCTCTCCCTTCCTGCACGCTTTATCTCCGTGGCAGAGGCACAAGAGATTGTAATGGCTTTTTTGAGTACTGACTTTGAGGGTGGTCGCCACGAGGCTCGTGTGGCGAAGATCCCTCTACAATGAATACCCATAAAGAGACGATTTTCGGAGTAATATGATGAGGAGCATTGTGTTGTACATGATGCTTCTTTCTTTTCATTATCGTAAAGGGGATTCGAATACTAGAAAATGAGTACTTTTGTACAGCCAAAGAGGGGTTCTCTTCTTTATTCTGAAGATCTCCACAGGTATCATATTTATTATTTACTGCAAAATAGGAGCAATGATCAGTTACTTCCCGACTTCAAGTAGTATCGTATATGCCGTAGAGCATAGCGATAGGTTTTCAAATCGTGATTTAGAACGCCTTACTTGGCTCTTTGCCTTGGATGACAAGGTGCAACCAACAGAGCAGATGGAGGGGGACTATGTAGGTCCTCGTAGTGAGATTGTATCGCCATGGAGTACCAATGCGGTAGAGATTACACAAAACATGGGGATACGGGGGATCAGCCGTATTGAGCAGTTAAGACAAGAAGATGAGGAGGATACTCTCTCGTTCGATCCCATGACCGAGCGGCTCTATCATGCTCCCGATGCGATGATATTCCATTCAGATGCCACACCCTCTCCCATTATTTATATTGATGATATCGCTGCGTACAACAAGTCCGAGGGCTTGGCTCTCAGTGATACGGAGATCGGGTTTTTAGAAAATTTATCTCAACGTTTGGGACGCAAACTTACCGACAGCGAGCTATTTGGCTTCTCGCAAGTCAATTCGGAGCACTGCCGTCACAAGATATTCAATGGGCAGTTTATCATAGATGGAGAGGAGCAAGAGCGCTCTCTCTTTGCAATGATTAAAGCGACATCAGAATCTAATCCGAATGGATTGGTATCTGCATACAAGGACAATGTTGCCTTTGTAAAAGGGCCTCGTAGCGAACAATTTGCTCCTCTTCGTGGAGACATGCCTTCGTTCTATGCTGTCAAACCAATTGACACCGTGCTTTCGCTCAAAGCCGAGACGCATAACTTTCCCACTACGGTAGAGCCATTTAATGGAGCTGCAACGGGCACGGGAGGAGAGATTCGAGACCGCATGGCCGGGGGCAAGGCCTCTATTCCGGTGGCAGGTACAGCGGTTTATATGACCAGTTATCCTCGACTCTCATCTTCGATCCCTATGGCTATGAATGCACGTCCATGGCTTTACCAACATCCACAAGGCATCCTAACTAAGGCATCTAATGGGGCTAGCGACTTTGGTAATAAGTTTGGTCAACCTATTATTACGGGATCCCTTCTCACCTTTGAGCACCAAGAGGATAGTACTGATACGCGCTATGGATATGATAAGGTGATAATGCTTGCTGGTGGTATCGGGTATGCGCGTCAGCGTGATGCGCTCAAAGAGGAGCCCAAAGCCGGTGAGGCAGTTGTCGTACTCGGTGGTGATAATTATCGTATTGGTATGGGTGGTGGTGCTGTCAGTTCTGTTAATACGGGGCAGTATAGCTCGGGTATCGAACTGAATGCCGTACAAAGAGCTAATCCGGAGATGCAAAAGCGTGTCGAAAACGTGGTGCGTTCGCTTGCCGAAAGTGATGAAAATCCGATTATCAGTATCCATGATCATGGAGCCGGAGGTCATCTTAACTGTCTTACGGAGCTGATCGAAGCTACCGGTGGAGAGATTGATATTGATGCTCTGCCCGTTGGTGATGCCACCCTCTCAGACAAGGAGATTATTGGAAATGAGAGTCAAGAGCGTATGGGGCTTCTCATCAAGGATGAGGACTATGAGCGCATTGAACGTATTGCTATAAGGGAAAAAGCCCCTATATACAAGGTCGGTCATACAACGGATAGTCACGAGCTCATTTTTAGACGATGTTCTTCGGAAACTGAGGCGATCCACCTTGCAGTGGAAGATATGCTGGCTAAGCCCCCCAAGACAGTTGTGTCGGATACTACGGTAACGCATCGATATGCGGATCCATATTATGAGGCACAGGCTCCCGAGAAGTATTTAGATGGTGTTTTGTCTTTGGAGGCAGTTGCTTGCAAAGATTGGCTTACGAACAAAGTCGATCGTTCGGTTACGGGGCGTATCGCTCGGCAGCAGTGCTGTGGTGAGTTGCAGTTGCCATTGGCAGACCTCGGAGCCATTGCATTGGATTATAGAGGTACTAAGGGCTATGCTACATCCATCGGTCATGCACCCCAGGCAGGGCTGATTGACTCTGCAGCTGGTTCTATTTTATCTATATCAGAGTCTCTCACGAATATCGTTTTTGCTCCATTGGAAAAGGGCTTGGAGAGTGTCTCTTTGAGTGCCAATTGGATGTGGCCTTGCCGTAATAAGGGTGAGGATGCCCGTTTGTATCGGGCCGTAGAGGCTTGTTCGGAGTTTGCTATTGAGTTGGGTATCAATATCCCCACGGGTAAGGACTCCCTGTCCATGACCCAGAAGTATTCTCAAGAGGATCCTGTTGTAAGTCCGGGTACGGTTATTATTTCGGCAGCAGCCCCTGTGAGCGATGTTTGCAAGATTGTTACTCCGGTGCTCCAACTGAATGAATCCACCCACTTGTTGTATATCGACTTTAGCTTTGCTCCTTTGGCTTTGGGAGGTTCTGCTCTGTTTCAAAGTTTGGGTAAAGTGGGTAAAGAGACTCCTACAGTTGCTAATTCAGAGTACTTTGCCGATGCCTTTAATGCAGTGCAGAAGTTGATTAGCCGGGGGCTAGTGCTCTCCGGACATGATATATCGGCCGGGGGTATGATGACTACACTTTTAGAGATGTGCTTTGCCAATACACGAGGAGGGCTTTCGGTCGATTATTCCGATTTGCAGGAGAAGGATCTGACCAAAATTCTATATGCCGAAAACCCTGGTGTTATTATCCAGGTTGCGGACCTTCCTGAAGTTTCTAAGATCTTGGACGAGGTCGGAGTGGCATTCGCTGTTATCGGAACTCCTAGTCCCGAGCGAATGCTTACTATCAGCAGAGGGGCTAAAACCATCGAGATTGATATTGATAAGGCTCGTGCAGTTTGGTATCGTCCATCCTACCTATTGGATCAATTCCAATCTACCGAAGTGTTAGCTGCTGAGCGTTGTGCCAATTATGCGCAACAACCGATACATTATCGTTTCCCCAAGCAATTTGTAGGTACTTTAGACTCCCTACAATTGTCTCCTGATCGAGCAACGGCTTCCGGAGTGGTTGCGGCCGTATTGCGGGATAAAGGATCTAATGGGGAGCGGGAGATGGCTTATGCCTTGTATTTAGCCGGCTTCGATGTGAAGGATGTGCACCTGACGGATTTAACATCAGGTCGAGAGACTTTGAACGATGTGCAACTCCTTGTCTTCTGCGGTGGCTTCTCTAATAGTGATGTACTTGGTTCTGCCAAAGGTTGGGCTGCCGGTATCTTGTATAATGAACGAGCCAAAGCGGCTATTGATGCCTTCTACGCACGCCCTGACACCCTCAGCTTGGGGGTATGTAACGGATGCCAATTGATGGCGGAGCTCGGGCTGATCTATGCAGATAAGAAGCCTCGTCACAAGATGGTGCATAACGCATCACATAAGTTCGAGAGTACCTTTGTCGGAGTGACTATCCCCGAAAATAATTCAATCATGTTCGGATCACTGGCAGGATCTTCTATGGGTGTTTGGTGTGCTCACGGTGAAGGACGATTTGCCTTTGATGCTCCTCTTGAAGAGTACAACGTGGTAGCACAGTATGCTTATGAGGCCTATCCCGGCAACCCTAATGGATCTCCCCGAGGTGTTGCTGCTATTTGTAGTAACGACGGTCGTCATTTGGCCATAATGCCTCATCCCGAACGTTCCATATTTCCCTGGCAGTGCGGATACTATGCTGAGAATAACCATGAGGTAACTCCGTGGATGGAAGCCTTTAGGAATGCCTATCAATGGCTGGAAGGTCGTTGTAAAGGCTCCTCTGTTTGTTAGTCTTCGAGGACAAGGGTCGGGGCTATGTCTAATGCGGCATATTTACTGGCATTAAGTCGGATAGAGGGCGTTGGAGCCGTTACCATTAAGCGACTTGTCGATGCCGTAGAGCACGTAGGCGATATATTTGCAGATCCATCAATTTTAGAAGGTGTGGTGCCAAGTCTCTATAAGAGAGTGGTGTCGCACCTTTCTTTACAGCATCTTTTGTCTGATGCTCAGCAGGAGATTGCAGAGGCTGAGTGCAAACATATTCAAACTTTTGGTATCGGGGATGAGAAGTATCCTTCCCTCTTGGCGGAGTGTGCAGACCCACCTCCTGCTTTTTTTTATATCGGCAATACAGATGCTTTAGAGTCACATCATAAAATTAGTATAGTGGGGACAAGACGGGCCTCTCGCTATGGGTTAAAGGTCGTGGAGCTCCTATTGGAAGATTTGGCGAAGCAGGTCCCCGATTTGGTGGTTGTCAGTGGTCTCGCCTTTGGTATTGATGTTAAAGCGCATAAGATCGCGTTGGATTTGGGGCTCCCTACGATAGCCGTTTTAGCACACGGATTGGATCGTATCTATCCGTCTGTTCATCGCAGCATTGCTGTGGAGATGCTTAAAAAAGGAGGGTTAATTAGTGAATACTCCTGGGGTAGTAAAGTAGAGCGTCATCACTTCGTGGAGCGTAATCGTGTTGTGGCAGGGATTTCGGAGGCAACGTTAGTTGTGGAGAGTGCTGCTCGTGGAGGGTCGCTTCTGACCGCAGCGATGGCATCGGGCTATGGGCGTGATGTTTTTGCTGTGCCCGGTCGTATTACCGATCCGATGTCGGAGGGATGTAATCACATTATCAGTACAATGCAGGCGATACCGGTCGTGAATGCCGATAATATCTGTTCTGTACTTGGATGGAGTAGCGGTAAGGCATTTCGGGCAGAGGCGACTGCTTCGCTCTTTGCTTCGGAAGATCTTCCTGATGACCCCGTGTTGCGCCTTATTTTGGAAGAGGAAACGATTCACTTCAATGAGTTAGTTGTTCGTTTGGGCATCTCAGCTCCCGAATTGTCCAATCGCCTTTTTACGTTAGAGTTTGAGGGATACATATCTACACTTCCCGGTGGTTTATATACAAAGGCCTAGAGGAGAGGTTTTCCATGAAATCGCATATCCATGTTGTATCGTTCGATGTTCCTTTTCCTGCCGATTACGGGGGAGTTATTGATGTCTTCTATAAGATCCAATCTCTTGTGCATTTGGGCGTCGGAGTTACGCTCCATTGCTACCAATATGGGCGGGCGCAATCAGAGGAATTAGAGCGTTTGTGCGATCGTGTTTATTACTATCCACGGATTACGGGGTGGACTTCGGCATGGAATCGCGAACCCTATATCGTTTATAGTCGTCGTTCCTCGCAACTGTTGAGCCATCTTTTGGAGGACGAAGATCCAATCCTTTTTGAGGGCTTGCATACATGTCACTTCTTGGCGCATCCTGCTCTTGCCTCTCGTCATCGCATTGTGCGAATGTGCAATATCGAGCATGAATACTACCATTACTTGTCGTTGGGAGCTTCGAGTTTGTTCCACAAGGTCTTTTTTTCGACGGAGAGCCAGCGATTGAAGTCGTTCGAAAAGATCCTTTCGTCCGCACATCATATCTTGGCCATTACTCCGCGAGAGCGAGAATATTTTGCGGAGCACTATCCAAAGGCTCAGTCGCTTTGGGTCTCGGGGTTTCATGGCGATGCGCTGGTTCATGGCCTTAGTGGGCGAGGGGAGTACTTCCTATTCCATGGCAATTTGTCCGTTACCGAAAATCGTTTGGCGGTTGAGCGATTGTTGCCTTTGGCTCCTTCATTTCCTCTACCGCTTGTTGTTGCAGGGCGTAATCCCTCTTCGGCGTTGACTCAGAGTATCCGGAATACACCAAATGTGTGCCTAGAGGCTGATATCTCGGGAGATCGCATGGAGGATTTGATCACAAATGCAATGGCGCATATCCTGCTTACGCAACAGCCTACGGGACTCAAACTAAAACTACTCAATGCACTCTACTTGGGGCGTTACGTGGTGGCCAATCGGGAGATGGTGTATGGTACGGGATTGGAGGCGGTCGTTTGTACGGTCCGTGATGATGCGGAGCTCATTACTCAAGTGCAACGTATTGCTTCGCGGGACTTTACCGATACAGAGCGGGAGCATAGACGTACGATCCTGTCGCCCAGATATGATGATGCTTATAACGCCGAGTTGATTCGGCAAATTTTATGATGAGGATAGGTTTATACGTTTGAGTTTGTCTTTAATTCCTTTCGTCTTCCTTTCGCCGTCTCTCGCGGTGTTGTCCCAAATGCTAAATGAATACGATCCCAATGCAGGAGATATTGATTGAGTAGCAATACTTTCTTATCTCTGCGTAGTATCTCCAGGTATTCTTGTCATTCGATTATTCTCTAGGAAATGGTTACTTTTGTGCTCGTATGAGGCATCTGCCTTTTCGTTAATGTGGATGCTCCTGTGGTGAGAGGTGACTTTTATATTATTCCCTAGAAGTCTGTACTCTCCACATTATTATGACAAAAGAGTAATAGATATATTATGCTTAGAGAAATTCTTTCTGTCTCGGGTCGTCCGGGACTCTTCCGCCTCCTTTCGCAAGGCAAAAACGCCCTAATCGTAGAGTCGCTTGTGGATAAGCGTCGCACTCCGGTACACGCAAGCGATCGCGTTGTCTCTCTTGCGGAGATTGCTATTTATACAACTGAGGGCGAGAAACCTCTTGGGGAAGTGTTGGATCTGATCTATGCTTCGGCAGAGGGCAAAGAGGTAGACCTCAAGGTCGTTGGTGCGAGCAAGGAGCGAGTTTTCGAGTTTATGGAGTCCGTTTTACCCACTTACGACAAGTCTCGTGTTTATCCTACCGATGTCAAGAAGATGATTTCTTGGTACAATATGCTCGTAAAGGATGGGTTCACCCACTTTGTGGCTAAGGAAGAAGAGGCAAAGACGGAGCAACCCGCTGAGTAGTTGCCCCCTCTATATGACACACAAATAATAAGAATCAATACAGACAATCATTGCTATGTTTAAGGGAATGAAAGATTACTTGAGTGCTGAACTCAAGAAAATTAAGGAGGATGGGCTTTACAAAGAGGAACGCATCATCACGACACCCCAGCGTGCAGACATCAAGGTGAATGCAGGGCAAGAGGTGCTAAATTTTTGTGCCAACAACTATTTGGGGTTGAGTGATCATCCGCGTTTGGTACAGGCTGCTAAGGATGCTATGGATAGCCATGGATATGGTATGAGTAGCGTTCGCTTCATCTGTGGTACGCAGGATATGCACAAGCAGTTGGAGAAGGCTATCGCCGAGTATTTCCATACCGAAGATGCGATTTTGTATGCCGCTTGCTTCGACGCCAATGGAGGTGTGTTTGAGCCTCTCTTTGGTGCGGAGGATGCGATTATCAGCGATGCTCTCAATCACGCTTCTATTATTGATGGTGTGCGTCTGTGCAAGGCTAAGCGTTATCGTTATGCCAATGGTAACATGGCAGAGCTTGAGGAGTGCCTCAAAGAAGCACAGGCACAACGTCATCGTATCATTGTAACGGATGGGGTATTCTCCATGGATGGTAATGTGGCTCCTATGGATGAAATCTGTGCATTGGCAGAGAAATATGATGCCCTCGTGATGGTTGATGAGTGTCACTCTGCCGGTGTGGTAGGTGCTACGGGTCGTGGCGTTGCCGAGAAGTACAATTGCTGGGATCGTATTGACATCCATACAGGTACGTTGGGCAAGGCTTTCGGTGGTGCCGTGGGTGGATTTACCGCGGGTCCTCAAGAAGTGATTGATATGTTGCGTCAGCGTTCTCGTCCCTATCTTTTCAGTAACTCAATTCCCCCCGCAGTAGTCGGTGCAGGTCTTGAGGTCTTCAAGATGCTCAAAGAGGACGATTCGCTCCACACGAAGTTGATGGAAAATGTAGCCTACTTCCGTGATAAGATGCTCGCTGCCGGGTTTGACATCAAACCTACACAAAGTGCTATCTGCGCTGTGATGCTCTACGATGCTCCGCTCTCTCAGCAATATGCTAAGCGCATGCTCGAAGAGGGTATCTACGTTACGGGCTTCTACTACCCCGTAGTGCCCAAGGGCGAGGCTCGTATCCGCGTTCAGCTATCGGCTGGTCACAAGAGAGAGCACCTCGATCGTTGTATCGAAGCCTTTATCAAGGTTGGTAAAGAACTTGGCGTGATTAAATAATCACTCCTCTTCCTTTCCTTGAAGGGATATTAGAATTGGCTCCCCCAGAGAGACTATTAGCGTTTGTTTTTGACAGATGTAGAGGGCTCTTTGGGGGATTCTATTTATTATAAAAACAGATTCCAGATGAAAAAAACTACGATTTTTTGTATCACTTTGCTCTCTACGCTCCTCTCCTCCTTGGGAGATCTTTGGGCTCAAAGTGGTGTAGTGCGCTATGTCAAAGCAGGAGCTTCTGGTGATGGCTCCTCGTGGAGTAAGGCTTCGGGCGATTTGCAAGCTATGATCGACCTTTCTGAGGTCGGTGATGCCGTATGGATAGCCGAAGGGACTTATATGCCCAAACGGCTCATCAAGGAGACGAAGAAACGGTCTTTTGCCTTTATGATGAAAGATGGTGTTTCGCTCTATGGTGGTTTCAAAGGCGATGAATCTTCTCTTGATGACCGCAAAAAGGAGGCGGCTCCGGAGCCACTAAAATTCCTCTTTGCTCATAAGACGGTACTTTCGGGTAATATTGATGGCAAGGAAGATGTGTGGAAGCGTGTGATCGATGAGGGGTCATCCGTGCGTCACAAGTGGCAGGTTATAGGCAATGAAGAGAATGCTAATCACCTTTTGTATTTGGCTTCGGCAGCTACGAACAAAACGATTGTCGATGGATTTGTTCTCCGTGATGCCCACGCCGATGTTTGGAGTGTGTCGGCAGGTGGAGCTGCCCTTTACGCATGGGGTAATGTGGAGTTGCGCAATTCGGAGATCCTCCATAATGTTGCCTCTCACCGTGCGGAGAATATCGTATTCTACGGAGGGGCTGTATCCATGATGAAGGGGGACAATCGGTCTCGGGTTGAAAACTGTTTGTTCGAAGAGAATATGTACATGGCTCCGACCTCTGTGGCCTCCGGTGGAAGTCTCTATATCCAGGGTGGTGAGGTATCGGACTGCCTTTTCCGTGGCTCGATAGCTTTTGATGCCGGCGGTGCTCTTGCGCTCCAACAGAGTACTGTGCGTAACTCGCTTTTTGAGGGATGTTACGCTTCTGATGGTGGTGCTATTTATAGTATGGAGTCTACCGTGGAGCAATGTCGTGTTTATAATAGTACGGCACTCATCGGAGGGGGGATCTCAGCTCGTGCAGGCCTGATCCATCATACTATTGTGGCCAATTGCTATGCAGATGATCCTGCCTTTGGCGATGCCGGAGGGGGGCAGGGTGGAGGTATCTTACTTGCTGAGAAGGCACGTGCTATTGGTTGTATTGTTACTAATTGTACCGCATGGCTCGGTGGAGGAGTTGCAATCAAAGAGGGCGAACTATACCACTCCACGATACAGCACTGCTCTTTGCGTGAGGGGTCACCTCGTACACAACGCAATTATGATGACTACAAGGGGCTTCCTCTTGCCAAGTCGGCCAAGGAGGGTAATAATATCCTCGCCGACAACGTGGCGACCTCTAACTTCATCGTTCCGACCGAAGGATTGGGTTATACAACTGATCCAACCATTGCCGAACAATTGCGGAAAGCTGATTGGGCTTTGCAACCAACAAGCCAATTTGTCGCTACGGGGCGCACCATTCAGGGGGTTGAAGAGCGTGTCGATATGCGAGGCAACATGCGCCTACGTGAGGGTAAAATAGATTGCGGTGCTTTAGCACTACCTTCTGACCCCCCCGAACCTGAAGATGACGCTACCATCATACTTACTTTTGTCAAGGGAGATAAGACCATAACCTTTGGTGCCGGTGGCTTGAATGGCACTTCGTTTGAAGTTGATTTCGGCGATGGTCAGCGTGTCAAATATGAGGGTGCTAAAAATATTGAGCACCAACTCGTGGGAAACAAACTGCGTCTCTATGGTGATGATATTCTCATCCTTAAGGCGGTGAATCAGGGTGTTGCCAAGGTCAATATCACCAAGGCGACCAAGCTAACAGCTCTACATCTCGATGGTAATGAGTTGCAAGAGTTGGATATAACGCACCAACCCAATCTGCGCAACCTCTACTGTATGGGTAACAAAATTGCACGTCCAATCAACTTCTCAGCTCAAAGCAAGATGAATGTTGTATCCATTGCGCGCAACTTTATCACCGGTACGTTGGACCTTTCACATATCAAGGGACTTACAGAGATTTCCTGCTTCAATAATCAACTCTCTGAGGTTAAATTGCCTCTAGAGGCTCCTCTATTGAAAAAGATAGATTGTGATAGCAACCGCCTCTCGGAGATAGATTTCTCCCATTGTACGGCTCTTGAGGAGGTTTATGTAGCGCATAATCAGTTGGAACAGCTCGATCTGTCGCACAGTAGGGAGCTTACGAAGATCTACGCTCCGGGTAATCGTCTGGAACAGATCCCTCTAGAGCAAAATAAAAAGCTCATAACGCTTAACCTCAATGGCAATAAACTAATCCGGTTGAATCTTGCTCAGCAGCCTCTCTTGCAAGATCTTTATGTGGCATCAAATGCCTTGACCCAAGTGGATCTTTCCCACAATCCTGAACTCAAATGGTTCTCTATAAGGGACAATAAGTTGGAAGCCCTTGTGGTAAACGACAATCCCAATTTGGTGCAAATACGTGCCGATCACAACAATATAAAGCAGCTTGATCTGTCTCGGAATAGCAAGTTGGTAACACTCCATTTGGGTAATAATCAGCTGGAACGACTCAATGTCTTGAACCAAAAATCACTCATTTGGTTTACTTGTGATAGCAATAAGTTGGCATCCATTGACCTACAAGCTAATCCCGGTATCGCATGGCTCGAATGTGAGGGTAATGCCTTGACGCAGTTGGATGTTTCGAATCAGAAGAATCTTCAGAAACTTTTTGCCTATGGCAACCGCCTAACTACATTGGATCTCTCCAATAACAAAGGGCTTCAAGGGCTCTTCTTGCACGATAATCAGCTTCCCGTTGCACAGCTTGATGCAATCCTAGCAGGATTGGGTGATGTGCGTGATGTGGAGATTAATGAAAACAACCAAGAGTGGGCTAAGCAGGTGAATGTCGCAGGCAATCCTCTGGCGGATCAATGTAATACCGAAAAGGCAAAAGCTATGGGCTGGACGGTGATCCTTGGGCACCCAAACGCTCTCAACGAAATACCTCGTGAGGTTGAAATGTCTTGCTACTATCTTGCCGCAACGAACGAACTCATTGCTGGTGAAGATATTCTTTCTGTTGCTCTCTTTACTTTGGAGGGAGAGCAGATCTGGTATGTACAACCTCGTAGCCAACGTATAGAATTGCCTTCCATTCCCTCGGGCCATTATGTCGCTTTGGTGGAACTCGCCTCTGGACAACGCTTGGCTGTGAAGTTGGGCATTTACCATTAGACGTCAGACTTTAGACATTCGTTATTGCAAAGGGTATGGGTCGCTTGTTATGACCTATACCCTTTCTCTTCTGTATTGTCTGATTTGTTTGATTCGCTAATTCAAACAGAAGTCCAGGCTAGAAAAGAAGGGCTTGGGCACGAATAAGTTAGAAGAGGGTATTGGATCTTAGGTGAGAGAGTTATTCCCACTTAGATGTTCAAGACTGGTAACTACTGTCTAAAGTCTACTATTTAATATGAATAATCGAGAATAAATACTACCTTTGCCTCCGGCATGGAATGAGGGCTCTTGCTTCGTATTTCTCTCCCAGAGATCGAACCAAAAATGGAGGTCTTCCGATAGAGATTGTCGCAGTAGATCTGAGAGCAGAGAAGGAGTTTGGAGGAGCCTTATTTTCAAGTCGTTCCGAGCGAGAAGCATTTACAAACTTCACTAATATAATAAGGTAAAGAATCATGATCATTGGAGTTCCCAAAGAGATTATGCACGATGAGGCTCGCGTAGCAGCTAGCCCCGAGGCCATTGCTAAATATGTAGCTGATGGCTTTACTGTGCTTTTTGAAAAAGGTGCCGGAGAAGGTGCTTTCTATCACGACGAAGAATACAAAAAGGCCGGTGCCGAATTGATTGACGGACCTAAGGAGGTTTACGATCGTAGTGATATCATTATCAAGGTAAAAGAACCCCTCTTTAACGAGCAATTAGGCGTTCACGAAATCGATTTGATGCATAAGGGACAATACATTATTACCTTTATCCACCCAGCATCTCCGGTAAACCACGAAATGGTACGCAAGATGGCTGCTCAGGGCGTTATTGGGTTGACGCTTGATGGCGTACCTCGTATCTCTCGTGCCCAAAATTTGGATGCGCTCACCTCTATGAGTACATGTGCCGGTTATAAAGGTATTCTTATGGCTGCTAATGACCTCGCTAGCTTTATGCCTCAGATGTTCACCGCAGTAGGTAAGATCGATCCTATGAAGGTGATGGTTATCGGTGTGGGTGTTGCCGGTCTTCAGGCCCTGGCTACGGCCAAGCGTTTGGGTGCTGTGCTTTATGCTGCTGATATTCGTCCTGCTGCTGCTGAGCAAGCAACAAGCCTTGGTGCGAAGCTCGTAGATACGGGTGTGGCTCCCGAGCTTGCTATTGCCGAAGGTGGTTACGCGAAACATCTTCCTGAGGATGTCCTTCTCAAAGAGCGTGAACTCTTGAAGTCTACAATCCAAGATATGGATATTGTTTTCTGTAGTGCACTTGTTCCCGGTAAGATTGCTCCCGTAATCATTACGGAAGAGATGGTAAAGGGTATGAAGCCGGGATCTGTTATCGTGGACATCTCGATCGACCAAGGAGGTAACTGTGAGATCACCCCTGCTGGTAAGCGTGAAGTAAAGCATGGTGTTGTGCTCGAAGGTATCAAGAATATCCCCGGTATGTTGCCAAAAAGCTCCACTTGGATGTTCTCTCAAAATATGTACAACTTAGTGAAATACCTTGTAAAGGATGGGCAGGTGAATCTCGACATGAGCGACGAAATCTGTCAAAAGATCCTCGTAACGAAGGATGGAGAGATCGTTCATGATGGTACTCGTGAAGCAATGGGATTGAAGTAATAATCTCCTTTTGCACTCTCACCTCCTCTGCACCTATTCTTGGATCGTTTGTATCCATGATACATCGTGCGTTGTGCGAGTAAAATACGAGGGGAAGGTTTATTGGAAGGATAAGCCTTCCCCTTTAATTATAACTAGGGATATCTCGTCATTTCAGAGTGTAACTGTTTGTGGTTTTAGAGTTACTCTTTCCACATAAGGCGATATCTCAAAAAAATAATCTCAAACATTATGAATCCACTCATTTTGGTACTCATCTTTGTTGTTGCAACAGTGATTGGGTATCTTCTCATCAAAAATGTACCGAGTCTACTGCATACACCCTTAATGTCTGGGATGAATGCACTCTCCGGGGTAACGATCATAGGAGCTTTGGCTGCTACGGGATTTGCTCTTTTGGTTGATGATCCCTTTTGGGGGCAAGTTTTAGGCGGCTTGGCAATTATTCTTGCTACCATCAATGTCGTGGGCGGATTTGGCGTTACGCATCGTATGTTGCGTATGTTCCAACAGAAAAAGAAGAAATAAGCCATGGATACAACAATTGTATATATCATTAGTGCCGTGCTCTCGGTGCTTGTTATGCTAGGAATTGCCCTTATGAGTAAGGTGCGTTATGCCTCTTTGGGTAATCTTATCAGCGCTTTGTCCATTCTTGCGGGTGTTATATTTACCCTCGTAACCAAGCAACACAATGGAGTGCCTATTGTGACGGCATGGACGCTTTACCCCTCTATCATTATCGGAGCGCTGATCGGTGGAGCTTTTGCTGCTCGTGTCAAGATGATTCAAATGCCCCAGTTGGTAGCTCTTCTCAATGGTTTAGGAGGGGGAGCTTCAGCTCTCGTTGGTATCCTCTCCGTTGCAGGTATCGGCGAAAAGATCGAACCTACCATCTTTAGCAATTTTACGGGATATTTAGCTATTGGCATCGGTTTTATAACCTTAGTCGGTAGTCTTATTGCTGCGGGCAAATTGCACCGAGTACTACCTCAAAAGCCTCAAGTGTGGTATAACCACTCACTTGTGACTATGGTATCGGCTTTCGTCATGCTTATCATCATATTGATTGGTACATTCAATCAATACTCGGGAAGTCCCATTTTCTGGCTTATTCTTGGTGTTACGATCATGTCAAGCATTTTCGGGCTTTACTTCTCCATTCGTGTCGGAGGTGCCGACATGCCAATTACTATTTCACTCCTAAATTCATTAAGTGGAGTAGCTGGTTCTATTGCTGGTATGGCTATCGGTGATGTACTGCTCGTTTCGGTTGGTGGTATCGTAGGTGCTTCGGGGCTTTTGTTGACGCAGATTATGTGTCGGGCTATGAATAGAAGCCTTTTGTCAATCCTTCTTGGAACAAAGAAGAAGGTGGATCTTTCCTCTCCAACGACTTCTTCTCAAGCAAAGAATGCAGAGGTAAAGTCTCAACCCAAAACAAATCCTGCCGAGGTGTTAGCACATGCCAAACGTGTGATTATTGTCCCCGGTTATGGTATGGCACTTGCGCAAGCACAACATCAGGTGAAGCAGTTAGCTGACGCTCTCCGAGCAGGAGGCGCAGAGGTCCGCTTTGCGATTCATCCCGTAGCGGGTCGTATGCCGGGTCATATGAATGTCCTTCTTGCCGAGGCTAACGTACCTTATGAAGATCTCTTCGAGATGGAAGCGATCAATGATGAC
>JALFBN010000015.1 GCA_022772085.1 Porphyromonas sp. | reverse complement strand
AGGACGATGTAAAGTCCTGAAAAATCAAACTGAATGGATAGATAAATATTAGTCTTTTCTCATCGGATTCTTTTAATATCGCTACTCTTTTATTATGTAGTGGTTGTATTATCTTAAATAAAACAAAAACACCCGACTTTATATTCTTGGGTGTAAAACTGGGTGTTTGTTTTGCAATCTGCTGATTTTCAGCGTTTGTTGCGGAGAGAGAGGGATTCGAACCCCCGGAGCCTCTCAGCTCAACGGTTTTCAAGACCGCCGCAATCGACCACTCTGCCATCTCTCCTTATCTCCAGAGCCCCATTCCTAAGAACTTAGGATCCTGAATTCGATCGCAAAGGTACTACTTTATTTTGATTTACAAATACTCTTGTCTGACTTTTTTTTGTTTGTGCAGATGTTTGATCTATGGGGTATTGGTAGAAGTAAAAGGGACAAGGAGCCCACAAGCACTTTGAGGCTCTTTTCGATTTGCACAAAGGTCGTGGACATAGATCTGTTAGATGAGCTTGTTTAGATTTCTTCTCTTCGTGGGATTGTATTTGAACTTACAAGAGACTGTCCTAGGACTGTGCCAATCCATTTACGCAAACTTCCACCTCGCTAAGCATGGCAATTCTATATGTGGATGAGATGGTTTCGTAATTCATCCTTTGAGATGATATTTTTCGAGGCGTTTGCTAATGCTCTAGACGCTGGTGCCACTGATTTTTCTGTCAATATCAAATTATCAAATAAAGAGGATATTGAGAACCTGACGTTGATTATTGCTGATAACGGTGTTGGTTTTACCGATCATCGCTTCTCGGAACTTGGGAAACTATTCTCTGAGGACTTTGCAAATAAATCTGAGGTAATCGAGGCCTCCAAACACACAAGTGGAACGACCTTGAGAATGTCTTTGTTTCCCGGAAAGAGAGTTGTGAAATGGAAAGGGAGCGAAAGATAGCGGACAGGATGAATAACCCGATATTGAGTTGATTCATCCCATCCGCTTGAGAGGAGTGTCTTTAATGCAATGCCGTTATGGACAGAGTAATTTTACGATATGGAGAGCTCCACGAGCGTCCACAATGCGTGCAATGTAAATGCCTGAGTTTAGGTTTTGGAACGGGGAGGGGAGACCTTGTGCATTGTAGAGTTCTATCGACTTCACCGCACCCGTTACCACAAGATTGTGATCAACAATAGCGCAGTGTAGGTTGTTTCTCTCCGTTTGAGCGATACTTGTGGGAGGGACGATCTTGTTTGCATCCACATTGCTGGCCGTTGTGTTCAGCACCATATTGTTGATTTTCGTGTTTTGGCTATTCTTGTGGATGAAGGCTACCACTTTGCATTTATCAGGTTTCAAGCCTTCCAAGAATACTTCGGGCGACTTATATGTATAGCTTCCGTCAGCTTCCACTCGAAGTTGATCGCCTTGTGGATGAGTGATAAAACTCCTTACGATGGGAGCATGTACGAAGTGCTCATTTTCGATAACGTCCTGAGAGAAGGAGTCGAACATGGTCTGTTTGCCCACGAGTCCCTCCTCGATTAGCAAGACCGAGATATGTAACTCTTCGGGATTCTCTACGTCTGAAGAGATAATCCCCGACACCTCAAACTGAGTTGCTTTGGGGGTATCGACCGCCTTTTGAATGATACTCAATTCAGCAAATCCGGGAGCACTGATGGCATCCGAGATAAGCAATTGAGCCATACTATTGTTATCCAAAATCGGTAGGAAGGGCGAACCCTTGTAAAGATAGGTTGCATAGGTAGTCATAATGTCTCGATCCACCATGATAGAGGGGATTACAGTCTCCTGTTCAGGTGTGTATCCGGCCTCTCCATTCAAGATGGCGAGGCGTCCTACGGATTCGTCAAAAACCATTTCGGGAAGCTCGTAGGCATCTGTGCGATCGCCCACTCCGAGGTGGTAGTCCATTCTAACGATATTGTGACCCGTCCACATTTTGAGTCCGAGTAGTGAGGTTATATTCTTTTCGGCATTGGCGGCGAATGGATCGCCTTCGGACATAAGGGTTTCGACCAAAGGGGTGCGGGGGAATATTTTGTCCTTATGATAACCTTGAGTCAATTGCGACCATTTGGCATTCATGATGTTACCCTCGACGTCATTCACGGCTGTGAGTTCGAGGTCCAGGAGGTGGCGTCGGGTATCGTCATAAGGTAGTGCCATTTTAAGATACTCTCCGTCCATTGTTTGTTGTTCGTAGGGCTCAAGGCTCAAGGGGAGCACTACCGTTGTCTCTGCACCGCGATCGAATGTGTACTTCACCGTGACGTTCTCAATTTTGTTGAGACCTCGGTTGGCTAAGAGTATCGGGAATTCGCTCTTGCCATTCGTGTTGATGGGAGCGTAAAAGGCGGGGTAGAATCCAACAACCGTCACCCGATTTTCGAAGTGTGATGGGTCGCCTTGCAATAGTACCTGTACAGGGGCTGCGGGGAGATCCTTTGAAGAATTGATCCAGGTGGTTTCGTAAAATGGTACCGATGGGTCGGGAGCTTCTTGTCTATCTTGGATCATTTCCCATAAATGGTTTGCGTGGAATACCGACTTATCCCCTGCCAGTACGACGTCGGTCTTGTTTTCTGTTCTGATGAAATAGGCTGCTAGGAGCGAATCTTGTGGGAGATTTACGGGATTGTCAAAGAGGATCTCATTCCATCCTGCTTTGAGATCAAGCTCTTTTTCTGCCAAATTGTCTTTTGACTTGTCCAATCCGGCTCGCAGGAAAACTTTAGATCGGGGATAGTCTTGGTGCAGATAAACTCGGATTCCGGTCATCTTGTCGCCGGAAAACGAAGCCAATTCTTTTTCCGTAAAGAGAGGTCCTGCCGCATACCAGAGCTTGCTACCGGCCTTTTCACTACCCTTGGCAGAGGGCTTTCCGTAGCTGTAACCGAAACGATAGGAGGCTGCCTCTTGTTGTTGCTTCGGTGTAATGGGTTGCGTCTGAAACTCTGCATCAGGGAAAGCCGGAGACAAATAGGTACAGTAGATCGGGCTTTGGGGCTGTGCTTTGAAGGTGAATATCCCTTGATTTTCGCTGTATGCTGTGGCAGGCACTTCGCTATCATCCGCATAAAACCATCGGAATTCAGTTGCTTGTGCCGAACCGAGTACTCCTTTTCGATGGGTGAATTTGGACAAATCTACCACAAGCCCTTTTACGAGAGAAGACTCGATTGCGTGTGGGCGTTGTGGCGCAAAAATATAGTCCTCGACCCGCATATCTGCATATAAGTCAGGCAGCGAAGCCATGCCCAGGGCGTTGTTGCTACAATTGAGGGTAGTCAGAGCTTGGGGTAATATCAGTTTTACCAACCCATTGTTGTTACAAATCAATTTCTTTAATGCTACACAAGCCGAGGCATCCAGCTCGGTGAGTGCTGCCTCTGATGTGATGGATAAGCCCACCAAACCACTCGCTTTGCTCAGATCAACGGCTTTGAGTTTCTGCCCATTAACCTTTAGGTAAGAGACGTCGCCCATGATGCTCACGGTGTGCTCTTGTGCTCCATCTTGGAAGTGGCGACGATGTTTGGACGTTCCTTCATCGGGATTGACCGCCTCAATGAGCAGGGTCTCTACCTTGCCATCGCCCCAATCGATGGTGATCTCTTTGGGCGAGTCCACGCAAATCTCGATGTTGAACTTTTTTGTGTTACTGTTACCTTTCGTGACTTTGTTCGTTGTCAGTCTGATCGTTTGTTGTGCGACCACCTGACCCACACCGCATAGGCATGCCAAAGCGATGATCCATGTTTTGAAAAAGTAGTTGTGCTTCATTGTTCCTTAGTGGGGGGATTTGTTACCATATATCCCCGCAACAGGCCTCCCCATTGTACCTGTTTTCGGGAGTATCCTTAGCGTGACAAAGCTACTCCTTTTATCCGTAATAATCAAGTCGGGTGGCGCAAGAGCGTTGCTGGTTGTGTGCTTTCGGATGTGCCGTCTGTTTTGCACAAATACCACCAAAGCATCGGGAAAAGGAAAAACAGAACCGACGGTTTGGGAGGGGCTGAAAAAACAGTCGACACTTTCTCGCAAAACAGTCGACTGATTTTCAGAATTAGTCGACTGTTTTTTCGGCTCGTTACGACTTATTCTTACATTCGTGGGCGATCGGGAATGGCGTACCATCCGTGCATGGTGAGAAAAGAGGAGATTGCGCAAGAGGGTTTGAATATCCGATCATTAACAGTACCTTTGCAGCGGCATCTCTCCCTTCCCTAGGGACTCGGGAGAGCCACGTAAGAGAGTGTTCATTTATTAGTTAAAACAACATGGCATCACGTCGCAAACTAAAAAAAGGAATTAAAGAGATCACGGACTTCTTGCTTGATGATATCCTCCTGATATCCTTGGATGCAAAAGAAGATGATTTGCAGGCTTTGGAGGTACTCCTAAATCGAGTGATCGATCTACACGATAATACGATAGCAAAAGTGGGACGTCCCGATGGAGCAAGGAATCCTCAGCTCGTTAAGAAGTTCTACAATGATTTGAAAATCAAATATAACGAAGAGGTAGAAGCTATTGAAAACGAACTAGAGAAATACATAGAGCTCGGGCGGTAAGTTGCTCTTATGTACAACTCTGAGAAGTAGTATCGCCTCTTGAAAAAATTTGCTTCTTGGCTCTTAGGCGTGTGGGGGTGGCGGTTAATCCGTCCAACTGATAATCCGCCTAAGAGCGTTATTTGTGTTGCTCCCCATACGAGTAATTATGACTTCATTTTAGGAAAGCTCTATTACTCCGCTATCGGTCGTCGGGCTAACTTTTTAATGAAAAAAGATTGGTTTATTTTTCCCCTCGGATTGGTTATGAAGGCTATGGGGGGGATTCCTGTTGATCGTTCGCAACGTTTTTCCCTTGTCGATCGCTTGGCTGAAAGCATCAATGCCCGATCTCGTGTTACTCTCGCTATTACACCGGAGGGGACTCGACGGGCTACTGATCGTTGGAAGACGGGCTTCTACCGAATCGCCCTTGCTACGGGAATTCCGATTCAATTGGCCGTAATTGATTACAAAAAGCGGGAATTGGGCATCTTCGAGACCTTTTGGCCTACGGGCAATGAGGAGCGGGATTTGCACTACATCAGAAGCCGTTATAGCAAGGAGCAGGCACGCTTCCCCGAAAATTTTATCGAAGTATGATTTAGATCCATCCCCGAGGTATGACACAAGACAGCCTTACCCTAGCCCTCGCTCAGCAGGATATTATTTGGGAAAGTCCCGCAGAGAACCTTCAGGTGATGAGGAATACAGTCGCAGAAGTTGCCACGCAAGGAGCCGATATAGTCGTATTCCCCGAAGTGATGACAACGGGATTTTCCATGAATGTAGAGGCTATCGCCGAGCCCTTTGATGCCTCTCCGTCCCTGCAAGAGGTGCAGGCGATGGCTCGATGTTATGGCGTGGCGATTGTCTTCTCCATGATCGTAAAAGAGAAAGAGAAGTACCATAATCGGATCTGTTTTGTAACGCCTGAGGGGGTAATCTTTTATCAAGACAAACGTCATCTCTTCCGAATGGGAGGTGAGGCCAAAGCGATCTCTCCGGCAAGAGAGCGTCGCATCATCTCTTACAAAGGCTGGAATATCCTGCTGATTGCTTGCTACGATATGCGTTTCCCCGTGTGGTGTCGCAATCGTAATAATGAGTATGACCTACTGATCGATGTTGCCAATTGGCCCGAGCCGAGACGCCTCGTTTGGAGTACATTATTGCGAGCCCGTGCCATGGAAAATTTGGCCTATGTTTGTGGCGTTAATCGTGTGGGAGTAGATGCTGAAGGCTTGGTGTATACAGGAGATTCGGCGATTATCGACCCTCGGGGTAAGGAGGTCGCTACGGCTACTGAGCGCATACACGAATATAAGGTGGCCACCATCGAGAAAGCTCCTATGGAAAAGCTCCGCAAGAAATTTCCCGTCTACCTCGATGCCGATGAGTTTACCATTCACGGAGCGACGCTCTAACTCCACTTTTCCCCGTGGAGTTTTTCTCTAAATCGACCTGAATAAATTAGCTTTTCATTCTACGAGCATGGGGCGAATCTCCTGTAAAACGGAGAGAAGTTGTTCCATTGTCGTCGCTTGCAGCATTGCAATGCGCCATGGACGGAAGTTGGCAATTCCTTTGAAAATGGGCGAGGCCGCGAGATGCCTACGAGAGTGGAGAATCCCTCGACGCTCATCCAATTTGTGGATATTGTTGTGAATCATTTGAATAAGTACATCCAGTCGCTCAGATGCCGGACGTTCAGGTAATACTTCCCCCGTGTCTAAGTAGTAGCGCATCTCTTCAAAGACCCATGGACGCCCGATAGAACCTCTTCCGACCATGACGGCATCTACTCCGTATTTATCGAAAGCCTCTTTTGCCCCTTGAGGTGTCGTAATGTCCCCATTACCTATAATCGGGATTGTAATACGAGGATTATTTTTAACTCTACCGATCATTTCCCAATTGGCTTGCCCTGTATACATATCGCTTCGGGTGCGACCGTGTATGGTCAGTGCTGCGATACCACAATCTTGGAGTGCTTCGGCAAGATCTTCGATCACTATGTTTTGATGATCCCAACCCAGACGTGTTTTTACCGTAACGGGTACTTGACTGGCTTGGACTACGGCACGGGTAATCTCTAGGAGGAGCGGTATATCTCGCAACATTCCGCTACCGGCCCCTTTGCCGGCTACTCGCTTGACAGGGCATCCGAAGTTAAGGTCCAAGATCTCGGGACCCGCTGCCGAAGCAATTGTTGCGGCTTCTGCCATGGAATCAACGTTGCGCCCATAAATTTGGATCACTGCAGGGCGTTCGTCAGGATGGATGAAAAGTTTGTTACACGCACCACGGACGGATCGAATAAGTGCATCGGCACTAATGAATTCACTATACACCATGGAGGCTCCGAAGCTCCTACAGAGAAGACGAAAGGCACTATCGCTTACATCTTCCATGGGAGCTAGGAGGAGTGGTTGTGGACCGAGTTCTTGACCGGCTATGAGCATCAGAGTTTGAGTATAAGAGGATGAATTAGTTTGTCGTAGAGGGACTCGATCGTGGGTATATCCCAAGAGGGATCCCCCAGATAGCGAACGATCACCCCTTTGTTGAGGTAGATTCTGTGCTCTTTTGTCTTGGTTTTATTGTAGATGAAGAGCAGAGAGTGATCTTGGAAATAGTATTCTGTTACCTCTTCTTGGGCAAGGTGTACTGCCTTTACCAGCAGATTTCCTTCAAAGAAAAAGGTCATGTCGGGCAGGTACTTACGCTGTTCGGTAGCGGTAAGTAGGGATCTCTTTTGGAGTGTTTTTGAGCGATTGATCCGTTCTACATAGGGGCGTAATTCCTGATCTATGTAGGGCGATTTACGTGTTGGTTCAGCTTCGTTATCTACCAAAATCGGGCTATAAAGGGTCATGTATGGGATTGTTTCAAACGCGTCCTTACCCTCTCTTTTGCGATAAAATACATAATCTGTACTAGCCATGGAGGCAGAGGCATTTTGCCAAATGGTCCCTCCTTTGAGTATTCCCATGGCTCTTCGCCAGTAATGAGAAGCCCCATCTTGATTGTGCAGTGCATGCGTTCGTATTTTGATCAAAGGGTTTATCTGTGTTTGTGTGTTGCTTTGAAATGAGTGGTAGAAGAACAGAAGTTCTCCATTCGACATCAGGGGTTTTTCACGATAAGCCAGGGCGATGAGATAGGTTTGTGGCATCTCTTCGCTACGCCACAAGGCAAAGTCGTAACAGCGGACACCATCTTCGCCAAAAGATTCCTGCAGTTGAAGTGTTTTTTTATCCTGATAGATGGTGCGAAACTTGTGGGGAGCAGATTGCTCAAAAGGGTAGTTTCTGCTGATGTTCAAAGCAATCGACTGAAGGCTTTGTGCTTGAGAGGAAAGTGAGATAAAAGCTCCCAGTAGAAGAGCGATAAGCCTTGCTTTCATGGTGTTTTCTGTATTGAAGAGGGCGACAGACCTCCAAAACGGAAGTACTGTCGCCCATAGAGATGATTTATTTGAATTATTTTAGACCACGTTCTACAAGTAGAGGATTGAGGTCGACCTGCTCGTGTCCGGTAAAGGCTGTGAAGAGGGGCATTAGCTCTGCACTATTCCCTTTAGAGAGGATCATCGAACGGAGTCTGTCACCGTTCTCTCTATTAAGACCACCATGAGCCATCATCCATGCAAAAATGTCGTGATCGAGAGCTTCGCTCCAGAGGTATGCGTAGTAGCCTGCTGAGTAGCCGTTGCTCCAAATGTGACGGAAATAGGAAGAACCGTAGCGAGGAGGAATGGCAGAATAGAGCACATTAGCCTTCGTGAGAGCCTCTTTTTGGAATGTATTGATGTCCGTCACGGCTGCAGCCTCTTCAGGGCTGAGGGTATGCCAAGCCATATCAAGAAGGCAAGCCGCGATATTCTCCACAAGGGCATAAGCCTGATTGAATTTGGTAGCCTCTTGCATTTTCTTTATAAGATCTGTTGGCATTGCTTCTCCCGTCTTGTAGTGCTTTGCATAGTTTGCAAAAATGGCAGGATCTGCGGCACAGTGTTCGTTGAATTGTGAGGGCATTTCCACAAAATCGCGAGGAACGTTGGTTCCTGAGATTGAGGGATACTTCTGGGATGCGAACATACCGTGTAGCCCGTGTCCGAATTCGTGGAAGAGGGTGGTCGTTTCATCCCACGAGAGGAGGCATACTTCTCCTTCGGCAGGCTTCTTATAGTTGCAAACATTATATATAACGGGTTTGAGCCCGAGGAGGGTACTTTGTTCTACAAAGTTACCCATCCAAGCACCACCACTCTTAGAGGGACGTGCATAGGGGTCAAAATAGAATAGAGCGAGTTGAGAACCATCCTTATCAATTACGTCCCAAACACGTACGTCTGAGTGGTAAACGGGAATATCTGTACGAGGTTTAAAGGTGAGTCCGTACATTTTGTTTGCAGCATAGAATACACCATTGTACAGTACGGAGTCGAGGGCAAAGTATTGACTTAGAGTTGCTTCATCGATGCCGTACTTTTCGCTACGTAGCTTCTCTGCATAATAGCTCCAATCCCATGCTTCAAGGGTGAAGTCTGCACCAGCCGTTTTGCGAGCAAAGGCTTCGATCTCTGCACGGTCATCCTCTGCCTTAGGAGCTGCCAGGGTACCCAAATTGGTCAGCATGGCGATGGCGTTTTCAGGTTTTGCGGCAAGTCTGTCTTGGAGCTTCCAAGAGGCGTAATTGGGGTGACCAAGGAGTTTGGCCTTGTCCGCACGAACTTTAGCGATCTCCAATACGATCTTTTGAGTGTCGAACTCGTCTCCTTTGATGCAACGGCTGATGCTGGCATCGAAGAACAGCTTACGAGTCTCACGTACGTCAAGGTTGACCATGATGTCTTGTTGCGTCGTGTTGGTGAGACTAAAGGCGTATTCACCATTGTGTTTGTTCTCTTCGGCTAGCTCTGAAGCGGCTTTGAGTTGCTCTTCGCTAAGCCCGGCGAGTTGCTCCTTATCTTTGATATAGACAAGGGCATTGGTGGCTTTAGTCAGTTTGTTGCCGAAGTCCGTCAGTAGTGTTGCTTCCTTTTGATTTAATGCTTTGAGCTGTTCTTTCTCTTCAGGGGAGAGTAGAGCACCTGCTTGAACAAAGTTGTCGTAGTAGTGCTTTACGAGGCGTTGATCTTCTGCATCAAGTGCCGAGAGGTCGCCATCGTGGATCGTTTTGATGCGATCAAATAGCTTGTCGTTGAGGTAGAGTGCATCGCTGTGGGCTGAGAGTTTGGGAGTGATCTGCTCCTCAATAGCGATGAGTTCGTCATTGGTATCTGCACTAGTAAGAGCAAAGAATACGGTAGATACACGGTTGAGTACCTGTCCGCTCTTCTCGAGAGCTACGAGTGTGTTTTCAAACGTAGCAGGCTCTAGATTGTTTGCAATAGAGTCAATCTCCGCTTCGTGTTGACGAATCCCTTCGTCAAAGGCAGGGAGGTAGTGTTCGATCTTGATGCTGTTGAAGTCCGGAGAAGACATGTAGGTCTCCTTAGGGTTTACGAACGGATTGGACGCCAGGTCTGCGCCACCGCCACCGCTACACGCTGATGTAATAGCCATAACTGCCACTAGGGGAATGAATTTCTTAAACATATTATTAGGATTTGAGATGAATGCCTTATTTCGTTGTAGGAGGGGAGGTCTTAGTCTTCTTGGTGAAGTTGCGCCAAAAGCTCCTCAATACGCTTGTCGGTTGTTTTGAGCGTTTCTTTACATTCAGTAATGATCTGCACGGCTTCGTCGGTCAGCTTCATTAGCATATCTACATCGGGGCTATCCTGCTCGATTGTCTCGACGATAGCCGTTAGTCGTTCAATGGCTTCCGTATAGGTACGTTTTTTCATCTGAATTTATCTCTACTCTTTGACAGACAAAGATACGAAATAGTATGATCATGACTACCTACTTACAAAAATAGACCCCGAACCAAGTCTTCTTGTGGAGCTCATCCCACAGGGACTATAATGGCACGGGGTCTACCGAATACGCTAGGTTGGCCTGTACAAAAGGCAACAAAACAATGCCAACCACGGCACACAATACGCTCTCTCTGCGATGAGGGTATGCATGCTTGATTCTGTCTGTTTTCTAGGGAAATTGGGGAGGTTAGATTGTTTATTTGATCCAATTGTAGAGGGCTTGGGTACTCCGGAATGCACTCTTTTGAGGTTGTCTCTAAGGGGTAATCACGCCATGCAGATAAGGAGTAGTTATGACCAATCTTCCGTCTAAGAGATTCATAGTCTCTTCTCCGCGCTTCGGTGAAGTATCTATGCTTCAACTAACAGGGGCAAGACAAGGTCTTAACTGCGCATTTTTTGTCTATGATAATACGACGCACTGGGAGCCCTGAAGCACAAACCATTCCAACTCTTGAATTGGAGGAATCTATAAGAAGTGCAACCACGTGCCGATCTTTTGATCAAACAGATAGGGTAGGGCCTGATCTGTTTACCGCAAGAAAGGGTGTGAGTCGAACGGACTTAAATCTCCTTCATGAAAGAAAGTGATGGATTGTAAATGCTCAGAGATCCATTACGTTGTACGCTCCTTCCCTTTTTGTACGGACTACGAGGAGAGGGAATACATCTCCATAAAGTCTATTGGGGCGCATACGTATTTACCCGATACAACTAAAATATGCTCTGTTTCGCCACGCTTTGGCAAAAGGACACTATAAACATCCTCCTTAGCTTTTCCTCGAAGCCGCAGAATAGGCTTTGCAGGTCTTCTGACTTATCTCCTACTTACTACACCTTCCCAATGCATAACAGATTAGCACCAGTGGCATCACGTAGCAGTTTTCACAAGAATCACAGCAGCGGGACTGTTGGAGAATTGCACTCCTATTCCCTTTTAATCGACTATCCTTTTCGGAAGGAGGGCTTGTCTTTTCTCGAAGAGGGCTCCCGATCTCAAATGATATAGCCGAACAAAGCCGGGCACAAAGATAATGCATTTCCTGTTAAAATGCAAAATGGATAGAGCAAAGTGGTTTGCTGAGAATGGTAGAGAAATAAGGACTTCAAAGCTGGATATGGTAAGATTGGAAATAAAAAACATCCCAGTTCTCCCTACAAAGGATCTCTAAGACGTGCCATCCGCAAGACTTCCGTCCCCCACTTCTGCATGGGGATTCTCCTTCACCATCTCACCCGATGGAGGGGGAGGATAGAGCGGTAGACGAGGCTCGAACTCGCGACCCTCAGCTTGGGAAGCTGATGCTCTACCAACTGAGCTACTACCGCATTTCCCTTAGCTTGCGAGGACAAAGATACATTATTCTTTGGATATGACAATCGTAAGTGATAATTCCTTTGCGTTTGTCTTTGGGACAATGATGGGGATAGTTCGATTTTTTTCTGCCCGATAGTTGCAAAAGTGTAGGCCTAAAGATTTGAAACTTCTGCCCAACAGCAAAAAAACTCCAGGGCAAGAGTTGAAAGCGGCGCGATCAGCTTCTCCGAGTCAGAGGAATACATTTTTCGGAGGAATGGATAAAAAAAGACCTCTCTTGGGTGTGAGCATGACCCAAGAGAGGTATGTAGTGGTAAGCTAAAGAAGCTTATTCGGCCTTTTCGCTGATTGCTTGTCGGAGGTGTTTGATCCAGATCTTGTTGATCTCAGGATAGTCTCCCAAGCCTTTGATGTGGCACTCAACATCCCAGCCTATAGCGGCAATTTGATTGCGCCAACTCTGCTCTTCCAAAGGAATGTCTTTGCCGTTTTCCTTAGTATCGGGACTTGACATGTCGTTATTGGCATGGTCTCCCGCAATAGACATAAGGGGATGCAAATGTACTTTCTTTACCTTCACCGAAGAGTGCTTGAGTTGTTCGATTACATAGTCCACGAGCATTTGAGGATAGTCTACCGTACCCACGAATATATTGTCGTTGTTGTAGGCCTTTTTACCATAAGCCTTCATTTCGTCTTCGATCATCTTGTAAGAGGCATTGGCGTGGTCGTAGTCCTTTACGGGGTTACCGTGTCCCATGAAAGCAACAGCTTCACCTGCTTTGAGTTGAGACGCAAATTGATCAACCAAGAAGTGAGCAACTTCGTTTATATCTTCGGGGGCTACGAGTAGGGGTCTACCGAGCTTGGCAGGTTCTCGATCAAGTTCTTCGGCAGGGAAATTATAGTGAGGCTTCACATAGCCATCTCGTAATACCATGTACTCTTCTCCGGGGATGACGTGGAGCGATTGCACCCATACGGTTTTGTATTCTTTGTCAAGGAAAGACTTGAACCAAAGGTCGGGCGTGATGAATTGTTCGTTTTTTGCAGCCTGCCAGCGGTTGATACAGGTACGAGAGGTAAAGGAGAAGAAAATGTCCGCATCAGGGAAGGCTTCTTGGAATTGAGCAATCTGTTTCTTATAGGTAGCATGAGGATCATCAAAGGTAGATCCGAACGTAACGAGGAGGAGAGCTGTATCGTGTTTCTTTTCGTACTGAACGAGATCCGTCTGTTTGTTGGGATCTTTTTCATCCTTCTTACAAGACGATACAAAGAGTGTCGTAGCGGCCACTGTTGCGATAGCCAATGTCTTTAGAATCTTCATGTCAAAATAATTGTTAGTTCTACTTTTTATCGGTTAGCCTTTTGTCTTTTATATGATTTTTTCTTGGCACTATCAAATCCGATGCTTAGGGTCAAATAGAGCGTGCGCCCGGGGCTTGTGGTGCCAAAATTGTACCCATAGGGATGGCGTTCTACATGGTCTAATATGTTATCTATACCTAGAGAGGCCTCCAATCTCCATTTGGGTGATAGTTTGAATGCGTGGTCGCTGGAGAGACGCCAAAGAAAAAATCCCGGAGCATTGCCGTATTCTTTGTAATAACGCTCTGTCTGCCCCTTGCCATAGAGACCGATGCCAAAGTCGTACTTACCCCAGGTGTGTCCCCATTTCATGAAGAGGTTGGCGTGATGCTTAGCTGTACCATCAATACTTCTTTCTTCGATGATGGGGTGACCTGCCTCTTGACTCCGTTCCTCATTGACAAGGTGAGCCTTGGCGTGGGTGTAGCTGTACCCCCCACCCATGGAGAGACCTAGGCGAGGGGCTGTGTAGGATACTGATAGTTCGACATTCCCCAAAAGGGCATCTTCCATATTGATATATTGCATAGCTCCGTCGTAGTCACTTCCCTCATCCCCTTGGTAGCCATCGGGTATCGGTACGGCTACAAGAGCGATCATATCCCATACCTTATTGATGGAGGGTGAGAGGCTGATTTGCCATCCGTGGCTCCGATATTCCAGCCCGAGGGAGGCGTATTGCGAGCGTTGAGGCTTAAGCTGTTCATTACCGATGTATAAGCGCACTTTTGCCATGATGGGACGCTCGTAGAAGTAGTAGAGCTCTTTGATTGTCGGAGTCTTGAATCCCCAAGAATAGGTGCCTCTCAGTCGGAAATCTCCGAGCTTATACATAAGGGAGGCTTTGGGAGTTGCATGCCAACCAAAGGTCTGATGGTTAATAAGGCGAGCCCCAGCCGTGAGGTTGAGTTGGGGTGAAATATTCCATTCGTCTTGGACGTAGGTCGCCAATGTGTACTTAGACTCCCGATCCCGTATCATACGCTTGGGAGCATAGAGGTCATCAAGTCGATACTCCATCCCGGCAGAGAGGAGGTGTTTATCCCCCTTAAGAGGCATCACGCCTTTGAGTAGTGCATTAAATTCCCCTTGATCGCTTTCTAGCGAACTGCTACCGGGATAATACACAATGTGCTTGGGGATACGCATCTCTTTTCCATCAATGGTTCTATGCTCGAAGAGTTCGTCAATGTAATTATTGTAATAGTCGTAGAAGTAGCGGTGTCTGCCATAATCCGTGAGGAACGAAAGGCTCATGCCATTGTCCGCTTTATATTCAACAGAAGCTCCGAGAGCAAAATCCCGATAGCGCAGATTATAGGATCTGTAACGGGGTAGACCCGGTTCATGGATGATTTGCTTCGTATAAAACATCCCGTCAGCCGAGAGTCTCCAATGACTGTTGGGAGTATAGATGATCTCTTGGCTTATGCGATGTGTTCCAAAAGCACTCTCCGTCTTGGTTGTGGTATTGTCGTAAAGTGTATTGCGGTAATATTCTTGAGTCGAGTTTTGCCATCCGTCGCTTTGGCTTCTGGCATATTTCGTATCGGAGTGGAAGGACCCGATTTCGAGCTGTAACCGATTGTGTTGATTGAGAGACGAGTAAGCGCCGATGCGTGTACTATTATCTATGCTGATGGGGAGGTCTCTCATTTTGCGCCTTGTGATCACATTGATAACGCCCGCAATGGCATCTGATCCATACAAAGAACTGGAGGCTCCACGTACGATTTCGATACGTTCGATATCCAAGGGATCAATAAGAGATAAGTCGTTTTGTCCCCCGAGATCACCATGTAATCTGCGCCCATTGAGTAGGATCAATATGTACGAATTGCTCAATCCTCCCATTGTAATGCGTCCCCCCATATCGCTAGAGGAGAGATCAAATCCCGGGCTCAAGGCTGTGAGTATATCGCTAATGCTCTTGCCTGAGTAATTGCGTAGCATAGTACGTGTAATGACCTCTGTCTGTACAGGGGCATTCTTGAGGTAATGCGCCGTACCTGTGCCCGTTACGACCACTTCGCCTAAGTGCTGCGACGATTGTATCGTACTATCGGATTGCCCCCATACGGAGGTCACAAAGAGTGAGGCAATGAGCGCGAGAAGTACCTTCCTATGCATACTGATTTCGGAGACTTTTGGGCAACAACTTTCTTCTTCCTGCCCACAAAGGTAGGATTTAATATTTATACAAAAAAAACAAGGGATAGCAAAACTACTTGTTTGAGACCCTCCGGAAATCGGGTTGTTGGTCGTTCTCTCTTTTAGTGTCTGGTGAGTTGATGGTATGCCTTATAGACCTGCCAAGCTATGGGTGCAGGGAAATTTTGAATCATTTTTCCTAGGAAACGAAAACGCTTGTCGGTGTGCTTGTGCAGGATCTGCATGAGGCGAGGATTTTTTTTGCACTTCCCGAGGAGCTGGATGGGCTCTTGTGTCCGATTCAGTTTGCGGTAAAGGGTTAAGATGTTGAGGAATAGACGTGCAATGGTACGATCCAAGCCTCCCGATCGATGCCCTTCTTGTGTGAAGTCCAATAGCCGCTGCACGATGGTTTCGAGATCAGTCGGGTGCTTCATCGTATAGGTATGCGTGATAGAGCCCGAGCGCATGCGGTAATTGTAAAATAGACGTTGGTCAAAAATAACCTTTGTCGCAAAATACAAAGCACGTGGTCCAAACTCTTCATCTTCATGGTAAATACGAGGATAAAAGGTGAGTTGGTGCGACAAGAGAAATTCGTGTTTGTAGAGGTAGTGGTGGACCGGGATTACATACCTGTCCGTATCCAACAATTGTACTCCGGTCATCGAGTCGGCTTGTGGAGGGTGTATCTCTTCTATGTCTACGGTCTCTACCTCGAATACACGAGAGGAAAACGAAACGATATCGGGGGCATCCGCCTCCAATATCCGCTCTTTAAGTTGGGCCAAACAATTTGTTGTTATATAGTCATCGGAGTCTATAAACCACACATATTTGCCCGAGGCTGCTCTCAGTCCTGCGTTGCGTGCCTCGCTAAGCCCCTTATTCTCTTGATGTATGATGCAGGCATTACTGTGTTGTTCTATGATGGGGCGCGCCAGACTGATGCTCTCATCCTTAGAACCATCATCCACAACAATAACTTCGTATTCCCCCTCTTCTATACCAGGCTGATCGAAGCATTGTCTCAAGCATTCCTCGATAAACTCAGCAACGTTGTAGACAGGAACAATAAGAGAAAACAATGGTGTAGACATAAAGCGTTGTATGTAGTATTAAAATGGATATCCTATGGCTAAGTGGAAGTTGAGGCTATCCCAAAAGTCCGGCATGTTGTAAAATCCTGAATATCCCGTATTATAAGGGAGGTGGATACCGATCCCCACATCTCCACGGATCACAAAATAACCGAGATCATAGCGTATTCCGAAGCCCGAACCCACAGCAACCTGATTTAGAAATTGCTTGAACGAAGTGATTTCGGCTAGCGATCCTCCAGGGCGACTTTCGTCCTTTCTAAGCAGCCAAATATTTCCTAAATCGAGAAAAATGGCTCCCTGTAGTGCATTGATTAGACGGAATCGCCATTCGCCGTTCATCTCCAACTTAAACTCTCCCGATTGGTCTATAAATGAGTATTTGTCATCATCGGGTTTGTAGCTCCCCGGACCTAAGCTCCGTACCGTAAAAGCCCGGATACTATTAGCCCCTCCCACATAAAACTGCTCACTGTAGGGTGGTATCGTACTATTGCCATAACTGACAATAACTCCTGTAGATAGTCTGGTGGCAACAGTTTGATTGCTGTTAATGGCATACGTGTAGTGGAAGTCTGCCATCAGTTTCACGAATTGGGCATAGGGAACTCCGAAGAGATTTTTGGTATCATTGTACTTCTTCTTTGCTAGGGCTTGCACCCCATTGATCAGGTTGCCAGCCTCTGATATGGAAGATTCAAACCAAATATGATGCGATCCTCGATCCTCTATAATGTCATCGTAGGTGTAAGTATAGCCGAGTTGCGGAATAAATTGACTTCGAAGACTCAGTTCCAATGTGCTATTTTCTTCCAAGATCTTATTAAACTCATCCGACTGATGGCTCAAGAAGTTGTACTGCAATCGAATGGGTGTCAGTCTGTGTTTGTGGTGCGCTGAGCGATTGAAGAGATAATTGACCGAGGTCCCGATTGATGCCATGCGGAAGTAACGTGCCCGATTTAGGATAGAAGCTGATAGTGAGATATCCGTATTGGTGGGGAAGGGGAAGAGCTTCTTGCTCAACCCGGGAAAGAGTATCGCCGGAGCCGTTAGGTTAATGTCCGAACCCAATTCATAGCTGTGAAGCAACGACCCCGCGCTGGACGCATTCTCATACGACCCATATAGAGAGGCGGATAGTTGCTCCCCTCCACCAAAGACATTGCGCTTGGCAATGGTGGTGCGTAGACCGGGACCCCGGAACCCGTTACTTTTGAACTTGACCGATCCCTCTACGGTTGCATCCCACGTCTTGTCGGGAGTTGAGGAAATATGCAGGTCGAGGATATGATTCACACTGTCTGCTATGGAAAATGCCAGATCTGTTGAGGAAAAAGCCCCGAGACGAGCAAGTGCTTGACGAGTGTTCTGTTCGTTGATGTGAGAATAGAGCGTTTCCGGGCGCAAGAAGACACGCCCTCCGAGTACTGATAGGCGCGTAGTGGGTTTTTCGTTGTAGCGAATTTTGATACCATCCACGAAGAGCGAATCTTTAACAGTGCCGGAGGGTGTAACTCCAATATCAAATGTAACCTTGCCAATGCTCCACGGAACAAGACTATGAGGATCAAGACCCTCTTTAAATCCTATGCGCATATCAATACTCTGTGGGGCAAAGGCGGTATCAATGCGATACACTAACGCTTCAGGTGTATAGAAGTAATAGCCATTGTTGCGTAGGTGCGTGCTCACGGCTTCTCGGTCATAGAGAATATTGGACAGACTGAACTGATCTCCTACTCGGAGGGGAGAGATCCCTTTGTGGTCAAGTTGAGATCTAGCTATAAAGGTGCTGTCGCTGAGGTAATCGACTCGACCAAGATGGTAGGGTTTTCCCATGTCAATTGTGTAGTGTACTCGTGCCTGCAAAGAGTCTTTGGGCATTAGTGCTACACTATCAGTTACCGATGCATCAAAATATCCATGCTCTCGCAATACATTGCGTGCCAGCGAAGAACGAATTTGTGGGCTCACGTAATTCAAAAGGACGGGTTCTGAGGCAAACATGTCGTAGATCTTCCGCCCCAATAGCGTGCTATCATCTCGATAATCGTTGTAGACCCACAGTCCGATGTGGAACGGAAAACGGTAGCGTGCTGAGCCCAAAAAAGAGTCATTGGGAGGGACACTGATCTCCTTCTTGGCGGCATCTATGGCCGCTTTACCCCGTTTGCTGTTATCCTCGTTGAGAATCTTTGTTTTTCCGATCCCGATATAAAGTTGTTCGCCTTCGGGGAGGTTAGAGGTGATAGAGCAGGCGGTCAGTATCAATAGAGCAAGTACCCCTGTACCCACTCTGTGCCATAGGCTCATGCTTTGACTATTTCTCTTTGTCATAATTTGTGGGTTTTGTTGCCTTTTGTGGGTCAGGAGCTACCAATACAGCAGTCTTGGGCATGGGCTCTTGGGGAGTTTGGGGCGGAACGGAGCGTTGGAAGAGTTCAGACAGTTTTTTGAACTTTTTTCGGATGAGGAAGCCAATCCCAGTCTCGGTTACAAGCCCTTCGATGAGGTTGTCGCTATTGCGTTTATGGAAGCCTTTGAGGTACATGGAGCCTGCTTTATCTAGGCGATACTCTAGATTAAAGTTGTCTATGAAAGTTTGTTCGTGATTGGTCGGGATATTGCCCGTGGCGACCTTTCCTCCGATTGTTACACTCAATCGGTCGTTAAAGAGTCGTTTGCTAAAACTATATGTGTAGTCCGTATAGGCACTTCCGTACTCTGCCGCATCGTGCAGTTCCATACCAATATTAAAGTCCGTACCTTCTAGGATTTTACTTGTAAGACTGTTGAGCTCGTTCACGGCAAGGTCGCTGAGAAGCTGTTGAGGTGAGGTGCTACTTGGCTCTGAGGCTAGGTATGAACCGCTGACCATCAGACCTACGGCTTGTTTGCCCCTCTCTTCTGCACTCATAGAAGAGAGTTCCCCTTGTATGTTGAGATCCTCGGGTGCAGCTACGTCGAATGCCAAATTGATATTTTCGAGTTGATCTTTTGCCACAATGTAGACATCAAAATTCACTTTGCGGGGCTTACCATCTTCCACTACATTGGCGCGTACTCGTTGTGTTGCTTTGAAGTCAATCAAAGGATTCATGAGGTTGCCACTCCACGAAATATAGCTCGAGGGATTGATAACGAAGATCTTGCGTCCCACAACGGGGAAGGCATAACGGACGTCGCCACCTCCGGAGAGTTCGTACCTGCCCGTGAGATTCATTTCTCCGTAAGGTGGATAAACAAATCGCAAGTCGCCTCCACCTTGTACGTACACGTGGTCTTGATGATCCGCCGAGAGGTCTACACCAATGCGTACGGCAGGGTCTATATGTAGGTCTAGAGCGACATCCATACCACCTAAAGAGATCTTTTTGAGTCCCTCTGCTTCGGCATCTTGCATCCTCAATGTATCAGCAAAGTCGGTAAACTCTACAATGTTGGTAAAGCGATCGGTCGCCTTAACAGCTGCTTGACTGTATACGTATGTAATGTTCGTACCCCCAAGGACATCGATCTTACCCCGTACTTTGGGGTGAGTGACATGCCCCTTGACCTGCAGATCTGCACTGGCTAGGAGTTTGCCATAGAGCATTTGTCCTCGCTTGGCTTTGCTGTCAATGACTTCGACCTCATGACCCGTAATGCGTAGATCCGTAGTCAGTGCCTCCCTACCGAGTAGGGCTAGGTAGCCATTGATCAGAAATGATTGTTTCTTGCCTTGACTGCGTAGTCTGAATTTATCGAAGAGCAGTTTGCTGTCGCGGAATTGCACGGGAGGGGTTTCGATAGCGAACTTATTGCCCACGAGCGGAAGGTAAAAAGAGGCATTATGAGGGGTAACCATACCATCTAGAAGGATATTAGAAGTCCGCCCATTGATCGACAACATTCCGTCAATTGTTCCGTCAAGAGCTGCATTTTGAGCTCCTATGAATGGGTTGGCTAGCGAGAGGGGGAATCCGTCTACGGTTGCCATCATGGAAATGGGAGAGGCTGTATTATTGGGGCTGTAAGTACCTTCTGCGGAGAAGGCCAATTGCCCATTGTAATTGACCTGCGCCGTTACATAATGCGAACTGTTGTCTCTCGGTTCATAGAAGAGTGCGGCACCAATGTGTCCGATCTTCATCTTATCGTATGCGAGATTATTGATCGAAATATCTCCTGTTGCACTCGGTATCCCCGTCTTGCTGTTGCGGATAATGTTTATATCGGCAAAGGTATTCCCTTCGAGACTCTCCATCCCGAAGAAATGGTCCACATCGCTTAATTCTAGATTTCGGATGAGTAAGTCGAGAGAACCATAGGCCGACGACTCTTCCTCTTTAGAGATGAGAGATAACTCGGCTTTGGCGTCACTCTTTAGCAATAGAGAGGAGTGTATTGTGGAGTTTTTGAGGTTATAGAATAGGGCATTCTTGGGGTTGGCATGTAGGCGGTATCCCGCAAGGACGATCGGTTTTTCTTTAAAACTAATCCCGATACCCGAAGCGTTTTTGAATAGAATCGCTCCTAGGGCATAGCTTTCTTTGCCTGCATTTTGATAGTTCGCGTCAAGATCCAGAGTTCGTAGATCGCTGATGGCGTGTAGGTAGATGGTGAAGGGTTGCTGATTGCGATACTTCTTTTTGTTGACCCGTACGTCCATACGGAGATATTTCTCTGCTCCTTGTCTTGTGTTGGCAATGTGATCATATCGAATTGGTTGAGCATCTGGCCATGTAAATCCTGCCAGCGACTTGTAGACGCTCTCGGATAGAGTCGTTCGGCTTGCTCCGTTCTGTGAACTGATACTTGCGTATACGTGATCAATGCGTAGAGTATCTTGTCGGAGGTCTTGTATGGTTGCCTCCAGGTCCAAACCCTCTTGTGGAGAGTTGGTTAGCATCACGTTGGCTGCTGAGAAGTAGGTCTTAGTCTTGCGAAGTATATTGCTAATGGGGTTTTGTTGTCCCATAACAAGCTCTGCTCCAATGGGAGGGAGTAGGTCCAGCATTTTTGACAATGCCTCGGGCTGTATGGAGTCTGATAGGAGTTGGGGGATATAGTTGGATATCTGGCTTGCAGTTTGTCCCAAGCGCTCCACACCTGCACCGATGTAAGTTTCGAGGTAGAGGTCGCCCGCAACGAGTGCTGCCTGTGTGGTGTCCGGGGCTACCATGGCTCTGAAAGAGAGTGAGTCATAGCTATATCGGGCACTATCTATATCAACGAAAAGCCGTTCAGCCTCTAAGTTCACAGCATGCCTATTGCCTAGATTGGTGGTAAAATTGCCCGATAGGGTTCCTCCGAAGGTGAGAGGTTTATCGACGAATCCTATGGAATGGAGTGCCACTGTATCTATTTGAGCATTGATCGTTCCCACTAGTTGTCCATCCGAGAGTGCACCATCGAGGTTGAGGGCCAGCAATGCACCTTGATTTGAACTCTCGGAGTGGGCGTGGAATATACCATGGTGCATCGAGGCTACAAAGTCCACACTATCTAGTGTAAAACGTTTATAACCCAGGTGATTGAGATTTAGATTAACCTGCGTTGAATTCTTCGCTGATAGGAAGTTAAAGCCATTTCCTTTGGCATGGAGGTTGAGGTCTACAATCCCGATGGAGTCGTGAGGTAGTAGTTGTGCTACGTTGAAGTGCTTCGCTTGGGCATCTGCAACATAGTGCATTGTCGAGGGGGAGAAGCGTCCTTTGAGTTTTATGAAGCCTGCTTGAGCTGTGGAGAGTAGAGCCTCTAGCGCATAGGCATTGGGGGTGAAATGGGCTTTTCCTTGGAGGCGCGTGCGCGAGGGTATGGCGATGCGGTGAGCCAATTCTGGACCCAGTAGGGGCAGTATGCGACGGGTTTGCCCCTCTGATCGAACGTCAAATCTCAAATCTCCGTTGAGTTGTTTTGGGGTGAGCACGTCACAGAGTGTTCCCTCAAGATCCATGGAGACTATTTGTGGGATGGAGGCATAGGCCTTGTCTATGTTGATCTCTTTTATGGTTCCTTCGGTTCGAAGTTCGAGGTCAATGGGGGCAGAGAGTATGGAGGCATTTTTGCCCAGCATTTTTTTGACATCGATCGTCGTGAAGTAAAAAACATCCTGAGCATGGAGCTTTGCACGGAGATCCGCACGCAATATCGCTTTCGGATCTTTTTTTGTGAATATGGCAAGAGGAAGCCTGAATGATCCGTCTGCTCGACTCAGAGGGGTTGTAAGTTGCATATCATCGAGCTCGATCAGTCCATCTTGCATGAAAAACGAACCTGACACGTCGTTGATGCGTGCTCCCGAGTGTTCTCGGAGGGAGAGGTGCGAAACCTCAGCCATGAGAAGAGTTTTCTGTTGCACCAACTTGGTCCCGTCTACTTCTAGATCGTAGCCGTATAGGTGTGTATAGTCTACGTAAGGCGTGTGTGGTGGGCGATTATCTCTGGCATAACTGCCTGAGGCGGCACGTAGAGATACCCGATCCGATTCCAATCGTAGGGTTTCTATATCGAATGAAAATCCATCCATCGATCCCTTGGTTACATCTGCACGTACGTACAGACTGTCTAATGGCATCGTGATATCTACTTTGGTGTGTTGCAGATCGATGTGATCAATGGCGATCTTCCAAGTAACGGGTTTGGGGTTTGGATTTTTGACGGTATCGACACTGAAGAGGGAGAAGTTGCCCTCTTGGAACAGCACTGCCCCGATATCTACGGTCTGTTGGGTGAGACTAACGGCTACAGCACCGACCTCTAAATGTTGCGCTCCGCCACCGATGATCATGGTGCGTGCCGAATCAGGAAAAAATACCGATACCCTACGGGCATCTAGCCGTGGGGTCTCGATCTGTCCGTTAAATAGAGGAAATAGGGGAATGTCGGCGTACAATTCACCCAAATCTACGAGGGTATCTCCTTGGGGGGAAATAGCTCGAATCTCTTTGAGTGAAAGGGTCAGTGGAAATTGAATTCCCAGCTCTCCGATGGTAAGGTCGATCCCTGTTGCTTTTTTTACTTGTTGCTCCGCTAGGCGTGCCAACCCACGTTGTACAGGAGGGAGATAGAGGAGGAAAATGAGGAGAAAGCCAAGGGCAAAGGGTGCCAATAAAGCCATAACGACAATTCGTTTCCACTTCGACCTTTTTTGGGGAGATCGGGGCGTTTGAGGCTCCGTAGGGGTAGGTATTTGTGGGGCTACCTCTTCCTTTTGGGGCGTTGTGGGAGCTATATTCTTGCTTTCTTCCGTATCCATCGTCGTTTAGTCAGACCATTTTGAGGGAGCGAATGTACTATAAAAAGGCGAATTGTCTCGGACCTATAAGGCAATCACATCTCGGGATTGACCTCGGTCGTGGGTATGGGGCGCAAGGCTTTGAGTATTCCTTGGAGCATATTGACTTCGGTTTCCAAATCGTTGTGAATTACCACTTTTCCCTCTCCCATACTTTGGGCTCGTAAGGCTACGTAACCCTCAAAGGGATAGTTGAGTACCTCTCGAGCATATTGACTTACCGTGCTTTTAGGCGATACATTGATGAGCAGATTTCCCACCCCCTTTTGGATGGCTCGGGAGACGGGGTGCTCTTGAAATGAGGGTGTGAATTTATTGATTGGGCGAGAGGCTGCAAATAGGATACCCTTGCGGTAGCCAACGTAAAAGTCGCCGTAACGATTACTATTCACAATAAAGTCCTCCCCAAGACGCTTGGTGCTTTGAGGTTGTACATCCAGTAGTTTGAGGGCTAGGGTTACCGCCTCTTTTTCTTTTCCTTTTTTTGTTTGTGCCACGATGGACCACTCTTCAGTGGTGTAATAGCTCTGTCGATTGAGGCTCGCTGCGAAGGCCACCGTGCCGTCAAGGGTCCCAAGTAGCAACTTGCGATCGGGAGTCTGTGCATCTTGGTTGGTCTGCTCCAGAAGCGAGCTTACCTCCTTACCGTCCATGCCGAGTAGGAGTACAAGGTCGCAGTTGTCGGGGATGTACTTGAGGATATCTTTATCTACTTTTTCGGTTAAGTCCTGCTTGTCTTCGATGGGTTCTCCATCTTCGCCAATCAGTTTGTACGCGATTTGGATCTCTTTTTCTTTGATGGAGGCGTTGGCTATAAAGCGTGTATTGCGCAGATTTTGTTGTAGTTCGTGACTTAGGGCTCTCGTCCACGAAGCTCCCTCCAGGTGTCGCTTCGGGTTGAAGTATAGCCCAAAGTCTCCATCGAATAGCTGTTTGATCCCTTTGATGTTTTGTGCCGATAAACCTTCGCTTTTGCTCAAGTATTGGCTTTGCTCAAAGAGCGGTGTGAAGAAGTTTTGCTGACTAAGCCACAATTGATTTTCGTTGAATGCCAAGTTCCAACTATCCAACAAGACAAACTCAAATCCATTGTCCGAGCTGATGGAGTCCGTCAGTTGGGCAAGGTCTTCTTTGAGTCTCTTGGCATTTTTGACAAAGAGCGTGATGTATTGAGTCGCGGAGTCTCCATACACGATTGCGCCTTTCCCAACCATGTGTGTACGGAGTTTGGCAAGGTGCTCCATTTCTTTTGGTGAGAGGTGGTATCGAAGGGTCTCTTCGCTGAGCAGGTCGTCCATGCGATTGAGGTCGATGTATCCCATGTAATCGACCTCTTGGGGGATCGTTTGAAGTAGATTCTGTGGTTTGTTGGAGTGGCAAGCCGATAGTACATAGAGTAGCGAGAATGCCAGTAGTAGGGCTTTATGACGAAGTGTACGCATATGCTTTTTCAAGATTTGGGTTAGCGGATAAAGGAGTAGAGCAGTGCGATCTCTTCTGCCCAAAGAGATTCATCCGGTGTCTCTAGGATGATGGGGATATTGTCTAGATGGGGATCGTTCATGACCAGATGGAAAAGATTCATCCCCATCGTACCCTTGCCCAGACTATCGTGGCGATCCACACGGGTCCCTAGTTCTTTCTTTGAATCATTGAGGTGTATACCTGATAGGTAGGAGTAGCCTATGATGCGGTCAAATTCCTGCCACATGGTGTTGTATCCCTCTTCGGTACGGATTTCATACCCTGCAGCTAGGGTGTGGGCAGTGTCGATGCAGACACCGATGCGACTTTTGTCCTCAATACGATCGATGATGTAGGCCAAATGCTCGAACTTGAAGCCGAGGTTCGTACCCTGTCCTGCAGTGTTTTCCAGTACGGCTTTGACCCCTTGGGTGCGTTCCAGAACCTGGTTGACCCCGTCGGCAATGAGTCGGAGGCAGCCCTCTTCGTCAATGGCATTGAGGTGGCTCCCGGGGTGAAAGTTCAGCAGTTTCAGCCCGAGTTGTTCACAACGGGTCATCTCGTCGAGAAAGGCATCCACGCTCTTTTGGCGCATCTCTTGATCGGGATTACCCATATTGATCAGGTAACTGTCGTGGGGGAGTATGTAGTCGGGATGGAAGTTGTATTCCTCCACAAGCTCCCGAAATCGAGTGATGCTTTTTGTGGCTAAGGGGGCAGACTTCCATTGGCGTTGATTGCGTGTAAAAAGCGCAAAGGCACGAGCACCAATAGCGTGTGCGTTGATAACGGCATTTTCTACTCCTCCCGAGGCACTGACGTGTGCTCCAATGTATTTGTTGTTTTCTTTCATACGAAAGGGGTTTGGATCTTTTTATGTGTACTCTACGCCCATCTGTTTTGACGGAATTCTCTAGAGCGGGGTAGGCGGACGTGGGGCTCCTCTCCTGAGGATTCGTACAATACACTATCCCTGCTGCAAAGATACCTCTTATTTGTGTATAGTGGAATGAATCTCCGAGAGGGATATGTGACAAATAAAGAAGCAAGTAGCTGGATTGAGCTCAAAGTCTTTGGTTTTTGAACACTGCCCAAGAGATAAAAAACTAGAGGGCTACACTTTTGAGACTGCTGCCCTGGACTTTGTGAACTATAGGGCAGCGTTTTTTTTCTCAGATGGAGATCCCTCTCGATAGCAGGTGTTGATGGTGTCCGCTAGGTATGCCAAAAGCGTTACCTTTGCACCCGTATGTTTCGGACAATATGGGCTGATCCGTTTTGTGGCTTGGTTTTTGTATTTAGTTCTGATAAAGCAATGAAAAAGCCGTTATTATCCCTAATAAACAGGGTGTAAGAGGCTAGAGTGCAAAAAAAGAAATCGAAGTAAAGCGTTATGAAAAAGAGGAGTGAAGATATGAATCACGGTGACAATAATACAGACGAATTGAAGAAAGAGTGCAATGCTACTCCCGAATCACCCAAAAAGGAGGAGGGCGCATCCGATATCCCCAAGGCTGAGGAGCAAGACGAAGTCGAACGTTTGAAGGCCGACTTGGAGGCTCAGAACGATAAATACGTTCGTCTTGCTGCCGAGTTTGATAATTTCAGAAGACGTACAATGAAGGAGAAGGCTGATCTGATCCAAAATGGAGGGGAGCGTGTTCTCACAGAGCTTCTACCCGTTGTCGATGATATGGAGTTGGCATTGAAGAATATTCGTGAGGCAAGTGACGTGGCGGCCTTGCGTGAGGGTGTGGAGTTGATCTGTAATAAGTTTTTCGAATACCTCCATCGTCATGGGGTAGAGGAGATCGAGACGTTGGACAAACCCTTTGATGATGAACGCCAACAAGCCATCGCCATGGTCCCTGCCCCCGACGAAGACAAAAAGGGCATGGTACTTGATTGTACCAAGAAGGGATATACCCTCAATGGCAAAGTGATCCGCTTTGCTGATGTAGTAGTAGGTGAGTAACGATTACGCTTGAAGATAGAGGAGATTATGGCAGAAAAAAGAGATTATTACGAAGTCCTCGGCGTGGCAAAAAATGCCTCCGATGACGAACTCAAAAAGGCGTACCGTAAAATGGCTATCAAGTATCACCCCGACAAAAATCCGGGTGATAAGGTTGCCGAGGAGAAATTCAAAGAGGCAGCAGAGGCTTATGATGTTCTTAGTGATGCCGATAAACGTGCACGCTACGATCGCTTCGGTCACGCCGGTGTAGACGGAGCTGCGGGAGGTGGTGGATACGCCGCAGGTGGTATGTCTATGGAGGATATATTCAGTCATTTTGGCGATATCTTCGGTGGGGGATTCGGCGGTTTTGGCGGATTCAGTGGCTTCTCAAACGATGGACCTAGCGTACCTCAGGGCTCTGATATGCGTGTTAATATCCGCCTTTCGCTGCGTGATATTGCCAAAGGAGTGACCAAGAAGATCAAAGTCAAAAAGAAAGTTGCTTGTAGCCATTGTCACGGCAAAGGTACTATGGAGGCTGATGGCAAATCGACCTGCTCCGTATGTCATGGTACGGGTAAGACCTCGCGTATCATTCGCACGCCCTTTGGACAGATGCAGTCGCAGACAACTTGTCAAAATTGCCAAGGAACAGGCCAGGTGATCACTAAGCCATGTCCGCATTGCCATGGGCAGGGGATCGAAAACGGTGAAGAGCTTGTAACGTTCGATGTGCCTGCCGGAGTTGGTGAAGGAATGCAGATGACCCTACAAGGTAGGGGCAATGCGGCTCCCAATGGAGGTGTCAATGGTGATCTGATTGTACTTTTTTCGGAGATCGAAGACCCCAATCTAATCCGCAATGGCAATGATCTTATTTATAATTTGCTGATACCAATTCATACAGCGATCCAAGGTGGCAAGATCGAAGTGCCCACCATTGATGGCGTGGCCCGCGTCAATATCGAACCCGGGACGCAACCGGGTAAAATCTTACGACTTAAGAATAAGGGATTGCCCGGTGTACGCAGTTATGGACAGGGCGATTTGCTGATTAACGTAAACGTCTTTATCCCCTCAGATTTAGGTGCTGCCGAAAATAAATTAGTCGATGAAATGGCGATGTCTGCAAAGTTTATGCCTACACCCGATGATCGGGAAGCGATCGACAAGAAATATCGAGAGATGCTTGCTCGTTAGCAGAGATTCAGTTACTTTTGACCCCCGATGAAGTATATGCTAAGAGTGCGATATGGGATTGGGTATTCGTGGCGTCTTTTTATTGGACTCCTCGTTTTTATTCTCTCTGTCGCTATGCCTCTTGAGGCGGTTGAGGTCTATGAGTTCGAGGAAGAGGAGCGCCCCTCCACCTCTTCGTCTCAGGTTGCCCTCGATTCGCTCCCCTCTCCCATTATCAGTTTGCTGATTGTTCCCCCTCGGGATGAGGCGGTTTACACTCTCTATGGACATGCAGCCATACGGGTGCAAGGGGGCATTGGATTAGCTGATCGGGTCTACAATTATGGCGTCTTTGACGATCAAGCTCCGCACTTTGTCGCTAACTTCATCAGTGGAAGAGCTGATGACTATCGGGTTGCGGCTCAATACACTTCAGACTATGTGTATAGTTATACGCAACAAGGGTGTGAGGTGTATGAGTTAGTACTCAATCTAACACCACAGGAGGCGACCAAGATGGAAGAGTTGTTGATCGAAAACTGTCTGCCTGAGAATGCCTATTATCGCTATAATGTCGTGTATGATAATTGCGCTACACGTCCCATTGCGATCATAGAACAGTCTATTAACGGACGATTGCAGTACCCGGATGAAGACGGCACCTATCCACAGGTCTCTCGGCGTGCTATGCTTGATCGTTGTAGCTTGCGATGGGCGTGGTTGAAGTTGGGGACGGATCTTGCTTTAGGGATGCCTGCCGATCAAAAAGTTGGGGCACGGGATCAAGTATTTCTTCCCTTGTATATGCTTGATATTATGCGCTGTACGCATATTATTGATCAAGAAGGAAACAAACGAAAACTAGTCCTTGATGAGGCTACCTACACCCGTACCGCTGAGCCGGCTTTGAGTGCTCCCACACCTATTTATCTGCATCCGGGTTCTTTGGCAAGTCTACTCTTACTATGTGTTTTAATCGTTTGCGGCTTGGATCGTAAGCACCTACGAGTATGGCGTATCCTCTACGGGATTTATTTTGCCATTTTGGGACTGGCGGGGGCATTGCTCTTTTATCTCTCCTTCTTTTCCCTACATCCGCTGACTAATCCCAATCTCAATTTGCTTTCGTTGCATCCACTACATCTTTTACTGGGTGCACCCCTCATATTTATTGCACCCTATTCTCGCATGAGCTATTGGTACCATTGGGGGAATATCGGCCTCCAATTGGTCTACATTCTGCTGATCGTTTTCGGTGGATTGCAGACCCCTAACTTTGCTCCTATTGCTTGGGCAATTGCCACTTCGATTGTATCATTTCGTTTGATCGTGACCCGCAACCTAAAAAGAAGTGGCAATGAATAAAAAGGGTGGATGGCATCGAATCCTAACCTCGTTGGTAGTACTCTCGGCTCTCAGTGCTAAGCCGATAGATGCTCGCGATATACCTCGATTACTTCTGTGCATTCAACTTGATGGTGCTGAGAGTGGTTTGTTGGAGTCTTATCGTCCTCTTTTTCAGAAAGATGGCGTGGAGCGTCTCCTCTCGGAGGGCATCCTCTATGCCAATGCCGATTATGGATTTCCAATAACTGACTCTAAAAGCGCTTTGGCCACCCTTGTCAGCGGATCCTATCCTCGACAGCACAAACTCGGTTGGGGTACCGACTATGAGGCTCTTTTTAGGAGCACCGCTTACAGAGGAGTCAATACCTCGAAAAACTTCTCGCCCGAACGACTCTCTTATCATACGTTGGGAGACGTCTTAGAGGAGGTTTCCTCGGGGCGTTCGGAGGTGTATACCCTTGCAGCTCAAGCCCCAACGGCTCTTACCGTGAGCTCTTTAGGAGCTTCTGCAGCCTTTTGGATCGACGAGCGCAATGGGATGTGGGCTTCTTCTTCGTACTATACGAAGATTCCAAAATCTTTTACTGAGATCAATCGCGGAGATCAATCGTTATGCAATTCTCTTGTTAAGCAGGTCTGGACTCCACTTCGTAAGGTGACCTCTTCACCCCTGAAATACTATCAACCTCACGGAGTACAGGCCGATTTCCACTATACCTTCTCCGCCTCTTCGACCTATCAAGATTATATTACTTCCCCTTTGGTTGATGACGAGATCACCCGTTTTGCTACAGCTTTACTCCGTGAGAGAGCCCAAGCGAAAAACGACGCTCCTATCATCCTCAACGTGACCTATTCGGTTGCTCCCAGCCGTGGAGGTATTGATTATGGTCCCTATAGTCCTGAGTCTTGTGATGCTTATTTGAGAGCCGATCATGCCATAGCCTCTCTGTTACGAGTGGCAGAGCAAGTCTATGGCAAGGAGCAATGCCTTGTTGTGCTTGCAACCATCCCCCAAAGTTATGTCTCAAAAGCGCCACAAAAGAGAGATGTAAAGACAAAGGTGGCACCTCAAGGACCGATTTACTCTCCTGCTAAAGCAACGGCTCTTGTAAATCTCTACTTGTCGGCTATTTACGGCAAGGACAATTGGGTAGAACGGATCACAAGCGATGTGGTTTATCTCAATAGGTCCTTAATAGAGCGTAAGTCTCTTCCGCTTGATGAGATCCAGTTCCGCACAGCTGCGTTCATGAGAGAAATGGATGGTGTGGCAGATGCCTTTGCTCCGAGCGAAGCACTCCAATCCGAAGAATCTGCTTTGAGGATGTGGCGAGCTATCCCCCTATCCAATAGGGCGGATGTATTAGTACGTCTTAGCGCTGCTAGTTGGTTTTCTGAAAGCAATATAAATAACTTTACCAAGTCCCCGATGTCCGTTGCTTCTCAGCCCTCTTGGTTGCTTATTGCACGACTCGGTGGCGAGGGACAGCGTGTTACGCGTCCCATAGAAATGGTATCTTTGATACCGACATTAGCTTATATTCTTCGGATCAGACCTCCGACGGGAGCGGAGGGACGCCCTTTGGAGGAATGGCTTTGAGCCACAGGTGATAAATGTGATTAGGTTGATAAATAAAGAAAATAGATTATACATAATTAGCATATGGGATTCAATGATATTCTGTCGAAGCTCTTCGGCAATAAGTCTCAGCGAGACCTTCGTGAGGTGCAGCCCTATCTTACGAAAATCAAAGAGACATATCCTAGCATTCAGGCACTGAGCGATGACGAACTGCGTGCCAAAAGTCAAAGCCTTAGACAGAGGATCCGTGACTACACGGCTGCCGAACGAGCTGAGATCGAAAAACTTAAAGCGGGAGTGGAAGATCTCGATCTTGATGCCCGTGAAGAGGTCTGGAATCAAGTAGATAAAATCGAAAACACAATACTCGATAAGACCGAAGAGGTACTTGATGAGATACTGCCCGAGGCGTTTTCGATCGTCAAAGATACAGCACGACGTTTCGCAGAAAATGCAGAGATTGTGGTTACGGCAACGGATCTTGACCGAGAGTTTGCAACGAAATTCGACTTTGTTCGTATCGAAGAGGATAAGGCAATCTATCAAAATCACTGGCTAGCCGGTGGTAATGATATGACTTGGGATATGGTACACTACGATGTACAGCTGATAGGTGGTGTGGTATTGCATAAAGGAAAGATTGCCGAAATGGCAACGGGAGAAGGTAAGACGCTCGTGGCCACATTGCCCGTTTTCCTTAATGCGCTTTCAGGTAATGGCGTCCATGTCGTAACGGTCAATGACTACCTTGCCAAGCGTGACTCCGAATGGATGGGGCCTCTGTATATGTTCCATGGGATCACGGTCGATTGTATTGATAAGCACAAACCCAACTCCAATGGTCGACGGGCTGCTTACAATGCCGACATTACTTTTGGTACTAATAACGAGTTTGGTTTTGATTACCTTCGTGACAATATGGCAACGGCTCCCTCCGATTTGGTACAGAGGAAGCACAACTATGCAATTGTCGATGAGGTGGACTCTGTGTTGATTGACGATGCTCGTACACCATTGATCATATCAGGTCCTACACCCAAGGGCGAGGATCAGCTTTTTGAGGAGTTCCTTCCCAATGTAGAGAAGGTGGTAGAGGCACAACGCAAGTTGTGTAACCAAATTCTCCTAGAGGCGAAGCAAAAAATGCATAGTGAGGACAAAAAGGTGCAGGAGGAGGGAGCACTGCTTCTTTTCCGGACCTTCAAGGGGTTACCTAAGTCCAAAGCACTAATCAAATATCTGAGTGAGCCGGGAGTAAAAGCTACGATGCTCAAGACGGAAGAGTTCTACATGCAGGACAATATGCGCCAGATGCACATTGTAACCGATCCGCTCTATTTCGTCATTGACGAGAAGATGAATAGTATTGAGCTTACGGATCTAGGTATTGACCTCTTGACGGCAGGTACGGGAGATCCTACTTTCTTTGTCCTGCCCGATATTGCAGCAGAGTTGGCACAGCTGGACAGCATTGCCCAACCTGAAGAGCGCACTGCTCAGCGAGATACCATTATAACCAATTACTCGATTAAGAGTGAACGTGTTCATACTGTGAATCAGCTTCTTAAGGCTTATACCTTGTTTGAAAAGGATGATCAGTACGTGGTGATGGACAATAAGGTGATGATTGTCGATGAGCAGACGGGGCGTATCATGGATGGACGTCGCTACTCGGACGGCCTTCACCAAGCTATTGAGGCTAAGGAACGGGTGAAAGTGGAGGCTGCGACGCAGACTTTTGCCACCATTACCCTGCAAAACTACTTCCGTATGTACCACAAGCTCTCTGGGATGACCGGTACTGCAGAGACTGAAGCTGGTGAATTGTGGGACATCTACAAGTTGGATGTGGTTGTGATCCCAACGAACCGTCCGATCCTTCGTCAGGATATGAACGATCGTATTTACAAGACCGCTCGTGAGAAGTATAATGCTGTGATCGAGGAGATCGTAACTCTCGTAGAGAAGGGGCGTCCTGTACTTGTTGGTACTACTTCTGTGGAGATCAGTGAACTTCTGAGCCGTATGCTCTCACTTCGCAAGATCGAGCATAACGTGCTTAATGCCAAGTTACATCAGCGAGAGGCTGACATCGTGGCACAAGCCGGGCGTCGGGGTACAGTGACCATTGCTACCAACATGGCCGGTCGTGGTACGGATATTAAACTGACGTCTGAGGTGAAAGAAGCCGGTGGATTGGCTATTATCGGTACTGAGCGTCACGAGTCTCGCCGTGTGGATAGGCAGTTACGTGGTCGTTCAGGGCGTCAAGGAGACCCTGGTAGTTCTGTCTTTTTTATCTCTCTAGAAGACCACTTGATGCGCCTCTTCGCGAGTGATCGTATTGCGGCTCTCATGGATCGAATGGGATTCAAAGAGGGAGAAGTTTTGGAAAATAATATGCTCTCCAAGTCTGTCGAGAAGGCTCAAAAGAAGGTCGAAGAGAATAACTTCGGCATCCGTAAACGCCTCCTGGAGTACGACGATGTGATGAATTCGCAACGTGAGGTGATCTATACTCGTCGTCGTCATGCGTTGATGGGAGAACGTGTTGGCATGGACGTTTTGAATATGCTTTACGATGTTACGGAGAGCATTGTGACTAAAAACAAAGAAGTCGAAGACTATGACGGGTTTGTTTCTGAATTGGTTTCTACTCTTGCTGTGGAGACGGGTATTTCCGATGATCAGTTCCGTCGTGATCGCGTTCAGACCCTTGTAGATACGACTTTTGACGAAGTCTATGCCACCTTCAAGCGTCGTTGTGATGCAATTGCCTCTATTGCATATCCTGTGATCCACCAAGTATTGGAAGAGCATGGCAGTCAATATGAGCGTATTGTTGTGCCTATTACCGATGGACGCAGGGTCTACAATGTTGCGGTTAATTTGGCAGAAGCGGATGCTACCGAGGGTAAGTGCATCATCAAAGAGTTCGAGAAGAGTATTTCTCTCTATACGTTGGACGAATCTTGGAAAGAGCATCTTCGAGAGATGGATGAGTTGCGCAACTCGGTACAGAATGCGAGTTACGAAAACAAAGATCCTCTTCTTATCTATAAGTTGGAGAGCTACGAACTATTCAAGTCTATGATTGACTCGATGAATCGTAAGACCTCGGCTATTCTAATGCGGGCGCATATACAGATTGCTCCTCCTCCCGAGGCGGGAGTTCATACTGAACAAAAAGTTGAGGTAAAGCAAGCAATGCCCGAGCGTCCTACCGATATGAGTCGTTACAAGACGACCAAGGATGATATTGATGCACAGCGTGAGGCGCAACGTCGTGCCGCTGCAGGTGCCGGTACGGCTTCGCACCCGAAGCCCGATCCCGTACGTGCCGATCCCAAGATTGGTCGCAATGACCCTTGTCCTTGTGGTAGTGGTAAGAAGTTTAAGAACTGCCATGGACGAGATCTCTAATAGATACTGTCTCCTGAGGCAAGGGGGCCTCTTCCCATAGAGGATCACTAGATCATGATGAGAGAGGGGTGGATCTCTCCGCAAGGACTCCTTCCACCTCTCTCCCTTTTTCATATAGGAATGTAATAGAAGTAGTAAGAAATGATACTATCCATGACTGGCTTCGGGAAGTCCGAAGGAGCTATTGCCGGCAATGCCGTTTCGGTAAACATACGATCGCTGAACAACAAACAGTTGGAGCTCTCGGCAAGAATCCCCTCTTTGTATCGGGATGCGGAGCCTGAGATACGGAGTTTAGTGAGTAAAAGAGTTGTGCGGGGCAAGATCGAACTAACGATTACGAGTTCGCCAATTGCTGATGCGGCTTCTGATGAGGAGCAGTCCGAGAGCCATTTCTTCGATCAAGAGAAGATCGCTCAATACTACCGAGAAATAAAGCATATTGCCTCCCGGTATGAGATTCCCGTCCCGCAGGATTTACTAACACGTATTCTCTCTCTCCCTGGGGTTACGGTCTCGGCAACCGACAATACGTCTGAGAAGGTCTCTCCCGAAGACCTAGAGAAACTCCAAGGTTTGATCCAAGAAGCGTTGAATGAGTTTGATGCATTCCGTACTCAGGAGGGGGCAATGCTTGAGCGCATTTTTGAGGAAAAAATTGCTAACATCACAGCTCTGCTGGAAGAGGTTACCCCCTATGAGGAGCAACGGATTGAGGATATCCGCACACGTTTTGCCGAGGAATTGGCAAAACTGGATGGTGTACCCATCGACAATAATCGCTTTGAGCAGGAGATGATCTACTATATTGAGAAGTTGGATGTACACGAGGAGAAGGAGCGACTGGCAAATCACCTTCAATACTTTTTGCAGACAATGCGAGGGGCAACTGCTGTAGGAGTAGGCAAAAAGTTAGGATTTATCGCCCAAGAGATGGGGCGAGAGATCAATACACTCGGCTCTAAAAGTAATCAGGCTGCGATGCAACAAATCGTTGTACAGATGAAGGATGAGCTGGAGCAGATCAAGGAACAAGTGCTTAATGCTCTCTGATTATGTCGCATATTGTTATCCTATCAGCACCCTCGGGTACGGGTAAGAGTTCCGTTATCAATCGGATTATTACTAGTGAAGCTCTGCAACTCGCATTCTCCATCTCGGCTACTAATCGTCTGCCTCGTGGGACAGAACAACATGGTGTTGAGTATTATTTTCTCTCAGATCAGGAGTTTCAGAACTATATTGAGCAGGATCGCTTTATCGAATATATTGAGGTTTATCCGGGGCGATACTATGGAACTCTTAAAAGTGAACTTGATCGGATTCAAAGTTTGGGGCGGAATCTAATTTTGGACATTGATGTAGAGGGTGCATTGGAGGTTAAGAGAAAGTATGGCAAGGAGGTGCTTACGATATTCTTGTTGCCACCATCGCTGGAGGAGTTGCGCCATCGCCTTGAGGGGCGTGGTACAGACTCGGCTGAGGTTATTGCTGATCGCTTAGCTCGTGCCGAGTACGAGATCGGACTTTCCCAAAAATTTGATATGCAATTTGTCAATGACGATTTAGAGCGATGCTCCGAGGAAGTTAGAGAGGCGATTGCACGCTTTTTGGCTACTTCCACTTCAGGAAAATAGACAGCGCATAATCGGCATGTTAAAGGGAGCATGTAGGGTTTGGCAGAAAACCTTACATGCTTCTTTGCTTCGGTACTTGTTTATTTAAGTTATCCTGACACCTACATGAAGAGCTGTTGAGAGAAAAGTTCCTTCCCAGTCGGTATAGCGATATTAGTAGATGTTTCATCATTTTCTCTCAGCAAAGACTTTAGCAACAGTTTGCCATTCGTTATTTTTGGTTACTTGCTCTTTTATCCATAAAAAGGAGGAGTCTGTTATATCAGAAAAGATATATCTCATCCTTTCTGTTGTATTTTCAGTTAAGATAATCTTGTTGTCGATTTTTCGGGCGGTGAGGCGGATCGCTTCTCCCGTACAGCCGTAGAATATATCCCATTCCGAAGTCTTTGGGTTAAAGAAACGAAGTGTTGTACCATATTCGGCATCAGGTTGCTTATTTTGCAGGCGTTCTTCTCGAGAGGGTACGATAAATAGATCTTGTATTGCCATGCCGTCTAATACCCATGAGAATATCCATTCTCCCTTTACCCGTCTTGGTTCAACCTCATTTAGATGATCATTCCAAATAATATTCCATTCACCTATTAAATTGCCAAAGAAGTCATACTCTTCTGGTATTTGTTCGTTTTTTGTATTGCTACAAAGAGCATTGATAAACGCATTCATCATTTAGAGGTAATTTATTTTGTTTCTATTTCTGTCGTATTCGCCAGGATTTTATTCTATTTGAGGATGCATGTTTGTCCGCTTTGCCGAAGATGATTTCTTGGGCGTTTTGCTCGCAATCATGATGGACATACGACCCATGGATTGGAGTTTCAGAGGTTTTCCGGGACGATCTCTTAATCCTTTTGTTACTTTGAATTTGGTCTGGAGCTGGGGCTATGCGGACATCCTGAGCAACTTGTACAAGATGATGCTTTACCCTGACGAGGAAACAATATGCGCCAAAGGTTGCGCAGGGCAATCAAAACGGTTACCACAAATATGATACAGACGAGAATGAATTGCATAACTATTCTGTTTTAGAATCCGAGTAAGGAGCCTATTTGATATACTGCGAATGATGCCATCCATGCCAATAGGCAGGTGTATGCCATCACGAAAAGACTCCATTTGTAACTTCCCGTCTCCCGTCCTACGGCGGTTACCGTGGCGATGCAGGGGAAGTAAAGCAGGGCAAATACCATGAATGAGAGCGCGATGAGCGGCGTGAATGCAGGGCTTCCATCTGGGCGTACCTCCTGCTTGATCCGTTCGGTCAGTAATACGGTAGCCTCATCGCTTCCATCATTGTTTCCTGTATAGATAACGCCCATGGCTCCTACGACCACCTCTTTGGCAGGAAGTCCGGAGAGTAGGGCAATACTCATCTTCCAATCAAATCCGAGAGGGGAGAGTACAGGCTCTATCGCTTTGCCCATTTGTCCCAAGATTGAACCCTCTTGCTGCTCGGTATGCCCTACAAGGCGGAGGGAGTCTATGATCTCTGTACGCTCTTTTTCAGAGATTATATGGGGATCATTGAGTACTTCCGTAATACGCGCTTCGGTTCGTTGTACGACCTCTTCACGAGGGAAATATCCCAAGAACCAGATAATTATAGAGGCTCCAAGTATGATTGTTCCCATCTTTTGGAGATACTCCTTAGCCTTGTCCCATACGTGTATGAGTACGGACTTATAGGTAGGTATACGGTAGGGAGGGAGTTCCATGACGAAAGGAATATCCTCCTGTTTGAAAAAAACTTTGCGGAAGAGGCGAGCAAGTAATATGGCCAAAATAATCCCAAATAGATACAAGCCGAAAAATACCGTTCCTGCGTGAGTGGAGAAAAAGGCTCCTGCTAATAGGACGTATATCGGTAAGCGCGCATTGCAACTCATGAGTGGAGTGACCAAGATGGTGATGAGTCGGCTCTGTCGGCTCTCAATGGTGCGTGATGACATGATAGCAGGAACATTGCATCCAAATCCCATGATCAGAGGTATAAATGACTTGCCATGCAGCCCCATTTTGTGCATAAGTTTGTCCATCATAAAGGCTGCACGAGCCATATACCCGGTATCTTCCATAACGGAGATGAAGAGGTAAAGGATTAGTATTTGGGGAAGGAATACGATAACGCCTCCAACCCCTTGGATGATTCCTCCGACAAGCAAATCCTTTAGAGGGCCATCGCTGAGCATTTGCGATACTTTACCACCAAACCATTCGACAAGCATTTCAATCCACCCTTGTGGGTAGGCACCCAATTGAAAGGTACACTGAAACATTAAAAAGATAAATACCAAAAATATCGGAAAGCCTACCAGCGGATTGATCAGCCAGCGGTCGATACGATCTGTTTTGGTGCGCGCATTGCTTTTATGAGGGCGGAGAGTTTCGCGTAAAGCTCCTGCAATATAGCCGTATCGTCTATCGGTGATTAGTGTTTCCGCATTATCTTCTCCCAAACTGCTTTTCATCTTATTCAGTTCAAAGCGCACAGCCGATAGGATAAACTCCCCTTTGTCGCCCATTTGCTGTAAGGAGTGCTCCATCTCAGGGTCTTTTTCGAGTAGTTTGATGGCAATATAGCGGGCAGGGAGGGTATCTATTGTCGGGAGGTGCTCCGTGATCTTGTGGGTCAAGATCTCTATGGATGGCTCCAGGATAGAGCCATAGGGGATTTTTATATCTCGTTCGCTTATGGCATCTACCTCCTTTTCGGCTAATTGTATCACGGCATCGAATAGTTCCTTTACCCCTCGAGCCACTCGTCCTACGGTGGGGATCATGGGAATATCCAGCAGCTGGGAGAGGAGCTTGATGTCGAGTTTACTTTTGCTGTTCTCGAATTCATCGAACATATTAAGGGCTACTACCATGGGAAGTTTTAGCTCCTTAATCTGCATCGTGAGGTAGAGGTTGCGCTCTAGGTTGCAGGTATCAACGACGTCGATTACGACATCGGGTCTTGTGGTTGCTTCGGTGAGATATTTGCGGATGTATAGCTCCTCGGGACTGTAGGGTGATAGGGAATAGCTTCCCGGGAGGTCTACGATCTCTATGTGGTAGTCGCCGTGGTTGAAGTAGGCTTCCTTGGCATCTACAGTTACACCACTGTAATTACCTACATGTTCATGTGCTCCACTTGCAAGGTTAAAGAGGGAGGTTTTTCCGCAATTGGGATTGCCTACGAGGGCTACTCGGAGCTTCTTTCGATGTTTGGAGGTGTGTGCATGTATTGTATGATTGTTATCCCTATTAGTAGGTATTGTGTTCTCGAAAAGAGGATTCACGGAGGAGGTTTCCGTTACCATTACCTCGTCATTTAGAGTTATCTGTGCAACCTTTTCAGGCTCGATCTCTTCCACCTCAATCAGTGCGGCTTCTTTACGCCTTAGAGATACGTTGTAGTCCATAAGTCTGTAATACACAGGGTCCTTGAGAGGAGCATTTTGGATTACGGTAATCGGCTTCCCTGCGACGAATCCCATTTCGAGAATCCTCTTGCGGAAGGCTCCGTGTCCCCCTACCTTACGGATCAGCACCGTTTTGCCCGTTGAAATCTCAGATAACTTCATGAGCACAAAGTTAGGCGACAAACGGAGAGCTTATATCAAAATGAGATACCCAATGATAGGTATCTGTTTGCTGTATTCTTGATTATCCCCAGGCTACTTATTTTTGGATTTACCGAGCAAGAGTTTTTTTCTTGTTGGGCAAGAGATAAAAAAGTGTAGCCCTGTATTTTTTACCTGATTACTCGGTATCTTATTCGCAATAAATCAAGTACATTTGCGCTATTCTCTAGGAACTCCATCATAATCGACAACTAAAATAAGAAAACATGGCACGAGCAACAACAAAAGGAGATTTACTTGTATCCGCCAATGGGCAATTCGAGAAAATGTGGAAACTCATTGATGATATGAGCGAGGAACAACAGATGACAACATTTTCCGAGGAAATGGTCTCGGCTGGTAAAGAAGCACATTGGAGTCGAGATAAAAACCTGCGCGACGTTCTTGTGCATCTGTATGAATGGCATCAGTTGTTGTTAAATTGGATAAAAGCCAACAGCAACGGTGAATGTAAGCCATTTTTACCCGAACCATATAATTGGAAGACCTATCCGACAATGAATGTTGAGTTTTGGAAGAAGCACCAAAATACGCCATTGGAGGAAGCTAAAGCAAAGTTAAGAGAGAGCCACAAAGATGTAATGGCTCTGATAGAGCAGTTCTCCAATGATGAACTCTTTGCCAAAGGAGCACTCGCTTGGACCGGAACTTCCCCACTTGGAGCTTACTGTGTTTCGGCAACTGCCAGCCATTACGACTGGGCGATGAAGAAAATAAAATCGCATATCAAGACATCTAAGAAGTAATGCGAAAGAAATACTTGCTATTAAAAGAGCTTGTTCCGCGTTAATGAAGGAGCTCTTTTATTTTTGTTGGAACCGAAAGTGTTTGCTCCACTATCGGATGCAGTGGTGGCTTTTTACCCGATTCGTAAGATCCGATTAAAAGGAAACCTCCCATCTATCAAGGGGATAGATGAGAGGTGATGTGGAGCTAAGGGGTGGGGTGAGAACCTCCCCTCAGTTTTTAGTAGCGGTCTTATCGCTTACGACGGGAGATGCGGTGTCGCGGTTCGGCAAGGCTCTTTTCTAGTTGTACTAGAGGAGATTCGGTCTTGGGGTATAGTATCTCTTTGTCGGCTTGACGCATGTAGAGAAGCTCCTCACCTTTGCGTACGGCAGAGCCTTGAGGTATGCAGATTTCAGACACCTGACCCGTAAATAGGGCAGTGACCTCGGTGAGTTGTCCGTAGCTGTTTTGGATATAGCAGAGCCTTTGACCTGTGGCAAAGGGTGTTCCTATGGCAGGCGCCATGGAGCCCTCTACGGGATCAATTTCCCAAAGGACTATACCCGAGACGGGGGCTTCTATTGAGATACAACCCGCTCGCATCGCTTTCTTTATATCGCTATCGTCATATCCTTTTTTGGCTAGGGCTTCTGCCTTGGCTTTCTCTAGATCGACATCGTAACGCTCTTTGGCTACGCCGTTTTGGAAGTCTCGATATTGGCGATCGTGCATAGCCAGTTCGAAAAGTTCTTCATCGTCTGCTCCATATTCCCAGCCATTCTCATCCATTTCCTTACGGTATTCGTCTAAAGCATCAGGATAGAATTGTTGAGGATCTTCAGTGGAGAACTCGAAGCCTTTTTCCTTAGCGAGCGCAATGAGTTCCTCATCAAGAGGTCCGGGGAGTTGCCCAGCCTTTCCGAGGAGCATATTCCACGTATTTTGGTCGATAGCCTGCCATCGTCCTTCACCACGCACCATATTGTATACGTTCATCAGGGCAATATTTTTGACATATTGGCTAAAGGGCGTAACGAGTGGGGGATAGCCTACACGAGGCCAAACGTATTCCACCTCCTCGAAGAGCTTCACCAAGAGATCGTCGATGGAGAGTTCGGGTTGATCATTACTGCGAAGGAACATATTGATCCCTGCATGTACTCCCTTGAGATCCGCCATCATAGAGCCCATCATCCCCCCGGGTAACCCACATCCTACGAGTAGAGAAGAGGTCTCTTTATTGCTTGCTGTCATAAAGTATCCGAGACTTTCGTCAATGAAACTTTGGGTGAGCGAGCGTGCCTTCATATAGGCATTCATATTGATTTCGGGCACTTCAAATCCGGCATCATGGAGCATCTCTCTTATTGTGATCACATCCGGATGGATCTTTCCCCAAGAGATGGGTTCCATCGCTACATCAATAATATCTGCCCCGTTTTCGCAAACCTCGAGCATCGAAGCAACAGAAAATCCGGGTCCTGAATGTCCATGATACTGAATGATCACCTCAGGGTGCTTCGTCTTGATGGTTCGTGTTAGATTGCCTAAGAAGCGTGGACGCCCAATACCTGCCATATCTTTAAGGCAGATCTCGGGTGCACCGGCGTCGATCAGTTGGTCTGCCAATTGACTATAGTATTCGATGGTGTGGATGGGAGAGTAGGTAATACAGAGGGTGGCTTGTGGAATCATGCCTGCTTCCAATGCGTAGTGGATAGAGGGAATGATATTGCGAGGGTCATTGAGCCCGTCGAAGATGCGGGTAATATCCGTCCCTTGAGCCTTTTTGACCTTGTACATTAGTCGGCGCACATCACTTGGTACGGGGTACATACGCAGTCCATTAAGCCCACGGTCAAGCATATGGGTCTGTATGCCTGCTTGATTAAAGGTACGAGTGAAGGCTCTTACGGCTTCGTTGGGGTTGCGCCCGGCTAGGAGTTGTACCTGCTCAAATGCGCCTCCATTTGTTTCTACACGGCTAAAGCACCCCATCTCTACGATAAGCGGTGCAATAGCTTCGAGTTGCTCGGCTCGAGGTTGGTATTTCCCCGAAGATTGCCACATATCTCGATATACGAGACTGAATCTAATTTTTCTTCTTGTCGCCATATCTTTTGTTCTAAATAGCGTTGATACAAAATTCCCGATACGAGAGGTGAGCTAGGTCTCTACGTACACGTTTGCAAAGGTAATGATTATCGTGTATCAAGGGTTTTTGTGGGCAGAAGCAAAAAAATAGACCTCCGTATCCGCTTTTTGGGGGGAGGTCTATACTTAAAAAACTAAGGGCCAACGGAGACTCTAAGGGGCAAGTGGCTTAAGGGTGGCGAGCCAACAAGCAATGCGATTGGTGCTATTGTCGACTTCGTTACGATGGATCCACAATCCATTCATGAGACGAGCCGAGGGTATCGCCCGTTTTAAGTGAGGTATTAGCTTCTCAATCTTGCTCCCTCCACTCGTAGCTATGGGAACTACTACTTTACCCTCAAAATAGTAGGTCGCCAGAAATGTGCGTACAGGGGCCGGAAGTTGCCCCAGCCATATAGGTGTGCATAGATAAATTGTATCGTAGGGAAGGGAATCCAAGGTGGTTCTGAGGGGAGGTAAGAGCTGTTGATCACGTTCTCTCTTGGCTCGGTCTACTACCTCTCGGTAGGAGCTGGGGTACTCCTCCAGTGCCTCTATACGGAAGATATCGCCCCCGACTTGTTGGTGTACCTCTCGGGCCACGGATTGAGTAATACCACCTAAGAGGGAGAAATAGGCAACGAGGCTCTTCTGTGCGGAAAGCTCCATGAGACTTCCACTTAATAGCCCTAAGATGAGTCCAAAGATCCCAAGCGACCTGATCATCTGTAGGCATTGAGTTTTAGTTGTCATCTGTATAATTTCTTCTTTGGTAGACGTCGTTGTATTGTTTCACGATGGTCGTGGTATCGTATCTCCGAAAGGTTTCCGTGCGGCATAGATCAATGGGTCCTTCCTCCGTGGCTTGGAGCATCTCGGTAATTCCTCGAGATAAATCTTCAATATCCCGATAACGTGCCAGATAGCCCGTGGTACCATGGATAATCATTTCGGGAATCCCTCCAACCTGAAATGCGACCGTAGGGCATCCCGTTGCTGCTGCCTCTATGATGGTATTGGGAAGATTGTCTGTAAGTGAAGGGGTCACAAAGACATTGGCTGCAGAGTAGTAAAGAGCCATCTCTTGAGGAGACGATATATACCCTACGCATTTCAAATCAATAGATCGAAGGGGGGCTAACTGGTCGGGTTGTTCTATTTTACCAAAAAGTACTGCCAATGGGCGCATTTCTTGGGCGTAGGGTGTTGCATAAAAGTGCTGTAATGCAGCGATCATTTCTTGAAATCCTTTACGTGGATTGTCAAGGCGCGCCGCTCCGAATAAAAGTATCGGACGATCCGTTGGGAGCCCCAATTGCAATCGTGCTTGTACACGAGGTGTAGGGTAAAACGAGTCTTTGTCAAAAACATTGGGTATCGTGTCGATGGGATAGGATCCGCTAAGGCTTGATCTTTTAGCCTCGCTGGTAATCCATCGGCTACAACCCACAAACGAAGGTTTCATGGCTTGATACAATCTCTTTTTCTGCTCAAAAACGAGGTGAGCTATATCAAGAAATGGAATCCCCGGTTGTAGTTGTGGGCAGTCATAACATCCCTTTTTTTCGCAGAACTTTGTGCAATCATCCAAATAGTGACAAACGGCCGTGACGGGCCAAACGTCGTGCAGGGTGAATACGATTCGCTTGTCGAGTTGGGCGATCTCGCGGAGGGAGCGGATTCCTAGGAAGCCTTGATTTATCCAATGTAGGTGTATTACATCGGCTGAGTGGATGAGTGGATGATGTCGGAGCGAGAAGCCCGTTATAGGAATGGAGGTCTCAAAGATACGGGCTCGTCGAAAGCCCTGACAGATCCAACTACTTCCGGCCTCTAGAACCTTCTTCCCAAGGGCGAGTCCCTTGACCCACGGACTCTCTTCCCATAATGGCGATACATGAGGGGTCCCGCTCGTTGATTTTAAAACCAACATATCGGCATGGATGCCACATGCTCGCTGTGCCATCATGAGCCTTCGGGCAGCTATGGCAGCACCTCCGGCGCTATCATTAGTGCAGAGATGTGCTACTTTTAGGTCCGTAGAGGGGACTATTGCCATAGGAGATCCATTAAACGAATTCATTTTTTAGCGGAGAGAGGATATCCCCTTAGCTTTGAAGGCCGGAGATAGAGCCGCCGTATAGCGCAAGAATGTATCGAAGAGTACCATTTTTGCGCTAACATTCCCACGAATGTGGTGGATCGCGCTCTCTGTTGTTTTGTATATCGTCTCGATATTTTTGAGCGATATACAATCCTGCAATGCGATGAAAAACATCTGTTCATTGGGAGATACACCATATGTATTATGCCCGGTAAAACTCCCTGTAAAGCTCAGACGGAAGCACTCCTCAAAGTAACTAAGGGCGGCAATGATCCACTCTCGCCCTTCGGTTTCGATCTTTTCGCTTAGTTTTTTCAGAGCCAATACATCCTTGGTAATGATGTATTCAATCATTTTTTCAAAGAGTTCGGAGTACTTGCGTTGAGTGATGTTGTTGGCGGCTAATTGGCGTGCTCGCAGCAGGATTCCATTGCTCCGTAGCAGTGCCCTTTGAATCTCATTTTCTGAGGCTGAGGGGTGCGACTCCAAAAGACCTTCCCGTAGCTCCTTTGGAGAAAGAGGACGGATCTCAAAGCGTTGCATACGACTGATAACAGTTTCCAAGAGGGCATCCACCGCAAAGCAAACGGAGACAATGATCGTCTTATCAGGAGGCTCTTCCATCAGCTTCAGCAGTTTGTTGGCTGCTGTCTCGTTCATGCGATCAGGTTCATAGATGATAACCATCCGATATTTTCCCTCACTGGTGGAAATGCTGAGCTTATGCTCCAAAGCGAGTGCGTCTTTGCTGTAAATGATTGGTTGCTGTTTGGTGGCTTTCAGATAGCGAAGCCAAGTTTCGTGATCGAATTCTGCTCCCTCGTTTTCGATCATTTCCCTCCAGTTTTCTAGAAAATCATCAGAAGGTGTTTCGGCTTCTGAAGCATTGATCACAGGATAGATATAGTGGACATCGGGGTGCGCTAGTTGCGATATCATCTTGCACTGAGGGCATACCCCACAGCTGTCGCCATCAAGAGGAGATTCACAGTTAAGGTACTGTATCCATGCGAGTGCTAGTGCTACTCCGGGCATTCCATCCTCTATCTCAAAAAGGATATTGTGTGGTATATGCCCCGACGAACTGATTTTTCGAAGTTCTCCCTTGATTGATTCGTAACCTATTATATCTCTAAATTGCATCGCTTTTTGATAGATACGAGGTGTCGAGATGGTGCACTATACCTCATGTACTACACCCTCTCTCCAGGAATAGAGGAGTGGATATGGTGCTATCCCGACTGTTATCTCCCGCTAAGATACAAACTCTCTTGCGATTTTGTTGGCTACTTTCCTCAGGAGACCCCATTTTGTTATCCACAAAAAAATGTACCGAATGAGTAGAGACCTCACTCGGTACATTCATCTTTTTCGGAGATTCTATTTCTATTCTTTGAAGTATGGAGGGCTATTTAACGCACTCGAATGGACTTTCCCGGACGGAGCGTTGCATTCGATTTCATATTGTTGAGCTTACAGAGCTTGGATACTGTAGTCCCATTACGCTGTGCAATGGCAGAGAGGGTATCTCCCTTTTGGATGCGATGCGTCTGAGGAGCCTTGGCTTTGGCACGTTCCCGGCTATTCGAAGAGTTTTTATACTTCGTGGCTTTTTCGGCATCGTTGCCAGCGAACATCTCTCCATAGCTAGGTCCTGCCTTATCGGTGTTACCACGACGGAATACATAGGTATCACGCTGCAGTACTCCGAGAGAGAAATCCACAATCTGCGTCGGATTGATGGGTATACCCATAAAGCGGAACTCCAAATGAAGATGAGGTCCGGTGGAGCGTCCTGTCGATCCTCCCAATCCGATAACATCTCCGGCACGCACCACTTGGTCACGATGTACCAGTTGGCGGCTAAGGTGTCCGTAAACGGTTTCTAATCCGTTGGGATGACGTATCACGATATAATAGCCATAGCCTTTGCCTTCGTAGTCACGGATACGTACCTTTCCGTCGAATGCCGCACGAACGGAGTCCCCCGTATGGAGTGCGAGATCTACACCATAGTGATTCCGTCCAAAGCGTGAGCGGTAGCCGTAACCAGAGGTAACTTCACATTTACCTCTGAGAGGCATCACAAAGCCGTCACAGTCAATTTCGTGATGGGATGGGATATTCACTGAATGCTTTCCTGCAAAAGGATTTACATATGAACCCCAGCTATCTCCGCCGTAGAGGTCGATGGCTGGCGCTTCAAGGGCTTCGCGTGCCTCTTCTAATTCACGCATATTGCTTTTCGCCTTGACTTTGTCTATCCCTTTGACACCGTCTGCATAGAGCTTGGGCATCTGTGTTGTGTCTGCCTTGTGTAGCGTGGCACTTTGCTTGCTTCTCGTCGAAGTTACTGCGGTTGTACGCGCAACCTTTCGTCTGCGAGACTTCTTTCTCTCAAGTGTAGAGGCCTCGAGCGGCAAGCTAAGCAACGCTGCAAATCCCACAAGGAGTAGGGTTCGAGTAATTGTTAGCTTCGTTTCTTTCATCCTATTCTGGTTTCGTTCATACTGGGCATACGAGGAGCACACCTCCCGAATCTGCCTATTTTTCCGTTTGCGAATATAGTTGATAAAATTGATACTGCAATAGAAAAAAGCTAATTGAGGCTCTTCCGGGATGCTTTTTAGGTTGATTTGTGATAAAATAACACTTAAAGAGTCCCTATCCGATGTATCCCCAGTATTTATTTTTCGGGTACAATCGCCTCATTTCTTCCCTGATAGAGGCATTTTTAGGATCATTGAGAAGTGCTTCATTTTCAACTAACTCACGCACTTCTACATTGGTCGCATAGAGTATATTAAGGTCTTTAGATGGATCTGCTAAGGACAGTCCCGGGAGATCTCCACTCTGTTGTGTCCCCTCTATATCGCCTGCCCCTCTGAGTTTTAGATCCTCTTCGGCAATGAAAAATCCGTCATTGGAGCTACACATTGCCTCGATGCGCTTGTGAGCAATTGCGTTAAGATCTCTTTTGGAGAGTAGGATGCAATAGCTTTGTTGATCGCCTCGTCCCACGCGCCCTCTGAGCTGATGGAGCTGAGCTAATCCGAAGCGATCGGCATTTTCAATGACTATTACGGAGGCATTGGGTACATTTACACCCACTTCGATAACGGTTGTTGATAGGAGTATTGGAACTTTACCGGAGACAAATTCTTCCATTCGCTCCTGCTTCTCTGAGGCTTTGAGTTTGCCGTGCACCCATGTGACATTTCTTGCTCCGAAGTGGTAACAGTATTGTTCGTAGCCGGTCTCTAGGTTTTTGTAATCGGAGTCTTCCGATCCTTCGATCATAGGATAGACGACATATATCTGCCTGCCTGCGAAAAGCTCCTGACCTACAAATTCAAATACCTTATCGGCAAAGTCGTCGAAAAAGTGCTTCGTGATAATCTGCTTGCGGCCGGGAGGCAGTTCGTCTATAACAGATATATCCAAATCCCCATACAGAGTCATGGCAAGGGTGCGTGGTATGGGGGTCGCACTCATGATCAGCACGTGGGGGAGGAGTTGCGGACTCTTTTCCCAAAGTTTGGCTCGCTGCTGTACACCAAAGCGGTGTTGCTCGTCTATTACTGCTAAGGCAAGATGGGCAAATTGTACCTTTTCCTCCAGGAGGGCATGCGTACCAATGAGAATTTGTAAAGAGCCATCGGCAGCCTTTTTGAGAATCATTGTACGATCTTTTTGGGATGTACTCCCTGTCAATAGTGCGATCTCGATTCCGAGAGGAGCTAGCTGTGCACTCAGCGTTTCAAAGTGCTGGTGTGCCAATATCTCGGTAGGTGCCATCATGCAGGCTTGGTGTCCATTATCCAAAGCTAGTAGCATGGCAAAGGTGGCGACAAGTGTTTTACCACAACCAACATCTCCCTGTATCAGGCGATTCATCTGTATCCCGCTATGGGTGTCAAACCGAATCTCCCGAAGCACACGCTTCTGCGCTTGAGTTAAATCATAAGGCAAACTATCGTAAAGCGTATTGAAATAGTACCCGACTCTATTCAGTTCATAGCCTTTGAATCGGGCTTTTCGCTCTCTTTTGACAAGCTGTTGGGAGAGTTGGAAAAAGAATAGTTCGTCGAACTTAAGCCGATAGCGAGCTTGCTCCAGGACCTGTTCGTTTTTGGGGAAATGGATACTATATATTGCCTGTGCCAATGGTATCAATCCTTTTTTCGTGCGAATCTCCTCGGGAAGAGGGTCCTGTAGGTAGAGATGTACCACTTGACATAGCTTGCCGATGGCTATCCGTAGGTTTCGACTATCCAATCCCCCTCGTTTCATCTTCTCAGAGGTGTGATAAACTGATAGTAACCCTCCCATGACCATGTTGGCTTGGGTAATGGGAGTCACCTCGGGATGGATTATGTTTAGAGTATGGTCAAAAGATTTGACTTTGCCGTATATGATGTATTCTTTGCCTTCGGGATATTGATTGCTTATATAGTTAGTACCCTTAAACCACGTGAGTTCGATCGATCCCGTTGTGTCTTTGAATAGGGCTCTTAGCCGAGCTTTCCGACCGAGTCCCTCCAGTACATACCCTACGATTACGCCACGAAGTAGAATATCGACATTGCTCTCCCTAATCTCCCGAACCGTATATACTCGGGTTCGATCTACGTAACGAAAGGGAAAGGTATAGAGTAAATCACGAAAAGTGCAGACGCCTAGTTCGCTTTGTAGGAGCTTACTTTTCTTTTCCCCAATACCAGGCAAAAAGGTTATGGCAGTTTCTAGATAGTCTTGCATATGGTGAGGCTAATGCTAGAGCGCTTGTGATAAACACCTTAATTTAGTGCTCTTGTACAAGGGGATCGGATGGTAGTCGTCGGAGCATCTCCTCCAAAAAGAGAAGATCATGGGGGTGGGTGATTTTTTTATTTTCTTCGTTTGAAAGGATCAGCTGTATCGAATCTCTATATAGGGCTTCGTATACAGAGGCATCGTCTGTAAATGAAGAGTTTGCCGAAGCTTGTGTATAAGCGGATCGGATCTTGTCAAGACGGAAAACCTGTGGCGTCTGTACGGCTACAAATTGACTACGATCAATGGCTCTAGAGTTCCCTTCTTCGGTACGTTGTCTGATGGAATCGGTTAGGGGTAAGTAGGGGATTGCTGCACCGAATGTTTGGGCGGAGTGAATTAAGGATTGGATGGTAGAACCCGAGATCAAGGGGCGTACGGCATCGTGTATAGCTACCAAATCCCCTTGTGATAGCGATAGGTGGGTTAGCGCGTTGCGCACCGATTCAAATCGTGTTGAGCCCCCTCGGACGATGGTGTGAGGTATTGTGAATTTTTTTTCCTTGCATACCCCTTGCCAATATGCCTGATATTCTTCAGATAGCGACAGTATAATGCTGGAGGCATAAGGGGCTATGGCGCGTAGGGTGTGCATCAATATAGGAAGTCCTCCAACCTCAATAAATTGTTTGGGTAGAGGACTGCCAAACCGAAGTCCGGAACCACCTGCCGGTATGATGAAGTGGCACTTAGTCATCTTGCTCGGTTTTTCTTGATACGGAATAGGTCAGAGGATTATTTTTCTCGAATGAAAATGTTGATCGGAATGCCCGAAAAATCCCAATTCTTACGGATTTGATTTTCTAAGAATCGCTTGTACGGATCTTTAACCCACTGGGGGAGGTTGGCATAGAATGCAAACGAAGGAACCGCTGTGGGGAGCTGTGTTACATACTTGATCTTGATGTATTTTCCTTTCCACGATGGAGGAGGCGTGGCCTCTATGATAGGGAGAAGTACCTCATTGAGCTCGTGAGTGGGGATTCGTTTTGTTCTTCTCTGATATACGGCATTCGCCATTTCCAATACTTTGAAAATACGCTGTTTGGTCAGTGCACTGATAAAAAGGATCGGAAAGTCAGAGAACGGAGCAAGTCTGGCGCGGATGGCTTCCTCAAACATACGGATCGCCTCATTGGATTTATTTTCTACAAGATCCCACTTATTCACGCAGACCACCAAGCCTTTGCTGTTGCGCATCACAAGGGATAGGATATTGACATCTTGGCTTTCGATACCTCGAGTCGCATCGATCATGGCAATGCAGACATCGCTATTCTCAATGGCTCGGATCGAACGTATCACAGAGTAATACTCCAAATCCTCTTGAACCTTACCTCGCTTGCGAATACCTGCTGTATCTACAAGGTAGAAGTTAAATCCAAATTTATTGTATTCCGTGTAAATCGAATCGCGTGTGGTGCCTGCCACGTTGGTAACAATATTGCGCTCTTCTCCGATGAAGGCATTGATCAAGGAGGACTTCCCTGCATTGGGTCTACCCACTACGGCAAAACGCGGGAGTGTTATCTCAGCTTCATTTTCGCTATTATCGGGGAGAGCGTTTACGATCGCATCAAGGAGATCTCCCGTGCCCGAACCGTTGATTGCACTAATGGCATAGGGATCTCCCAGCCCTAGGGCATAAAACTCGGCACTTTGGTAGCCAATTTCAAAGGTATCGGCTTTGTTGGCAACGATTAGAATGGGCTTTTGCGAACGGCGGAGGAGACCTGCAACCTCACGGTCTAGATCAACCATCCCAGCCATCACATCTACAACGAATAGGATTACATCAGCCTCTTCGATGGCGATTTGTACCTGTTTATTGATCTCGGATTCGAACACGTCGTCGCTACCCGAGACCCAACCGCCCGTATCAACGATCGAGAACTCATGTCCCGTCCAGCTTGTATGTCCGTATTGTCTATCTCTAGTAGTGCCCGAGATCTCGGTTACAATGGCTTGGCGGCTTCCTACCAATCGATTGAACAAGGTGCTTTTGCCTACATTAGGACGACCTACTATGGCTACTAAATTACTCATTTAAATGGGTTGTGTCTGCTGATTATTTTTACTCTAGGCTGTAGCCAAATTCGGAGAGGTCATGGTCATTTTGGCGCCAATCTTTCTCGACACGTACGATAAGATCCAGTCGGATATGTTTGTCAAAAAATTTCTCCAGAGGGCGACGTGCAGCTATTCCCAGCTTTTTGATGGCAACTCCTTTGTGCCCGATGATAATCCCCTTTTGACTCTCTCTCTCCACAAGGATTATTGCTCTAATGTCGATTCGGTGAGGAGCTTCTTTAAACTCTTCCACGACAACCTCCACGGCATAGGGTACTTCTTCTGTGTAGTAGAGGAGGATTTTTTCTCTGATGATCTCCGAAACGAAGAATCGTGCAGGACGATCGGTTAAAGCATCTCGTTCAAAATAGGGAGGAGAGAGAGGAAGCAACTCCTCAATACGCTTTTGCAGAGGCTGTACATTAAAGCGATTGGTCGCTGATATAGGCAAGATTTCCGCTTGAGGTAGCAGAGCGTGCCATTCCTCGACGAGAGCTTCCAAATGTTTTTGATTTGTGAGGTCTATCTTGTTGATGACAAGCAGAATTGGGCAACTGAGACGCCCCACAGCTTGCAAAAAGTCACTGTTCTTCTCCCGATTCTCCACTACATCGGTCACGTATATAAGGATGTCGGCATCCGTTAGGGCTTGATCCGAAAAAGCTCGCATCCGCTCTTGTAGCTTGTAGTTGGGTTTGAGTACTCCCGGGGTATCGGAGTACACCACCTGCATATTAGGGGTATTGACAATGCCCAATATGCGATGACGTGTGGTTTGAGCCTTAGACGTAATGATGGACAGGCGCTCTCCCACAAGATAGTTTAGTAGGGTGGATTTGCCCACATTGGGATTACCTACAATGTTAACGAAGCCCGAACGATAGGGCTGCTGGGACTCCATCGGGATGGAGGGGGAGTTGCTACCTGACATCTTTATCGTGTTGCTGAAGCTCTTGTCATGTACTTGTCTTACTTCGGATCGTATCCCCATTTAAGGTACACGGCTCCCCAAGTATAACCTGCACCAAAAGAGGTAAGGATAAGGTTATCTCCTTTGTGGAGTTGCTTCTCCCACTCCCAAAGGCAAATGGGGATAGTGGCAGAACTGGTGTTACCATACTTTTCGATGTTGATCATCACCTTCTCTTTGGGTACTTTGAGGTAACGTCCTACCATATCAATGATGCGGAGGTTGGCTTGATGAGGCACGAACCACGCAATATCCTCACGACTCAAGTTATTGCGTTTCATCACTTGCTCGCAAACATCGGACATGCCATTAACGGCATACTTGAATACATGGCTCCCCTCTTGGTACACAAAATGCTCACGACGAGCCACTGTCTCAGCTGTTGCAGGGCTTGCAGAACCTCCCGACTTCATGATTAGGTGAGCACGTCCCACACCATCGGTATGGAATATCGAGTCCATAACACCCACAGGTTCTTCCGTTGCTTCCAAAAGAACGCAACCCGATCCATCTCCGAAGAGAGGGCAGGTCTGACGGTCGGTATAGTCTACGGCTGCGGACATCTTTTCGGTTGCCACAATCACAAGTCGCTTGCAACGTCCCGCACGGATATAGTTCGCTCCTGTTTCCAAAGCGTAGAGCCAACTGGGACAAGCCGAGACAAGATCGAAGGTAAACGCATTGTGGCATCCGCTATCATGAGCTACAATCGATGAAGTGGGAGGAAAGTGATAGTCTGCGGTATTGGTTGCAAGGAACAATCCTTCGACACTGAGAGGATCTATATTATTGCGTTCGAGCATTTCCTTCACCGCCTCCGTAGCCAAATAGGAGGCTCCTTTAGAGGGGTCGCGCAAGATACGACGTTCTTTGATCCCCACACGAGACATAATCCATTCGTCGCTCGTATCCACCATTTTTTCTAAATCTGCGTTGGTCAATCTCTCCTCGGGAAGATAGGCTCCCACGGCAGTGATGGTAGCATATAGTTGATTCATCATTGTAGTTTTTTCTATGCGTTTATTATCTCAATGTTGTTCGTAGCTTCAGTTTTGTATGTTTGTCAGCTCGTTCTTTATCGGCACTAAATTACGAAAAAAATAGGATATTGGATTATCTCCCCTCTTCCTATCCCTTTTGCCGTATGGCTAAAGGAGTCGGATGTTGCAGAAAAAAAACTCCGAGAGGCATTATGTAAGAGCCTAGGGTTTCTTACATACACTACTTCTCGAAGTTGCTTTTTCCTCTCGTATTTTTAGCCCGATATGTGCGCGAGTGCCCACTTGCACGGAACGAAGCCGTCCCCTTGAAGACCCGAAGTGGACAGAGAGAGTTTCCTCCTGCCTTATCTCGAAAGAGGGTCGGGAAGAGCTTTCTCCCCTTGTATGTATATCCCTTTTTCCGGTTTCTATAAGGCAGAGATCGGCGAGCTTTTACTCGTCGCCCTTGGCGATAGCTAGTTTACCTCTATAATAACCACATTCGCCACAGACGGTGTGATAGATGTGCCAAGCACCGCATTGAGGACACTTAGCAAGAGTGGGCATTGCAGCCTTATCGTGAGTTCTGCGTTTGAGAGTTCTTGTCTTTGATTGTCTACGTTTAGGATGTGCCATTGTTCTATATCTTTATGTTCTTGTTTTACTATTTATCAAATTCTATCTGCTCGAGGCTCGCCCAGCGAGCATCTTTGGTATCTCTTTGCTGTTTGCGGAAGAAGTCCTCAACGGCTTCGCTACAAGCACCCTCGGGATGAACTTTGCGCATCGGTATCGCCAGCACAACCCATTGCCAAAAGAGTTCATCAAGCACAAACTCCGGTTCGTTGCGAGAGACTACAAATACGTTGTCCGCAACCTCCTTGGTGCTCTCTCCAAAAGAAAAGTCCACGGGGAAAACTGCATCCAAAGAGACTGTCAAAGGAGTGTTGCATCGGTCGCAGAGCGTTTGGATTTTGCCACTAAGGACGAAGTCTACTTCGAAATTGTCTCCACAACGAGAACCTTCTGCTTCAACTTTGACCTCACCACCTAGGATATCGAATCCCTCAATCGTAGTCAAGAAGTCACCACTCAACGTGAAGACTTCTTTGAAATCTCCTTCGGGTAATCCCTTAAAGCTGAGTATGTAACGTACCTCTGTCATCTACTTTATGCTGCTCTTTTTCTCTAGGTGGATATAGCTACCCACACAAAATCCCCTGCAAAGTTAGTTCTTTTTTTAATAACCCTGCACAAAAATCTTGGGCAATGTATCGTCCTTGTGAGCCTCGTGGGTAGAGTATAGGATCTTCTTTCAAGCAGAAAATCCACCAAATCATCCGGGAGGGGAAGTATTGCCTCATACCGCACCGATCATACATTGATCAAGTCTCTTCAGAAAAACGAAAAGGAGCACTTATGATCCTCATTCCTACTGCTAGGAAGTATCATAGTACTCCTCATCTTCTTGAGGTTCGTGGCGGAATCGAACCGCCGTAAACGGTTTTGCAGACCGGTGCCTAACCACTCGGCCAACGAACCTTCTCGTTTTTCTGGGTGCAAAGGTAATAATAAACTTGAAATGTGCAAGGCTTGTACCCATTTTCTTTTGGTGAGGAGATTGACTGCCTGTGCAGGATTAAAAAAATACGGGGCAAGGCTTCTTGAAACAGAGCCTGTGAAACAAAAAACTTTTGCCTGAGAGTGGAAAAATGCAGGGCTGGGGTATTTTAGAGTTTCACGAAAAGGTCTTTTTTTTTGTTCGGCGGGTGGGGTGTAGTTTGTTCGCAAAATTGTACCTTTGCAGGGAGTATGGACTTACCTAAACGGAGGGTGTGGAATGCGCCTCTCAATAAAGACAAAGGTAGGACTATGCCCAACGGAGTAAAAAGAACAAACGCTAAAGAGTATTTATAAATTATGGGTGCAGATACAAAATACATATTTGTTACCGGTGGGGTGGTCTCCTCATTGGGTAAAGGTATTGTCGCCGCCTCATTGGCTAAACTATTGCAAGCTAGAGGTTTTAATGTAACTATTCAGAAGTTCGACCCATATATAAATATAGATCCGGGGACACTCAATCCGTACGAGCACGGTGAGTGCTATGTAACCAACGATGGTCATGAAGCCGATTTGGACTTGGGACACTATGAGCGATTCCTTAACGTGCCCACTTCTCGTGCCAATAACATCACCACGGGGCGTATCTACCAAAACGTGATTCGTAAAGAACGTCGAGGAGATTACCTTGGTAAGACAATTCAAGTCATTCCCCACATTACTGATGAAATCAAACGTAACGTAAAGCTTCTTGGGCAAAAGGAGAACTATGACTTTGTGCTTACGGAGATTGGGGGCGTTGTCGGCGATATTGAGTCGTTACCGTTCCTCGAATCGGTACGTCAGCTCAAATGGGAATTGGGTAAGAATTGCATTTGTGTACACCTCACTTATGTGCCCTATATTCATGCAGCGGGGGAATTCAAGACCAAGCCTACCCAACATTCTGTGAAGCAGTTGCAGGAGGCCGGTATCCAACCTGATATATTAGTGCTTCGTACGGAAAAGAAACTCCAAGAGGATATATTGGCTAAGGTGGCTCAGTTCTGCAATGTAGCTCCTGATTCCGTGATCCAAAGCATTGATATGCCTACGATCTATGAGATTCCCTTGTTGCTTCGAGATCAAAAGATGGATGAAGCCGTACTTCGGAAGGTGGGGCTGGAGCCCGGACCTCGTCCCGAAATGAAGCCTTGGTGTGCCTTTGTCGAAAAGCTCAAAAGTGCTCACGAAGAGGTCTCCATCGCCCTTGTTGGGAAATATGTAGAGTTACAAGATGCCTACAAGTCTATCGATGAATCTCTGTTGCAGTCCTGTATTTATAATGATAAGAAGCTCCGCCTTACGAGTATTCAGAGCGAAAATATCTCTTCCGAAAATGTGAAGGAGTTATTGGATGGATTCGATGGTGTGCTTATCGCTCCCGGGTTCGGACAACGAGGAGTTGAGGGGAAATTAGTTGCTCTCAAGTATACACGTGAGCAGGGAATCCCCACGTTGGGGATTTGCCTCGGGATGCAGTGTATGGCCATCGAGTTCGCACGCAACGTACTTGGGCTGTCTGATGCTAATACGGCGGAGATCGCTCCCGAATCTAAAAATAAAGTCATTGACATCATGGAGCAACAAAAGACGGTAACCGATCTCGGAGGCTCCATGCGTTTAGGTGCTTATGCGTGTCGATTGACCCCCGGAAGTAAGATTGGCGAGGCCTATGGCAAGACCATGATTAGTGAACGTCACCGCCATCGTTACGAGTTCAATAGCGAGTATCGTGAGGCATTTGAGTCTCATGGATTCCGATGCGTTGGTGAAAATCCCGACACAAACCTAGTAGAAGCTATCGAATTGGAAAGTCATCCTTGGTACATCGGGGTGCAATATCATCCCGAATACAATAGTACAGTGGTCAATCCCAGTCCGATTTTTATGAGTTTCATCCGTGCGGCTGTTGCTTACAGGTTGTCCAAGTGATTTGCTTTCCAACGGATCTTTCACCTTGTGGGCAAGTTGTTGTTTGTTCATCACCTGCAAGTCGCTTTTATTCTTGAGTATAACCAAATAATATGGATAAAAATACAATTATTGGAGTAGCCCTTATTGCATTGGTACTGATAGGGTTCACCTTTCTAAATCGACCTACACCTGAGGAGGGGGCTACCCCGCAATCCTCTACCCAAATGGATTCGCTCGTAGCAGAAGCCAATAGCCCTGAGGAGGAGGCCGTATCTACGACGACTCTTACGGGAGATTCTTTGCAAACGATGGTTCCTCTGCTTGGAGAAGCTGTTGGGAAAGAGCAGATCATTAAATTAGAAAATGAAAAAGTAGCAGTTACCTTTTCCTCTCGCGGTGGGTATGCCATACAAGCTCGTCTGAAAGAATATAAGGCGCAAGAGGGGCAACCATTAGATCTTTTTACCCCTGAAGATAGTTACTTCAATCTCCCCTTGCGTACAGTAATGGGGCGTGTTGTAGATACCAAAGATCTCTATTTCAAACCTATCCGTCAGGCTGATAGTACTCTTACGATGCGCTTGCAAGTCGATAGTATCGCCTACTTGGATCTTGTTTATACGCTCCTGCCCAATGACTATCGTATGCGCCTCACCATCAGAGGTGCACACCTCGATCGTCTCTTCCCAAGCAATATGCGTTATCAAGATTTGGAGTTGGGTCAGAAGATTCGCAGACAAGAGCTCTCTTGGCAAAACGAAAATCAATATTCGGCGATTTACTATAAACTTCTTGCTGATAACGTGGAACGCCTCAGCGAAAAGGGCTCGAAGACCGAAAAAATCAATGAGCGGATCTCTTGGATTGCCTTTAAGGATAAATTCTTTTCCGCTGTGTGGATTGCTGATGCCGGTAACGCATTTGAAAATTCCAATCTGGAGCAGATTGTTATGCCCAAGGATGGCGATTACACCAAAGAGTGTAAGGTAAGTACCACTTTCCCCTTTACAAGAGATGCAGATGCCCAAGCCTGTTTCACTCTTTACATGGGACCGTTGGAGCATCACCTCCTGAAGGCGTATGACGAGGGGATAGAGGCAGATCAAGACCGCCTACACCTAGAGCACCTTGTCTATGTAGGAGGGAGTGTATTCCGCTGGATCAATGTACATTTGATCATACCTATTGTGGACTTCTTAAGCAAGTACATCTCTAATTGGGGGCTGATTATACTACTTCTTACCCTCATTATTAAGACGGTTCTCTCTCCCTTGACTTTCAAGAGCTACCTCTCCCAAGCCAAGATGCGCGTGCTTAAGCCCCAAATAAAAGCGATCAACGATAAGTATCCCGGTCAGGAGCAAGCCATGATGATGAAGAGAAGCCAAGAGACAATGGCACTCTACAAGCAGGCAGGTGCCAGTCCGATGAGTGGTTGTTTGCCGATGCTATTGCAGATGCCGTTCCTCATTTCGCTGTATATGTTCTTCCCTACAGCTATTGCTCTTCGTGGTGAATCGTTTTTGTGGGCTAGCGACCTATCGACTTACGATGCCATCCTCTCTTGGGATTTTGATATACCCATTCTCTCGGGACTCATGGGTAATCACCTAAGTCTATTCTGCCTCCTTTGGGCTGTAACTAACATCCTCTACTCTCAATACACGATGAATATGTCCGGAGCAGGTGATAACCAACAGATGAAAATGATGAAGTATATGCCCTACATTATGTCGGTTATGTTCTTTTTCTTTTTCAATAACAATGCTTCGGGTCTCTGCTACTACTATTTTATCTCCACACTGATAACTATTCTCCAATTCCTCGCTAGTCGTCTCTTGATCAACGAAGAGAAGGTACTTGCCAAGATTGAAGAGAACAAGAAGAAGCCCAAGAAAAAATCAGGATTTATGGCTCGTCTTGAGGAGGCGCAACGCCTACAACAGCAACAAATGCGCAATCAACAGAAAAAAGGTCGTTAAATCCCACTAACGTAGACTGCATATTACGATATATGGAACCTCTCAAACATGAATGTGGTATAGCCCTCGTACGGCTCCTCAAACCGCTCTCCTATTACCAAGAAAAGTATGGTACGTGGATGTACGGACTCAATAAGCTCTATCTCCTTATGGAGAAACAACACAACCGAGGACAGGAGGGAGCCGGATTTGCTTCCGTAAAGCTACATGCAGCTCCGGGTGAAGAGTATCTGTATCGTCAGCGAGCAGAAGGTGCCAGTGCCATTGCAGAGATCTTTAGCAACACGCACCGTATGTTTGCTGATTATACCCCTGAGCAATTGAGCGATCCCATCTTTGCCGAGGCGCATATTCCTTTTGCTGGAGAATGCTACATGGGACACCTCCGTTATTCCACGACAGGAAAAAGTGGTCTCTCCTTCGTTCATCCCATGGTTCGCCGAAACAATTGGCGTGCGCGTTCCCTCGCAATTTGTGGGAACTTCAATCTAACCAATGTGGATGCCATCTTCGATGCCATTACAAGTAAGGGACAACACCCTAGGGTGATCAGCGATATGCACATCCTCCTAGAGCAGATTGGACATCGTTTGGATCGAGAGGTGGAGCGTGTCTACACAATGGGACGTTTGGAGCACAACCTCAGAGGAATGGATATTACCCACTACATTGAGGAAAAGATAGACCTAGCTCAAGCCCTGCGTAAGGCTGCTCCCTTGTGGGATGGTGGCTTCGTGATGTGTGGGCTAACGGGGAGTGGCGAGATGTACGCCGTACGAGATGCCCATGGTATTAGACCCGCATTCTACTATTTGGATGAGGAGATCGCCGTGATTGCATCGGAGCGTCCTGTGATCCAAACCGTGATGAATGTATCGCACGAGGCGATCAAGGAGCTTATGCCGGGGCAATCGCTTCTGATCAATCAGCGAGGGGTGACCCGATTGGAGCAGATCCTTGCACCCGATACACTCAAGGCTTGTTCCTTTGAACGCATCTATTTTTCTAGAGGCAGTGATGTAGATATTTATAAAGAGCGTAAGAAGTTGGGCTATCTTCTTACGCCACAGATTCTTCAATCTATCGGCAATGACCTTGATCATTCGGTTTTTTCCTTTGTACCCAATACGGCAGAAGTCGCCTATTATGGTATGGTAGAGGGGCTCAATGATCACCTCAATAAAGAAAAACTTCTTGCCCTTAAAAAGGGACAAGGTTCTCTATCAGAGGAAGAACTGAAGGCGATCATTCAGCGGAAGATTCGCACCGAGAAGGTAGCGATCAAAGATATTAAACTACGTACTTTTATTGCAGAAGGGCAGAGTCGTAATGATCTGGCAGCTCACGTCTATGACGTTACCTACGGTAGTATCAAACAGGATGTGGACAATTTGGTGATCATTGACGATAGTATTGTTCGTGGTACAACGATCAAGCAGAGCATCCTCAAAATACTTGACCGCATTGGACCTAAACTGATTGTGATTGTCTCAAGTTCTCCTCAGATCCGCTACCCCGATTGCTATGGGATTGATATGAGTCGCATGAAAGAGTTTATCGCTTTCCGCGCTGCCATTGCACTGCATAGAGATCGTGGTACAAACTATATTATTGAGCAACAGTACCGCGAAGCCTTGAGTCTTCGTAAGGTCTCCCGAAACAACTTTGTCCCCAATGTCGTAAAGGCGATATACAAGCCGTTTACATCGGAGGAGATCTCGGAAAAGATCGTAGAGCTCGTAAAACCTGCCCATCTCAAGGCAGAGGTAAAGATCGTTTTTCAGAGTATTGAGGGACTGCATGAAGCAATTCCCAACAATCCCGGCGATTGGTACTTTACGGGTAATTTCCCAACACCTGGCGGGGCACACCTCGTCAATGAGGCATTTATCAACTATGTAGAAAATGATTGGCATAAAGAGTAATATGAAGAAAGCAACTCTAACGCTACAAGATGGTACTTCATTTGCAGGCTATTCTTTTGGTGCAGAAAAAAATATCATCGGGGAAGTGGTATTCAATACCGCAATGAATGGTTATCCCGAAAGTCTCACCGACCCAAGTTATATGGGGCAAATCATAGTTATGACTTACCCTATGGTGGGGAACTACGGTGTGCCTTCTAATGCTATTTCTTCGGATGGGATTGCCCTTCATTTAGAGAGTGAACGGATCTACATGCAGGCTATTGTCGTTGCGGATTATTCCGAAGAATACAGCCATTGGAATGCCTCCTGTTCCTTGGCAGAGTATCTTCAAAAGGAAAATACTGTTGGCCTCTCGGGTATCGATACAAGAGCTCTTACCAAGCACCTTCGGGAGCATGGATCGCAAAAAGGGACAATTGTAATTGAAGAGGTGGAGGCCCCTGCAGTGGATGAACATTGGGAGGAACAGAATCTCGTTGCTAAGGCCTCTACTCAGGAGGTGATCTACTATGGTAGTGGTGCTAAAAAGATCGTTTTGATCGACTGTGGGGTAAAACACAACATCATCCGTCAGCTACTACGTGAGGATACTACCGTGATACGCGTACCTTGGGACTATGACTTTACGCTCCTCGAGTACGATGGTATTTTTGTGAGCAATGGTCCTGGTAACCCTGAAATGTGCACCAAGACAGTAGAGCATCTGCGTAAGGCTATCGAAGGTGATAAACCTCTGTATGGAATCTGTATGGGTAATCAATTACTCTCTCTTGCTGCAGGAGCTCAAATTTACAAACTGAAATATGGGCACCGAAGCCACAATCAGCCTGTACGTATGGTAGGTACGAACCAGTGCTATATCACGAGTCAAAATCACAGTTTTGCCGTGGATGGCTCTACACTCAATGGTGAATGGGAAGAGTGGTTTATCAACCTCAATGATCAGTCTAATGAGGGGATCAAACACAAGACAAAGCCTTTCCGTTCGGTACAGTTCCACCCCGAGGCGTGTGGTGGTCCCAAGGATACTCTTTTCCTCTTTGAGGAATTCCTCTCACTTCTTTAACCCCCAATACTACAATTATATTCAAGAAACAAAGAGAGACATCATGACAAGCAATAGCAAACCTAAGAAGGTCCTTGTCCTCGGCTCCGGCGCCCTAAAAATTGGCGAAGCAGGCGAATTTGACTATTCCGGCTCCCAAGCTCTCAAAGCTATACGGGAGGAGGGGATTGAAACGATACTTATAAATCCTAATATTGCCACAGTGCAAACGAGTGAAGGTGTTGCAGACGAGGTTTATTTCCTCCCGGTAACGCCTTTTTTTGTAGAAAAGGTCATTGCGAAGGAACGTCCCGATGGCATCCTCCTTGCCTTTGGAGGACAGACGGCTCTCAACTGCGGTGTTGCCCTTTATCGACAGGGGATTTTAGATCGTTACAATGTAAAGGTATTGGGTACACCCGTAGAGACAATTATTGCAACGGAAGACCGTGAACTTTTCGTCGATAAACTCAATGAGATTGATGTAAAGACTATTGCCAGTGAAGCCGTTGAGAGTGTCGATGCCGCGCGTCGGGCTGCTAAGAAGTTGGGCTATCCCGTAATCATCCGAGCTGCGTTTGCTCTGGGTGGCTTAGGTAGTGGTTTTTGTGATAATGAGGAGGAGTTGGATCTTCTTTGCGAAAAAGCCTTTTCTTTTTCACCTCAAGTATTGGTCGAAAAGAGCTTAAAGGGATGGAAAGAGGTTGAGTACGAGGTGGTACGTGATGCTTACGACAATTGTATTACGGTATGTAATATGGAAAACTTTGATCCCTTGGGCATCCATACAGGTGAGAGTATCGTTATTGCTCCTTCGCAGACTTTGTCGAATCGAGAGTACCACAAATTGCGTTCGCTTGCTATCCGTATTATTCGTCATTTGGGCATTGTAGGAGAGTGTAACGTACAATATGCACTTGATCCTGAGAGCGAAGATTATCGAGTGATTGAGGTTAATGCGCGCCTTTCTCGCTCCTCGGCACTTGCTTCTAAGGCCACGGGGTATCCTCTTGCCTTTGTGGCTGCTAAGTTGGGCTTGGGCTACGGATTGTTTGATCTCAAGAATAGTGTAACTCACTCCACCCCGGCATTCTTTGAGCCTGCTCTCGACTATTGTGTTTGTAAGATTCCTCGTTGGGATTTGGGTAAGTTCCATGGCGTCTCTCGTGAGCTTGGCAGTAGTATGAAGAGCGTTGGCGAAGTGATGGCTATCGGTCGCACCTTCGAGGAGGCGATTCAAAAGGGACTTCGTATGATTGGTCAAGGGATGCATGGCTTCTGTGAGAACAAGGAGTTGGTGATCAAAGATATCGATACAGCCCTTCAGGCACCTACCGATACGCGTATCTTTGTGATTAGTAAAGCTTTTAGGGCAGGCTATTCGGTTGAAGATATCCACAAATTGACACGTATTGATCGTTGGTTCTTGAATCGACTTCAGAATATACTCTGCACGGCAGAGCTCTTAGAGCAACATTCCGATCTGGTAAGTATTGCACCTGAGTTGATGCGCAAGGCTAAGCAACAGGGCTTCTCGGACTTCCAAATTGCTCGTGCCATTTGGAAACATGACCGCCAAGATATTGAACAGGCTTCCAATGAAGTACGCACTGCTCGGCAGAAGCAAGGTATTCGCCCTGTCGTTAAACAAATAGATACCTTGGCAGCAGAGTTTCCCGCTCAGACTAATTACCTTTATCTTACATACCATGGCACAGAGCATGATATAGCCTATCATACCACGAAGCCTGCAGTCGTTGTATTGGGGTCAGGGGCTTATCGTATTGGTAGCTCGGTCGAATTTGATTGGTGTGGAGTGAATGCTCTTCATACAATACGTCGTGAGGGATACGACTCTGTGATGATCAATTATAACCCTGAGACGGTGAGTACCGATTATGACGAGTGCGATCGACTCTATTTCGATGAACTCACGTTTGAGCGTGTGATGGATATCCTTGAATTAGAAAATCCCATGGGAGTGATTCTCTCTACCGGAGGACAGATTCCCAATAATCTGGCTGTTCGTCTGGATCAGGAGCGGGTACGCATCTTGGGAACATCGGCTCAAAGTATCGACAACGCCGAAGATCGCCATAAGTTCTCTGCCATGCTCGACCGCTTAGGTATCGATCAACCGGCCTGGAGAGAGCTCACTTCGATCGAAGATATTGATGACTTTGTCCGTGAGGTAGGCTATCCTGTATTGGTTCGTCCGAGTTATGTACTCTCAGGAGCCGCGATGAATGTGTGTTCCAATCACGAAGAGTTGGAGCGTTTCCTCAAACTAGCAGCGAACGTATCGCAGAAGCACCCTGTGGTTGTGAGTCAGTTTATCGAGCATGCCAAGGAGGTGGAGATGGATGCCGTAGCGCGTAATGGAGAGATTATTGCCTACGCAATTAGTGAGCATATTGAGTTCGCCGGGGTACACTCCGGCGATGCCACGATCCAGTTTCCTGCGCAGAAATTGTATGTGGAGACGGTGCGTCGTATCAAGCGTATCAGCCGTCAGATTGCGGAGGCTCTTCATATATCAGGACCCTTTAATATCCAGTTCTTAGCTAAGGATAATGATATCAAGGTGATTGAGTGTAACCTCAGAGCTTCTCGAAGTTTCCCCTTTGTGAGCAAGGTCCTCAAAATCAATTTTATTGATTTGGCAACACGTATTATGTTGGGTCTTCCTGTTGAGAAACCCAATAAGAATGCGTTCGATTTGGAGTATGTAGGTATTAAGGCTTCGCAATTCTCCTTTACTCGTTTGCAAAAAGCCGATCCCGTACTTGGGGTTGATATGACCTCTACAGGCGAGGTGGGCTGTATTGCAGACGATACGGATGAGGCAATCCTCAAGTCAATGCTTTCCGTGGGGCAACGTATACCCAAGAAAGGGATTTTGCTCTCTTCAGGGAGTTACAAACAAAAGGTGGCCCTGATGGATGCGTGTCGACTGCTGACCAAAAAGGGCTATACGCTCTACGCTACGGAGGGTACGCATAACTTTTTGCAAGAAAACGGCATTCCTTCGATCCGAGTCTATTGGGAGAAGGAGGTGGGCAAGCCTCATATCATTAGTCTTCTGCAGGAACACGTGGTAGACTTGGTGGTTAATATCAATAAAAATCTCACGGCCGGCGAACTGACAAATGGCTATAAGTTGCGCCGTACGGCTATCGATCTCAATATCCCACTGATCACCAATGCACGTTTGGCTTCTGCCTTTATAACTGCTTTCTGTCGCTTATCCGAAGACGATATTCAGATTAAGCGTTGGAGCGAGTATAAATAACGTTATTTGATTCATGACGGGTGCTTTGGATTGGTATAGATCTGAGGCACCCATTCTTTTTATGTCGAGCGAAGAACTTTTTCACTTCAAACAATTCAGCCTCAATCAGGCGGGGTGCGGGATGCGTATCGGTACGGATGGTGTTCTCTTGGGTGCATGGGCTTCGGTGGAAGAGGGAGACAAGACTTCGTTGCAGATCCTCGATGTCGGGTGTGGTACGGGGCTTATTACATTGATGTTGGCTCAACGCTTTGATCGGGCTGAGGTAACGGCTCTGGAGATTGAGCCTTTGGCTGTGGAGCGAGCTACGTGTAATGCGATGCTATCACCTTTTGCCTCTCGGGTTCAGATCGTGCAGTCTGATTTTGCAACATGGTCAGCACCTCACAATTCGTATGATTTAATCGTATCCAATCCGCCCTATTACAAGAATACCTTACAAGCCCGATCGGATGCTCGACACACGGCTCGAGCGGTGGATACACTTTCGCCTGAAGTGGTTTTACGTCGCTCTTCGGAGTTACTTTCCCTTCGTGGGGTAGTGGCTCTCGTTACCCCTTATGACCAGTTGGACGAACTGCGGAAGATTGCTTTTTCCCATGGGCTCATCCCCATACAATTAACGGCTGTGCGCACTGTTTCACGCAAATTTCCGAAGCGACTCTTGAGCGCATGGAGCAGAGATTTTGAGGATTCAAGAGCTCCTATTCCATTGCAGATCCTTGATATTCATGGATCGGATTCCTCCTCCTATACGCCTGAATATCTCGATCTTGTCCGTCCATTTTATACTTTTCTTTGATCCCTTGCTCATGTTTCTTTGATGAGTATTTTTTTTCTGACCAATAGATTGTAAAATGTAGGGCAACAGTTAGTGGACTGTTACCCTATATTTTTTTGAGTGAAGGCCTACAATTTTTGATCTGTATGGGGAGAGCGTAGTGGATTGCATTCTGACTTGTAACGTCTAGTCGTATCACAAGGGCTTGACTATTGATTGGTTTAGACTGGTCGAAGATGTAATTACCTATATTGTAGTAAACGGGTTTCTCGAAAAGTTCCCCATAATCTTGTACCGTGTGCGAGTGATGCCCTACAATGCAATCTGCCCCACTTTTTAGCAGTTGCTCAGCGGTGATTGTTTGCGAGAGGGTCGGCTTCAATGAGTGTTCCAGTCCCCAATGTAGCAATACGATGATATAGGCGTCGGGGTGTTGCCTGCGACAGTGGATAATCTGTGTGGCAAGAGAGGATGTTTTGAGTTGGTTTACGTTGGGTTTCTCTCGGAGGTAAAGCCAATTTTCGGAATAGGCAAATAGTGACGTATAAATGTATATGGGGCGAGGATGTATAGCCAGTAAAAAGGGTTGTTCGGCTTCATCGGCAGTACTACCGGCTCCTAGAGGAATCATTTGAGCCTTTTGGATATTTCGCCATGTATCAAGAAGTCCTTCTCTTCCCTGATCCATCGTATGGTTGTTTGCCATATTCAGATGTGTAAATCCATGAAATTTGAGAGCATGAAGCCACTCAGGTTCACCACGGAATATGAATCGTTTATTCACGGGGGCCTCTATTTTAGTGGCAGGGCACTCCAAATTCCCGATCACAATATTACAAGAGGCAAATACAGAGTCTAACATGGGATCAAATAAGTAGTCTATACCCTTTTTTTCAATCACGGTACGTACTCCTCGATCCAGCAGTATATCTCCCGTGAAAGCGATCCTAAGTGTATCGCTCTGCCCCCATAACCCAAGAGGCATTGCCCCTATCCATATTAAAAAGAATAGGGACAATGCTCGGCAAAGGATTGGATTATAGGATCTTAGCATCCGGAACTATAAAAAATCGTTTCGTCAGGTACAACGATTTTGCCATTGAGGATAATCTCCCGCATCCAAGAGGGGATGCCGTGGTTTGGTTGCATCTTAAGAAGTTGTTGCCAAGACTCATCCGTGTGACGAGGATTATCTATGGGTTCTTTGAACTCTCGGTAGCTGAGTACAGCTCCTCGGGTGAGGTAGAGGAAGCCGTCCATCTCTACAATGACATAGATCTCGTCTACATCACCGGTGGCTTCGTATAGTATCCCTTTTTTATCGCGGTTGTTACTCGCATTGGCTGTGTAGACGTCTGCCACTACGGCAACGCTTTTGTCCGTACCGGATACGAATCCCCATCCCGTAGGGGAATCGTCTGTTCCGGTACTGATCAAGTCTAGAGTGAGATACTCAATCGAGCCTCCAATGGACTCAAGGTTGCTGTAAAGCTCTATGGGTATTGGCTCGTTGTTTAGTTCCTTTTGACTTACATTGAGGAACAGTTCAGCTATCTCTCGTACAGAGGTAGAGATAGACCCCATACGTTTGGTTAGGAGATTGTGTTTTTTGAGTAGAGAGGTTGTAAGGTCTATCAAAGCAATAGCCTCCTGCCAGTAGGCAACATTGGGCTCTACATAACTGCGGAAATAGGGTTCGGGTAGCTCACTGCCCGCTCCGCATTCCGCCCCTATGGGTTGCTCGGCGTAGAGGATCACATCATGTTTTAATTCGCTCCAAGAGGCTAGTGCTGCATTCAAATCTTTTTTACCCCACTCGGGTGTGACCATAAAGTAAGGGGCATTTTTCTCCTTTTTCTGTAATTCTAGAAGGCTTTTTATCCACTTGTTGTACATCGAGACTTCCCAATTAACCTGAGACATCTTCAGCTTCTGAGCATTGAGCTTATTGCCAAAGTCTTGCCATACGAGGTTCTCTTCTCCAAGTTCGCCCATGAGGAGGTCTTCAGCTTGTTTCCATCCGAATGATGCCAATACATCCAATCCCGAAGGATAGGGGCGCAGGCTCTTTTGTGAGTCGTAGTCCACCATGTGTAGGAGTACCTCATTGTCGGGGAGGTAGCGTTGGGGCATAATGTTGATCTTCTCCCTGCATGTTTTCGCATTATCTCCTATCGGACTAATTTTATTTTGAGCATCAGCAAGTTTTTTCATCTCTGTTTGTAGAGATCTTAGCACTTGGTCATCGGTCATCAGTTGATCAAAGGTGTAGCCCTTTTGCTTGATCATATCGGCTAGTTGTAGGGTAGATAGGTTATCAGGCTCTCCCACGATAAAGTGAATTGGACTCGTAATAGCTTCGTATTGTTTGCGTAGGCCGGGACTTTCGTTGAGGATCACAGCCGGTACAATTGCTTGGCGCAGACAGGAGAGGTCCTCCAGACAACTTGGTGCATTTTGGAACCACATCATGCCCCTGAAGTATCTCTTGAATTGGGCATTACGGGTATAATGTCCTCGAGGCGTATATAGATCATACATAAAATAATAGTCTCCGTTGGGGAGGAATCGCGATGGTTTGGGGCGAGCATCAAGTACGTTGCGCACCTCCTCTTGAGCAATGTTTTTGTACTTATTGGGTACTTCGAGCCACTTTTCCTCTGTGAGCAGTTTGTGCCCGATAGCCCAAAAGGCAAGGTCATAGTCGATTGCCTCTTTCATATTATTTGCCTTCACGTGTGCTCGCTTCTGTTGCATCTTTTGATGCATATCCTTGCTGAACTTTGTGAGCATGGGGATGAGTTTATCCTTTTCGAGCTCTCGCAACATACAGTCGAAGTACATATGGAAGAGTTGCAAGTAAAGATCTGTTGTAATGAAATGGGGCATTGTCATGTACTGATTACTCTCATACACCTCAAAGAGTTGGTCATATTGGCTTGGTACAATAGCAAATCCATTTGCGGAGAGTAGATGTTGTAGATCTGTCGAGAAGTCTTCGAGCAAGAAGGGGTTGATGACGTTTTTTATGTTCACGCGGTAGTCTTTGACCGATTGGTAGTTCTGAAGCCGAAGCTCGGATATCCGCTTCTCGATACGTTGTATGAAGGTTTGGTCAGCCAGAGAGAGTTTAGCTTCTGCCAAAACAATATCATGAACATCCTCATACAGGGGATCGGCTTCGTATAGCTTGTATACTTTATCCAGAACCAGATTCTCATACCAATCGGTTGCCCGAAGAGGGGCTAAGAAGGTCTGCTCCTGAAACCATTGCCCATAACGAGCCTTGATCGAGTGTTTGATTGCAAGTAGTTCGTAGAGATTGTACTTCGATATATCCATGTTTGGATCGAGAGGACTCCGGCGTAGGAATATCGAATCGATTTTGTTGTTGGCTAGCAATGCCTCGGGATGTACTTTGGGCATCACTTTGGGTACATAACGTTGTGTTCGCCCGTTCTCAGATGTACCATTGTTTGCCCGAGTCCCACACGCTACTACAAGGGAGAGTATTGTGCAGAGAGCGAGGACGAGTACTAAAAAACTTCTTTTCATAACATATTAAATTAAGTGGTCATTGTTAATCATTAGCTTTAAAGGCTTGCAACGCCTGGTCATAAGAGACCTCTTTGGCACGATAGCGCACAAATTGTACACCGAACTTTTTTGTACAGAAATCCGCTACTGTGTAGAGTGGCTGGGTTGTTTCGGATTGTCCTAGACAGCGTAGCAAATGACGACCCTCCACCTCGACAATCCGAAAATCAAGTAAAGGATCGCCGATTCTAGAACCCATCCAAAGAGGGCGCACCTTGTTGCGAAATACTTTGAAGATGAAAATCCGCCGTCCTAGAGGAAAAAAACGAGTTGGCTTAATTACTCCGACAAGGGCTTCGTCAATGCCATTATTGTCAATATCACCCACGTGAAACTGGTATACAGGGTAGGGGATCTTCCAGCGATCCACGCCCTCACTACTTCGATAGATTACGTAATGCAGGGAATCGTTTTCCGTAGTGAGCATAAAGCCCTCCTGCTGAGCTTTGAGACTCCACCCCGAAAGGGAGAGTAGGAGGAGGTAGAGAATTTTGTGTCTAAAGGCGTTCTTCATAGTGTTCTATCTTGATTGGTTGCTAACTAAATTCTCTCTGAATATCTTCGTCCGATAGGATGCGCATGATCAGTTTTCCCTGAGGCGTATAGGTGCATTCCTCGCACGAAAAAAGTTGAGCTATGAGGGATTCGAGGTTTTCTGTAGAGGGAGAGAGTCCACTTTTTCCCTTGTTGGTTGCCAGTTGCAGAGCGAGGAGTTCGATCAAAGCCTCTCGCGACGAAATAGATTGTTCAATAGCCGTTGAGACAATTTGCTGTACCGAACCTCGTATATCGTCCTCTATGAATCCCGGAACGGAGAGTATCGAGTAACATCCTCCTCCCAAAGAGGTAATCTCAAAGCCCACGGAAGCTAAGTCAGGCAATAGCTGATCTACCAACGCAATCTCTTTGATGGGGAAGGAACAGATCTCGGGGAAAAGCATCTTGCGACTTATCAATTCCTTATCCTCTTGTGCCAGTTCCTTTTTGATTTGTTCATAAAGGATCCGTTGCTGAGCGCGTTTGTAATCTATAAGTACAAGTCCTCGGCTGATGGAGCTGATAATGTATTTTTTTGCATGCAAGAAGCATCCTCTGGGAGCATTAGACAAAGATTCCGCAAGAATTAGTGACTCTTCGTTGGGAAATAGAGGCTCCTGTTTGGGGCTTTCCTTTGAGTATAAGTTGGAAGGATCTTGCTGCGAGGGGACCGGTATTGGAGCTGTACCGTTCTCTTTTTTGTTACATCGATGACGTTCAAAGCTTTCAAACATGGATTGCCAATCCACTTTAGGGCGGTGCGAAGAAGAGGCAATGGGTGTTGTATAGGAGGCTCCGTCTGCAGTCCCCTGTGCACTAAATGGATTGTACGAGGGGTCTAGCGGTTGGTCGGGAGAGGGGAGTACATGATCCTTTTTGCCCGAATAGATGGGAATATCTACAATGCTTTTACGCTCAAAATCAATTGTGGGAATAGCTAGCTTAGTGCTCAGTGATTGATGAATGGCAATAGTCAAAAGTTTAAAGATTGCCTGCTCGTCTAGGAATTTAATTTCCGTCTTTGTCGGATGTATATTGACGTCGATACGTGAGGGGTCTACCGAGAAAAATAGGAAGTAATTGGGGGCATACCCTGGGGCAAGTAGCTTCTCGTAAACTGATATAATAGCACGATGAAAATAGGGATGGCGCATATATCGCCCATTGACAAACAAAAATTGTTCTGCTCCCCGCTTCTTGGCATGATCGGGTTGCGAAACAAAACCGCTAATTGTTAGTATTTCATTATTAAAGTCTATGGGTATCAATCCCTTATCAAAAGTATGTCCCAGGGTATCGGATATGCGACGTCTTTGACTGGTTGCCGGGAGATCCAATACCAGATTCTTATCACTATAAAACGAGAATGAGATGCTTGGATAGACCAATGCGATGCGCTCAAATTGTTCTAGAAGGTGCTTAATTTCCGTTTGATTGGACTTCAAAAATCGTCGGCGAGCCGGAACATTGAAAAAGATATTACGGATAACAAAACAACTCCCTATGGGAGCAGCCACATGGCGCACCTCCATGACTTCCGAACCATTGAGTATCAGCTGTGTCGCCATATCGTCCTCTTTACGCCGTGTAGTCAGCTCGATTTGTGCAACGGATGCGATAGAAGCTAAGGCCTCGCCTCGAAATCCCATTGATTGTAGGGCGAAGAGATCGTCAACTTTTGCGATCTTACTAGTGGCATGACGCTCGAATGCCATACGTGCATCCATGGGAGACATACCACATCCATCATCAGTAACTTTGAGGCATGCTTTGCCTGCATCCTCGATCTCTATGACGATGTGCTTCGCTCCTGCATCGAGCGAGTTTTCCACCAATTCCTTGAGGATAGAAGCCGGACGTTGGATTACCTCTCCAGCTGCTATCTGATTGGCTATACTATCAGGTAGTACATGGATTATATCACTCATTATCTATAATATAGATACCACACTACAACTCCCAAAACCAAAAGTACAACGAGGATCTTCAAGATCTCATTGATCCGACCACTTCCCGAGATTCCCTTTTGCTCCTGTTGGCTCAAGTGGCTCATATTTTGTAACATAGAAGCACGAAACTCTTCTGAAAATTGAGTGTGCTGTTCTTCGCTCTTTACGCACTCCTGGCGCTCTATGAGCTGTTTCCCGAGTAGCGTTTCGGAGTTATAAAGCTCAACCTTCTTATTGGTGTCGATCTCTCCACTTTCCTCCAATTCTTTGCGGATGCGAGCCACACGATCCTCTAGGGCTTCTCGTTCGGGATTCCAATAAATGGGCTTGTGTTCGAACTTGCGTGTTCTTTTGTTGTTGAAGAAGAAGAGTGCCATAAGTATGTTAAGTTGAAGTCTTTCAGAGGATCAGGAGCCTGCCACGGGGGCGTCGTCTCATCGAGGCGACGGATATAGGGACTTAGCCCAGGCTTTGTATCAGTAGTGGGTTGTTCCTTATCTTCGTGGTTTGGATCCCCTTCTTTTTCCTTTTGTTGCGTTTTGGATGCAATCTCCTGCTCCATCAGTTGGTAGGCTCGTAGGGCTGCTTGTGCACCCTTAAATCCGTTGAGTGAGGAGATGGGTGGATGCGAGTAGGGAATTGGATTACCTAAAGAGTCCAATGTGAGGGTAAATATATCTTCAGGTGATTGAGGTCGCTTTTCGGGTTGCCACAGAAGTCCGGAAATCATTGCAATATCGGGTCCTGCACTTTCTATTGGGTGGATAGCTCCCTCGGCAGGTCCAAGCCAAAGAGCTTTCCGTAAGGTATCGGCTTCTATATATGCGTAAACATGAGGTGCTTTGACGCGACCAATGGCGTAATAGCGCTTTATCGACTCTTGTAGCGCATAGTAGGCCATATCGACATTACCATGTGCTTGTATTTCTCGTACCGAACTGTCAGCGAAAAAGGCCGTTAAGGAATCGCCTTTGAGTTGCTCGAATTTATCCTCCTCTAGCAGGCGCATCGCTTTGCTATTGAGCCATGCGTCAGCATGATGTAGGGTATCATCGGCAAATTGAAGTCTTATGGTGTCACCCTCCAGTTGCATGCTATCGCGCCAAAGGATCGGATTGCCATAAAAAGTCATAGAGGAGTCTAGTGAAAAGTAGTGCGTAGAGTCCGCAATAGCTTGAGCATCTTTTCGGAAGGTTCTCGTGTGATGATAAGCCCTTGTGAGTCGGATATCTTTAGGTTCTTGCTTTTGAGTAATGAGTTCTAAAGTATCTGCTCCCAGGTATAGCGTGTCGGGTTTGGAGTAATCGGTGAGCCAAGCGTGTTGTGTGGCAAAGGCGTACTCTTTATTTTCGTCATAATAGCCATATTCCCCTCGTAGGATCACTTTGTTAATGGTATCAATGAGCACCATATTCCCAAAGGCCTCGGCATACTTGATCTTGTTGTCATAGAGCATGGAGTCGCTTTCCACGGTGCCATGTGTATTGTATACGATAGAGCGATCTAGTAGTATGCCCAAGTCGCGCTCTGTATCGTATACGCCTCGGGTACTTTCAATGTGTCCCGAATCAGATACAATGTGAGTTGGACTATCATAGACTGCAATTTTAGTGCGTGTATTGTAGAGCAAATAGTCGGTCGTAAGGGTAAAGTCAGGATTGACAAGCTCTACTGCATCTTGGAATATCGCTTCGTCGGTGCTGGGCGTGTACTCACCATATACGGAGGTTAGGGTGTTGAGAGAATCGACGACCGTTCCAGTATCGAAATAATAACCCTTACCCGCCATTCGATCATAGTCAAGACTGTCGGTATAGAGGGTAGCTGTACTATTGCGTAGCTCCACTGTGTGACGAAGTTTGGCGAATCGAGCCACTCCATCGTAGTGTAGGTACTTGGCAAGTATAGTCACCTCATTGCCCTCATGTATCTCTACATTACCAAAGGCTTCGAACTGGTCAGTAGTTTGGTCGAGGAATGCACTATCGCAGGTCATCGTCCAGTTGAGGTGTCTCAGTTGGACATTGCCTATGAGCCGTTGTACTCCCGGGTTTAGTTGTGCATCGTATTCGAGTTTATCGGCATAGTCAAGGATAATCCTTTTAGAGCCTTGAGGAGGATTTTGTCCACCGAGTACGGGCGGAGGAGGTGTTAGAGCAAAAGAGGAAAAGAGCACGAATAAACCGACGAATGCAACCGCCATAATTCGCCATTGCATTCGCTTTTTTAGTTTATTCCATCTGCCTTTGTTAGACATGAAATCCTCTATTTCGTTCATGGGAATTAGGGGGAGGAGTACTTGGCTTATTTCTCTAAGGGTTCTGCCCTGTTCCTCTTAGGACTTCGTTCTTCGAAGCCTTATCCCCTTACTCTTTTCGAGACTCTTTAGCGATTATCGTGGATCCAACCCGGGTACTTGAAGTCGCAATTACGATAGCTCTCTGCTACTTCGATAAAAGTTTTTAGCTGTTGTGTACGCACCCAATCGTCAAGTTCTTTATTCCGTTTTTCCTGCAAGGCTAGCTCTTTGATCGCTTGATAATCCTCGGTTAAGGTAGCACGGTGTGCTTCGTACTTATTGCGAAGTTTGACGATAAGTACCTCTCTATTGCCCTTTTCATTGATCATGATAAAAGGTCTGGAGACTTCACCAACTTGCATGTTTGCAACATTTTTGCTAATATCTTGAGGCAGTTCTTCCAAGGGGAAGTACGAACTACCACCATAATTGCTCTGATAGTTCCCATTGACTAGGAGACCTTCGCTATTGCGAGAGTCCTCGTCTTGTGAATACTCTAGCACTGCTTTTTCAAAAGAGGTTGCTCCACTTGAAATCATATTGGCCAAACTATCCAGCTTTTGGATTTCTTCTTCAAGAGCCTCGTCCGCCACTTTGGGACGAAGTAAGATGTGTCTAAAGTTTATGAGGTCGCCTTTCTTTTCGATAATTTGTACGATATGATATCCCTCTTCGCTCTGAATAATGGGGGAAACTCGTTTGCTATCAGCCATATCGAATACGATGCGTGCAAATTCACTCTCTAGGCTGGTCTTGCCAACGAATCCGTATTCGCCTCCATTAAGTGCCGTGCGGGTATCTTCGCTGTATAGGCGGGCAAGGGTCGAGAAAGAAGAGGTCCCCGCATTGATCTCTTCGGCATAACCACGTAATTTTTGCTTGATACGATCCACCTCGGAGAGTTTGATGGTTGGTTTTCGTACAATCTTTTGCACTTCCAATCGGGTGGGAATATAGGGCAATGAATCCGTGGGGAGAGAGGCAAAATAGGAGCGAATCTCAGAGGGACTCACAGATATACTGGAGACCAGCTTCTGTTGCATAGCACGTACAATCTCTCCGTTTTTTGCCTGTCTGCGTTGATCTTCTCGGATTTGTGTGAGATTTTTGTTGAAATACTCCTCCAGTTTTTCTTTCGATCCCACCTCTGCGATCATCCCCTGTATGTTGGCTTCGACATATCTATTGATCATGCTTTCGTCCACCGTGATACTATCGATCTTGGCTTGATTGAGGAAGAGCATCTGTACGGCTAGTTGTTCGGGCAAAACGCACTCCGCAGAGGCATCCAAGCGTACTCCTTGCGATAATAGTCGTAGTTTTTGATATTCTATATCGGATCTCAGTATTGCCTCGTCTCCTACCATCCATACAACTTCATCAATTATTTGTTGGGCATGGAGAGAACAAAGCGTCATACCAGAGAGGCTGAAGGCGAGAAGCCAAAGGCGGAGTAAGCGAGTTCGTTTCATTTTTCTTTTAATGTTTGTCGGAAGAATGGGGTGTTTGGACAATGTTAGTTCGCAAGTTCGGAAATAAATTTGATCCGAATCAGTCGAAGTTCTTCGATCGTATATACATCTCCGAACTCATCAAAAAGGGCATCAATAGAATCCGTCTCCGCCTGTTTGAGGTAGTCGTACACCTCATCAACGTCGGATGGATCCATGATCTCCTGTATAACGTAATCTAGGTTAATGCTCGTCCCGGAATAAACTATTTCCTCCAATTCGGTCAGCAACTCGTCAATATCTAGGTTGTTGAAGAAAGCAATATCCTCAAGAGGCACCTTGCGGTCTACCTGCCCCACGATGGTAATTTTTACCTTGGACTTATTAGGGATGGTACGCATACGGAAGTCAATGGGACGTTCTATCTCATTCTCTTCGACATGCTTGCGGATCAATTCGAGGAATTGTGCTCCGAACTTTTGAACTTTACCCGGGCTGACTCCGGGAATGTTTTGCAGCTCCTCCTCCGTCATGGGGTAGAGCGTAGCCATCGCCTTGAGAGAGGCATCTTGGAATATAAGGTAGGCGGGGGTCTTGAGTTGGGCTGAAAGCATCTTACGATACTCTTTCATAATCGAAAAAAGCTCGGGATCTCCTGCCTCACCCGAGGCATCCTCTTTCCCAATCATCTCCTCGTTGTCGCTATCGTCTTGGTCTACGACAACTTCAAATTTAGTGGGCTTTTTGAGGAATTTCTTGCCTTTGGCGGTGATTTTTAGGATACCGTAGTTTTCAATGTCTTTGGATACAAATCCGGCTACGATGGCCTGATTGATAACACATTGCCACATCTCGGCATCTACGTCATTTCCTTGTCCAAAGCACTCTAGCTCGGCGTGTCCATACGTTTCGATATCTGCCGTATCTACACCACGTAGCACGTCAATTACATATTCCGTTTTGAATTTTTCTTTGAGGGCCAATACCGTTTCAATAAGCGATAGCAACCACTCGTTAGCATCTAGTTTCTTTTTGGGCATTGTACAGTTGTCACAGTTTCCACAATTCTCTTCTTTAAACTCTTCGCCGAAGTAATGGAGCAGAAGTTTCCGCCGACAAAGCGCCGACTCTGCATAGTTAGCCGTTTCCGTTAAGAGCTGTTTGCCAATCTCTCTTTCACTATTGCTTTTGTCTTGCATGAACTTCTCGATTCGTTGCATATCGCTAGGCGTGTAAAATGCAAGGCATACCCCCTCTCCACCATCACGGCCGGCACGACCCGTCTCTTGGTAATATCCCTCAAGGCTCTTGGGCATATCGTAGTGGATAACAAAGCGCACATCGGGCTTGTCAATCCCCATCCCAAAGGCGATGGTAGCCACAATCACCTGGCACTCCTCGCTAAGGAATGCATCTTGATTAGCAGTTCTCTCCCCGGCATCCAATCCCGCATGATAGGGTAGGGCTTGAATACCGTTCAGCCGAAGAATTTCAGCAAAAGTAGTGACTTTGTTTCGACTCATGCAATAGACGATGCCACTTTTTTTTTGATTGGATCTGATAAATTGCACGATTTGCTTGTCAATATCCTCGTTCTTAGGCTTTATGCAGTAGAAGAGATTGGGGCGGTTAAATGAAGATCGGAAGATCTCTGCATGGGGTATTTGGAGGGTGCGCAAGATGTCGTGCTCCACTTTGGGTGTTGCCGTTGCAGTGAGTGCGATGACCGGTCTCCGTCCGATGATCTCGATCATGGGACGTATCCGGCGGTATTCAGGTCGAAAGTCATGTCCCCATTCGGAGATACAGTGTGCCTCGTCGATGGCAAAAAAGGAGATCTTGATGGACTTCAAAAAGATCTGATTTTCCTCTTTGGTTAGGCTTTCGGGGGTTACATAGAGCAATTTGGTCTTGCCCTCCATAATGTCCATTTTTACCTGTTCGAGTTGAGCTTTGCGCAATGACGAGTTGAGGAAGTGTACCACTCGGTCATTATTACAGTAGTTGCGTAGGGCATCTACTTGGTTTTTCATCAAAGCTATAAGAGGTGATATGATAATAGCTGTGCCATCCGATATGAGAGCTGGCAGTTGATAACACATGCTTTTCCCCGCACCCGTAGGCATCAATACGAAGCAATCCTGCTCCCTTAGTAGGGCACAGATAATCTCTTCTTGATTACCCTTAAATGTTTCAAAGCCGAAATGCTCTTTGAGGTGAGCTAATAGGTTGGGATCCATAGCGGGCTGACGGTGAGAAAATTTTTATGCAAATAAAAAACGACTTACTCGATGCAACCGCACCTAATTGCGGATATGAAGTTCTTTACTATGTTCTTGGGCATACTCTTTGGTAACAACCAACTCATTGACTTCTGCATTACCCGGTAGGGTATACATGGCCTCCATCATGATTGTTTCGACAACGGAGCGCAGACCCCGAGCCCCGAGTTCCTCTTTGATGGTTTTATCTACAATATAATCGAGAGCCTCATCTGTAAAACTTAGTTTGATGTCATCCATGGCAAACAGCTTGGTGTACTGCCCTATGATGGAGTTCTTAGGCTCTGTCAGGATGGACTTCAGAGTACCTCTCTCTAATGGATCTAGATAAGTTAGAATAGGTAAACGACCAAGTATTTCAGGGATCAAACCATAGGAACGTAGATCCTGATGCGACACGTATTTGAGTAGGTGTTGAGGATCCACATACGTACGCTCTCCATCCTCTTGGTATCCGATATAACGTGTGTTTAGCCTATTGGCGATCTTTCGCTCGATTCCATCAAAAGCTCCCGCACAGATAAATAATATATGCCGAGTGTTTACTTGGATGAACTTCTGATCCGGATGTTTGCGCCCACCCGCGGGAGGCACGTTGATGATGGAGCCCTCTAGTAGCTTGAGTAACCCTTGTTGTACACCCTCTCCGCTGACGTCTCTCGTAATGGAGGGGTTGTCACTTTTGCGTGCGATCTTGTCAATTTCGTCGATGAATACGATACCTCGTTCAGCCGCCTTCTCGTCATAGTTACAAGACTGCAGGAGGCGAGTCAAAATACTTTCGATATCCTCTCCCACATAACCGGCTTCGGTGAGTACCGTTGCATCGGCGATGGCAAAGGGGACATCCAGCATTTTGGCAATGGTTTGAGCCAAAAGGGTTTTACCTGTACCTGTAGGACCCACCATGATGATATTGCTTTTTTCGACCTCAATATCCGCATCATTGGGTGTCTGAAGTACCCTTTTATAGTGGTTGTACACCGCTACGGATAAATATTTTTTAGCGGCATCCTGACCTACCACATAGAGGTCCAGGAACGCTTTTATATCCTTGGGTCTAGGTAGTTTCTCGAAGTGCAGATCAGCCTTGGGAGGGTTCTCTACCTCTGTGTCAATGGGCTCAGGACCCATTGCTTGGCGGATCATCTTATTCATTTCTCCCACACAGAGATCGCAGATGGCTACACCATCTTCTCCCTGAATTAGGAAATTCACCTCCTGTTCTCCACGTCCACAGTAGCTACAATGTTTATGATCTTGATTATCAGTTTTCTTAGGAGCCATTTCTCTCTATCGCTTCTCTATATATCTCCTCGTTCAGTCTTTCTTTTTTGCTTTGGGGCTGAGTACCTTGTCGATCATACCATAGGCAAGAGCTTCTTCGGCGGTCATCCATTTGTCACGATCGCTATCACGCTCCACAACCTCTAGGGGCTGGCCTGAGTGATCTGATATAATTTTGTAAAGCTCGCTCTTAACCCGGAGGATCTCCTTTGCTGCGATCTCAATGTCACTTGCTTGTCCCTGCATACCACCAAGCGGTTGATGGATCATAACACGGGAGTGGGGGAGTGCAAATCTCTTGCCTTTGGTTCCCGCTACGAGCAATACGGCAGCCATGGAGGCAGCCATACCGGTACAGATAGTAGATACATCGCAACTGATATATTGCATAGTATCATAGATGCCATAACCGGCATATACAGATCCTCCCGGAGAGTTGACATAGATAGAAATGTCTTTCCCGGGGTCGGAACTGTCGAGGAATAAAAGCTGTGCTTGTATCACGTTTGCCGTGTAGTCGTCCACACCTGCTCCCAGGAATATAATACGGTCCATCATAAGACGGGAGAATACGTCCATTTGAGCGACATTGAGCTGACGCTCCTCGATGATTGTTGGAGATATATATCCTCCATTGGCTGTTATGTAATGGTGGAGGGTATTGCTGTTCATTCCCAATTTACGGGAGGCAAAGTGCTTAAATTCGTCTTGTACTGTCATTGTCTTTCTTAAACTAGTCTGCCTCGTGTTTCCCGATGGATTACGGGCAGGTAAAAATCATCTTCTCAAACAAAGATAATGAAAACAATGGTAATAGACAATAATAATAAGGTGAATGCGTACGTGTGGATACGTGTGTCAAAAATTCAGTTTTTCTAGAGGAACTCAAAGGTAGGAGGAGAAGATAAGGTAAAAAGGACATCCCCCATCTGTGTGGAAGATCTCTTGGAGAGATGCTTTATAACCAACGAGATCTCTTTCTTTTGCAGGGCAACAGATTCAAAACTTTTGGGTAGAAGTTTTTGAAATGCAGGGCTCTATTTTTTCGCGAAGAGGCTGTCGGAGTTAGAACGAAACCTCCTCTATGGAGGAATTTCCATCTGAGAAGTACCACAAAAAACCCTGCACAGACTTATAACCCATAGCTTGAATTAGTTGCATATAGTGCCGTACTTGCTTATGATAACGAGCCTGCTTTTCTCCGAATTTGTAGTCTATAATGATTACATTTCCCTGTGGTGTCAGTACAATGCGATCAGGACGGGATATTGCACGGTTATGAGCAAGTAGTATGGAATGTTCGTTCAAAACCTCAACATCGGGCGCAAACCAAGGAGCTACTTCTGCTCGAGCCAACTCTTGAGAGAGAATGGTTTGGATCTTCTCTTGGTCGTCTGCGATGATCATACCCTCATCCACAACCAGTCGAAGGGCATGCGGGAGATCTGTGGGAGTTTTGATCAAACTCAAAAGACGGTGCATGGTCGATCCAAATCGTACCGCCTCGTTTTCTTGATAGGCTTGGCGTCCCCTTAACTTAATAGAGATATGTTGTTGCTCCCCTCCTGTTGCGATAGCAAGGGGAAAGGGGATGTTGCGCTCTTTTCTCTCAGAAGAGATCTCCTCCTTTTGGGAGGAGGCCGGTATTGCCGTCAAGAGTTCTGCGAGGTCGCTTCTCTCCAATAACCGGTTGAGTAATTGATCTAGGTTGAAGCCTTTTTTTTGATTGCCTTTGCCCTCGGGTAACCAAAGCACCAATCCTGTTTTGGCTCGAGTCATGGCTACATAGAAGAGATTAAGTCGATCAATGATCTTGTCAATAAACTCACGGTAAAATTCCTCAGCGTAATATGTTTGGGCGAGTTTTTTTGATAGTTTGAGTGGTACAATGGAGAGAGAGAAGCCGATCTCTTGTGCGATCTTGGGATTCACTTGACTCCAAATATAGGAGGTGTCTCTACTGTTTATCTTGGCGAGATCCCACTCCAAAAAGGGCAGTAACACAATTGAAAACCCCAACCCTTTGGATTTGTGTATCGTCGTAATACTGATGGCGTTGTCGGATTCGTCTGCAGGTAATGTCTTCTTGGATCCCTTGATTTCCCACCATTCGAGGAAGCCATGCAAGTCGGCGATCTCATCGCAGTGAAAGGTGTACAATTGATCCAACAGTGTTGTTATGTAAGGATAATCCGCCTGCTTGATCAAGGGATGCAGTTGCCCGATGGTGCGCTCTACGAGATCAAATAGGGAGAGGTAGGGAAGCTGCTGCAGCGTGGAGCTATATAGATCTGCAAAAGAGGAGATGGGGAGCCCCTCGTGGAGGTGTCGCTTTTGAATAATTAATTCATAGTGTACTTCTGCCATCCTAAAGAGTGCACCATTCTCCCGAGCCCCCTCTGAGAGGGCTTGAAGTAGGGCGATCAGAAAGCGGATGATGGGCGAATTGGTGATTTTGAGAGCCTCCTCCGAAACAAACTTCAGCAAATGGGCTTTATCGGGATGCTTTTTGGAGTAGTTGATCAAGCACTCAGCCACTTGTGTTACTTCTTGATTCGTATTAACAAGGATGGCGATGTCTTGTGTTTTGTAACCCCGATTTTCCACAAGGGATAGGATTACGTGAGGGATGTTCTCTGTGATGTTTAGGGCATTAGGAGTCTCATCCTCTCCCCCATCGGCCTTTTCTTTCGGATAGCGGTAGATCTCAATACCTCCCTTTTTATCTTTGTTTTTTGGGGAAATTTGTTGCACCACTTCGGCATAGCAATCGCTTACCTCTTGAAAGAAGCTCTCAGGGATGGCTTGGGTTAGCCCCATGGACTCAAAAGGAGCCATCGTCTCCTCTCGATCATCTTGGATTGCCTGCTCTATGAGTGTAGGCAGTTGCGTAAAAATCGCATTATTAAAGCGAACAACCTCAGGCGTACTACGCCAGTTGTGTTGTAGAGGGTGATGTTTATAGAGGTCTGCAAAATCCCGCCGGATGGCACTCCCGAGGAGGTGTCGATCGCAGTTACGAAACTTGTAAATACTCTGCTTGACATCACCCACGATAAGGCTGTCTTGCCCCTGAGAGGCTAGGCAGTCTGTGAGGATCGGTTTGAGATTGTCATATTGCAGTCGTGCCGTATCTTGGAACTCATCCAGCATCAAGTGTTGTAGGTTTGTACCTAGGCGTTCGTAAATAAAAGGAGTTTCGGCATTGTCAATAATCTGCTGGATGAATTGTTGTGTGCTCGAGAGAAGGAGTGTATTGGTCTCACGCCCTTGTTGCATCATCGTGTTGTTGAGGTCGATGAGCGTGCCTAGGAGGTTGAGATTTTCATAAGTGTGTTTTGCTGTTTGGTAAGGGATATAGTACCGTTTTTCCAGTTGTATCGTATCCTCTAGGATTTGCGGAATTGAGCTTTTTGTAAGTCCATTGAGTTTACTCCGATGGTCGCTTTTCTTGGGAAATAATAGTTCTAAATTCTCTGTCGTTTTGTGGAGATGCTGTGGGATAGTCTCGCTTAGGTTTTTGCTTTTTAGAATCTTTTTGTAGTAATTAAAAGGGCTGCGAGACCCGCCATGGAGATCCGCAAAGTCTATATCGTGGGCTGAGAGTTCCCTTTGGAAAGCTTCTGCCAAGTTGTAACGATTGCTCTCGAACTGCTTTATGTAGTCTTGGATCGCTTTACGAGCTGTGGCAATTTCTTCCTGTGAGGGGAAGTTGCCATTACGTATGGCGAGTAAAGGAGCTTCGGCAAATAGTTGCCTCCCGAGGGTTTCTAGAAGTCGATCTATCTGATTCGTTCCTTTCTGATCCAAGTTCTCTTCTGCGAGTTGGTAGATCCACTTTCGGGTGTCACTGAGACGCTTCTCGTCCAGGCTGTGAAGTAAGAGGACCGTGGCTTTGTGTAGCCAGAGGTCCGAGTCCATCTCTACTTTGTAGTTTCCCCCGAAGTTGAGTTCAAAGGCAAAGGCTCGTACAACCTCTTGAAAAAAGGCGTCAATGGTGCTGATATGAAATGCACTGTAGTCTCCCAATATGGCAGTTAGGGTGCGTTGGGCACGCGTCATCACCTCTTCGGGTTCGAGCCGCAGTCGTTCCCCCAGTGTTTGGGCAAGGGGATTTTCGGTATTCCCTTGGGAGATTTGGTAGAGTTCCTCAATAATTCGGCTCTTCATTTCGTTGGTGGCCTTATTGGTAAAGGTCATGGCCAAGATATGCCGATATTTCTCCTCAGGTTGTTGTAGAGCCAAGGAGAGATATTCTAGGGTGAGCGTATAGGTTTTACCTGCACCTGCCGAGGCGGTATATACGTTGAGAGATGCCATCTTATTGAGGAGGGGAGAGTGGGGGCTTTTAATCCTCTGCTGTGGGGGCTAATACCTCGTTGTCGTTACCTCGCTCATTATATCCCCTGCGTAATGGATTACGACGAGCATACTCGTAGTGACGACGGTGACGCAATGTGTCTATGGCAAGATAAATAGCTTCTCGGAAAGACTCTGTCTCGGCTTGGTTTTTACCTGCGATGTCATAGCCCGTTCCATGATCGGGAGAGGTGCGCACGATGGGTAACCCTGCTGTGATATTAACTCCACTGTTCATAAACAGCGTTTTGAATGGAGCGAGCCCCTGGTCGTGGTATAGAGCTAGTATTGCGTCATATTTGTACAATTCATTGGAGCCCCAGAAGCCATCGGTGGCAAAGGGACCGAAAGCAAGAATTTTCTCATCCTCTCGTGCTTTCTTGATAGCAGGTGTGATGATATTTTGCTCCTCTTGCCCCATGAGCCCCCGATCTCCTGAATGAGGATTGAGGGCTAATACGGCTATTTTGGGTTTTTCGATGTCGAAGTCCCGTTGCATACTGCTCTCTAGGGCATGAAGCTTTTTGATGATCAGTTGTTCGTTGAGGAGTCCCGCCACTTCATTCAGTGCAACGTGGGTCGTCGCCAAAGCTACGCGGATGGAGCCACTGGTTAGGATCATAAGCGGTGCATTGGCCTCCTCTAATCCACATTTCGCCCCGAGGTAATCGGTATGCCCCTTATAGGGAAACCTGTTTTGAGGCATGGTCGATTTATTGATTGGAGCCGTAACAAGGGCATCAATCCTCCGTTTGAGTGCGTGTTCCATGGCGATCTCTAGCGCATCCAGCGCACAGTCGCCTGCAAGGGGAGTGGGTTCTCCCATCTCTATTTTAACCTCCCTAGAGGAGCAAACAATAAGGTTCACTTCACCCTCTTTAACCTCGTTGATTGTCTCTATTTTGCGCCAAGGGGTACCCTCCATATCCAACTGTTTGCGCCAAAAGGCCTCGGCTTGATCCGATCCATAGATAATAGGGGTAAAGAGGTCACATAGGGTAGGGTCATTGAGCGTCTTGAGTATGATCTCGTAGCTAATGCCGTTTATATCTCCGTGAGTTATCCCGATAAGGGGTTTTCTATTCGTATTTTGTTCCATAAATTCTCTATAAATGTCACTCCATCAATGTATGTCCGACCACCAAAGTCGTTTGATGGGCTCTGGGTCAAACTCCGTCTCTTGAGCAGGACGGAATGAGAAGAGTGCTGCTTCGATGCGTCGTATGAGTTCGCGTTTGTTTTCGTTCGGATAGTAAACAAAGCCCTCTATATAGTAGACTTTGCCCTCTTCGGGACAGGCGATGGCGTGCATTACAAAGGGTCCTGCCATGGCACTGGCTCCCGATGTTTCCCAAAGTCCGTGAATTACACCGCGGTACGATCCATCGGGCATTTGGATATATTGGTGAGATACTCCCTCGGGGATTGTCACCATTTTGCTGTCGGGAGTGGCACCTGGGATATTGGCTCCGAGTACGCTATCCCGACGTATCCGCATTGCTTGGGAAGTGAGATCCTCTTTGCCTCGGTAGGGAAGGGCGTAGACGACAAGATCACTTCTCTTTTCGTAAGCATTATTGGACATCCAAAGGAAGTCTCTCCCTTTTTTGTAGGAGAGTATATCTTGAGGCACATTGATGTGATGTTTGAAGAGCTCCATGCAGTATTCGTCTGCTTTGGTACTGAAGTCTTTGCTCCAGACTTCGGCATAGCGAAAGAGTTCGTGACGGAGTAGGAGGTGGCGTATCTTATCCCCTTCATTGGCTACAAGAGCTTTGAGGGAGTCAGCACTGGGAGTTTGCACAATGATTAGCAGTTGCCCCTGCGCCCATTCGTCGTATGCATATTTAACTGAGTTGTGAGTGTAGGTGTCTTTATTTGCCTTTACGATGAGGATATTACGGGTGTTTCGTAAAAAATCTCCAAAGTCCGCTTCTGCTACCGTTTGTACACGCATCCAATGCTCTACCTGAGGCAAAGCGGGCACTTCTGCTTGTAACATCTCTTTTATCAGGTCGCCTTGAGGTCCTTTGAGCCAGTCCCCATCCATTACGAGGAGCATCTCTCCAGGACTTCCTGCGGCAGACATAAAGGTGTTATTCTTCTTTTGACAACCAGATCCAAGGGCTATGAGAGCCAAGAGAGATACCAAAAGGTGTGTATATTTAGTCATATTGAGTCTTGTTTTTTTTGTTACCTACATTTTAATGAGTTATCCCCGTCTACTTTACGTTTGTATAGCCTAGCTTTCGTAAAAGTATTGCGAGGGTAGTGCGCTTGTCTCCTTGGAGTATGATCTCTCCGTTTTTTGACGAACCACCACAGCCCGCTGCCTGTTTCAATTGGGTTGCTAGGGCTTTGAGGTCGTCGTCGCTACCTACAAATCCGGTTATTAAAGTGACCTCTTTGCCTCCCCGTCCCGAACGTTCGTAGCGAATCCGTAAGCGTTGTTTGTCGGGGGGGAGGGTTTCCACGAGATTACTCTCATCGCTTGGGTATTGGAAATGGGGATCAGTACTATATACGATGCCCCCAAAATTCTTTTTCGACATCGGTCCCTGCGTTTAATAGTGAAAGGCACTACCACCCAAAAATTCTCTCAAAAGTGAAGTCCCCGGTAGACTGTCTATTTGGATATAGTATGCCATACGCAGGAAACGTAAGAGCCGTTGTGCTTCACTATACTCGGGTAGATTGGCAGGTACCTCCATCAGGAGCGGTTCTGCAAAACGGCGCAAGGCTGCAATCTCGTACACCATGGCACTGTTGAATACCCGATCCGCTTTCTCTTGGTAGGGGAAGACCCAACGCTCTTCTCCTCTGCGGACGGATGCCCACTGGGCAAGGGTCTCTGTTGCACTGCGTCCACGATAGCGATAATCACGTACCATGCGACGCAGGAGGCGGTTATCGGTTGTTGGGATGCGGTTGTGTGCATCGAGACCAATTGCCGTGAGAGCACTCACGTATATTCTGAATAGGGATTGTGAGGGGATTGTGGGGATCAACTCGGGATTGAGAGCGTGGATGCCCTCGATGAGGAGGAGATCGCCCGAACGGAGAGTCAGTGCATCATTGCGATAGGTGCGGATGCCCAATTTAAAGTCGAAAATTGGTAGGGTTACTGCCTCTCCATCGAGGAGCTTTTGGAGATCTTTGTTAAAAGCATCTAGGTCTACGGCATAGAGTGATTCAAAGTCGTATTGCCCGTTCTCGTCCAGAGGGGTTTTATCTCGATTGACGAAATAATCGTCTAATGATATGTTGTGTGGTTTGAGGAAACAGGTGCGAAGCTGGGTGTAAAGTCGCTTGGTAAAGGTAGTTTTCCCTGAAGAGGAGGGACCCGATATGAGAACGATCCGCACTCCATCTTGGTGATAATGTTGTGCGATCTCCTGAGCTATCATGGAGATTCTCTTTTCCTGTTCGGCTTCGCTGATCATGATGATCTCATTGATAGCACCCTGTTCAATCTTTTTATTGAGGTATCCAATGTAGGGTGTTTCCAACATCTGGATGAGATCCTTTTGTCCTTTGAGTACTTCACGAAGCTTGGGTTGCTCGTTTAGCGGAGCTAGCTGTGAGGGATCTTTGCGAGAGGGTATGCGGATCAGGAGTCCATCTAAATATCGCTCGATGGAGTACATGTATACGTATCCTGTTGAGGGGGCAAGTGAGCCGTAGAAGGTATTGGGATAGCCGTCGAGCTCCTGATACGTAATGAATGGCACATGATAACTTTCTAGGAGCTGTGCTTTATCCTCCTCACCCAGTTCTCTGAAAATCTGAATTGCTTCAGCTTTGGTAACTGTTTTGGATACAAAGGGGAGATCGGCTGCTATGATCTCGTCCATCCGTATCATGATGTTGGCAAGTTCTTGGTCGGTGATTTCATGCCCATTTTGGATGCTGCAATAGTATCCATTGGCAAGGGAGTGCTCGATGCGGAGGTGGCTTTGAGGTAATATCTCATAGACTGCCTTGCTCAAAATGAAACTGAGTGTGCGGAAGTAGGTGCGCTGTCCGCTCTCGTCCGTCATACCTACAAAAAAAAGTTCAGAGGGCTTAAGGATTCGTTCCGATAGAGCCATTGTGCTGTTGTTTACGCGGCAATTCATGGGCAGGAATCCCAACTCCTTTTTATATTTTTCGGCGAGTTCCAATAAAGTTATACCCTTATGAACCAAATCCTTATGGCCGTTATTTGTACATACAATCTGTATGGTATCCATAGAGCTTTAATCTTTTTCGATTATATTTGTCCTCAAATTTAAACAAAGAGAAGCAAAGAACAATTTTTGCCTCCAAGGGGAATGAGTTAAACAACATAATATCATAGAGTAAGTATGACGTACGGAATACTAGATTTTATTCGCTTGATCGGGGCTTTGGGGCTCTTCCTATATGGAATGAAGATCATGAGCGAGGGCCTTCAGAAAATCTCTGGAGATAAGATGCGAAATATCCTCTCCGCCATGACCTCCAATCGCTTCTTTGGAGTGCTTACGGGGCTATTTATTACCGCTCTGATTCAGTCCTCTTCTGCCACGACTCTCATGGTCGTCAGTTTCGTGAATGCGGGCTTGCTCAGCTTGGCTCAGTCCATCAGCGTCGTGATGGGGGCGAATGTCGGTACTACCGTAACGGCATGGATTATATCTCTCCTCGGATTCAAAGTTGACATTAGTGCTTTTGCCATTCCGCTTTTTGCTTTTGCCATACCACTCATATTCTCCAAGAAGCCCCGGTGGAACAACCTCGGAGAGTTCATTATTGGGTTCTCTCTGCTTTTCTTAGGCTTGCAATTCCTAAAGGATTCAATGCCCAACCTGCAGAGCAATCCAGAGGCATTGGAGTTCCTTTCCGGTTATACGGGATTGGGTTTTGGCTCTGTCTTGATCTTCCTTCTCATCGGAACGATTATGACTATCATTGTGCAGTCATCGAGTGCTACGGTAGCCATTACCCTTATTATGTGTCACAATGGTTGGATTCCTTTTGAATTGGCGATTGCCATGATCTTGGGAGAAAATATCGGAACGACCATCACGGCCAATTTGGCCGCCCTTAATGCCAATATAGCGGCTAAGCGCACCGCTTTTTCACACTTCCTCTTCAACTTCCTTGGCGTTATTTGGGTGCTTTGTCTCTTCTATCCCTTGGCTCATTTTGTGGAGGATATTTCTGAAGGAAACCCCTCCGTGGGGCTTGCACTTTTCCATACCCTCTTCAATGTATCCAATGTGTTGATCATGATTTGGTTTGTACCTCTTTATGTCAAGATATGTGAGCGTGTTGTTCGTTCAGGGAAGATGTCCGAGCCTGACAGTGATGAGAATCGTCATCTCCAATTCATCTCTACACGTATGCTCTCAACGAGTGAACTTTCACTGATCCAGGTGCACAAGGAGCTTGGTTCTTACAGTAAACGTGTACTGGAGATGCTTGAGATGGACAAAATTCTCATTACAACGGTGGATGCCACAGAGTTCAATGAAACTTTTAATCGGATTGAGAAATTCGAGAATATCTGCGATCGGGTAGAGGTGGAGATTGTTAACTATCTTAATGCCTTGTCTGATGGCGATTTGAGTAGTGATGCCAAGCAAGAGGTGCGTGTGATGATGCGTGCTGCAACGGAGATCGAGAGTTTGGGAGATACCTGTTTCAATATCGCACGCTCTCTCAAAAAACGCAACAACAGTGGCACTTCTTTTGAGCCTCTTTTGGTAGAAAAACTTTTGAATCTTCACATGGTGGTAGAGAAATGTGCCAAGCATATGATTGATGTATTGCAGATGTCTTCACCCAATGCTGATGCTGCACACCAATCTTATAACATAGAGAATGAGATCGATAATATGCGTGATGATCTGAAGCGGAAAAATATGCAAGATCTTGATGCTCATGTCTATCCTTATCAACAATCCGTTTACTATCTTGATATTATTGATGAGTACGAGCACTTTGGCGATTATGCGCTTAATGTCGTACAAGCAATCGTAGAGAAGAAAGTATAATCAAATAGAGAGCAGGAACGCGTACGCAATCCCAAAGACCAATAGCTATGGCAGTAGAAATTAGACAAGTACAAGATAAGTCAGAACTGAAGCGTTTTGTTCAGTTTGGAAATGAACTCTATAAGAAAAATCCCTACCACGTCCCTGTGCTTATAGACGATGAGCTTGGGACGCTAGACAAAGATCGTAATCCGGCTTTCGAGTTCTGTGAGGCTGCTTATTTCCTCGCATATCGTGAAGGCAAGGTCGTGGGGCGTATCGCCGGTATTATAAACCATCGTGCCAACGAAACCTGGAATCAGAGTAATGCTCGCTTTGGTTTTGTTGATTTTATCAATGATAATGCGGTGGTCGATGCCCTATTTGAGGCTGTTGAAAACTGGGCCCGTAGCAAAGGTATGGAGATGTTACAAGGGCCTATGGGTTTTACCGATATGGATAAAGAGGGAATGTTGGTTGAGGGGTTTGACCAACTTGGTACCATGATCACCATATATAATTACGCTTACTATCCCAAGCAGTTGGAGCGTTTAGGCTTTATCAAGGATCAGGATTGGAAAGAGTTCAAAATAACAATCCCTAAAGAGATTCCCGAAAAGCATATCAGGATCTCTAAAATTGTACAGGAAAAGTACGGTCTTCGCATTGTGAAGCCCTCCAATCGAAAAGAACTACTTCCGTATGGACCTGCTGTATTTGAAACGATTAACAAGGCTTACAGCAATCTTTATGGTTATTCGGAATTGAGTCCGGCACAGATCGAGTACTATACGAAGCTCTATATCCCGATGTTGCGCCCCGAGTTCGTAACCCTTATTGTACGAGAAAAGGATGAAAAGGTGGTGGGCATTGCCATCTCTCTCCCTAGCCTCAGCAAGGCTTTGAAGTTAGCTAACGGGAAACTTTTCCCCTTTGGCTTTGTACATCTGCTCCGTGCGCTTAAGGGCAGGCCCAAGGTGATTGATTTGTATCTCATGGGGGTACTTCCGGAGTATATGAATAGAGGCGTAAACGCATTGCTCTTCAATGACTTAATACCCATTTATCAGAAGTTTGGAATAGAGTATGCTGAGAGTAATCCAGAACTGGAAACCAACATGTCCGTTCAGATGCAATGGAATTACTTTGAGCGGAAACATCACAAAACTCGTAGAGCGTTCATCAAGAAACTGTAATGGATTCAGCGATAGGATATACCGAAGGTAGTATTACCACTTTGGATTGGGACGTTCATATTCGACGGCGTCCCGGTATGTACATTGGCAAGCTCGGGGACGGGTCTGCCAGTGATGATGGAGTCTACGTTCTATTAAAAGAGGTGATTGATAACTCGATCGACGAGTTTGTTATGGGACAGGGTAAGGTCATTGAGGTGACCATTGCAGATGGTACTGTCTCTGTTCGTGATTATGGTCGAGGTATCCCTTTGGGTAAGCTTGTTGATGCTGTTAGTAAGATGAATACGGGAGCTAAAATGGATTCCCGTGCTTTCAAAAAATCGGTCGGTCTCAATGGGGTCGGAATTAAGGCGGTCAACGCACTTTCGACACACTTCTCAGTGCAATCTCGCCGTGAGGGGATGACCAAAAAAGTGGAGTTCAGCAAAGCTCAAATTGAATACGAAGGCGAGATCGTCCCTTGCGAAGAGCCTCAAGGTACCGAGGTGCACTTTACGCCTGATGCGACGCTGTTTCGCAATTACAAGTTTCGAGATGAGTATGTTGTTGCAATGCTGCGCAACTATACATTCTTGAATGCAGGACTTACAATTCTCTACAATGGCAAAAAGTTTCTGAGCCGTCACGGTTTGCAAGATCTCCTCAATGAGGATCTAACGGCAGACCCTTTGTATCCTGTTATCCATCTGAAAACGGAAGATGTAGAGGTAGCACTAACCCATACCAATCAGTATGGAGAGGAGTTTTACAGCTTTGTAAATGGGCAAAACACCACACAAGGAGGGACGCACTTATCCGCATTTCGGGAGTCTGTAGCTCGAGTGATAAAAGAGTTTTTTTCAAAGAATTTCGACTATGCCGATATTCGTTCAGGGATTGTGGCAGCAGTGAGCCTCAAGGTGGTAGAGCCTACATTTGAGAGCCAGACGAAGACGAAATTAGGATCCAAAGATATGGTTCCTGAGGAGCCTCAGTACAAAGACGAACCCCTCTATGGTATAAGTATTCAGAAATTCATCGGGGATTTTCTGAAAGAGCAGTTGGATGACTACCTGCATATTCATGCGGATGTGGCAGAGGTTATGCTCAAGAAGATTCAGGAGAGTGAGCGGGAACGGAAATCTATGAGTGGAGTGGCTAAGTTGGCTCGAGAGCGAGCAAAGAAATCCAGTCTTCACAACAAAAAGCTCAGAGATTGTAGTGTACACTTTAACGATTCGAAGGCAAAAAATAAAGAACCTGAGCGCACCAGTATTTTTATTACGGAGGGTAACTCTGCAAGTGGTTCCATAACGACAAGTCGGGATCCCCGCTATCAGGCAGTATTCAGCTTAAGGGGAAAACCTCTCAATTGCTTTGGACTGACCAAAAAAGTGGTCTACGAAAACGAAGAGTTTAATCTACTTCAGGCGGCTCTTAATATTGAGGATGGTTTGGATGGACTACGTTATAATCGTGTGATCATTGCAACCGATGCCGATGATGATGGGATGCATATTCGCCTATTGATGCTGACATTTTTTCTTCAGTTCTTCCCTGAATTGGTACGTAAGGGGCACGTTTTTATCTTAGAGACTCCGTTGTATCGCGTATCCCTACCCCCCGGAGAGATTGCTTTGCGCAAAAAAAAGGCAGCCAAGAAGCTTGTAGGTTTGCCTCAGGAGGATTATACCTATTATTGCTATAGTGACGAAGAGCGTGATCATGCTCTTAAAACCTTAGGCAAAAAGGCTCAATTGACTCGATTCAAAGGATTGGGAGAGATTTCGGCAGACGAGTTCAAAGATCTGATTGCAGAGGAAAATATTAAACTCCGTCAGGTGAATCTAAGAAAAGAGGACACCTATAAGCATCTCTTGGACTTCTATATGGGTAAGAATACGCCTGATAGACAGGATTTTATTATAGAGAATTTGGTCATCGAGGAGGAGTGATCGAAAATTTGTATTCTAGTCTCTAATAATATGCTTACCGCTTTGTTTGCAGGGTCTTTTGATCCTTTTACCGTGGGACATGCTGATATTGTAACACGGGGATTGAAGATGTTCGACTCAATCGTTATTGCCATTGGAGTTAATGATCAGAAGCATCCTTACTTTTCTTTGGAGCAGCGGTTTCGCCAATTGTCGCACTACTACGCCAGTGATGATCGGGTAACAATTGTTTCCTATTCAGGACTTACAACGGAGGTTGCCCGGCAGTATGGCGCATCTGTTTTACTTCGCGGCATTCGCTCCTCCATTGACTACGAATATGAACGTTCACTCGCCGACATAAACTATCACCTATCCGGTATCGAGACGGTACTGATGTTTACGGCACAGCACCTATCACATATCAGTAGTGGCTCTGTGCGTGAATTGCTCAATCATGGTTGTGATGTTTCTTCCCTATTGCCCCCTGGATTTATTTTATCTTAGGTAAACGAATTTCTTTTATTTGTCCTTACTTTGGAACTGTTTCTCTTTCAGGGCAACCGCATCAAAATACAAGCGCTATCTTTGTAAGCATGAAATACTTCGAGACTATCCCAGATCCACGCGTATTAGGCCGCTGTAAATATAGATTGTGTGACATCCTATTCATCGCCCTTGCAACATATGTTTGT
>JALFBN010000011.1 GCA_022772085.1 Porphyromonas sp. | reverse complement strand
ACAAACATATGTTGCAAGGGCGATGAATAGGATGTCACACAATCTATATTTACAGCGGCCTAATACGCGTGGATCTGGGATAGTCTCGAAGTATTTCATGCTTACAAAGATAGCGCTTGTATTTTGATGCGGTTGCCCTGGGATCAAGTGCCATAGTGATGTATTCTTGTTGTTTTTTTCTATTTATATATGCTTTGAGGATTGCAGCTCGGAGCTCTGTGATAGGTTTTCCATGCCTTATTCGCTCCAAGCAGGCTTGTTGTAGACTTTGTGGATAGGGTTTATTCTCCACTATGCTTTGAATAAGATTGGAAGACCACTTGTCGGATTTGTCTGAGGAGGAGACTGCTTTTACAATCTGATAGGTGGAGCGTAGAGTCGGATTCTCTGCATCAAGGTTTCCCATCTGTGATATGATGTTCATATCGTACTGATGTCGTAGGGTATTCCCCACGATCTCGGAAATACTACCTTCTGTCCATAGTTTGATGGATATACGTGCAGCGTTGGGAGTCAATCCCAGTACGTAGAAGCGCCCATCATTCTCAGAAATTTCCCCACCCTTATCTCCGCAAACTGCTTTGAGGGTTCGTAGGACTTGAAGACTTTCTGCATCTGGAGTTTTAGGAATGGGTTTCGTTTGTTTTTTCCTACGTCTCTTATTGGATTTTTCTTCTTCTGTAATTTCGGAATTATAGGTCTCTCCGTCTTCGCCTACCGGGCTAAATGCTCCACTGAACGTAGCGGTACGATAGCTTGAGAGAAGCTTTTCATTTTCAGTACTGCTCCAGAATACAAAGACCGTATCTCCCACTCTATAATTCGTGTTTTTATCTTTCGTCAGGAGGTTGTTCAGCGCTGTTGCAATGGCTTCCGCAGCTTGCACAGAGATGGGGGCATTGAAGCCTTGCTCCTTACCATAGGAGTCGAATCCTGAAGATTTCTGAAAACTGATGAGAGATGCTGTTGCTTGCGCTCCTGCTAATTTGACAGATGGGTGAAGACGAGCTATCGTAGACCTCTTCCCCATTACAAGGCATATACCGGAATTGTTGTCTTTAGCATTCTCAGAGTCATCAGCTCTATTCATATAAGATTGCACATCTTGAATAGATGCCACAAGTCGATCGTCTTCTAAATCTCGTACTCGAAAACTTAAATTAGCCCCCGTTACACTCTGAATACGACTTATGAGAGTATCGTCCTCTATCAAGCGAAAGGCATGACCATCTTGATAAAACCGAGCTACTGCAGATATGTGAGGATTTTCCGGATATAACTCGTGCAATTGATAGACTTTCTCGATGAAATGTTTATTCTGTTTCGATGCGACTTCTTTTTCCTTCTCGCTTCCATCTTTGGAAACTCCAAGTACATAGCCAAGGTGATCCCACATGACTTGGGCTATTTGGTATGCGTTTTTACCGGATCGAGTTGCTGATCGAGAGACTAGATAGGATTTTCCTTTCTTGTTCTCGGAGTCTATGGTTTCTGAAATCTGCTTAAACTCGCCCTCGGGAGTAAGTTCAATGATAAATGGAATTGCTTTCCACTCCATGCCCGGAGGAGCAATGTTTGTCCCCGCAGCACGCATTTGCTGGTAGTATTGATATAGAGCTTGTAGTATCATCGCAATATCTTATCACTTAGAGGTTGGGGGATAGAAATAACACCATGCTCCATGATTGCTTCAAAAAACATTGGTTGTGGGGATTGAGGATTGCTTGCAAAGTCGAGGTCGTATAGCATATATCCTAAGTTGCGACTTTCAGGGATCCCTTGGCTATAGGAGGCATCGGGGATCCACTCAAAGGAGCAAGAAAACTCTCGACACCCGAGATAGGGTTGTGTAAAGCACTGTCCCTGCCGTGCTCTGCGTTCGAAGATCTGCTGATACTTCATGGGGTTTTCAAGCTCCGGATTTGTGACATTGGCTTGCTCCTCGCGGCTCCGATCTCGTATTGGAATGAATACGAGTTTTGCAAAAATGCGATAAGCGACATCCCGAAGGATGTAAGCTGTTTTTTGTGTCCGATGCTCTTCAACCAAAAGATGAGATGTTCGAGGACTCATAGCACTTGCTACCTCATTGCGTCAGATAGAAAAACGTTTGATCGGATTGAGAACCTCAATGCGTGTTATTTCCCATTGTATTGCGGGTTTCCAGAAGATGGCTTGAAATATGTTGCGTGCTGCCGATGGCGTAATGACATCGTAGCTGACACGCTCCACTTTCATCTCAGGGCGTGTGAAGCAGGCAAAGTCGCCCCGTAGTTCTAAACAGTATTCTTTATCTGTATATTCCATATACTCAGACTTATATGGGTTTATATTATAACGATTTCGTCCGTCCAAACATCCTCACATCGGAGACCTCTTGCTTCATCGTAACATGGGGATCCATAGGTTAGTATCCATATGGGTAGTTCGCCTAGTCGAATCTCTTTCAAGACACCCTGGCGGTATAATGTTTCAAAGTCCTTTTTTCGGACACCGACTCGGAGCTTTTGCAGGATACGAAACTCCCTCCGATTGAGGATGGTGTTTCGAGATAGTTTGGAAATCAACTCTTCTCCTTCCTCTTCGTAGGGTACATATATATCCGTAATACCCTCGTTTTCGATTAAACGAAACTTCTTGCTAGCTGTTTCAAAGTCCCATTCCAAATCATGGTTTGCTTGATCGCTCCACAGATAGTGTTCAATGCGCCTTTTGTCAAAGCTATTGACCTGATTGCCGTAATACTCCATGTAGTATTGGTGTATGAGGGCTGAATCATTGGGATTAAGAGGAGCTTCTCCTATATTTTCATAGATGATGAGGGAGGCTTGTCGTCCTTGTTTGGTATCTTCCCCGGGAGTACTTCCATCCTTTAGATCAAAAATATATACATCACCCGAGTTTCGTCGCCCCTCTCGGTTGCATCGACCTCCTGCCTGAATAATGCTATCCAATCCGCTGTGGGCTCGGTAAACAACGGGGAAGTCGATGTCTACGCCCGCTTCGATAAGTTGTGTACTTATGACGATTACGGGAAGTCCTGCCGATAGGCGTTCCTTGATGTAAGCGATTCGTCTGCGAATATGTAGCGAACACATCATGCGGGAGAGATGGACTATTTCCTCAGGGGGGCGTCCAAGCGTAACCACCTCATCGTACAGCCTCCCCGCATCAGCTCGTGTATTGACGATACACAATGCGGAGTGTTGTTGGGTAAGCTCTTCGGCTAGTGTCGCTATGGTTTGGGGATTTCCCAGTTTGTGAAACCGAACACGCTCGAATGCTGAAAATAGCTCTTTGTCGTAGGGTACTATATTTTCGATCTCAACCTGTATGGTGTAAAAGTTGCTTGATTCTCTCCCTTCTGTCTCAAAGGATTGCGTAAAGTTGGGTTGTGTCGCTGTACAGAGAAGGATATTGGTCGCGAATCGGAGTGAGAGACTCTCGATAGCTCGAAGCATCGGATTAAGAAGAGCGGATGGGAACATCTGTACTTCGTCAAAGACAATTACCGAATTACAGATATTATGCAACTTGCGACAACGGCTTGTCTGATGAGCATAGAGCGATTCAAACATTTGTACATTGGTCGTAATGATAATCGGTGCATCCCAATTTTCTGTCAGAAGTTTCCACCTGTCATACTCCTCATTATCGCTTACATCCAGTTCGCTGTGATGCTCTAGTACATACTCTTCTCCAAAAATGTTTTTGAATACCTCAGCCGTTTGCGTGATGATAGAGGTATAGGGAATCACGTAAATAATCCGTGACGAATGGTTGCGTATGGCTGACTCCAAAGCCCATGCCATGGAGGATAGAGTTTTTCCTCCGCCCGTGGGGAGGAATAGGGTATAGATATTCGGATCATGACTTCTCCCATGAGCTCTGCACTTTTCAAGGAAGTCTGTTCGTGCACGGTTTATCGGTGTATCTGAGGTAAGGTTATCGGTCTTTGCTTTGAGTTTATCTCTAAAAGAGGACCATGGCACATCTGCACACTTGGACTGGGTTCTTAGCAAAGCTCTCTCTTTGTTCATGAATGCCTCGGTATCAAGGCGGTCGGCATCTATCAGAGCAGAGAAGAGCATCCGTACGAAAAGAGGTCTGTCCTCTTCGTCGATCTCCATAATATCCGGAAGTGTGGCCAGCTGGGCAATTCTTTTCTCTAAGTCTACGGCAACCTCGGGAGCATCTTGGAGCATATTGCGACAATAGGCTTTATTGTCTGCCATCTTGAGTGCGTTTCTCAATTCGACACTATCGTATAACCCCCGATGGTGTCCTCCGATGCAGTGAGAGAGTGTTAAAGCAAGGGCTTTGTCTCTTTCTTTGAATATCGAATAGGCGTGAATTGCCCCAGCCATGCTGTGAGGGGCTCGTGCAGGACCATGATCTGCAAGCCCTGAAGAGTGACGTATGTACTTTTGAAAAGCCCTTTGATATTTGCCTTGGTCGTGTAGTAATCCCAAAAGAGTGCCTACTTCACTCCAGTCCGGATCTATTTGTGCACAAAATTCGCTACACAGCCGGGCGACTCCCTCTGCATGATCTTCCACAGATTGTGTCTTGCCATCTGCATCTACATGAGCAATGAAGTCAGGTGTCTCTTCCATTTTATTGGCTAGACTTCTATTGGGAAGTTACAAATCAAGTACCCTACAAATATAGCAATAATATTTGATTAAAACAAAAAGATTGGGAAAAGAATGCTTTTGCAAGCATGAACAATTTATTTCTATGTGCCAATAACAAATTCAAACGTCTAAATACATTCGGTAGCTTGTGGAGTAGAGGATTGGATATGAGTCGATAGGTGCCAAACATAGGGGCTATGAGATAGAAATTCTTTGTCCAATATTTTGTACATTTGTGTCCTGAAAATGAAAAAACATTGCCCTATACTTTTGGATGTATAGGGTAGGAATTTTAGAAATAGTAAGACTAAAATCCCATGAAAAAGTACTTATTGATAGCGGTTATACTATTCCTTGGAAGTTGCAGCAAGTCTTCTCAAAAAGAGGGGAAGACAGAAAACCTTCGCCCCGATACGGTCTCCTTACAGTCTGATACGCTCTCCATTGAAAAGATCGTGGCGGAATGGGAAGCAAATGATTCGCTCTATCATCCTTTTGTTGATGCGGATGAAGCTCTCCTTTATATGGACAAATCGAGCCACTCCGAGCAGTACAAAAAAGGGATTTTGCCTCGAATGGCTCGTGAGAATCTTCCCTATTGCGAGCGTTTAATGAACAATTGGTTTGACTATTTTATCGTTGTGGATAAAGGCTCTATGCGTGTACTTCTCTATGATCGTTACGGATGCAAAGTGAAAGAATATACCTGTGCCTGCGCACGCAACTATGGTCATAAGATAAAAAAAGGCGATTGTCGTACGCCCGAGGGCTTCTTTTATGCCGGTGAAACATTCGATAGTACCAATTGGTTCTATACGGATGATAATGGCAATACAAGTCCTATTCCTGGTCAGTATGGTCCCCGATTTATTCGGATCAAAGGGGAACGGAATCTACCCGTAGGTATCCATGGTACTTGTGCTCCATGGGCTCTTGGACGGCGGTGTAGCCATGGATGTATTCGTATTCACAATGACAATATCTTGGAGTTGGTACAATATGTTCGCCCCGGTATGCCGATCATCATCAATCCTGGTCCTAAAGATATGTGGGTGAATGAGAACGAGGGGTGTGTGATCCCCACGATTACGGTTGATGATATGCCCGTAGTACCTCGTCCGCACACGATTGCTAAGCCCGCGGAGCCTACTGATAGTCTTGCTACTGATCCCGAAGTCGCAGAGGCGGATTCGACCGAAGAACACGATTTACAAACACCCGAAGAGGAGGACGAGGACTCCACTCAATCCCCTCCTGTAACGCCAGATTCTACTGGAAATAACCTATGAGAAACCTCTTAAGAAAAGGGTGAATCTTTTTATCGTATGTGCGGTGGCTTTGATGCTATTGGTCTTTTGTTCCAAACCGATCAAGCAGCCTTCTCTGTGAAATGCGGTCAATGGAGTAGGGCGAGATCGTCGCCACTCTGGAGCATGCATAGGTTTGAAGTTCCTTAGATGTGATGGAGAGCGATGAACGCTCTCTCTCTGTTCAAAGGGGATGATACGCTCACAGGAGTGGCTGCTTCGCTATATTATATCACGGACCGGCAAAGTTTCTAATTGCTATTAAGTACTTTGGTAAAATGTCGAGCCGGCAATCCGTGGGATAAAGTCAGTGCCAATGGCAGGGACGCTGCTCGGTCTCTAGTATATAAATCCCCCTTGTTCAACTTCCGAACCCTTCAAGAAAAAGGGATCGGAAGGAACAAGGGGGATTTCCTTTGGGAGGGACATAGGGGGACTACCTCTGTCTTCCCTTATTTTTTAGACTCCTAATTTATTTAGCAGGAGCTTCTTCTGCCTTGGGAGCTTCCTCTGCAGGAGCTGCTTCAGTGGGCATCATGTTGAAGATGTACTCTTCTGAGCCTTCGATATTTGCACGTTTACCTTCTGAATTGAGCATGTACAACTTGCCATCAGCGAGTTCGAATGCTTTGTCTGCAAAGGTGAGTTTTCCTTCTGCGAAGGTGTAGGGCACATCCTTGAGTTCTTCGCCAAGACCCTTGTAATCGCAGAGGTTGCCTTCTTTAATAACGAGTACTGCCATCTCGGGCGTACCGGCATCAGCCAAAGGCAAAAGACCTTGGTACTCACCCATTTGGAGCTCAGGAGCTACTACTTCTTCTACAGGAGCTGCTACAGAATCTGTCTTTTCTTCGTTTTTGTTACCGCCACAAGCAAAAAGTGCCATAGAAAGGGCGATAAGACCCATGATTTTTTTCATTCGTTTTATAGTACTTAAGTGTATACTCTGTCCGGGTATCGGATCGTATTGGAATAGTTCTCGGTTTCTTTTCTAAGAAGGTCTTCCCTCACGCTCTTTTTCCCAAAGACGGGGCAAAGGTACTATTTTTTTCGGGCAAATGATATTTATGCTGTATTTTCTCCGAAGAGGTCTTTGATTCTTGATGGAGATTGGAGTTTCTCGTTTGCTTCCAGAGCGAAGGATGATTTGCTCCGGTTATTGCTCCGTTGTTTGCTTTGGATGTCCTTGATTTAATTTCTGATAGAAGATCCTTTACTGTGATTTTTCCAAATCATCGGGTTGTGTTTTAGGCTTTCTTTTTATGCTTGGAAGTTAGAAAATTCTTGCCCAAGAGTTTTTGATCTCTTGCCCTCAAAAATAAAAAATCCTGCCCACGATTTTGGGAAGGATACTTCTGGACACAAAGAGAAACCGCTACTCCCCAAAAAGAGGAATAGCGGTTGTCTCGAATTCTATCTAACTAGCTCTTCTAAATCGAAGAGAGAGTGGATTTCTTATTTTGCGGGTGCTTCTTCAACAGGAGCCGCTTCAGCAGCAACTTCTTCTACGGCAGGAGCAGCAGGAGCAACGAATACCATAGGAGCTTCGCCTTCAGCCATAGGAGCCATTTCAAGACCAGCTTCAGTGAGTTTCAAAACAGCTGCCTCACCTTCCTTGGGAGTGGTAGTCAGTTCCATGGTTTCAGCATTGAAAGCGTAAGTACCTTCTTTCTTAACATCACCATTTACATAAGTGTAGGTCATGTCTTCGTTCAAAGTAAGAACAGCTTCGCCGGCCTTCCATTCACCCATTTGGAGTGTAGGAGCCACTACTACTTCTTCTACAGGAGCTACTACAGAGTCAGTTGTTTGATCGTTTTTGTTGCCACCGCAGGCAAAAAGTGCCATAGAAAGAGCGATGATACCAAATACCTTTTTCATTTCTTTTCTTAATTAAACTATTTAAGTTCTTGTTCTATTACTCAAAATTGAATACAACGAATCGCTAGACAAAACTCAACGCATAAGTAATTCTAGCAAAAACACGGTGCAAAGTTACAACAAACTTTCATATGAGCAAATTTCTTGGGCAAAAATTTACAGGACTCTCCTTTGTAATTTGCTTTATGTGTTTGAAATATAAGTGGTTATTGATTCTGTTGGTTGAGGTGTAAAAGCTTTAATTGAAGAGACTCTCGCCAATCTTCTCCATTTTTTACGAACAATGTGTGTAGACCAAGAGCTTGGGCTGCCTCGATATTGGCCTTCCCATCATCGACAAAAAGCGTTTCTTCTGCTTTCATTTGCCCCTCGGAGAGCATTTGTTCATAAATCAGGGCATCGGGCTTGAGTATACCCATGCGACAGGAGGCATAAATATGATCTACCATTTGGGGGAGTGTACCTCCATTCGGTAGGAAGTCCGCTGTCTCCACCATCTCTAAAATATAGGGATTCGTATTGCTCAAAATGCCAATATAATAGTGCTGACGTAGCGTGCCCAAATAGTCATATTTATAGAGAGGGCGATTTTTCATAAATCCGCGCATCGCCCAACTTACCTCTTCGTGTGAAAGGGATAGTTGGTACCGTTCGTTAAGATGAGCCTCAAACTCGGGAGCCGAATAGGTGCCCCGCTCCAGTTCTAAGAAAATCCCACGCTGAAGGTAGGGATCGAGTAGTTTCTCTGCGTCATGTACGCCGAGCGAAAAAAAGCGTCGTGCGGCTTCGTCTCTATCTAGGTCGATGAGTACACCGCCGAAGTCGAATATGATATTCTTTATCATAGGATCAAAAAATAGGGGCATACGGCAGGCGAATAACCTGAGTATGCCCCATGTTTGGATTTTATAGGGGATTATTTTTTGAGCCAGCGGTCTAGCCAACGGAAAAATGTACGTTGCCAGAGTACTGCGTTTTGAGGTTGAAGTACCCAGTGGTTCTCATCAGGGTAAAGCAACATTTCGGTAGGAACACCACGCATTCGGGCGGCATCAAATGCCATCATGCCTTGTGAAGCCAAAATGCGGTAGTCTCGCTCGCCGTGGATTATGAGGATGGGGGTATCCCATTGATCTACAAAGAGATGTGGAGAATTGGCAAATGTGCGTTGCGCTGTTGCATTGGATTTGTCCCAAGGTGCCCCGCCCATATCCCAGTTGGCAAACCACTTTTCTTCAGTTTCGAGGTATTGAGCCTCCATATTAAAGATGCCGGCGTGAGCAATGAAGCAGTTGAATCGTTTTTCGTGATGCCCTGCAAGCCAGTAAACAGAGAATCCTCCGTAACTTGCTCCTACGCAGCCCATTCCGTTCGGATCAATGTAGGGTTCCTTTTTCATTTCGTCAGCAGCCGTAAGGTAGTCACGCATATTTTGGCCACCATAGTCGCCACTGATTTGTTCATTCCAAGCCTTGCCGAATCCGGGGACACCGTGGCGGTTCGGTAAGATCACGATATAACCATTCTCTGCCATGATACGGGGATTCCAACGATAAGACCAAAACTGGCTGATGGTATTCTGAGGTCCCCCTTGGCAATAGAGGATTGAGGGATATTTTTTTGTCGCATCGAAGTTGGCGGGATAGAGTACCCAAACGAGCATCTTTTCACCATTGGTTGTATTCATCCAGCGCTTTTCGCAACGAACGTCTCCCAATTGAGCAAGGGTTGCTTCGTTCTCTTGGGTCAGCGTTGTCGCTGTACCCTTTTTGAGGTCAATGCGGTAGAGATCTGTTGGTGCTAGCATGGATTGACGAGCAGCCACGAGGGTTGAGCCTTGGAGATCGAAGCCTATGTAATCCACTTGTCCCTCAGTGATACGACGTATTTTGCGCGTTTTGAGAGAGAGTTCATAGAGGTGCGAAGTGGCCTCTACACAAGCAATAAAGTAGATACTCTTGCCGTCAGGACTCCAGGTCGGTTGCTCTACATTGTATTCAAAGCCCTCGGTAAGATAGGTTTTCGTGCCCGTTGTGCGGTCAAGGAGATAGAGGCGGATTAAGTCGGATTCATAACCATCACGTTCCATACTGCACCATGCCATATACTTGCCATCGGGCGAAAAAGTAGGATGAGTATCGTAACCCATCATCCCCTCTGTGAGGTTGGTCGTTGAGCCGGTCGTGAGGTCGTAATAATAAATATCAGAGTTGGTCGAGATACTGTACTCCAGACCTAATTTTTTACGACTGACGTAGGCGATACCTTTGCCGTCAGGGGTAATGGCAATGTCGCTTTCGTCGGCGTGAGGCTTCATGGGAGCTTCGAAGAGTTCACCTTCAAGGAGATCTTTCCCTTCTGTAATGGGCTGCTGGGAGAGAGGTGCCACGAATGTGTGAGGAGCAGTTGCTACCCATTCATCCCAGTGTTTGTACATCAGATCGGTAATGACACGACCGGAGATTTTGTCGAGATCAGGATTGCGATCTCGAGCTTCGTTGGGAAGTTGTATATCGGCTGTGTAAACAAGTTGTTTGCCATCTTTACTGTAAAGATAGCCCGAGATGCCTCCTGCTATGTTGGTCACCTGCCTGAAGTCTCCCCCATCGGGAAGGATGCTAACGAGTTGCATTGCTCCATCAATGACCGTGAGATAGGCTATACGTTTGCCCCCCTCGATCCAACGAGGAGAGATCGCTGTCTTGGTGCCATCGGTAAGAACTCGACGCCCCGATCCGTCGCTATTTATGAGGATCAGTTGCGTTTTGGATTTATTCTCCTCGATACTCGGTAGGCTTATACTGTACACCACTTGCTTGCCATTGGGCGAGAGTGAAAATCCGCCCACACGAGCCATCGTAAGGAGTATTTCGGGAGTCATCATACGGGTGTCTTGGGTTGTTTGTTGCATTACCACTCCGTCACGGACGTTTGTCGCATACCCCGGGGTTGCGAGGACTAGTGCCGCTAGGAAGTTCATCATCATTCTTTTCATAGAGTACTTCTAGATTGGGTAAGAGGATTAGTAAATAGACTCACGACGCTCCAGCAGAGAGGTATCGCTGATATAGTCGTCGTAGTTGATGATCTTGTCAACAATGCCTTTAGGACCGAGTTCTATTACTCGGTTTGCTACAGTGCGGATGAATTCGTGGTCATGACTGCTGAAGAGGACATTGCCACGGAATCCTATCAATGTATTGTTGAAAGCTTGGATGGACTCCAAATCGAGGTGGTTGGTCGGCGTGTCAAGTACCAATACGTTAGCCCCCGGAGGGAGCATCATTTTGGCGATCATACAGCGCATCTTTTCTCCCCCTGAAAGTACGGCTGCGCTCTTGTTTACCTCTTCTCCACTGAAGAGCATGCGACCGAGGAAGCCTTTGATATATACATCGTTGGTATCCTGTGCAAATTGTCCAAGCCACTCAATTAGGTTCATATCCGTGTTGAAGTAGTCGGTATTGTCCACGGGGAGGTAGGCTTTTGTAATGGTTTGTCCCCATTCAAAGGAACCTGCATCGGCTTTGCGATTGCCATTGATAATTTCGAAGAGTGCAGTCATGGCACGAGGGTCACGACTGATAAATACCACTTTGTCGCCCTGTTCTACGTTGAAATTGAGATCTTGGAAGAGGATCTGTCCCTCTATACTTGCTGTAAGTCCCTTAACCTCTAGAATGCGGTTGCCTGGCTCTCGTTCAGGTTGGAATATGATTCCCGGATAGCGACGCGAAGAGGCTACAATCTCATCGATGTTGAGTTTTTCAAGCATCTTCTTACGACTGGTTGTTTGCTTGCTCTTAGCCACGTTTGCGCTAAATCGACGGATGAATTCCTCCAGCTCCTTGCGCTTTTCTTCATTCTTCTTATTCTGTTGTTGCTGCTGGCGTAGGGCTAGCTGACTAGACTCGTACCAGAAGGAGTAGTTGCCTGCAAACTGACGTACTTTGCCGAAGTCAATATCAATCGTATGGGTTGATACGGCATCGAGGAAGTGACGGTCGTGGCTTACTACAAGTACTGTGCTCTCGGTCTCAGCCAGGTAATCTTCGAGCCAACTAACGGTGTCAAGGTCAAGATCATTGGTCGGTTCGTCCAAGAGGAGGTTATCGGGTTTCCCGAAAAGAGCTCGAGCTAGGAGTACACGCACCTTTTGCTTACCGCTAATATCTTTCATCAGTTGATAGTGGAGATCTTCTTTGATCCCAAGACCACTGAGCAGAGCAGCGGCGTCACTTTCGGCGTTCCAACCATCGAGGTTGGCAAATTGCTCTTCGAGTTCAGCCACACGGTTTCCATCTTCGTCAGAGAAGTCTTCTTTGGCATAGATGGCATTCTTTTCCTCCATGACCTCCCATAGGGTGGAGTGTCCCATCAGGACAGTATTGAGTACCGTAAATTCGTCGAAAGCGAAGTGGTCCTGGCTGAGTACGCTGAGGCGTTCGCTGGGCCCGAGAGATATGGAGCCACGGGTTGGATCGATCTGTCCGCTGATGGCACGCAGTAGGGTCGATTTACCGGCACCATTTGCTCCGATGATCCCGTAGCAGTTGCCAGGGGTGAATTTAAGATTTACATCCTGAAAGAGGATTCGTTTCCCGAACTGGATGCAAAGGTCGTTGATTGCTATCATATATATGTTTTATTCTCGTAATTCTCTATTTTAGAACCATTTGATGCGTTTGAGGAGGAAGAAGGCTCCAATGGAAATCAGCATTGCCACAACCACTAATCCCCAAAAGGCAAGAGGGGAAGCCTCAAAGCCATTAGGTACGTTCATCCCATACAAACTGGCAATAAGGGTTGGCAGCATCAATAGGATAGATACGCTGGTCATGCGTTTCATGATCGTATTGACATTGTTTGAGATGACACTGGCGAAGGCATCCATCGTCCCCGTTAAAATCTCGGCATGGATTGTCACCGTATTGTATGCCTGCTTGAGCTCAATGCTCACATCTTCGGCAAGGTCTTCATCGTATCCTATACTGCGTCTGCTTCCCTGTAATTTATTGATAACGGCTTCATTGCCACGGATGGAGGTGCTAAAGTAAACGAGACACTTTTGCAACTTCATCAGCTGTAGGAGGTCCTCGTTGCGCACGCTACTCTCAAGAGCCTCTTCGGCTTCCATAATGAGCGAACTTATCTGCTTGAGGTATTTTAGGAACCAGACGGCGGAGCTATGCACGAGACGGAAGATAAAATCCGTTTCGTTTGATACGATGATTTTTTTACGTCTGTTGTGTCCGATAAAATCGGGCATCAATTGTGTCCGATGGTAGCATACGGTGGTCAGTATGTGTCGCTCGGGAGAATATATAATACCGATAGGAATGGTTGTATAGGGAGTTGCAGAGTCGGCATTGGCGATGGGAATACGGACGATTGTCAGGTTCCAGCCCTCCTCCTCTTCAAGGCGGGGACGCTCATCGGCATCGGCAATATCGGCTAGGAATGAGTCAGGGACTCCCAAACAGTTGGTCAAGAAGTCCAGGTCTTCTGTTGTTGGGCTTACCACTTTTACCCAGCACCCTTCATGTAGGGCATCGGTCTCCGCAAAACCTTGCTCGGGATAAAAATATCTACGCATTGTTGTTTAGTCTGATGTAAAGATGGGTGGATAAATACTACTTACATGGAGAGACGATTTTTTGTAGTGTGCGTAGACGATAAATAGGGGACTTCGTTGCCAATTTTCTCTCGTTTAGCGAGATTCTCTCTCCTTTCTGATCTGGCAGGGTACATTCGCCCATTAAGGGGCGTATGCTTTTGGTGTGAAGTGCGACCTTGTTCTCTAGTGTGGAAGGGGAGACCTTGCCTTATTCCTTACCTAGTGTAAGAAGGGAAGATTGATCGTTGAGGGCAACTTTAGGGGTCTCAATCCTCCAAGAAGCGGATGCTTTCAAGAGGCTGTGCCGTGTGGAATCGAATCCCCTAGAAAGGAGGCTTTCCACTCATGCCGTTTGCCCGATCTCGTATCTCTAGATAACTTATCGTCAGCAGACTGCGGCGGTAATGAGTCGTCTGTCATTGCTTTTATTCTCTTTAGGGGTTATCAATACTATTCCAATACCACAAAAATGGGGCTGGTGCTCCATCCTTGCAAAGATACTAAATTCTATGGACTTATCCATTTTGCTCCTCTTCACTTTGTGCGCCTTTGATGGCCACGGTCATCTGAGATCGGTGTTCGATGATCTGCTGCACAAGGATAGGTGATAGGCTTCGCATATAAGAGGTATAGCCTTGGCTTTGGAGAGCCTCCTGCAGGTCGCTATGTCTTTTGATATAGTTCCGCATATTGCGTACGGCATTTTGCTTGGGATTGCAAGTGACGGATCCCTCAAGACTAAACCACTTAAGTGCTACCTCTTGGGTTGTATAGGGGCGAGCCTCTAGGCAATAAACTTTTTTGGGGATAGGAGTCCCGGCAAGGTTGGATGAATGATGAGTCATAAACATGTAGTAGATTGAGCGTAAAATAATTATGTAATATACGATGGAGTGTTATCTCAGAAAAAGTTGAGGCAACGCTCTTAACTTCTCAAATTAGAGGAGCACTCCTCACCCCTATCACCATAGGGACATTAAGCAGTGTAGAATAAAAATACTTCTTGGTGCGATGAGGCTAGGATCTCATTGGAAAAAGTACATAACGCTATATACCTGATCTCAAAACAGCTATTGCCTAATCGCCATCGCAAAGGTAAAAATTAAACCCGAAACAATAGGACTTAAAACAGAGAATATTATGCACTCTTGGATATTCGGATTATTGATAAAATGTCCGTTTTGAGTGGAGCCACTGGAGCTTTATAGCCGTGGGGAATGCGACAAGGCTCTGCTCCTCGAGGTTCTTTCGAAGAGCAGAGTGGTGATGGTACGGATTTATTTTGAATTCTCTCGGTTGCGCCATTTGTAGTCTAGTCCCATAAGAGCTCCGGAAAAGGTACAGATCTCACCGAATGCCACCATTACAGTAGGAGATATTTCGCCTTGAGGAGGGGCATAAAAGGAACAGAAGAGCAGTATGATCCCCAAAAGGGTAACGAGTGCGGCATACCAAAGTTGGAAGGAGTTGGGTGTGCGGCTTCTCATAGGTGTGCGTACGCCTCCTTCGCGTCGAAGCAGGGACACTGTTTTGTCCATTCGTTGGGAGTAACCGTACCGTCGTGATTGAGATCCGGGCTGAGGTCTCGATGCCCCACGATGCGGGCTTGGGGATAACACTGGCGGAGCATCCGAAGAAGTAGCACCAGGGCCGCACGTTGCTCTAGGGTGCGAGTGTCGCTTGGAGATCCGTCGCAGAGCAATCCGCCTTCGTAGCAGATACCGATACTTTTGTAATTGTATCCTCGGACATGGGCTCCCGGGCTGTTCATACCTCGTATAGGGATAATAATCCCATTGCGGGGAATGTAAAAATGATACCCGGCGGTGCGCATCCCTCGAGCTTGGTGGTCTTGGATAAGTTGCTTGAGGGTATAGGGGCGATTGATGCGTGTGGCAGAGCAGTGTACTACAATGTATTGTATATTCATAGAATTTCGTGTATTAAGTTTTGAATGCTAGCCGAACTCACACTCTTTTCTAGTAATTGGTTCGGTGGTATGGAGATCCTGAAAAAGGAATGAGAGATGGGGGAGGCAAGGAGATGATTTTGCTTCGAAAATCCAAATTCTTGGTTAGGATTGCCCCTCCTTTAAGACCCATCCCCCTATCTCTATTTCAGGGATCTGTTAAGATCTCCTAGGTGCCGGCCAACGCTTATTCGTTGTCGTTTTCAGACCCTGAAGGGGTGGGTGTAGAGCCTCCACCGTTGGGTTGAATAGGAGTTTCGGACGAGTTTGTAGTGTCTTCCTTCTTGCCTTTTTTCGTTTCGTCAACGATGTTGAATTGGACACGGCGACGTGCTGCACGAAGGATCATCCCGGGACTGAAGCGAATGGCAGGTGTCAGCACATTGTTACGACTAAACTCTTCGATACTCTTAGCCGCTTTGCTTCGGATGGCAAGGCGCAGACGTCCTAGTTCTCCGAGGTCTACGATATTCCCCTTGGCGAGTTCATCAGCTACTAGTCGGGTCAAAGTGCTGATCACACTGAGGACATCGCCTCGGGAGACTGAGGAGATCTGACCAATGAGGGTCATGATGTCTTCGAGGCTGGTTGTGGAGCGTTGGTCTGGCTGAGCAACGACGATTTCTTGGGGATTCTTTTTGTCGAAGTTAAGGGTTCGACAGATTAAACGATAGTTCAATGACATAAATTTGTTTCTTAATAAATAGTGAATAAAAAAGTCCGCAGATCCATGGTGGGAGAGTACCCCGTCTGTATAAACTATGGCCGGCTTCATAGATCCTAAGGCAGAGGGATCTCATCCCGTTACTACTTCCTTGCTTGTACAAAATACAATACAGAGCCAAGGAGTCGTCATTTAAGATGATGGCTTCATGGGGATGAGAGAACCTGTTTTTGCTTCAGCTCTCCACTCCCGTTGGAAGCCCTCTCTCGTGGATTGCATTGCAAAGGTAGAGCGAGATTTTGCGTTATACAAGTCTCTAGTCCCAAATGTGTCGCTTTGTGTTGCATTGTGCTTTTTAGTGCAGTATTGTGCTCCTTTTGGATGGGATTTTTCCTGTTGATTGTGATGGAGAGTGGACTTTTATACCTTAATGTACAATAAATCTATGGGACGGTTTTCCGACAGAATCCCCTATCTTTGAAACAGTATAGACTAAAGATGTAAACTTATGAAACGGCTTTACTACATCACCTTGATCCTCCTCGTACTCCCCTTCGGTGGGCGTCTTATGGCACAAAAAACTGCGGGCATCTCTATTGAGTGTTCTCGTGTGCCCATCGTCGTATTCCTTGATGGACAGCGCATCTCTTCGGCTACGCATAGTTGTTTTATTGCGTATCTCCCTCGAGGGTACTATCGTCTGAAGGTGGAAATTGCCCCCGAATATGCGTGTCGAGGAGAACGTGAGATCTACAACCGCTCCTTTTTCTATTCCGACAATGGGATAGATCGTCTCGATATGGATCACTACCTCTCTCGTGGATACCGATACGATCAAGACCCTTTGGATGACTATAATCAGACTTATCCCCGACGAGATGGACTGGTTAATTCCCGAGGATATGCACTTATGCCAATCTCTGTAATGACATGTAACTCTTACAAACAGGCTCTTGAGCGTTGCTCCTTTAAGAGTGACTATGTGCGGGTATTTGATCTGTTACCTCAAGAAGCAGGTCTTACAGCAGAGCAATTCAAAACCTTATGCCGAGTACCTTCGTTCGATAGTGAGCGCACGGCAATTGCTCTCATTCTTGTACCACACATCTTGGATATCGAAAATTGTATGGACTTGGATAGTCTCTTCTCCTTCGCTTCGAGCCGTCGTGAAGTAGGGGAGGCGTTGAAAAGAGAGTTTGAGGCTCGTCCAAGGAGTTATAACCGTCAAGTCCCGGACTTCCCCCTTATCTGGTAAGATCCAATTCTAAGTTGGAGGGAGAACCTTTTCCTCTTCCACCTGATATAAAAAGGGAGTAGCACCGATAACGGAGCTATTCCCTTTCCTTATATGAGGGGTAAAACATTTCTCTCTTTCAGTACCGATAACTTTTTCTGTATCGTAGAGAAACAAGAAAGCCTCTGATGAGAATTGTCTCCCCCTCAGAGGCTTTGGGTGTGTCTAGCAAGGGAGAAGTTCAAAAAGAGAACCACTCCCCTCTAGATATTATAATTACTTATTCTCTTCGATGGCAGCTTGTGCCGCTGCTACGCGTGCGATGGGCACACGGAAGGGAGAACAAGATACGTAGTTGAGACCTACATTGTGGCAGAACTTAACCGATGAGGGTTCACCACCATGCTCGCCACAGATACCCACTTTGAGTTCGGGACGGATGGCACGGCCTCGTTCGGTAGCCATGCTGATGAGTTGACCCACCCCCTTTTGGTCGAGGACTTGGAAAGGATCCACCTTCAAAATCTTCTTCTCTAGGTAGTGGGGCAAGAAGCTCGCAATATCGTCACGAGAGTAGCCGAAGGTCATCTGCGTAAGGTCATTGGTACCAAAAGAGAAGAACTCCGCTGAAGACGCAATGCGATCTGCCGTAAGGGCTGCGCGAGGAATTTCAATCATCGTACCTACCTTAAACTCGACGCGTACTCCCTCCTCTTCGAATACTTTTTCCGCAGTAGCGCGGATTACTTCTTCTTGTTGCTTAAACTCATGTAGGATACCTACGAGAGGTACCATGATTTCAGGATGGGTCTCTATGCCCTCCTTTTGGAGTTGACAGCAAGCACCGAGGATGGCACGTGTTTGCATACGCGTGATCTCAGGGAAGGTGTTCCCCAAACGACAACCACGGTGACCGAGCATCGGGTTTTGTTCATTGAGCTTGTCGATGCGAGCGATGAGGGTAGAGAGTTCGATTCCCATTGTCTCTGCCATTTCTTTCTGACTCTTTACATCGTGAGGTACGAACTCGTGGAGAGGGGGGTCAAGCAGACGTACTGTAACGGGTAATCCCTGCATTACTTTGAAGATCTCATAGAAATCCTTACGTTGGTAGGGGAGAATCTTTTCGAGAGCTTTAACGCGACCTGCTTCGTCCTCCGAAAGGATCATCTCACGCATGGCTTTGATCTTCTCCGCTTCGAAGAACATGTGCTCCGTACGGCAGAGACCGATCCCTACTGCACCAAAATTGCGAGCTGTGGCAGCGTCACGAGGTGTATCGGCATTGGTGCGTACTTTGAGACGTGCATGCTTGTCTGCAAGTTCCATTAAGGTACGGAAGTCATCATCCATATCGGCTGCAACGGTAGCTACTTCTCCGAGGAATACCTCACCTGTAGAACCGTTGATCGAGATCTGATCTCCTTCGTGGAGTACGGTATTACCGATGGTGAGGGTACGCTCTACCATATTTACCATCATCTCTCCGGCACCCGTAATACAGCACTTGCCCATACCACGAGCCACCACGGCAGCATGTGAGGTCATACCACCACGTGTGGTAAGGATCCCTTGAGAGGCGGTCATGCCTTCGAGGTCTTCGGGAGAGGTCTCTTGACGAACGATGATCACCTTTTTACCATCAGCGTTCCACGCAGCAGCGTCGTCGGCAAAGAATACAATCTGACCTGTTGCAGCACCTGGAGACGCGGGTAGACCCTTGGTCAGTAGTTGGGCTTTCTTTAGAGCCGCCTTGTCGAAGACAGGGTGGAGTAATTCATCAAGTTTGTTCGGTTCTATGCGCATAACGGCTTGCTCTTCGGTGATCTTACCTTCACGGAGCAGGTCGCAAGCGATCTTGACCATAGCACTACCTGTACGTTTACCATTACGTGTTTGGAGGAGCCAAAGTTTGCCTTCTTGTACGGTAAACTCCATGTCCTGCATGTCTGTATAGTGGTCCTCGAGCTTTTGTTGGATGGCGTTGAGTTCTGCATAGATCTCGGGCATAAATTCCTCCATAGAGGGATATTTGGATGCACGCTCTGCTTCGCTAATACCACCACGCTCAGCCCAACGTTGAGAACCGATCTTGGTAATCTGTTGAGGGGTACGGATACCTGCCACCACGTCTTCACCTTGAGCATTGATGAGGTACTCTCCATTGAAGAGGTTTTCTCCGTTACCGGCATCACGAGAGAAGCACACCCCCGTTGCAGAGGAGTCTCCCATGTTGCCGAATACCATGGCCTGTACGGTTACGGCCGTTCCCCACTCAGCGGGGATCCCTTCCATCTTACGATAGAGGATTGCGCGCTCATTCATCCAAGAGTTGAATACGGCCATTACGGCACCCCAAAGTTGTTCATAAGGGTCTACGGGAAAATCTTTGCCCGTGCGCTCGTGTACTGCTTTTTTGAAACGTGCCACGAGGTCCTTGAGGTTGTCTACCGTGAGCTCATTATCCAGCTTCACACCTGCTTCCTCCTTAACCTCTTCGATGATGGCTTCAAAAGGATCTTGTTCGGTTTTTTCGGCGGGCTTCATACCCAATACCACGTCTCCGTACATCTGTACGAAACGACGGTATGAATCCCATGCAAAGCGCTCATTGCCGGTCTTTTTGCTCAGACCGGCTACCACTTCGTCATTGAGACCTAGGTTGAGAATGGTGTCCATCATCCCCGGCATTGAGGCACGAGCCCCAGAGCGAACGGATACAAGTAGAGGATTCGAAGGATCGCCAAAGTTATGACTCATAAGGGATTCAATTCCCTTGATTGCGGACTTTACTTCGTCGTTAAGAAGATTTCTTACCTCTTCGCCACCGACCGTGTAATACTCGCTACATACGTCAGTGGTAATTGTGAAACCTGGAGGAACAGGTACCCCGATTAGGTTCATCTCTGCAAGATTGGCACCTTTGCCCCCAAGCAGATTCCTCATGTCAGCACGTCCTTCGGCCTTACCATCACCAAAGGAATAAACTCTTTTTTTTTCCATCTGTGCTTCAGTTTGTTTTAGCGTATTCTATAATCTATTGTCTTTTCTCTTCATTTGTCGTGCGGATAGCACCGTCCTTTTTGTTCGTCAGGCGGCAATCTTCTCACTCTGTCGGTGTTGAGGAAGTTGTACCTCCTAGATCTGCTTCACCGCCAACATCGAGGTCGCTGGCTTCTCCATCCCACCAATCTTCTTCGGCATTACTCTCGCCACCGGAGCGTCCACATGCATTGAAGCCTTCGGGGATGTTGAACTTTTTGTCTTTGGAATAGCCTAGGGTGCGATCTGCATAGACTTTCTTTATAAACTTTCCGAAAACGGGGAGGGCGGCTGCTGCTCCCTGCCCGATAGAGGTCGAGTTGAAGTGGATGGAGCGGTCTTCGCCACCAACCCAGCATCCTGCTACGATCTCAGGAGTGAATCCCATGAACCAGCTATCGCTGTTGTTTTGCGTCGTCCCCGTCTTACCCCCCAAGGGCATATCGAGTCCGAAGCGACTGCGAAGCCGTCCGCCTGTACCGCCATTGACGACTGCCTGTAACATATCAAGCATTTTGAGCGATGCCTCTTCGTTGAGTACCTCGGTCATGCGGGGTGCGAAGCTCTCAATGGTATTGCCAAATTGATCTTCGATGCGTGTGACATAGAGCGGGCTCACGCGAATCCCTTGCGCAACAAAGGTCGTGTAGGCACTCACCATCTCAGCTAAAGATATATCAGGTGTACCGGCTGCCAGAGATACCACGGGATCAATCTGTCCTGTGACTCCGTAGGACTTAAGCAGACGTACAAATGTTACGGGAGAGGTCTTGCCCATGAGATAGGCGGTAACCCAGTTGGAGGAGTTCTGCAAACCCCAACGGATCGATACCATCTCGCCTTGGCGACGTGCACCACCGCTTCGGGGTGTCCAGGCACGACCACTACCATCGTATAGAGTTACGGGGTTATGTAGTACCATGTCGCAGGGAGACATTCCCTCGGACATCAAGAGCGAGTAGAGGAAAGGCTTAATCGTCGATCCTACCTGACGACGTCCTTGATTGACCATATCGTACTTGAAGGTACGGAAGTCGATCCCTCCCACATAGGCTAGAACATGGCCATTGGAGGGATTCATTGCCATAAAAGAAGAGCGAAGCAATCCCTTATAGTAGAGGATGGAATCTCTAGGAGACATTGTTTTGTCCACCATGCCACCCCAAGACCATACCTGCATCTTACGTTTTTCGTTGAAGGCACCTAGGATCTCTCGTTCACTCGCACCCTCTTTTTTCATCTGATACCAGCGATCCGATTGCTTCATGGCGCGCAATATCATCTCTTCGCGCTCACGAGCGGATACACGAGAGGAGTAGGGAGCTGACTTAGAGCCCTGCTTCTCCTTGGTAAATGCCGGCTGCAAAAATCCGCCTACGTGCTCACGCACAGCCTCCTCGGCATAGCGCTGCATGCGACTATCCACGGTACTGTATATCTTGAGTCCATCGGCATAGAGGTCATAGGTGCTTCCGTCCGATTTATGATGCTTTTCGCACCAGCCGTACAGAGGGTCATTCTCCCAAGCGATGCTATCGGCGGCGTATTGACCGATAGACCATTCGTTGTAATTGCTTTTATTGGGCTTTTTCGCGGTAAGGATCAGTCGAATAAATTCCCTGAAGTAGGGTGCATCCCCCTCGGCTTGGATCGTTCTGTGGAACTTGGTCTGGAGTGGTAGGGCACTCACGGAATCCGCCTCGGCTTCGGTGAGAAAGCCCGCTTTGGCCATCTGATTAAGCACAACATTTCTGCGCTCTAGAGCCCATGGCTTGTCATTGTGTAAAATCGGATTATAGATAGATGGGTTTTTGCACATCCCGATGAGCATGGCACTCTCCTGGAGGTTCAGTTCGCTTGGTTTTTTGCTAAAATAGGTTTCTGCAGCGGAGCGGATCCCTACGGCATTGTAGAGGAAGTCGAACTGGTTGAGGTACATACAGATGATCTCTTCCTTGGTATAGTAACGCTCCAGTTTGAGAGCAATGACCCACTCGATCGGTTTTTGCAGAAGACGCTCTATAACGTTATCCGCTTTGGGCGAATAGAGCTGCTTGGCAAGCTGTTGCGTGATGGTACTACCCCCCCCGCCTCCCTTTTGGCGCAAGATACCACGCTTTACAATAGCTCGGAGCAATCCTCTAGCGTCAATCCCCGAGTGATCTTCGAAGCGGACATCCTCCACTGCGATAAGGGCACGGACGAGATCGGGTGAAAGCTCACGATAGGAGGAGTAAACACGATTGTTTCCACTACGTGCATAAGAACCCAAGGGAACTCCATCGGCGGAGATCAATTGGGAGGCATATTTGTCAATTGGATTCTGCAACTGCTCCACAGGAGGCATATACCCAATGATACCAAACCAAATCAAAAGAAAGAGTAATGCAGTTAGCCCCCATAAGGATCCGAAGATGATCCAGAGTATTTTACATATTTTTCTGCGCATCAAAGGTTGTTTTGTAGCGATTTAGACATCATTATACTCTCTTCTATTCCCTTTATTTACTCTCACGTTCCTTGATCAACCCTTGTTGGTAGGCTTCGAGGAGATGCTTGAGGTTGTTGACCTGTTCACGCAACACTTTACCCATGTCAGTATCTGCAACAAGGATGCGGTGTGAAGTGGGCTCTGTTACTACGGTAACACTTTTAATATCGTCGAGGTTCACGATGGCATTATGCTTACTGCTGAATGGTTCGTGTTGTACCAGCTGAAGACCTCTGGAATTGAAGGTCAGGGTATAGCCTGCGATACCCGTACTTGACTGATAAGCACGGCTAAATCCTCCATCGATAACCAGCAGTTTGCCCCCTGCCATCAGGGGCTTCTCTCCCTTGACGGCCTTAACGGGCACGTGTCCGTTGATTACGTGGCAGTCGGGACCTTCCAACCCAAAGTCCGCCAGAATACGGGTAATGGCTTCGGCATCGTCTCTATATTTGTAGTAGTATCCCTTGTGCTCTTTGTGGGTCGCCTTGTCTTGGATGAAGTAACGTTCGAAAGTGGTCATGGCACTCTTGTCAAAGAGAGGCGAATCAGGACCGCACCAAAGATACCACATGAAATCCACCGACTTTTGTTTGCGCTCACTACCAGCCGGGGCTTGGTAGGCATCTCGCACGATGGAGTCGATTTTGTCGAGGAGGGCACGTCCTTTGTAGCTCCCACTACCAATCTTAACCTCTTTGAGCATACCTTCCTTATCTAGAGGCATGGAGGCGTGATAGAGCAGGTTCCCGTTGCACACAAGGTACATACTTCCGATCTTGTAGAGAGTGCGGATATGCTCGTGTAACTTGATACTATGAGCAAAAGAGAGTCTCAATTGCTCCACTACATTAGCCTCTTCGGGGGTGAGCTCGAAGGGATTGTCGTGCTGTACCGTGGGGAAGTTCATATCCAACATGGGATGATGACCATACCCTCCATCAGGGGCCGTCCGGGTGAGATCAAGTGTCCCCTCTTCCCAATTGATCTTGTCGAAGAGGTCCCGATTGTTCATTTTATACTCGGGGTGCTCCTTGATGAGAGCGTGTTCGAGTTTGAATTGGATTACCGCAATAGCCTTGTGCATTTGACTGATGAGGTAAACGCTTTTGTCGTCGAAAGAGGCATCCGAGTCGCCCATCTTGGGTTTGAATCGGTCACAAGGGTCGTCAGCATAGGTGTCCATGGCAAAGCGTGCCAAGGGGAGTAGGTTGATGCTGTACCCATCTTCGATTGTATCGAGGTTGGCATAGCGCAGGGCAATGCGGATCACGTTGGCCATGCAAGCCAAGTTGCCCGCTGCAGCTCCCATCCAAAGCATATCGTGATTTCCCCACTGCACATCCACATTGTGGTAGCGTGATACGGTGTCCATGATGTGTTGAGCCCCGGGACCTCGGTCGAAAATATCTCCTACGAGGTGCAGACGATCTATGGCAAGACGCTTGATGGTCGTGGAGATGGCCACGATAAAGTCGTCAGCACAGTTAGTCTCGATAATGGTGTCGAAGATGCTGGCTATATAGGCACTCTTATTGGGATTGATCCCATCTTCGTGCAACAACTCTTGGATAATGTAGCTGTACTTGCTCGGGAGAGCTTTGCGCACCTTGGAACGGGTATATTTCTCACCCATCTTGCGGCATACCTTGACCAAACGGATCAGTGTAAGGCGATACCACTCATCAAGGTTGGGGAGTTCCTTTTTGATCAGTTCCAGCTTTTCGGCAGGATAGTAAATGAGGGTGGCGAGTTCTGCCATCTCCCGTTCTACGAGTTGTTGCCCAAAGAGCTCACGCACCTTTCGCAAGATACTCCCGGAGGCATTTTTGAGTACGTGGTCGAAAGCCTCATACTCCCCGTGCACATCAGCGAGGAAGTGCTCCGTTCCCTTAGGCAGGTTGAGAATGGCTTCGAGGTTGATAATCTCCGTAGAAGCCTCGGCAGAGGTAGGGAAGCTATTGGACAAAAGTTTTAGGTAGCGAAGATCCTTACGGATATCTTCTACATGTTCTAGAGGTTCTCTTGTCATGACCAGATACCAGATACTTTAGATTCGTTTTTTTTTACTTCTGCCACAAAGGTACTGCTTTTGTGGGGAGTAGCAATAAAAGTCTAGGCCTAAAGCAAAAAGGCCGCCGGGCAAGAATTTTTTAGTTGCAGGGCAGAGTGATATTCCCATTAAAACAGAAAACCGTAAGTTTGCACTCCGATGGAATAATGATAATAATAGTTACCTATGATAGATATGATGACAAAAACAAACAGATTAACGGCACTACTCGGAGTCAAAAAACCGATTATCGCCGGTGGAATGGTTTGGTGTAGTGGTTGGCGGCTTGCCGCCGCGGTAAGCAATGCCGGTGGACTTGGATTGATCGGTGCGGGCTCCATGCATCCGGAGATCCTCCAAGAGCACATCCAAAAGTGCAAGCAGGCTACCGATCGTCCTTTCGGGGTTAATGTTCCCCTATTGTACCCTGAGATGGATCGGGTGATGCAGATCATTATGGATGAAAAGGTCCCCATCGTAGTTACCTCAGCGGGTAATCCTAAAACCTGGACGGCTCAGTTGCACGAAGCCGGATGCAAGGTATTGCACGTTGTCAGTAGTGCCAAGTTTGCCCAAAAGGCAGAGGCTGCCGGTGTTGATGCCATTATAGCTGAGGGCTTTGAAGCCGGAGGTCACAATGGACGAGAGGAGACGACAACGATGTGTCTTATTCCCTCGGTTGTGGATGCCGTTTCCATCCCTGTTGTAGCAGCTGGGGGGATCGCTTCGGGACGTGCCATTGCTGCGGCTCAATGCTTGGGAGCCGAAGGGGTACAGATCGGTACACTTTTCGCCCTTAGTGAGGAGAGTTCGGCACACGAAGCATTCAAATTGGCCTGTTGTGCTGCAGGAGAAGGCGATACGGCTCTTGTTCTCAAAAAGTTAGCTCCTACTCGCTTGCTCAAAAAAGGCTTTTGGCAACAAGTTGTTACGGCCGAAGATCGAGGAGCCAATGCCGATGAATTGAATGAACTACTCGGTAAAGGTCGTGCCAAAAAGGGTATCTTCGAGGGCGATCTAGAGGAGGGGGAGCCCGAAATCGGTCAGGTTGCTGCTCAAATTGATCGTATCCGACCTATTGCTGAGATCATGCAAATGCTTGAGGAGGAATATCATAAGGTTGTGAGTTGATCCTCTCTTTTTGAGAGATGGCTTTGCTCTATTAAAGCCGAATATACATGAATGAGGGGGCATATCCGAATGGTATATGCCCCCTCTCTATGCAATCTTGTAGAAGTTCTTAAGAGCTCTTTATCTTCCCTCTTTTTGACGAATTTAGGTGTATGATAGTTTGCGGAGGCGTGGTATTTGGTATAAAACCATCAAGATACTGGTAATCCCTGCCAATGTATCTGCAATGGGCATAGAGATCCAAATGCCCTTAATTCCCATAAACCCGGGGATAATCAATAGGCATGGAATGAGATAGAGCACCTGCCTTGTAAGGCTTAGAAACATGGACTTGCCGCTCTTACCTAAGCTCTGGAAGAACTGAACACTGGTCACCTGCAATCCGATAATGGGAAAAGCCATCATTGTAAGTCCGAGAGCCTCTGCCGTGAAAGTGGCCAGTGTACCCTCTCCGGATCGGGAGAAAGCCTGTACGATAAGGTTGGGAGCAAAGAGTGCCATAAGGAAGCCGAGCGTAGCTACCGATACATTAACTAGAGAAGCTAATTTGTAGGTGTCTATCGAGCGATGGATCTTTCCGGCACCCAAGTTAAATCCGACGATAGGCTGCATTCCCATAGAAACTCCAACCATAAATTGGATGAATAGTTGAGTGATACTCAAGATAATCCCAAAGGCAGCAATAGAGATATTCGCCTCGGTAAGGCTACCGGCATAGTGAACAAAACTTCGATTCATGATAATGTTGATCAGACTGTTGACGATCATCATTGAGAAGGGAGCTATCCCAATAGAAATGATGGCAAGCATCATCTTGAAGTCCGGGCGGTAATCGCTTAGAGATCTAGAGAAGTGCAGTGTATGGCGTTTATTGAAGAAGTGGCTCATCACAAAGATGGCTGCCGTAATTTCAGAGAGTACGGTAGCCCAAGCGGCTCCCTTAATGCCCCAGTCAAATCCGAATATGAAAATAGGGTCTAATATGCAGTTGAGCACCGCTCCAAGGAGCATCGAGATCATGGCTTTTTGCGGATAGCCTGAGGCGCGCATGATGGCATTGTAGCTAAAGCAGAGATCCGAGATGATATTGGCCGGTGCTACAATGTAGAGGTATTGCTTGGCATACGGGATGATGAGATCGTTTGCTCCGAATAGTCGCAGTAGAGGATCCATGAAGATTATCACCAGCGTACAGATTACCAAATTGAACAAAAAAGTGAGTATCACGGCATTACTCAGCAACTGCTTGGCCGTCTTATGGTCATTGCGTCCCAAATAAATAGAGACTCGCACGGCTGCACCGCTCCCTACGAGCATTCCAAAAGCCACCAAGAAAAGGAATATGGGAAGCGTGATTGCCATCCCGGCAAGGGCTTCGTCTCCTGCTCCCTGCCCAATGAAAATGCGGTCTACAATGTTGTATAGCGCATTGACTACGGCACCGATGACCGAGGGTAGGGCATAGGAAAAAAGCAGACGAGGTATAGGGGCGTTTTCGAGTTTGTGCAGTCTCCGTTCGTCTTTATTCATTGATTTAATGGGGTGAATTTATAATTCTACAATGGTGATACCGGCTCCACCGAAGCGAACATCTTCGTCGTAAAAACGCAGTATGTAGGGGCGAGTGGGCAGGAATTGTCGAATACTTTGGCGCAAAGCTCCCGTCCCGGTCCCATGTAAAATGCGGACACGATGGCAACTGACTTGTATGGCTTCATCCAAATAGTATTCAACCGCTTGGAGTGCATCCAAAGCACGCATCCCACGTACGTCGAGCTCTTCCCGAAATTTGGTTTTCTTCTCGTGGATCAACTCTGTGATGTTGCTCGAGACCTTTTCGGAGAGTGCCGACACCCCGGAAGATTTTTCGCGAGTGCGTTCGATCTTTTTAAGGGCAATCATGGTTTGCATTGTACCTCCGAGTGAGATGAGTGCTTGCTGTCCTCGAATCTCCAGAAGAGTTCCCTCGATCCCATTTTGAGAAGGGATCGTAATGCGACATCCTATCTCTAGCGGAAGGGGACGATCCTCGGTAGCGTGGGGTTCTGTCGTTTCCGTTTGGGTGGCTTTAAGTCGCTTCTCCTCTTTTCGCTTGCGTCTATTTTCGATTTTTTGCCATTCTCTGTCGATCGTGTCATGGTCCGATCCTGTTTTATCCGTACCCTCCATCAGTGCACTTTCAGTTGCGAATTGTTGCAACTCCTGTCGTGCTTGGAGGGTCTTCGCACGCTCAGCATTGTGCTCTTTGATCTCTCGGATGGTGCGTTCGATGCGGGCATTACTCTCTTTGAGTAACCGTTGCGCCTCTTCTTTTGCTTGCTTCAGCACTGCCTCACGTGAACCACGCAATTTGGATAGTGCAAGGCTGTATTTTTCGATCTCCTCTTCGAGTTGCTTTTCCTGCTTGCGGATTGCCTCTCTCTTTTTCTCCCAATAACGCTTGTCTCGTGCGATCTCCTGGACATATTTGTCAGCCTCAAGCATCTCCTGACCCACAAGGCGAGAGGCTGTCTCTAAAACGCGTTGTGGTAACCCCGATTTCTTGGCAATTTCGATCGCAAAAGAGCTGCCTGGTTGTCCGATAGAGAGCTTAAAAAGGGGACGCATAGCTCCTCGGTCGTAGAGCATGGCTCCGTTGACGATCCCTTGATGCTCGGATGCATATTGTTTGAGATTGCGATAGTGTGTGGTGATCAGAGCAAACGATTGTTTCAAATTGAACTCCTCCAGTAGAGCTTCCGCAATGGCACCGCCCACCTCGGGTTCGGTACCCGCTCCAAACTCATCGATCAGGAGAAGCGCATCTTTGGAGGCAATCTTGCAGAAGTGACGCATACTCACGAGGTGAGAGCTATACGTACTGAGGTCGTCTTCGATACTTTGATCGTCACCTATGTTGATGGCAAGTGCAGAAAAAATACCCGCACTTGAGTCGGGGTGAACGGGGATTGGCATCCCCATTTGAAGCATATATTGCAGTAAAACGCACGTTTTAAGACATACCGATTTGCCTCCTGCGTTAGGCCCCGATATAAGTAAAATACGTGCATTTGGCGGTGTAAGTCGTAAGTCTATGGGAACTAGAGCCCGCTTCTCAGCCTCTAATGTGCGTCGTAGTAGTGGGTGCCTTGCTTCAACCCAATGGATGTAAGGGTGTTTTTTTACAAGAGGGATCACCGCTTTTTCTTCCAATGAAAAATGGGTGATTGCCAGCAGTGCATCAAAAATCCCCACTAGATGGTACATGGCAAAGAGGGCAGGGATGTGTGGGCGGATCTCATCGGCAAGTGCAATGAGGATGCGGATAATCTCACGCCGCTCTGCCGCATCCAATTCTCGGACACGGTTATTGGATACAACGATCTCCATGGGTTCTACAAAAACAGTCTTCCCCGAGCTTGATTCGTCGTGGATGATCCCTGGGATGTTTCTCTTATACCCCGGGATAACCGGTATCACGGGATGACCATCACGGAGCGTGGGACGTGCATCCTCTTCTGCCCAACCCTCGCTGACGGCTCGCGCTAGGAGCGTGCGCATCTGGCGGGTGATATTGCGTTCTATTGAGGAGCGTTCGCTACGGATGGACTGAAGCTCGGGCGAGGCATGATCTTGTATTTTACCAAATCGATCTAAGAGTGCGTCAATTCGTCGGGCTAGTTGGGGCAGGAGTAGTCCCTCGGGTAGCAGAGCCAGTAGGGCCGGGTAACGTGGTTTTTCTCCACTATTCAGATTGTTTGCACCCTCGTAACCTAAGAAGCGATACAGATGTTCGATGGTCCGTATCGCTTGAACAAGGTGCGGTAAGCGATCCTCTTCGAGATAGGTCCCCATGGGATGTATGGCATCGAGTGGATGTCGTAAATCCTCCAGAGATAAGGAGGGGAAGTCCCTCCCCTCTTGCATAATGCCCATCAGCTCCTGAATCCGTGAGAGGCGTTGCTGTATCTCTGCATAGTCATCGTCGGCTTGGAGCGCATCAATCTCGTCTCGTCCCATCGTGCTGTGTGTCTTGCATTTCAAGAGGTCACGCACTTGGTCAAACCCCACCTTGTTTTCAAAGGCGGAAGGATAGGTCTTTAAGCGAGCCATGTAGAGGTGTTAGAAATGAAATAGCGTGCGGAAGAAATCGTTGCCGTTGGCATAAAGCAGGAGCAATAGGAGCAAAACAAATCCGATTTTATTGGCTTTGAGAAGCATCTTGTCGCTTACTCTCCTGCGTGTAATGATCTCCCAAATGGTAAACAGAATGTATCCTCCATCCAGCATGGGGATGGGAAGGAAGTTCATAAAGGCGAGTACAACAGAAAGCAGTGCCGTAATACTCCAAAAACGATACCCATCGAATGTGTGATCGAAGAGTTTTCCGATGGAGATGAATCCTCCCATCTGTTGCGCTCCCTCCTTGGTAAATACATACTTCATGTCTCCTACATAGCTTTTTAGTGTGTTGATCGCACGTCGGCACCCTGCAGGGATACTTTCGAAGATGGAGTATTTGATCTCTTCCGTAGGATATATTTTATGGATGTCTGAGAGGAGTTGTACTCCGATCCGTCCCGTTGTATCGGGTTGAATAGTCGTTGTTATGGTATCACCCGATCGGAGCAATAGGAGTGTATGCAGTTCTGTTTGTTGCTCTCTGAAAATGATTTGTGCATCGGTTGCGTCCATGACAGGTATGCTGTCCACGGCAAGGAGTCGATCTCCCCCTTGCAATCCGGCCCTCTCGGCAGGTGTATTTGCTATGACACTATCGACGATAAAAGGAATTTGTATGCCCATAAAACCCATTCCCTCTGCCATGATCTGTTGCATCATATCTTGGGGCATTAAGATGGTTTGTTCCTGACCTTTGCGCAGTACGACAACCTCACGAGCGGATATGACTTCACGAATAAAATCATTAGAGAGGGCGTCCAGCATCTTGCCATCGGCGGAGAGAATAATATCGTTGTCCCTAAATCCTGCTTTTTGAGCCGAGGGGGAGAAGCTCATTCCAGAGGAGATCTGTGCACTCGATAAGCGTGTATCCCCCCAATGTAGGGCAATACCACTATAAATAACAATTGCAAGAAGAAGGTTAAAGACAATTCCTGCAATCATGATAATAAGCCGTTGCCATGCGGGTTTGGCTCTGAATTCGTAGGGTTGAGGTGTACTCTTTTCATCCAATTCAAGGAACCGTTCATCAACCATCCCGGCCATGGAGCAATAGCCTCCAAAAGGGAGCCATCCGATCCCGTAGACCGTACCGCTTCGTTTGGAACGGTATTTGAATAGTGCTCTTCCCCAGTCGAAAAAGAGAAAGAAGCGATCGACACGCACCCCAAAGAGGCGAGCGGCAAGGAAATGACCCAATTCGTGAAAAGCTACGAGGATGCTCAAAGAGAGCATTAACTGCAGCGTCTTTACAAGGAATACTGTAATCATAAGTCTAGATGGGTAGAAAAGAGAAACCTCCCTCCTCGGGAGAATCCGTATGCACACACTTTCATGCCCTCAAAGGTACGAAAAAAACGTATCTGAAGGGTGAGTTTCACAGCCAATATCCTGATAGACGATATCGGGATATCTCTATAAATCGCCCGTTGTCTCCAGCTCTGAATGATCCAAAATACGGTAGGTTAGAGAGCCCATACTATCGGTTTGGAATACCCCTCCTTTCACGGCTACTTTGGCAGTACCTCGGTCTATCCCAAGCCAAGAGCCAACCATATTAACTCGAAAGGTGGCTTCGCAGATCATACCATTGGAAGGAGACTTTACCCATGAGGGTTGCGATCTAGAGATGAGCTCAATGCTGTGTATTTTGTAGTGCTTATGATTGTACAGACTGCGAGCTGATGCCTCTTGCTCTAGAGCAGGTACAATGGAGTCAATGGCTCGTTCTATCTCCATGTTGATCAACTTTTTGCGGCGGGAGTCTGTAAACTTAGCCCAAAGGGTGGAGATGCTAGGAAATGGGGCTTTTTCGAAGTGCAAGCGACGGCTCTCTACTATGTTGTTGTATTCCTCCAAAGAGGTATACTCGGCCGTTACAATCCCCTCCAGTGCTTGGATGTAATCTCTAAATTCGATCAGTTCTTTGGCATAATCGGGGGCTTCAGGATGCCGATTGAGTAGGGCTTGGCTTTCGGATGTATTGACCTCAGATAGGAGTGTGCTTGTGCGTTGAAGCAGTTCCTTCAGAGGATGCTCAGTGTCGGAGGTGAGAAGTTCATACTGATTACGGATGTAAAAGAGATGGCATTTATCTCGTTGCGAAGCGAGGGCATCTCGCCATCTACGAAGCTCTTCGGTATGTTTGTTTTTTGGATTTTCCGTGATGAATAGGTCCAAACGGTGGAGCGTGTTGTCAAGCGCTTCCCGATCGGCCAAATTGCCCTCTGCTTGGATTTGAGATACCTCCTTTTGGAGCTCTCGGTAGGTTTTTTCACTGCTTTTTCCACGGCACGAGGCAACTAGCAAAGAGAATACTAGGGGCATCCCTAGGAATAGTGTGCGTATGAAATGCATATACCGATTCTGTTACTGAGTTTGATTCTCTTGTCTGTTGTTTGTAATGAGGAGGTCCCATTATAGTTGCTTATGCTCAACGAGGTAGATAATTCGCTCTGTAAGCGCATCTTCTCGATTGTAGCGAGGGTCGTATTTGCTCTTGAGATCCCCACCGTAAAATCCCGCGAACATATTGTACATGGTTGCCTTAAAACCTCCATAAAAAGCCTTGATCAATTCATATCCTGTGCTGCAAGATTGGCGATCCATCAGTTTGATCAGCAGTAATCCCTGCTTGAGTGTAAAGTTTTTCATGATTGGTTTATACTCCGCAACGAGATCGTTTTCCACGCGGTCGAGGTGTCGATCTCTTGCGCGGTCATTGGGAAGCGTTTCGAGATATTCGTATGTCTCCATCATGATTTTGGTGAGTTTTTTCGCAAAGGGTAGCACCTTCTTGACATCACGGATCAGTTTCCAATTGGTCTGTTGCTCCTCATAGGATAAAGGGGCAAAGCGCATCCTGTAATGATGCTGTACGGTGATTTCAGGAAGAGCTGCGTTGTAGGTTGTATCATGATCTATGACGCTAGGTCTAAAGGTAATGGTATCCACGGCTTTAGGATCAAAGGTGCCTTGGCCGTATCCACTCCATGAAAAAAATAGAAGTAGGAGGGAGAGGATCAGATTATGTTGTTTCATAGGTGTACCTATTGTTCGTTATTTCTAGAAGCAAACTTACTATATTTTCGGCACTTAGCAACCTTTTATTCCAAAGATAAGAGGGAGTACCCTGTTTTTAGGATACCCCCTCTCCATCATGTTTAGAAAAACATTCCAACCTAACGAGTAGCCTCTCTCTGTTCAAAGTGAGGTGAGACTACGTTTTTTGTCGTCTAGCGATGATATTTAGAGATTGCCATACATAGGCACAAATGGTTCATTGTTTTCTTTGTATGTCTTCTCTGCACGCTCCACCCGGTTACAGTATCGCTCACACTGACGGCAGAGGTCGTATCCCAATAGTGCCCCCAGGATAAAGTCCTCTTCGGGCGAAAGACTGTTGAGCGGTCTCTTTTTGAGGAATTTACGCAAGGTCTTTAGGCATTCGCTCCGTCCGAAGAATATATTGACACTGCCCTTGTTGGGTACAGGTTGCACAAAGTATTCGATTTCTCGATGATCAAGCTTATTTAGAGCCAGTGGAAGGTATTCCTCACTCAACGTATAGAGTACGAGGTTTCGCACCCCTTTCTCAAATTCGTAAATGAGATGCGAAAAAACTTTCACATCAGCTTCTAACGCACGACGAATGAGCACTTCTTCCATAGCCGTTGTAACCCTTTCGTAATTATTATATTTGGAGGAGCAATATCTCTAGCTTACTTACTTCTTAGAGATGGGGTTGCATGGCAGCTATCCAGCTGTCAAGGCGATCGCTTGTTTTGTCTGACTCATTGATTTCGTCAAGGAGGAGCCCGATAAGTTTACCACCTTGCTCACAACGTGTTTCGTCATAGCCATAATCTTCGGCAGCAACCTCACCAATGAATGTGCAATTTGTGCCGTCCATCTCTTCTTTGATTGTGGCAAGAGCATCGCAGAACGTGTCACTGTAAGAAGACGAGTCTCCACAACCGAAGAGTGCTACACACTTGCCAGCGAGGTTTTGACCCTTAGCTTTGGGCAAGAAGCTTTCCCAATCGTCTTGCAGATCGCCCATACCCCACGTAGAGCTACCTAGGAGGAGCACTTCATAATTGGCCATAGAGGCCGCATCAGCTGAAGCTACATCGTGAATATCTGTTGCATCTATACCGAGACGCTTTGCGATTGTTTTTGCTACATCAGCGGTCGTACCGCTAGAAGAACCAAAGTAAATACCAATTTTTTTCATTGTAGAGTCGATTAATCTTTCATTATCAATTTCCGTCACAAAGGTAGAAAGTGCTCCACCGCCTCACAATCACCATTTATAGTGACTTTGCCTCAATGAGTATGACAATTAGTAGTGATTTGATCGAAAAAAAGCCCTTCTTCTTCGGTATGAGTCCAAAAAGGAAGGGGTAAGCTGCTAATTCTGAAACGAAGAAGCGGCTTACCCCTTGGTGGGCTACTCCCGAAGGAGTGTGGAATAGCACTCTGTTATCAGTAGATCGAATAGCTTTTTTCTCTCATGGACTCTGCATCGGCATAGAGATAGATCCACGGGCAGCGAGAGGCTATAAAATTGGCGGGATAGGCTTTAGCTTCGGGCAGTAGGTTGATGATATCTCCGATGGCGAAGCGAGCTTCGCCTCCAAAGGCATAGAGTGCGAGGCTTTTGGCAGATTCAATCGTTGGGATTGAAAGGCTAATATACTCGTCACCTGAGGAGGGATGGTTGTTGGTCAGAGTCAAACTCTCTTCGAGAAATAGCTCATGCTGACCTGAGAAGATCCCTGCAACATGCCCGTCGGAGGTCATGTCCATCAATACTAAATCAAAACGAGGTACTCCACTTACTTTGGGGAGGGTATCCATGATCTCCTGGGCATAGCGTCGTGCCTCAGCATCAGCTGCCACCTCTGTTCGGATGGGGTGAATATGGCTTGTCGGGATATTCACTTTGTCCCAAAGGTGTGCTTGTGCCAGTGTGTGATGAAATCCTTTTTTTGCTCCACTCACAATCTCGGAGGCATAATACACCTGCACTTTGTTCCAATCTATGGAGGCTTGGGCGAGAGCTTGATAGAGGGGAATGGCTGTCATTTCTCCCGTTAGAGCGAGGTAATAGATTTCGCTTTTCTCTACTTCTTGTTGTATTCTTTCGGCTAGTTTCTGAGCCGTTGCTTCAGCACTAGGATAGCTTATCGTATTCATTATGTTATGGTCTTAATTGCTATTTCTTGTCAAGAGAGAGGAGCTTCACCCTTCCCCTCCTTGCTTCAATAACAAATGAAGAGGTATAATTAGTTCGCTAGAATAGCGTAGCGAGATGGATAATCGTTTTCAGAGCCTTGTACATGGTCGTAAGAGAGCAGTACTCATACTTGCCATGGAAATTCATTCCCCCCGTGAAGAGGTTGGGGCAGGGAAGCCCCATGTAGGAGAGACGTGCACCGTCTGTTCCTCCACGAATAGGCTTGACAACGGGCGTAACCCCTGCCATTTTCATCGCTTGCTGAGCGCGTTCGATTAGTTCAGGATAGGGATCTATCTGCTCCTTCATATTATAGTACTGATCTTGGAGCTTGAGTGTGATAGCCTCCTCGCCTAGGCGTGCATTCAGATAGGCGACTGCTTTGGAAAGGATTTGCTTCTTCTCTTCAAAGAGCTTGCGGTCGTGATCTCGTATGATGTAGCTCATTTCGGCCTGCTCCACGCTACCCGAGAGGTGAATGAGGTGGAAGAACCCTTCGTACTCCTCGGTCAACTCGGGGCGCATACCTACGGGAAGCATTGCCTGAAGGTCGCACGCTATTTGCAGGGCATTGATCATTTTTCCCTTGGCGGAGCCTGGGTGTATGTTACGTCCTTGGATGACGAGTTTGGCAGAGGCGGCATTGAAATTCTCGTACTCCAATTCTCCCTCAAATCCGCCATCGACGGTGTAAGCAAATTGAGCCCCGAAACGCTTAACATCGAAGAAATCCACTCCACGTCCGATCTCCTCATCGGGAGTAAATCCTATGCGGATTTTTCCATGAGCTATTTGAGGATTATTCATGAAATACTCTGCCATGGTCATAATCTCTGCCACACCGGCTTTGTCGTCTGCCCCTAGAAGGGTTGTCCCATCTGTGGTGATCAGCGTATGTCCTTTGTAGAAAGAGAGTTCGGGGAAGTCGGCAACGGTCATCATTAGCGAGTCGTTAAGCCGAATATCTGTACCATCGTAATTCTCAATAATCTGCGGTTTGACGTTTGCCCCACTCATATCGGGGGCAGTGTCTACGTGTGAGATAAATCCTATGATAGGACGGTCTTCCATGCCTGCTGTGGCAGGGATACTCCCCATTACATAGCCATGTTCGTCCATCGACACCTCAGATAGTCCGAGGGCGATCATCTCATCGTGTAGGCTCCGGAGCAGTACAAGCTGCTTCTCCGTAGAGGGAAATGTATGGGAAGTTTCGTCACTTTGGGTATCGAACCCAACATAATGCAGAAATCGTTCTTTCAGTTCCATAAAAAGAATCGCTTTTGGTCGTTTTATTTTTTAGCCCCTCTGATGGCGTCCCAGGCAAAGTAGCCGATAATGAGTAGATACATCGCAAGGGTAAGTTGGTGTGCCGATACGGTAGTGTGCCATTCAGAGGCAAATAGATCAACGTTGTTGAATTTGAGGATTGCACTAACGACGCCCATCAGAGCACCACCGGCAATGAACCCGGAGGCAATGAGTGTACCTTTGTCTTGACGTACCTTATTGATGTAGACATCTTTGCTCCGGGTGCTAACGAATTTCCTGATAAGTCCCCCAATGAGCAGAGGGATATTGAGTTGGATTGGGATGAACATTCCCAGGGCAAAAGGGAGGGCAGGTACTTTGATGGAGTTGAGGATCAGGGCTAGGATTGCACCTAGACCGTAAAGAATCCATGGTGTTTGACCACCCTCCATAAGGGGTTTGATGACAGCTGCCATGGCATTGGCTTGAGGAGCTACGAGCGATCCCTCGCCTTCGAACCCGTATGTCTTACTTAGTATGATCATGACTCCTGCCACCGTTAGAGCCGATACCAGCGTGCCGAGGAACTTCCACTTCTCTTGCTTCTGTGGTGTCGTTCCTAGCCAATAGCCGATCTTGAGATCGGTGATAAAACCTCCGGCCATAGATAGGGCGGTACAGACAACCCCTCCAATAATCATAGCAGCCATCATGCCACGCTCTCCGTCGATACCCACGCTTACGAGTACTACGGAGGTGAGGATGAGAGTCATTAGAGTCATGCCCGAGACGGGATTACTACCTACAATGGCAATGGCATTGGCTGCTACGGTCGTGAATAGGAAAGCTATTACGAAGACAATTGCCAAAGCGATGAGAGTTTGCCCGATGTTGTTGATTACTCCGAATTGGAAGAATACGAACGTTGTAATGAGAGTGGCGATGATACCGATGAGGACGAATTTCATCGAGAGGTCTTGCTCCGTACGCAAAGCGATCGGATTCAAATCTCGTTTATTCCCTAGTTCGGCAGCAGCCAGTTTTACGGCTCTTCCTATGATTCCTGAGGATTTTAGGATTCCGATAATCCCAGCCATGGCGATACCTCCGATACCAAGGGGGCGCGCATAGTTGGCAAAGATTTGCTCCACGCTCATAGCACTTACTGTGAGGTCTACACCTCCTCCGACGGGGAGGGTCAGTCCTGGGGCAAAGTAGCCAATAAGGGGGATGATTACAAACCAAACAAGGAATGACCCTGCACAGATGATGGCTACGTAGGGCAAGCCGATGATGTAGCCGAGACCGAGTACTGCTGCTCCCGTATTGAGTTTGAAGACCATCTTATATTTGTCTGCCACCATGTCGCCCCAAGCCATCATACGTGAGGAGAGTTCGTCAGTCCACCAACCAAAGGTACTTGTGATGAAGTCGTACAACCCTCCGATTAGTCCGCTCAGGGCAAGGAGTTTTGTTTGTTTACCGGCACTCTCTCCCGTAACGAGCACTTCGGTTGTAGCCGTTGCTTCGGGGAAAGGATACTTGCCGTGCATCTCCTGAACGAAATAGCGACGGAATGGAACCAAAAGGAGTATCCCTAAGCATCCGCCAATGAACGATGATAGAAAGATCTGCCAAAAACCAGCTTCTAAATGGAGGATGTAGAGAGCCGGTAGGGTAAAGATCGCTCCTGCGACTATTACTCCAGAGGAGGCTCCGATGGATTGAATGATTACATTTTGACCCAGCATATTCTTTTTACCGGATAGCGAGCCGATACCAACGGCCAGAATGGCAATAGGTATTGCAGCCTCAAAGACTTGTCCCACTTTGAGCCCGAGGTAGGCTGTCGCAGCGGAGAAGAGTATTGCCATAATAATTCCCATGAGGATGGAGTAGGGCGTAACCTCACGCGGATTTGTCCCTGCGGGCATGATGGGGTGGTACTTTTCTCCACTTGTCAGTTCCCGATAGGCGTTGTCGGGGAGTCGGGTCGCTTGCATCTTTCCTTCTTCCATTGTCTACTTTTTTTGAGAATAAAAATCCCTCTCTCCTCTCTGCTTTCGTCCCTCTAAATCCGTGCGCATTGTATATTGCTATTGTCTTTAGCGGTGTGTTGCCAAGGGAGGGAGAGGGATTCCCTTTTCATATTCTATCTTTTGTTCTTATCCTTGTCCAGCTTCTCAAATTCACTATTATTGCTTTTATACTCGGGAACCAACTTCTTAATCAAAGCCACGGATTTGTCTATATCGACGGCTTTTGCAAGGGTTCGCATCTGCTCGAAGATTTCGGCAATGGGAGTAAAGTCGAGAGGACGCACTCGTGCAATTTTTATTTTTGGAAGGTTTGTAGGTTCGGTCAGTTCGTGATCATCGAGTACCTCTTCGTAGATTTTCTCTCCCGGTCGTAGTCCCGTGAAGGTAATTTTAATTTGCTTGTCGGGTTCAAGTCCGGATAGTCGGATCATTTGCCGTGCAAGTTCGACGATTTTGTGCGATTCTCCCATCTCAAAGACGAAAATTTTGGTACTATCTCCCAGGGTACTGGCTTGGAGTACGAGGCGACATGCTTCACTGATACTCATAAAAAAGCGTGTGATTTCGGGATGTGTGACCGTGATGGGACCTCCTTTGGCAATCTGTTCTCGGAAGAGGTGAAACACCGACCCCTGTGATCCCAGTACATTGCCAAACCGAGTTGTGAGGAAGATGGTTTTGCCGTTGATCTTACCCTCTTCGATGGCATGGCCGAGAGACTGTACATACATCTCTGCCGACCGTTTGGTGGCTCCCATTACATTGGTAGGGTTCACAGCCTTGTCGGTAGAGATCATTACCATCTTTTCAACTCCATATTTGAGGCAATGATCGGCAATATTTTGTGTACCGATGCAGTTGACGAGTATTGCTTCACAGGGATTCTCTTCCATGAGAGGTACGTGCTTGTAGGCTGCGGCATGGAGTACAATCTGTGGATGATACCGCTCAAAGACCATATTTACGCGCTCTTTGCTGCGCACATCTCCGATGACGGGAGTGAAGATCAGATCTTCGTATCGTGTTTGCAGCTCCAAACGAATGTTATGTAGAGGAGTCTCTGCATTGTCGAATAGGATCAAATGTTTTACGTTCAATTGAGCAACTTGTCGGGCAATTTCACTTCCGATACTCCCTGCAGCTCCTGTTACCAATATGGTTTTTTCGGCATAGAGGGCTTCCACAGGTTTGGGATCCAAGTGGATTTCGTCACGCAATAAGAGGTCTTCGATTTTGATATTTCTTACTCCTTGCTCGGCAAGTATTGCGGGAGTCGTTTTTTCGATAGGGGGGGCGATCATGGGAGAGATCCCCAGGGCAATGCAGTCTTCTATGAGTTTAGTTCGTTCCTTGAAGAGGTCGTCTTTATTGGCAAAGATGATCGCACGAATCCTGTAACGCTTGATTAAGACCGACAGATCCTTACGAGAGTGGATTTGGAATATTGGTTTGTTGGCAATGGTAAAGGAGCTTTTGTGATCATTTCGGCTGCAGAAGCCGGCAACATTGTAGTGCCGATTCATCTCCAATAAGTGAGCTAATGAGACCGATGCCTCTTTGGCATCGTAAATCACTACGGGAGTTACGACATTCGTAGTGGTATCTTCGGTAACCCAGCGAGCCAATACAATGAAGCAAAAGCGAGAGGTTACGACGGCTATGAAGAACGTAATGAAGAAAGAGAGCGAGTACAAGAGAAGGATCTTGAAGTTTAGCTCAATGTCTGATACCATAAAAATGGTAGTGGACAGAAGGCTGATGCTAAGTGTATTGCAGACTATATACAGAAATGTACGAGTACTGATATCCAATGTCGAAAATCGGAATACCTGCTTATAAGTCCTGAATAGATAGGCTGTAATGAAGGTTGAGACGATGGCAACCCCGATTGCAATCAAGAATTGTTTATTGCTCAAGAAGGGTACGGAGATCAACCAACTGATACCCCAGCCTACGAGTAGGGCGGAAACTCCACCGAGTAATGTGTCAAATAAAAGAATATAACGGTGATCTATAAAATCCTTGAAAACCCGATTCTGAAGGAGTTGTTTAACTCTTCTCTTGAAGTTCGTATTCATCTTTTTTCCCGGCCTCTCTCTTCCTCCTCCACATTCCTTACTTATAATCCCTTGGAGATGAGACTAAATACCCGAGTTCTTTGCATTTTAACGAATAGGGTAAAAGGCGGGAGGGTGTTTATCTTATCGTACTTTGTCTTTCGTTGCTTGTAAAACTGTATTTACGGAATAATGAAAAAATTTCTCCTATGGTATATTGATAACCTTGGAACGAAAATCCCCCTCTCATCTCTCTGAAGCACAGGGGGGAGTGGCGATCTTTTCTTAGTGTGTCATCTGATGACGCACCGTAGGTTGTTTGCTGCGATTGATGCCTACATTCACCGGATCTTATACGCTTGTTGTACCAAATAAAGTTCTTCACTTTTCCTTTTCTCCAACGCAGGGCAAAGGTAAAAAATCTTTCCTTAGTGCGCAACAGAATACGAGTAGGCCGTCGTCGTTTGAGATCGATATGGGAACCTTTGGAAGAATTGATCGTAAGAAAATGACCCCAAGAGATAAATGGATGAGGATTTTGCGATGAAGATCTCGGAGCAGCATCAGTCCACTTCCCGTACTACGGAGTAAAACTATTCGGGTAGAGGTCTCCAACGTGGGTCATCAGTATATGCGAATGTCCTCTACAACGAGGTAATGTAGGTGGTCGTTGATTAGGTGCATAATGCTGTCCTTTTGTGCTGCAATCATACGAGCAGCTGTCGAAGAGCGCATCTGAATGTGCAGGGTATTTTGCCTAAAAGATATATCGCGAATGAAGGGACGCATTGTACCGAATCGTTCCCAAAAAAAGTCGATGGCGCGTTGTTTGTAAAGCTCTTGGGCCCATTGAGGATCTTCGTCGATGATCTGCGAGAGAAGATCACCCAGCTTCTGAGGATGTTTTCGTTGCATCTCTAGATTAGATAGAGGTTGCTTGCAGTGAGATCTCGCCTTGACGCACTGCGTATAGATGAAACGACTCGTTTTGAGCCTCTATGATGTCGTCGAGATATTTTCTGTTGGTATCGGTAATGAAAATCTGCCCGAAAAGAGGTCGGGATACAATGTGGATAATGCGTTCCACACGCTCGGAATCCAATTTGTCGAATAGGTCATCAAGAAGTAAAATCGGACGGCACTGTAGCCGTTGAGCCAAAAGACTATATTCAGTGAATTTAAGGGCTGTAAGGTAGGTTTTATTCTGACCTTCTGACCCGATCTTTCGCATTAGGTTTTCTCCCAAAAGCATTTCCAAATCATCCTTGTGTACTCCATAAGCGGTATGTCCCGATAGCTGATCCACTTCGCGTTGTTGGCGTAAATGCTCCATATAGATCTCGGGATCGTTGTCCGTCGGAGTGATGTAATGAAGGGAAATAGACTCCTCTTCAGAGTTACAGATCTCTTGGTAAATACGATTAAATGTTGGGATAAAATCAACTACAAATTGCCGACGTTTTTGAGCAATTTGTACGCCAAAATGTGCCAGTTGTTCCTCTCCAATAGAGAGAAGGATGGGATCGGAGCGATCGCCTTTGAGTAGCGAATTGCGTTGTTGCAAGGCCCGTTCATAGCGAATGAGCTGATCGAGGTAAAGTGTGTCGTGCTGAGATAGGAGCCTGTCTAGCCACGCTCTCCGTTCGTTGCTTCCGCCGCGTATGAGTTTGTAGTCTTGGGGCGATATAATCACGAGCGGATAGCGTCCGATGTGCTCACTCAGGCGTTTGTACACTCTTCCGTTGCGACTGAGCAATTTTCCTTGGTCGGGGCGAATCCGTAGCGCAATACGATCTATTTCTTCAGGTCCGTCCGTTTGGTAATCTGCGGTGAGAATTGACTCGGAGGAACCGTGACGAATTGCCATTCGATCTATCGTATTTAGATGGCTTCGTACCATGGATAGGTAATGAATCGCATCTAGCAGATTGGTCTTCCCCATGCCGTTGCCTCCGAAGAAGCAATTGAGTTTGGGAGCAAAGTCGCACGATGCCGTCGCAATGCTCTTAAATGCAATAATCTCTAGGTGTGAAAGTATCATGTCACCAAGCCCTTTTCCCCTTTGTTTAGCTTGTTCAAAAGGGGGATCAGTGTGCCCCGAGGTTCATCAGTGTAGCTACGGACTGCTCGATCTTGTGCGAGAGGTTATCCGATACGCGGGTTAATGGGAGTCTTAAGGTTGGGGTATTGATGAGTTGCATCTTATAGAGCCATTCCTTGATTCCTGCAGGGTTACCCTCCTCGAAAAGGAGACGGTAGCAGGCGGCAAAGGCATTGTCAATCTCTACCGATCGGGTAGATCCTGCTGTGTCAATCAGCTCTTTGACCCAATGAGGGTAGGCATTGGCTACAACCGAGATAGCCCCATTAGCTCCCTGATGCATCAGCTCCAGTGTCTTGTGATCATCCCCCGAAAGGATTGTAAAGGCAGGGTCCAGCATATGTGCAAGTTGCGTGACGCGATCTTCAATACCTGAGGCCTCTTTGATAGCAACGATCTTTTCCGGGAAATTATTTCGCAGGCGACAGACCGTCTCAGGGGCAATGTCTACCCCTGTTCGACCCAGGATATTATATAGAATAATGGGCTTTTCACTGGCTTGGGCTGCGGCAGCAAAGTGCTGGTAAATGCCCTCTTGTGAGGGTTTATTGTAGTAGGGTGCAACGCTAAGGATCCCCTGCACATCATAGCTATTGGCAGCTCCGATACGATCTATCAGGCGTTGTGTGCAGTTATCACCGATCCCCAATACGATAGGGTAATGCTCGCCTGCCTCTCTCCGCACAGAGGCCAGCACTTTGTCAAACTCATCGCATGAGACGACCGGAGATTCGCCCGTAGTTCCAAAAACGACGATGAAGTCCGCCCCCGAAGCCACAATGTTGCGTACAACAGCTCCAAGGGAGGGATAGTCTACTTGACCATCAACGAGGAACGGAGTTACCAGGGCAACGCCAAGTCCCATAAACTGAGCAGGAGGAAAGGGGGAGTATACCATACAGATGAGTATTGCTACAAAGTACCAGAGATCTAATTCACAAGCAAAAATACTCTTTTTGGCCGGATTTGGAATAACGTAGGCAAGTCATTTTCCCATTTTAGCGAACAATGCTGTTGGGAAGTTGGTGTTGGAGATGCGTAGCCAAGGCCTCCATCTGCCATCGTGGTGTGGAGGTTGCTCCACAGATCCCGATACATTCATCGCCGGAGGAGGGAAGCATCTCGGAGGTCAAGTCCTCGGGAGTATCCAAGAAGTAGGTTAGAGGGTTGGTCGTTCGACACTTCTCGAAGAGAACCCTTCCATTGGAACTTTTTTTGCCTGCAATGAAGAAAATCCGATCATGACTACGTGCAAACTCCTCAATGTGAGGGATGCGAAGAGCGACTTGACGGCATATGGTGTCTGCGAAGGTAAAGTGGACTCCCGGATGCATCCTACGCTTGATCTCTTCGACGATTTGCCCAAAGATCTCTAGCGACATGGTTGTTTGGGATATGAGGGAGATGGGGCGAGAGAAGTCCAATTGCTCAATTTCCTCGATCTCTTGTATTACAATCGCTTCTCCATTGGTTTGCCCTACGAGTCCATTGACTTCGGCATGACCTCGTTTCCCGAAAATCACGATCTGAGTTCGCGATGCAGCACCCTCCTGATAGTATTGTCGGATACGCTTTTGCAATTGAAGCACAACGGGGCAGGTGGCATCTATAATGGAGATTTCTCTTTTTTGTGCCGATCGGTAGATGCTAGGGGGTTCGCCATGAGCACGAAAAAGTACCTTTTCTCCTCCCTCCAGGGCTTCAAACTCTTGATAATTGATGGTCGATAGTCCTAATGCTTCGAGTCGATCCACCTCGCTTTTGTTGTGTACGATATCGCCCAAGCAGTAAAACTTCTTACCCTTAGGGGCGGTGGCTAGCTCCTGTTCTGCCTTACGGATCGCATGAACGACTCCATTGCAGAACCCCGATTGGCGGTCAATCTCAATAACAATCATACTCGGGTATTGATAACCTCTTGCGCCCATTGGAGGGCAAGTGCATCCTGTTCTGCAAATGTTAAGTCCGAATTGTCCAATACTCGAGCATCATCGGCTTGGCGCAAAGGGGAGACGGCTCGGGTCGAATCAATTCGATCTCGCTCTTGTAGATTTGTAAGTACCTCTTCAAAGCTGGTTTTTGAATCTCCTTTACTACGAATCTCCTCAAAACGGCGTTGGGCACGTACCTCCGGGCGTGCTGTTACAAAGATCTTCAATTCCGCCGAGGGGAATACGGTTGTGCCCACATCACGCCCATCCATCACGATCCCCTTCGCTTCACCTAAAGCGCGCTGTTGCTCAGTCATGGCATGGCGAACAAAAGGTAACGCTGCAATGGGGCTCACGTGGTTAGATACCTCCATAGTACGGATCTCCTCTTCAATATCCACTCCGTTGAGGAGTGTCCGCAATTGTCCGTATATAGTGCGTGTAAATCCGACCCTGAGATGAGGCATGGACAAGGCCAAACGAGTCTCTTCAAGTTGTCCGTCATGCCACATCCCCTCTCGCAATGAATAGAGGGTTATGGCTCGATACATCGCACCACTATCAATATAAATATAGCCGAGAGAGTGAGCTAGAGCCTTTGCCATAGTACTCTTGCCACAGGAGCTGTACCCATCGATGGCAATTGTTATTTTGCGTTGAGTCATATCTTGCATGAAGTGTTTTTAGAATTTGTACTTATCGTTGCCAAAGTTGGTACAGAAGGTGACCATAAAACTGAGAGCCGAGGGGTGGTAACGAGAAGCGGCTATGCCCACACGAAAGGAGGGAGTATTAAAGCCTAATCCCATAGAAAAACCAGAGAGAAAGTTCCCGTTTTGGATCTTTAGGTCCTGGGCTAACCTAGGGTTGTATCCAAGTCCAATCCAAAATTTATCGTCATATAGGTACTCTACTCCAAAGGTGAGGTGTCTGATAAACCGATCGAGGAACTTCTGCGAAGTGCTTAGTGATGAGCGCAATACCATAGGATTAAGTCCATAGGCGGTGGCGTGGATCCGAAATGGAGCATGCATAAAGCGTTGCGAAAAACCAAGGCGTAGATCCCAAGCCGGAGCTGTTTTACGATTACCATAGCCTTTGATTGTAACGCCGGCATTGGTGATTGCGGCTCCGAGTGAAAGCCCTTTATCTCCATCATAGTAGCTTACGCCGACATCGGTAGCAATACCCCAACTGCTGTACCGCTCAATGTTGCCGTAGAGCACCTTTAGGGCAATTCCTCCACGCAACTTATCCGTAAGTTCGTAGTTGAAAAGTCCTTCCAGAGCCGCATCTGTGGCGGTAAATGAACCTCCGGCTATATTGTGTACGTCGTATCCGATGAGTCTGCCATAGTTCATTGCACGAGCTCCAATGGCCCAAGATCCACGCTCTCCAATGGGTAGCCCGTACAGCACATTCGCACCATTTACCCCCGACATGTAGTTAATATAAGAGAGAAAAAGATGCCCTGAGGCCTCTTCTCCGTATAGGGCAGGGTTATCGAATGCCTGTCCGTCCATGCCATCCACGTAGGAGATAGCCAGTCCTCCGATCGCCATCGTTTGAGCTGATACAGGGACATTGAGGAAGGTGTAGGAGTGGTCGCTCTCTTGAGCACGGAGCGAGAGCGGTACACACAATGCAAGTAGAAATAGGCCGCTATGTATCGTATGAGAAAACCTCAAAACCTTATGGAAAGGGGATAAATAACTACTTTTCATACATATCAATAACGTGGTAGAGAGGCTTTGTAGTACATACATCGAGAGATTTAATGGTGGTGGTGCAACTCTCCCCAGTGGGGGCTAATTGCATAGTGGATGATGAGGACGAAAGCGACGTTGAGTGCCAAAAAGACCACTCCACGAGCCGTTTGCACCAAAACATTATTGAGTTGCTCCCCTTCAGTTCGAGCCATAACGCGCTGTACGTACATCATTTGTGCCAAATAGATCCCCGAGGAGAGCATCCCGATAATCGAGTAAAATGGGAAGAGAAGCAGTATTGATAGGAGGAGGTTGCTCATGTAGAGCTTGGGAGCAAGTTGTTTGCCAAAGCGTACAAAGATGGTCCTTTTACCCGAAGTAGTATCCTCTTCTATATCTCTATAGTTGTTGACTATGAGGATATTGCAGCTTGCTAGCCCCATTGAAGAGGCTAGGGTAACGGCTTCCCATGTGAGTGTTTGGCACTGAATAAAGTAGGTGATGCATCCTGCAATAAGTCCGTAGAATAGGAATACCATCACCTCTCCCAGTCCATGATAGGCAAGTGGATAGGGACCTCCCGTATAGGCAATGGCTCCTGCGATAACGGCAAGTCCCACAAGGAGTAACCACGGAGAGGTCAATGCTACCAAGACAAGCCCCGTAAGGCTCGTAAATCCGACGGTTACAAATAAAAAAGCCTTGACCTCAGAATAAGAGAGCTTTCCTGAAGAGATGGGGCGTTCGAAGCCTTGACGTTTTTTCCCATCAGCACCTTTCTTAAAATCGAATAGGTCGTTGGCGACGTTGCTCACGACTTGTGCTCCAACTCCGACGGCGAGGGTCAAGATGGCCGTAAGTATATTCAGATGTGTGTGAAAGCCTGCCAAGATGAGAGCTACCACGATAGGGGCGATGGAGGCCGGTAACGTATGGGGCCGAGCTAGGTAGACCGCTTGCCGAAATGTCATAAAGAAAGTTGATATTCGAGGGAGAGAGATTATCCGATTTCAGGTGATGCTAAATTGATATTTGCAAAGAGATGATCCGATAGGGCGATCATCGCTCTTTTCTTGTCTATACTCCCGACTACCAATACCAAACTGTAATTACTACTTCCATAGGAAATCATACGAATGGGAATGTCGTTAATGGCATCCAAGATACGGGATTCAAATCCCATACGATCCCATCCCATGTCTCCCACTACGGCTAGAATGGTCATATTCTGTTGGTAGAGGATGTCTCCCCATTCCTCTGCCTCTGTCATAAAGGCAAGGACCTCGGGACAATCTTCTACGGCAATGAGGTAGCTATCTCCCGTTGTGGTTAGAAGATCCATACGTATGTTGTGTTTGGCAATGAGCTGGGTAATAGCAACAATATAGTCCGTAAGAGAGGGCCCTCCACTAATGTGAGGGTGACGGCGGATCGTGAGGAGAGCAATACCATCTTTAGCAGAAACCGCCTTGACCATGTCACGACTGGTTTCGCAAGAGATCAGCGTCCCGGGAGCTTGTGGGTCTAGGGTGTTGAGGAGTCGTACCGGGATATTGGCTCGTCGTGCAGGTTCGATGCAGGTGGGGTGCAGGATTTTCGCTCCGAAGTGCGCTAATTCAGCGGCCTCTCCAAAGTGAAGTCTGCGTACAGGGCTGGTTACATTGACCACCCGAGGGTCATTGTTGTGTAACCCATCGATGTCAGTCCAAATCTGAATCTCGTCTGCATGGGCTGCTTCTCCAATCAGAGTTGCAGTGTAGTCACTACCCCCTCTGCGCAGGTTGTCTATCTCTCCAAAGGCATTGATACAGATGTATCCTTCGGTGAGGTAGAGGGCATCGGGGGCTTGAGTCCCTTGATCAAGGAGCGGTTTAAGGTGTGATTCGATATATTCGGGATCAGGCTCTCCGTTGTGGTTGATCCGCATAAAAGAAAGAGCATCGAGGTGTATGGCCTGTACCTTTTCGTATTCGCGAAGAGTGTATCGCATGAGGGTCGTACTGATGATCTCACCCCGAGAAAGAATTCGTTTTTCGTCATTAAGGGTAAAGGCTTCGTTCTCGGTTTGCTCTCCTAGTTCGACAAAAATGGGTGTGAGGGCTTTCCAAACCTCTTTCTGTATGGTTGGGGAGTCAAAAAGTTCTTCAAGTACTGAGCGGTAGCGATTTTCGAGAGCCGAGACAGCCTCTTTTGCCTTCTCCCTCTCAGCCTCTACGATAAGGTGTGCCAGCTGTGCGAGGGCGTCGGTCGTCCCCGACATGGCAGACAGGGTGATGATCTTGCGACCGGAAATCGCCGACACAAGATGGGCTACGGCTCGGATACGCTGAGCACTTCCTACCGAGGTGCCACCAAACTTGAGTACAATCATGGGTAAGTTGTTGGAACGATGAGGTTGTAACGGATTATTCTACGGGAGCGTTAGGTGCTTCGGGACCCATTCCTTCAGGGAAGATAAGCTCCAGCGTGCGATTTTTTGGTTCGATTTTGTAGATGGGGGCCGGTAGATCGCGCATCAATTCCTGATTGTGCGTAGCCATCAGCACAGCTGTACCCTCTTTGGAGATTTGCTGAATGAGTTGCCCGATGGAGCGTGCCGTATCGGGATCTAATCCGGCGGTAGGTTCATCCATTAAGATCAGTTCGGGATTGACAATGATAGCCCGAGCAATACAGATACGTTCCGCCTCTCCTCCGGACAATTCGTGAGGCATTTTGTACCCCTTCCCTTGCATGCCTACTTTGGTTAGTGCCTCTTCGATCCGTTGTTGCCGATCTCGGTGGGCATATTTGCCCGTAGCCCGGAGTACGAAGTCGAGATTGTCCGCTACGGTGCGGTCGTACAATAACTGATCAGAGGACTGGAACACAATCCCCATGCGCCTGCGGAGGGCTTGACGTGCATTCCTCTTGAGTTTTTTGAGATTGTGTCCCAATACGTGAGCTTCGCCCTCCACGTGGGGCAGTTCGCCATAGAGCAATTCCAAAAGGGAGCTCTTACCTCCACCGACTGGTCCTGATAGGTAGGCAAACTCATTATATCCGAGTCGGATGTTTACGTCGTGAATGAGGTCATTTTCGGCACGGGCTACACGCACGCCTTCTAGGTGTATGGAGTATTCTTGAGAGTTTTTTTTTGAGGTCATGGCGTTCTTCATTTTTGTTCTAGGAGACTGATTGATGGGCGGGGAGATGAGGAGGAAGTGCAACAGTCATAGGGAGGATTAGTCCTGTTTGAGGAACTGGATATAGCGAGTACAGTTCTCCTCTAACGTGTTGTCAATTGCGGGGTTATAGCTGTCATATAGGGCGTGAAATCCTATATACTTACCTCGTACAAAGGCTGCAATACCGTCAAAAACCTGCATATAGTGTGCGAGGGTGTGGCATTGTATGCCCCCTTCGGTAAACTGATCTTCCTTGCCACCGCATGAAACTGCTACGGCAATCTCCTTTCCCTCCATCTTGTCTCCACCTTCTCCATAGGCCCACCCAAAAGTAATCACTTCGTCAAGCCACTTTTTGAGAAGATAGGGCGCAGCATACCAGTAGAGTGGAAATTGGAATACTATGCGGTCGTGAGCCTCTACAAGAGCTTGCTCTGAAGCAACGTCAAAGGGTTTCCCCTCAGGATAGGCATCGTAGAGGAAGTGTAACGTAGCGTGTCCACGAGCTGCTTCGCTCCATGCTTTGTTTATTTTAGAGGTGTGGAGCGTGGGATGCACCACTATAACCAGAGTTTTCTTCATCACTATACATATTGTCGTTTGTATTGATCCCCTATTATATGGTAAGGGGGGAATACTTATCGGGACGCTATTCCCAAGAAGTATTCCCCCACAAAGTTACAAACTATTTTCTCTATATCTTAGAAGCAATAACCAATTCCGACGTAAACGGTTGAGTTCTTAAATGACAGACCCTTGACTTGGTTTGCTACTTGCGCTACGGTACCTTGGGTATCTGATTCTGCGATATTGAGGAATCCGAAGTCTGCACCGACAGTAGCATAGTAGTTACTGAAGTAAGCCATAGCCGAAGCACCCCAGCCGATGTCGTAGCGTTTAACCTTATTCAATCCCATGATCCCTTCCTTGAATACATTAAAGCTTTGTACAGCATCTGCCGCTTTGATCCCTGTATTTTGCGTACCACCGAGTCCGAATGCAAAGTAAGGTCCCGTCTGGATACCGATTCCGATGCTAGGTGTAAGGGAGAGTTTATACCCTATATTAACGGGGATTTGGAGGTAGTGCATCGTGATCTCGTTTTGGGCTTCCTTATTGATCATCGAACCAATTTTCCCAAGAAGAGAGTTGTCCTCTTTGAGTTTCCCCTTAGCACCCTTCATTTCAAAGGAGAGCCCTGCACTTGCATAAAGCCCTTTATAAAGATTTACATCAACCATACCGGCAACGTGGTATCCGATCTTAGTACCGCTACCGAGGATGTTTACGCCATGAGTTGCCAAGGACGAAAATGAGAACGCAGGACCAGCTTCTGCACGGATTGTGAACTGTTGTGCTGATGCGGTTACACCGCAGAGCAGTGCAGCAGCGAGTGAAATCAAAAACTTTTTCATGATGATGTTTGATTAGTCTTTCTTTTCTATTTTGTCTATTTGTAACTTCTGTTAGAGACCAAATGCAGCTTTGATGGCATCGTACTTATCACCCATTTTGAGGTTATAATATACTTGAGCCAAGATATAGTAGCACTGATCCGGGTTCTTTGCATAGACCTTTTCGAGGTAGGGCAATGCCTTTTTGAAAAGTTCTGTAATCTGCTTTTCGGTAGCGGCATCGTACTTGTCGCTTGACTTCAGAGTTACGGCTTGGTTGTAATATACACGTCCGATGTTGAAACTAGATTCCATGAATTCAGGATCTATTGCCAGAGCCTTGGCATACCATTCCAAGCTCTTTGCTTCATCAGTGGCTTCGTACAACTTACCCATTACATCGTATAGTTGGGCATTGTTCGGAGCTTTTTCGATTGTCTTTTCAAGCAATGCGATAGCCTCGCTATTGCGTCCCATCTGGATGAGCGTATTGATGAGGTTCACCGAGTAATAGGACTCATTGGGATAGAGGGCGAGTCCTTCTTGCATTGTGGCAATGTACTTCATCGTATCGGCATTCTCCAGATAAGTCTGAGAGAGGATCTGCATGAGGTCATTACGACGATACTCTACGGTTTTGATTTCTTCGGCGAGCTTGATCGTGAGGTTTTTATCTCCTGTTTGGTAAGCCGTGATCACGGAGAAAAAGTCTACCATCATGGAGTTGGAGTCAACAGCTGCTATGGGAGTATCGGCAAACATAGGAAGCTTCTTGATTTGCTTGAATGCAGAGAAAGCCTTGAGTGCTTCGGGGTAGTTCTGTTTCTCCATGTAATAGCCACCGGCATTGATGAAATAGAGGAGATTATTTTCAAAGGCCTCTTTGACTTTTTTTCCATACTTCCCGGGTTTGGTGTTGCCATCATTGGCTGCGGTTTCCATATCAATGGTACCGATGTAATAACCAAACATATCAATGAGAGCCTTATTCATCTGCTCCCGATTAGGCTCAACACCTTCTAATTGCTTGACGTTCTCGCTTGTAAAATAACTCTCCTCTACGTAACCGGCGATGTACATAGTTTTGGGGTCATTCTTTGTTTCTTCGTTTTCGAGAGCAGCCTTAATGAGGGTTCTGGCTTCGTTGAAGTCTCCTTTCTTGTCTGCAATTTTTTCAGCACCCTTTACATTGGCTTTTTGTGCCATGGCAAAACTACTACTCATGAGTGTCGCCAAGGCGATAGACATTACTTTCTTCATTGTCTTCATGCTCAAATAACTGTTTTATTGTTTACACTATAACCCTTCATCGTCTACTAGAGCGAGGAGATGTTTGGTGATGAGTAGAGGAGCCTATGATCGAGTTCTTAATAGAATCCCCTCCTTATCATTTGGCACCTTTTCGCTCTAGAGCTTCAGGGCTTTTTTTGTTCATATTCAAAATTCGTTTTCTTCTTGATTTTCTTCGATCACTTCTTCCTCCAGAGGCTCATTCTCCCGGCTATACTCATTAGAGTCCACGGGTGGGGCGATGTTTACCCCTCCATCTTCAGTAGCCTCGGCTTTTTGCAGAGAGCGTTCGGCTTCGTCCTCTTCACTTGCAACGCTACATACCGAAGCTATTTCGTCTCCACGGCTGGAGAGGTTGATTAATTTAACCCCCTGGGTGGCGCGGCCAATTACGTTGATGGAGGACATCGGCATACGGATCGCTACACCGCTACGGTTGATGATCATGAGATCGAGTTCGTCCGTTACGGAGCGGAAGTCTACAAGATAGCCCGTCTTGTCGGTAATCTGCATTGTCTTGACACCCTTACCGCCACGGTTGGTTACTCGGTAGCTGTCCAGGGTTGTACGTTTGCCATATCCTTGTTCACTCACGACGAGGATGGTTTCCTTCTCAGGATCTTTGAGAGCCACCATACCTACTATGGCATCGTTGGTTTCATCATCGAGTACCATACCGCGTACCCCTGTGGTCACACGCCCCATAGAGCGTACCTTGCTTTCGTGGAATCGAATGGCACGTCCGCCCTTGTTGGCTAGGAGTATTTCAGTACGACCGTTGGTGAGGCGAACACTCACTACGCTATCGCCTTCGTTGAGCTTTATGGCAAATACCCCCTTGCTTCTTGGGTTGGAGTAGGCCTCGAGAGGGGTCTTCTTGATCATCCCTTGTTGTGTTGCAAATACGAGGAAGTGTGAGGCCACAAACTCAGGGTCTTTTTGCAACTTCTTGATGCGAATGCACGCTGTTATACGGTCATCACCCTCAATGTTGAGAATGTTTTGTATGGCGCGACCTTTGGTATTCTTAGCTCCTTCGGGGATTTCGTATACAGGAAGCCAAAAGCACCTCCCCTTGGTCGTAAAGAGCAATAGGGTAGCGTGCATGGAGGCTGAATAGATATACTCAATGAAATCCTCCTCTCGAGTGGTTGACCCCTTAGATCCAACGCCTCCACGGGCTTGACTTCTAAAATCACTCAATGGGGTGCGCTTGATATATCCTAGGTGCGAGATGGTGATAATCATTTCATCATCTGCGTAGAAGTCTTCGGGGTTAAACTCTTCGCTGGAGAATATGATTTCGGTACGACGCTTGTCACCATACTTATCTTTTACCTCCAGGAGTTCTTCCTTAACGACCTGCATCAGTAGATTGTCATCTGCAAGCAGGCTTTGGAGGTATTCGATGGTTTGCATGAGTCCGTCATACTCTTCGCGGAGCTTGTCGCTTTCGAGGCCTGTGAGGGCACGTAAGCGCATATCTACAATAGCACGAGCCTGAAGTTCAGAGAGTTCGAAGCGATCACGGAGCTTCTCTTGAGCCTCCTGAGCGTTGTTTGAGGAGCGGATCAGTCGGATAACCTCGTCAATGTGATCTACGGCAATGAGCAAGCCCTCCAGTATGTGAGCACGCTCTTGAGCCTTACGAAGGTCAAAAATGCTACGTCTGCGTACCACGTCGTGTCGGTGATCGACAAATTCGCCAATGAGTTGTTTGAGATTGAGTAGACAAGGACGTCCCTTGACGAGTGCAATGTTATTGACATTGAACGAACTTTGCAGAGCGGTTTGTTTGAAGAGGTGGTTCAGTACTACCGAAGCATTGGCATCGCGTTTGATCTCTACAACAATGCGCATACCACCCTTACCGCTGGACTCGTCGCTGATGTTGGAGATGCCCTCGATCTTGCGTTCGTTCACCAGCTGGGCAATGTAACCAACCAATTCGGATTTATTGACTTGGTAGGGGATCTCTGTTACGATGATACTCTCTCTACCATTGCTGTCAGTTTCTATTTCGGTACGAGCACGCAATATGATACGTCCACGTCCCGTTTCAAAGGCCTCCTTGACACCTGCATATCCGTAGATGAACCCTCCGGAGGGGAAGTCGGGAGCCTTGATGTGGTGCATAAGGTCAGCGATCTCGATCTCTCCACGTGCATCAATATAGGCTACACAAGCATCGATGGACTCTGCCAGGTTGTGTGGAGCCATGTTGGTCGCCATCCCTACGGCGATACCCGAAGCTCCATTGACGAGGAGGTTGGGGAATCGAGTCGGTAGTACGGTGGGCTCTTGAGTGGTATCGTCGAAGTTATTCTGGAAGTCCACCGTCTCTTTGTCAATATCTCGAAGCATTTCGCCTGCGAGTTCCGTAAGGCGTGCCTCAGTATAACGCATAGCAGCGGGAGAGTCACCATCGACCGAACCGAAGTTCCCCTGTCCATCCACGAGCGTATAGCGGAGGTTCCATGGTTGAGCCAGACGTACCAGCGTACCATAAACGGCACTATCTCCGTGGGGGTGATACTTGGCGAGCACCTCACCGACGGCTTTGGCGGACTTGCGAGTGGGTTGTGAGTGGACGTTACCCATCTCATTCATGGCGAAGAGTACACGTCTATGTACGGGTTTGAACCCATCTCGCACATCGGGTAGAGCACGAGATACGATAACGGACATTGAGTAGTCAATGTACGCCGATTTCATCTCGGTCTCTATGTCTATTTTGATTATCCGATCTTCTTTATCTTCCATATATCTAGCTCTCTCTAAGTATGTCCGGAGGATCTCTATGTCTCCTTTTTCTAAATACCCTTTATGATACAGGGTAGTTAGAGTCGGTTAGGACACCTTTATTGTATGCATTTACTTCTATATCCATTAAAGTACCCTACACTTAAGGCACTATACCGAACCCAAAGGTACGACTTTTTTTTTAGACGTGCTTAGAATGGGACTTTACAGATAGCTCTTTGGAATGAGAGGCTAAGCATGAGATCAAAGAGGGCAAGTTCGCCCTAATCTTCAATTACAGATGGAAGATCATTTCCCCTTGTTAAAATAGAGTCTCACGGCTCTGACTTCTCACGAAGAGGATTTTCAATAATTAAATTGAATACCGGCAGAGAAGGAGAGGATCAGCGGATGTTGCTTGTAATAGGTCTGCAGGCGGGATTCGTCATTGAAGTAGTAGGCGAGTCCTGCCTCCATAAAGAATCCGAAGTGAGACACAATGTCATAAGATGCTCCCACCTTGCCTTGTAGAGACATTTGCCAAGGCTCTTCACCGAGAGAACCCTCGAGTAGCGTTGCACTGATAGCTTTGTCCACCCGTCCCGAGATCCCCGTATAGAGACGTGTGCGTGCTGTTTTGTAGAGGGAGAAGTTGAATCCGAGAGGTATACCTATGTAATGTACCTGCTGTAGGTTTTTACAATCGACAGACCCATAGTTGTTTAGGGTACTTCTTAGGTAAGAGTAGACTAAGCCCGACTCTAGGGCCGTGCGCCTCCCGAGGTCTACGCTGATTTTTGCTCCGACGTGCAGGGGTTGAAAGTGTCGAAATGAAGCGACATCGTAGGCCCGTGCAATTTCTGTTTGGAGTAAAGAGTGGTTCATTGAGCGAGACATGAGCTGCATCCCCCCCCCTCCGTCAAAGGAATTGGGCGTATTGCGCTGACTCTGCGAACTTATGTTGTTGCAGAGGAATACCCCCGTACGTACTTGTGGAGTGAAATCGGAGTAGGAGGGAGTCCCCATATCCTGATAGCTCGGAGTCGAGAGGTCTCGTTCAGGGCCCATGTTTCTCTGAGGGGTTGGTGTGGGAGGCTCATCGCTAGAGGAGGCTTCATCGGGAGCGATCTCCTCCCGGGGGAGAAGCGTCTCTTTGATATCGAGATTTTCGGTATAAACTTCCTTGTAACGCACGGCATCGTCTGCTTTTTCATGATGCTGATTGCTTGGAGTCGTTGGGATCGACAATGGAGCCTCTATAAAGTCAGGAGACTGAGGCGATTGAGCAGAACCGTTCTGTTGGGCTATCAGCGGTTGGTCTGGTGCTATTGCTTGGTGCTCCAGACTACTCCAAATGCTCCAAGCGATGCCGACGACGAGTGCAAAGCTTGCAGCCATGCCGACCCATGCGTGCCATGTGAGGTGCCTTCTCGACTTTGGGGCAGACACCTGCTTGGCAGGAACGGCAGGGAGTGCCTCCTCAAGTTTGGCCCATGCCTCATCAAGATCAAAGGGAAGGCTCTCTCGATTGGAGAGAGTCTCCTCCTTTTTCCTGATGGCCTTGAGCCACGGCTCTAGTTTCTTGGATGGTGTATTGTGGAGCATTTGTTAGAGTGTGCTATTTTTCTTGTTTTAGGCGTTTTTGCGTTGCCAATCTGTGATCTTTGTTGCGAGCATTTTCTTGGCTCTTGTCAGCTGTGAGGAAGAGGATTTCTCGTTAATGCCTAGGAGTTGTCCAATTTCCTTGTGCGACTTCTCTTCAAATACATAGAGGTTGAATACCATACGATACCCATCGGGTAGCTCTTGGATGAACTGATGGAGTGTCTCTTCACTGATACCCTCAATTGCCTCCTCGCCGGGGGCGTCTAGGGTGTCGACATCATCTGAGTCCCTTGCTTCGTCTAGGGATAAAAACGTGATACGTTGCTTCTGTCTCAGCCACATGAGACTGTTGTTGAGGCAGAGCCTCGAGAGCCACGCTTTTAGTGATCCTTCTCCTCGGTACTCGAACTGTCGGATCTTGTCGTAGATGGCTAGGAACGAGTCGTGCAGGAGGTCTTTTGCTGTATCCATATCCCCTACATACCGCTGTATGAGGTGTATCAAGAATGGTGCATAGCTATAATAAAGTTGTCGGAAAGCTTCGCGCTCCCCTGCTTTACAGCCATCGCACAATTCTTTTTCAGTCATCTGTTCCAGTCCACTATTACCAAAGGTCCGTTACGAAAGTAAAGAATATTTTTCGTGTTGTCATCACCGGACCACGCTTCGTATACTGCTTTTTTATTCGTATCGAGGTAACAGTTGAACAGGATTTGCTTCTCTATCCCCTTGTAGCTTACGGTAATCTCCTTGTTGTGATAGTTGTTTTCTAAGGGGATGGGACCGAAAGCCAAGAAGGGTTCTTTGTTGTAAAATCCTCCTTGGCGGATGAACCGACTGTTGCCTGTGGTCAGGCTCAGTCCGTTGGCATCGTTGGAGGAGACGAGTGGATAGGTCTTGCCATCCAGGGTAATCTGATAGTTGGCAAATTCCTCTTGAGGGATCGATCGATCTCGCGTTAGCTCGTCTACGGCAAAACTTGTTGTGGGGAGTAGTGGGTATATATAGAGGGTCACAGGAGCCGGTCGTGCTTGAGGTGAAACGCGAAAGGCCTCTCCGTTATTTTTCGGATAGATAACTACATTTCGGAGACTGTTGGAATGAGGCTCCAGCTGGTCGTCTAACCATACGGAGCTGTCAAATGTGTTTTTGCGTACGGTGTGTGTGAATGATATGCGATGTTGCTCGTCTCCGGGGAGATTCAAATAGAGGATTTGCAAATCCTTGTAATTGGGTTGGAACTCTCCGAAACTAAGCACATACCGTCCATCTCGATAGCGTAAGAAAAAATCGCGATACCCCTCCACCATATCTCTCATTTCACGGGCTGCTCGGTCGTTAAGGGGGAAGTGCTTGCCATCATAGTCAATAGAGATCTGACTCAGGAGGGCGAGCCCTTCATCAGTGGTTGGATCGATCAGCGATTGTCCCTCGTCATCCAAAAGAGTAATCTCGAGATTTTCATTTCGATAATCCCAAATGAGCTCATTGCCGTTAAAGGGGTGATCTAGAGAACAACCGCTAATCGCTACTACAACCAGGAGTAAGAACAAAAACTTAGTATGGCACAGTCTGTGTTGGTGTGTTGGACGCGCCGCCGTTGCGTGTTGGTGTTGTTGGTGTGTTGGGCTCGGGGACTTCATGTTTTTGTCTTTTCTCTTTTTTTTGAAGCCAGAGGGGCTCTTTTGTTTTGTCTTCCTTTCTATGTCTCTATTTTTATTGCATCGGGCTTTTTTTCCGACGTTCTATCAAGTAAATGCAGAACTAGTCCGAATACTGCACGAGGTCGAAGAAATTTTTTTCTCCGACCTCGTTATCTTACTGTTTATCAGTGAAGTGTGTTTTTTATTTCTCCGATATATCTAATCCTTTCAGTAGGTTATCGAAGACTTCTCCTCGGGTGATTACTCCGTTTTGTACCGCTACGGTTTCGATTTCACCTTGCGCGCTTACCGTGCCGTCGGGGAAGAGGATATACTGATCAAAGATGAGCTTAACACCTTTTTTGCGACAGTTGATGGCACTCGTAAAACGGTCTCCGCTGCGTAGAGACTTCTTGTAGGTGATAGACACTTTGTAAACAAAGGCGTCGATGCCCGCATCATGCAGTGCAGCAAAATTCTCGCCCAACGACTCCAAAAACTCATGACGAGCATGCTCCATGTAGTGCTGGTAGTTGGCATTGTTTACGACGCCTTGGAGGTCGCACTCGTAGTCACGTACCTTCATATCGAGGCTAAAAAGAAACTTTTGATCATTCATAGGATCTTATTTTTGGTTTTATATTTTAGTGAGTTTGTTCCTAGTTTAATTATTCTCTTTTGGGGAAGCCGGGGCATACGACTCTTGTTGCTCGGTGCGATCTTCAAAGAGGTAAACCCGATCGTTGGGGCGTACTTTTTGGGCTACGGGGATAGAGACACGTGTGCCCTGTTCTCCCTTACTTACGGGTTGCAGGTCAAAGCGGATCTCCGAGAGTGTCGTGTGTACCAAGCCCGTGGTGGGACCCGTGATAAGGATCTCGTCTCCGAGGGAGAGGCTGCCGGCCTCCAATTCTAACTCGGCTACTCCGAGTTTGCTGAAATAGTTGGTTACGCGAGCCTTGTAGATCTTTTGTTTGGTAGCAGCCGATCCGTAGATGGAGGTCCATTCGCCCAAGCGTTGACCGAGGTAGTAACCATCCCAAAATCCTCTGTTGAATACCGAGGAGAGGCGTTCGTCCCAATAGGCAATTCGCTCCGGAGTGTAGGAGCCTTGTTTGATGGCATCTATCGCCTCCTTGTAGCAACGCACTACAGTGTCGACATATTCCGGTCCTCTTGCCCGTCCTTCGATTTTGAAGACGCGCACTCCGGCATCAATCATCTTGTTGAGGAAGTGAATGGTCTTGAGATCTTTGGGTGACATGATGTTGGCATTCTCGACCTCCAGCTCCACATTGCTCGTGCGGTCAAAAACCCGATAGGCACGGCGACAAATCTGTCCGCAGGATCCACGGTTGGCACTTTTGTTAAGTTCGTGTAGACTCAGATAGCATTTGCCTGAAACAGCCATACAGAGTGCACCGTGGGCGAACATCTCAATACGTATCGGTTCTCCTTTTGGACCGAAGATCGGATCCCGAAGGATTGACTGATGGATGGTGTATACCTGTTCCATATTTAGTTCGCGAGCCAAGACAACGACATCTGCAAATTGAGCATAAAAGCGCAACGCCTCTGTGTTGGATATGTTCAATTGAGTTGATAGATGCACCTCTACACCCATTTGGCGAGCATAGGTCATTGCCGCAACATCCGAGGCTATGATGGCGGAAATCCCTGCTTGGGCTGCGCTGTCAATGAGCTGACGCATATAGCCGAGGTCTCCGTCATAGATAATCGTATTGACGGTGAGATAGCTCTTGACCCCTGCTTTTCGGCAGATCTCCGCAATCTCAAAAAGATCCTGTTGGGTGAAATTGTAGGCACTCTTCGAGCGCATATTGAGCCCTTCGATGCCAAAGTAGATACTATCGGCTCCTGCATTGATCGCTGCCATGAGCGATTCGTACGACCCTGCCGGGGCCATGATCTCCAATACAGGTTTCAGATCCGTAGTGGTGGTATGATTCCCTTTTTCCATATTGCAAAGGTACGCATTTCGCTGTTAGCTCGCCGTTGTTAGGTGTTGAATGGATAAAGATGAACGACTTCTTGGCAGCCATACCTAATATAGGTCTCCCTCCTCCCTTTAAGTCTGCCAACTAAGACCTGAAAAAACACTGGCCTCAACTTTTAGAACCAAAGGGCTAGACTTTTTGAACTGTTGCCCTATGGTTTCGAATCTCCGGGCCTACGAGTTTCAATGTATCTCTTTCCCTAATTTTATACTACAACGAAAGTGATTTTTTTTCGGGCATCCTTCTTTCCCTAATAATAAGGTTTTGTAAAGATATTTATTATCTGTGATGCCTGTCGTGGAGGATATCGGAGGAACTTATTTGTCGGTAGAATAATATCCATTACAGACTGTTTTATTCCCGATTAAATGCTTGTTTTGTCTCTTCGGAGCGTTAATATATTCATTCTGCTGTATTATTTAAGACTTAATTTTCCCCGATTTATGCAAATATAGTTCGTCAAAAAGACGGTTGTTTGGTTGTTTCTGCGGAAATGGCTACTTTTGGAGCTGTTGAATAACGAATGATCACAAAAATGATTTTTTGACGTGTATAGCCTCTCCTGTGTGTATATGCGTGTATCATGTAGTATGCAGGGGATCGGTTATATCGAGCACACCCACTTGTTGAGATAAAATTAAAAGTAAACTATGATACGACCTATGAAAAAACTGTTATTGGTAGGAGCAATTCTCCTTTCCCTCGGGCTTACAAGCATGACGTTTACATCGTGCGGTCCTGATCAGACTGTTCAGCCTCAGCCCAACCCTGATCCGATCCCCAACCCTCAACCTAATCCCGATGAAAAGAATACGTCTGAGCCATTCCTTCAATTGGACGAGGCGGGCAAACTCAAAGCACTCCCCGTGCCTTTTGCGGACTTTACAGGTGGTGCTAAAGAGTTGCAAGCTTGGGAAGCTCCCTATAAATCCACGTTGAAATCCGATAAGGTAGAGGGCGACCTCAAGACCTTCCTCTATCTCCCCGGGGCTGAGGAGCCCAACCGTGATCAATTTTCAATGCGTCGCTACGAGGTTGAAAAGAAGGGTAACGGCACGCTCAAGTCCGCAGGTGTGATCCTCAAAACATCTCTCCTATTCGAAGGGGATGCCCTTTTGGAACACGTACAAGATTTGCTTGAAAAGGATCAGTACATAGCTCTGGAACAGAATATCTATCAGAATAGCAAGTACATTGTGATGTTTTCCAAGATGGACAAGGATCACTCTGCTATTATCTATCTTCGCAGTACTAAGGCTGCTACCGAAAAGTTCGATGCTACCCGCAAGGATTTCCCCCTTATCTCAATTCCTTTTAGTGAACTAACGGCAGAGAAGATCAAGGCTCACGAAGCTAAGGTAGGGCGTACGCTTAATACGAAGTCTAGCACAGCTACGAAGTTGGTTTTTGTCTCTTTAAAAGAAAATGAACACAACCTTCAAATTGTACAGTACATCTTGGCGGCAGAGGGTAACACACAACCCTGCATTACGAGTTCCTCGGTGGCACTCTCTGAAGATATCTTCAATAACGATGCAGCGGTAGAGAGCTACTTTACCGGAAATGGCTTCCCTAAACCCACTCCGAAGGGTGATATGCTACTGTCTGAAAACGGAAACTATACGCTTTCTATCTCATTTATCGGAGGAAATTCCACCCTCTTGTTCTTCCCCAAAAATAGCGGTTCACAAGGGACTAGTGACGAGGCTCTAAAACCTTACACGAAGTTCAGAGAGTCGATTGAAGAGAACGGTGCAGTTGCTCAATTTGAAAAAGCAAGAGGTAGTTCCGTTGAATTTCATGCCGAGAAGCCCGATGGCGAATATGGTTTTGAACAGGCTACCCTCGTGGTCGCTCCTGCAGTTGGAGCCAAACTTCCCCTCCCTGTGATCGGATGGACTTACTACGGTGCTAATCCCGAATATGATGAACCTGAGTCGGATGTACGCAAATATTATGAGTGCGATATTGACTTCACGCAACGTTATGGCGAAGGTGATGTGGATTTTGAACCTCTTGCCAAGATGATCAAGGCTTGGGGATTCGAGATGACACAGGACAAAACGCATAAGGCGAGTTCCTATTTTGCTTCGGATTCTTGGTTTTTTCAAAACAAGACCATGGGTATAGAGATCAAGGTCAGTAATCTATTCATGGTCAATGATGGAAAGGAAGAGGCTGTGGGTAAGACTACACTTATGTTCTATGCCCTCAGCAATAGTGAAGCGAAGCGTGGTCTCCGCCTGAATGCGCACATGCAAAAAAAACTTCAATATCCTAAGTAAATGACCCTGCGTGATACCCCTTTCTTGCGATAGGTGTATCGCAATGTAATTGCATAACGAACCCAATAAGACTCAAAATGAAAATGAATAAGTTGATGACAACGCTCGTTGCCCTTTGCTCCCTGATAGCCATGGGGTTAATGACCGGTTGCAAGAAAGATGTTAAGAATACCCTCTCCATCGACCCTGTGGAGGTTATATTTGAAGCCGAGGGTGGCACCCAAAAAGTGGCTGTTACGACGGATGCCGCTTCGATAGAGGCGACTTCCAATGTCGATTGGTTGGTTGCTTCTTATGCCGATAAGACACTCACTCTTACAGCCCGGTCCAATGCGACACAAGAGGCTCGTGTTGCAACTGTTGCCCTCAAGGCGGGTACCGCATCACTTTCTCTCAAGGTGTCGCAGAAAGTTAAGGGCGACACACCTACTCCAAGCAACTTCAAACCTCTGCTTAAATACACCGAAAACGGGGAACTCGCAGAGATTCCTTATCCCTTTGTAAACTTTAAAGGAGGAGAAGCCGAGATCAAGGCTTGGGAGGCTGAATACGGATCTACACTTACGAGTGACCCTGCGAAAAAGACGCTGATCGTTTTTACTACAGGCGATCCTAAGGGAGACAATCCCAAGCGTATGTACTCATTGGGGAGCAAATCTACCCTTGTCTCTTGTGCTATTGCAATACGAGCTACTTTGCTTTTTAGTGGTAAGGATCTCAACGAAAATATGCTTATTCTCCTCCAGCAGGCTTCGTATAAAAAGATGCCTGCGACGGATGGTTCTATCCTTTACACCAATGGTTCTTATAATCTTGCTTTCTCTCATACGGACGGCGTTGATTATGCTTTGATCATGTACCTCCCGGCCGGTAATGCCTCCTCCGGTTTTGTTGCATCCGCTAAGGACTTTCCCCTCTTTCAAAAGAAGAATGTCGACAAGTACACGGACGAAGAGATCAAGGCGTATGAGACGAAGCTCGGTTTGCGTCCGACCTGTACTGCTCAAGGAGCAAACCTCTCTTTTACGACAACTGCAGACACAGAGAGCAAAACCAACTTCTACAAAGTGGTTTATGAACGCGCAGGTAAGAATATCGACATCGTAGCATACTCTAAGAGTGTAGTCAATTTAGATATGCTTGATCAGCCCGAGAAGAAACAGTGGCTCGAAAGCAATGGATTCACTTTTGTGAAGAAAACTTCGTACGGAGATGCATCTATGTACTCTTATACGAATAAGGAGTATAATTTTAGTCTGATTGTTGCTGCTAAAGGAACCTCGGAGTGTTTCTTCGTATTTACCTACACTGGTGGAGGTGAAGGGCCCGAACCCGAAGACCCCAACAAGAAGCGCGAAGCCCTTTACCTCCCCATTTACGAAGCTTTTGGCCAGCCTTTGACCGAGACCAGCCCTGTAATGCAGATGGAGAAGGATCGTAAGTTTAGCGTTAAATTCAAAGCAGAGGAAGAAGAATACGGCATGCTTTACCCTGCATCGATCATGGCTACTCCTCCTTTTGATGTAGAGTATTCTCGCTATGATGGCACGGGCAAAGCCGGGCTCTCCGCTATCGTCTACTCCCGTCTTAAGAGTGATCCCGAAGGGAAGATCTCAAACATTACGATCTCTTTCAATGATACTTGGAAGAAAACAAAGAAAACGGACGATACCGACATTAGAGTATTCCTCGAAAAGAACGGCTATCGGTTCAAAGGTTCCGAAGAGATCGATTCGTTTATAAAGGGAACGTATTATTCCTACTACAATGAGTCGAAGAAAGTCCTCGCCAGCTACTTCCTGGATAAGGGTACACGTCCCATGCCGATACTCACCTTTACGCAAGCAGACTCTTATTCTTCGGCTGCTAAGGCCCGAGCTAAACAAGCTCTCCTCCTCCGATAATCCGTACTAATTGCTTGTGATTTGACACAGATGAAGTTGCTCCTAATCCCCTTTTCTTAATTGGTAAAAGAGACTGGGAGCGACTTTGTCTATACAGATCTTCATGATATCCTTTTTACTGATTCATACAGAGAAGGTAACGAATGTGGAGATTCCATACAAAGAATAGAAACTAACGAATTTTTGATTATGAGAAAGATGTTACTCACAATGGCGACGCTCTTTGTAGCGTGCCTGGCTCTTTCTGCACAAAATGACTTCACCCACAAGGTGGAGCTTATTGCCAAGAAAGGTGCAACAAAAGTTGCTATTGGTTTTAATGCCAAGCAGAAGGGAGTCGTCCGTATTGATTGGGGCGATGGTACTCCGATTCAGGAATACAATGCTCCTTGGGCGGGGTATAGCATTCTTGCGGATCGCGTAACCCATGAATATGCAGCTCCCCTTGCTAAAAATACGACCATTACGCTTGATGGAGAGAATATTGTCGGTTTGCACGATGGAGAGCGCAATGGCGATGGCAATATCATTGGATTGGCTGCATTGGATGCTCCCGATTTAGAAGGGATCAATATGCAAAAAACCAAGTTCTACGCTACCTCCAAGATCGACCTCTCGAACTATGGCAAGTTGCGTACCATCCGAATGAATAACGTGAAGGAAGTAATTCTCCCCACAGAAGCTCCCAATCTGAAAGAACTCAATATCCAAAATAATTACGATGCCGATTTGGTGGAAGATGATCCCACGTATGCTCGTCTCAAAATTGATAATCTCGATCTGAAGAAATACACCAAACTTACAACATTGTGGCTCTCCAATCAAAAGATTGGCAGTGTCGATGTAACGGGTTTGACCGAACTCCAATTTTTGGTTCTTGCCAGAAGTGGCGTGCGTCATCTCTATGGTGCAAAGGATCTCAAGAAGTTAAAGGGGATCAACTTAATGAAATGCTATTTAGGTTACGACGAAATCCCTCTCAAGGGTGCAGCTGCAACCTACTCGATCTACCAAAACGAATATCCCATGGAGGGGCATCATACGGGGCTTACGGTCGATCTCTCTCATTTAGCTTCCGCTGTAAACGATGCCGGAGAGACAGTGGTAACGGAGTTTACACCCTGGTGGTACGAAAATTTGGATGACTACGATGGCAAGGCGATTCCTAGCGATCTGTTTACGGTAGAGAATGGTAAGTTCACTTTCAAGTCTGAGGTGCTTGCCGGAAAAGAGAGTCGGGATATTCGCATATATATGACCAATGCAGCTTATCTCGGGATTGTAACATCTTACGAAAAGTATTCGACAGAAGATTTTACTTTAGAGAAGGTTGCTGAAGAGCCTAAGACCTATACAGTCACAGCCAAGACCGATCCTCTTTCTAAAACGGGGCTTCCCATTGCTTCGTTTACGATTGATGCCAAAGTATCTGGTCAGGAAGAACCTATCATGGTATTCGATGATACACCGGTACCCGATGGTGCAGAAGTTATTGTATCGGCGACGTTAAACTATGACAATCAAGAGCTTTATGAATTTGTGAAGTATACGGTTAATGGTGAGGATGTTACTCATACGATAGAGGGTGAACTAAAGCGTCCTACCGTTCGTTTTACGATCCACAAAAATAGTGAAGTGGTTGCTGTATATCGGAAAAAAGCCCCTGCGAACTTTGTCTTGACTTATAGCGTAAAAGAGGGCAAGGGCACAATCTCTTGCCAAGGTAAGGATGGAGCGATTGCTACTGATACGAAAGTCCCGTTTGGAGATGCCGTAAAATTTGTTGCCACTCCTGCCGATGGTTACGAAGTTGCCTACTGGGAAGTCGATGGAACCAAGGATGCACGCACTGATTTGGAGATCTCCAAGACATTCTCCGATGGAGAAACGCACGATATTAAGGTCGCATTCAAAGAAAAAACTGTAACGACCTTTACGGTCAATTATAGTGTCAAAGAGGGTAATGGTACACTCACTTGCGTTACAGGCCCTACGGGCTTTAAGGGTGAGTTTGGCAAGGAATACCAATTCGTTGCTGCTCCTGCCGAAGGTTACGAACTCTCTTATTGGGAAATCGATGGCAAGAAGGTAACGGGAGACCTGGCTAAGGCACTCGCCATCAAGCAGTCTTGGAGTGAAGGCACAACCCATACGGTTCAAGTTGCCTTCAGCCAAAAGAATGCCGTGGATGCGGTCGCCACCGATGCGGTTGTTATCTGTTTTGAAGGTATGACTTTGGTTGTGGACGGTATTGCTCCTGATGCGATGATTCAGGTCTATGACGCTAAGGGTCAAATGCTTTTGGCAACCAAAGAACACAAGATTGACTTCTCTTCAATGCTCCGTGGCATATACTTTGTTCAAGTGGAAGGTGTTGCTTATAAGGTTATTAAGTAAGTTGTAGCCTTTGTACTGATATAGCTAAATCGATACTTCTGAGGTAGGGTGTGTAGACTCGATGGCATTGAAAGCTCGATGTTTACCCTCTACCTCTTTTTTTAATCACAAATACTCTGTCTTTTGTCTTATGACACCTTTTACACGTAAACGGCTTATGCAATTGGGTTTTACGACCTTGTTGTGTATAGGCGGCAGCTCTCTTGCTCCATGGAAAGCGCAAGCACAGGTTAGCTTTGGGGGCTTGCCTAGTGAACTCTCTCAAGAATCCTCTACATTGGTCACGCACGAAGTACCTGTTCCCTTCTTCGGGGAGGATCTTCGCTCTTCGGGTCAATGGATGCAGCAACAGCAGGGTACACCATTGATTGTTGGACGTGCCGTTACAGCGCAATACTCTCTGACACGGGATGCACAGCGCATGGATCATCCTACCAAGGATATACGTATCCTATCCCTCTCGGCACGAGGGGCACAAGCCCTTTCGCTTGGATTTATCCGTTTTGCTCTGCCTCAAGGAGCATGTGTGTATATCTATACGCCCGATCATGCCCACCTCCTAGGCTCTTTTACTCGGGAGAGTAACCCATCGGGAGATATCTTTGCTACGCAACCTTTGCCCGGTAGTCGGGTCATCTTGCACTACGAAGCACCCAAGTACACAGCGGAGCCTCAAATCGAGTTGGATCACTTGGGCTACATGTATGGCCTTGTCAGTGAAGCTGGTAACCTGCCACCGAACATTTCGGGCGAGGAGGGTAGTTCGGGTTTATGCCAAGTGAATGTGAATTGCTCCGAGGGTGATGAGACGCGTAAGCAGCAGGATGCGGTGTTGCAGATCCTCACCAAGATAGGCTCGAACTATGCTCTTTGTACAGGGACGTTGCTCAACAATACAAGAAAGGACTTCAAACCCTATGTGATCACAGCTGCGCATTGTGCGATCCCTCTCAAGCAGGAGGCGAGCGAAGCTGACCTCAAGGAGTGGGTTTTTACATTCCATTACGAGCGTCCAAATTGTGAGAATAACCATTCCGTGAAGAGTACAAGTCGAAGTCTTACAGGAGCTAAGAAGCTCACCATCTTGGATAAGCAGGGTAAGAGTGACGGTCTCTTGCTGGAGCTGTTGCAACCTGTACCGGCTTATTATGGTGCCTATTATGCAGGTTGGGATTGTACGGGAGAGGTGTTCACCAAGGCGCATGGATTGCACCATCCTAAGGGGGATGTAATGAAGATTGCCACCGTAACAACGGCTCCTTCGGACTGGACTTGGTCTACCCAAGGCTTTGTAAGCGATCGTAATGCACATTGGAAGATGCGTTTTGATGCTACGGAGCATGGTCATAGCGTTACGGAAGGGGGGAGCTCAGGTTCGGGCCTGTTCAATCAAGAGGGGCTCCTTGTGGCTACCCTGACCGGGGGGAGTGCCGAGTGTGACAAAAATATCAAGGGAAGCAACATGTACGGCAAGTTGGCTTTCCATTGGGATCATTATAAGACAAGTAACAAGGGCGAATTTGATATGGCTTCGTGGCTGGATCCTGTCGGTGGAGGCTCTACAAAGAAACTGGAAGGAGCCTATCAATATGCTCCCAACAAGTTGCGATCCGTACCGATGAAGGGGCTCAAAGCAGAGTATCTCTCGAAGTCCGCAACACCCTCTGTCAAGCTCTCTTGGGAACGTGCTGCAGAGCTTCCCGATGGCCAGTGGCAGATTTATATTACCGATGAGATGGATCAGCAGGTTGCCGTGGTGGATGCAACGGAGGAGAGTTATACCATACAAAATCCCTCTTCTCTCGGAGGTATTGCCACCTATCGGGTTTGTTATGGCTTTAAGCCCGAGGGGGCGGATGCACCTATAACCTATGCGCAAAGTATTGTTTCGCTTCTCCTTACAACTCCTGCCGGAGTCTCTAAGGCAACGACAACGGTGGAGGGTTCAGATGTTCTCCTTACATGGGAGCCTCCTATCCAGCGTCAACGTATCAGTCAGAGCTTGCCCCGAGGGGGAGAGCTCAAGTCGTGGGATAAGTTCGATTACCCTACGAGTGGCTATCTCTTCCCCAGTCTCTATTTGGGTTGTCGCTATAATGGTACGATGTTTGCTCAGCTCCCCGAGGCACGCATTGCGGGTATGGGATTGGTTACGGCACGTTCCTCTCGTGGGCATCGGTATAGTTTGTATATTCGCAATGGGGTCAATTATACGCAGGATGGATCAGGCAATTACGCCATCGCAGCCGATGATGCAACGACAACGGTCGATCAGGTTATTGGTCAGAGCTATGCAGCTCAGGAGCATTTGCTTATTGCATTGACCAAACCTTTCCGACCCAATAGCAAGGAGATGCTGATCGCAGGGGTTAAACTGACCTCCGAATTGGGGTATGATAGTGGCATTGTGATGGCGGATGTCAAGGCCCCTAAGAGTCGTGCTGAACACAATGTTCTCTCATTCGATACCCGATACTGGATGCCCGCAGGGTATGGATTTAGCCCTGCCAAGGGGGCGTTTACTTTCGATCTCCTGTTGGATAACGCACCCGAGGGAGCTCCCGTTGATGTTTCAGGTACGATCCCTATGGGGATTTATCCTGCACCATTCCTCAAGGTCAAGGGATATGTGATTATGGTTAATAACGTTGAAGTTGCCACGTTGAACGATCCCAATGCCAACTCCTATCGGATAAATGGTGCCGGTGATAAGGACGATATACGGGTTTATCCCATTTATGAAGACGGGCGTACGGCTACGGCAGCAACTCCAATTACGCGTGATCTGTCTGCGCATCCCATGGCTTACCCATCTCGCTTTGATACTCGCTTGCAAGTGGTATATGCGGAGGAGGTGGCCTCGTTGGAGTTGATCTCGCTCAAGGGTGAAGTTTTACAACGATGGATTGCCCCCGAATCTTCTTTAGAGGTAGGCGAAGTGCCCCAGGGGAGCTACCTCCTACGCTTTACGTTGCAAGATGGTGCTGTTTATACGCAGCAGCTCATGCACTAATTTCCATACGGATAGCCCCTAATTAGAGGGCTAATTATTATGCACTCCGGACTTCGGTTCGGGGTGCATTTTTTTCTGCCTGATATACTTCTAGATTATGGGCTAAAACTTTTTGAGGAAACAGCCGGTAGCTGGAAAATTTCCGGGCAGTGGCTCTTTTTCGTTTTGCCCTGCCTATCTTTGTACAGTGATAGTACAACAATAATAACTCTACTGAGCAATGGAAAAGCTAAATATGGCAACTCCCGATAAGGTTGCCGAGAACATCAATCGCATTAGGGAGCTATTCCCCAATTGTTGCACTGAGCGTATGGATCGCGAGGGCAAGGTTGTTGCGGCTATCGACTTTGATTTGCTACGGCAGGAGCTTTCGTTCGGGCCTGTAGAGGGTTACGAAGAGCGGTATCGCTTTGAGTGGCCCGGCAAGCGAGAGTCTATCCGCTTAGCCAATACACCGACCACCCAAACACTTCGTCCCTGCCGTGCTGAGAGTGTAGACTTTGATACTACGCAAAATCTCTATATAGAGGGCGACAACCTAGAGGTACTCAAGATACTGCGAAATACCTATTTTAAGAAGGTGAAGATGATCTATATAGACCCTCCCTACAATACAGGCAACGACTTTGTGTACCACGACAAGTTTTCTATGGATGGGGAGACTTGGAAAGAAGTAGGAGGGCAGAGCGACGAGGAGGGGAACCAGCTACTCCAAAGGTATGTACGCAATGCCGAGACTCGCGGAAGCTATCACTCCGATTGGTGTAGCATGATCTATCCTCGCCTCTTAGTGGCTCGTGATTTGCTGAGTGACGATGGCGTAATTTTCATTTCCATAGACGACAACGAGGTACACAACCTCCGTAAGATTTGCGATGAAGTCTTCGGGGCTAGTAATTTTAAGAGCCTATCTATTGTGATGAATAATAGAGGTGGTAGAGATTATGGGGGGATAGCCCTGCAACATGACTATCTCCTTATCTATGGTAAAGGAGAACGTGCAACTTTTAATCTAATTGAAGAGAAAGATAAGCACTTCCATTTTGAGGACGAAGAAGGTGGCTTTAATCTTATGGAGCTACGAAATAGGAATGTCAAGTTCAATAGCACGAATCGTCCTAATCTGTGTTATCCTTTTTATGTCAATCCTCAAAATAAGGATAATAATGGATTGATGGAAATATCTTTAGAACCCAAAGCCGGATTCTTTGAGGTTTATCCCTCTAAATCCCAAGGCATTCAAACTGTTTGGCGTTGGGGAAAGGAGGAAAAGGCTCGTTCTGCGTTGAATAAAGAGATATTTGGAAAAGCTAATCAGAATGGAGGTTACATGATTGTCCAAAAATATCGAAAATCGACTAAAATGCAACGAAGTATTTGGGATGAGAAAGAGTTTGTTAATGAAAGAGGAACGGAAGCTGTGAAAGATCTTTTGGGATTAGCCTCTTTTAGTTACCCAAAATCTCCATATACTATAAAGCGTATATTAGAATTGGGTACCTCTCCCGACTCCCTCATCCTTGACTTCTTCAGTGGGTCAGCAACGACGGCGCATGCCGTAATGCAACTGAATGCGGAGGATGGTGGTAAGCGCAAGTACATCATGGTGCAATTGCCCGAAGAGCCCCCCGAGGGGGGCGAGGCACGCAAGGCTGGTTATCAGAATATTTGCGAGATTGGTAAGGAGCGTATCCGCCGTGCCGGGCGTAAGATCTTGAGAGAGTTACGAGAAAAGAAGCCCGAAATGTTTACTAATGTTAATCGGGGGGGGGGTAAAACCGATTCTCGATACGGGCTTCCGTGTACTGAAGCTCGATACCTCCAATATGGCAGACGTGTACTACACCCCTGCCGAGTATAAAGACAACCTATTTGAGGGTAATTTAGATACCTTAGAAGACAATATCAAAAAAGATCGCACGGAGGAGGATCTACTCTTTCAAGTGATGCTCTCCCTCGGGATTCCCCTTTCGTCATCTATCGAATGCGAAGAAATTGCGGGTAAAAAAGTGTGGAGTGTAAATAAAAAGACACTCATTGCTTGCTTCGATAGCGATATATCTGAAGAGGTTATTACCGCCATTGCCAAGCGCAAACCTAAACACTTTGCCATGCGAGATAGCTCTATACACTCCGATCAGGTAGTGGACAACTTTGACCAACTTTTCGCCTACTACAGTCCGCATACACGCAGACGTATTATTTAGTTTATAGGGTAACGTTAGAGATCAGTTGCAATGAAGTTTCTGTTTAAGATTCAGCCCTACCAAACGGAGGCTGTAGAGAGTACCATGGCGGTCTTCGATGGGCAGGTAAAGCAGGCAGGCAATCCCTATCGCAGAGACCTAGGCAAGCGCAAGGTTACCACCTCAAATCCGCTTCCCCAGTTTGCTCAGTATGAGCTAGAGGAGCAAGAGGAGGAGTCTATCGGGATGCGCAATCACGATATTACCCTCACGCCCCAAGCGTTACTGGCCAACATACAAAAGATACAGGACAAGAACCAAATCACACGCAGTACCGCACTGATAAAGCCCGATGGGCTGGGGGCTTGCTCCCTCGATATTGAGATGGAGACGGGTACGGGCAAGACCTACGTCTATATAAAAACCATGTTTGAGCTAAACAGACGCTACGGCTGGAGCAAGTTTATAGTGGTAGTGCCGAGTATAGCCATACGTGAGGGGGTGAAAAAGAGCTTTGAGATGCTGGAGGAGCACTTCCACGAGACATATCAAAAGAAAGCAGATTTCTTTGTTTACAGTAGGGACAATCTGCATGCGCTCGATACTTACTCCAAGAGTGCCGATATCAGTGTTATGATCATCAACACGCAGGCATTCAACGCCTTCAGAGAGGGGGCGAGAAACAATGAGGCACGTATTATCTACACACCGCAAGACGCCTTTTACAGCCGTCGCCCCATTGATGTACTCTCTGCCAATCGTCCTATTATCATCATGGACGAGCCACAGAAGATGGAGGGCAAGGCAACCCAAGAGGGGCTTAAAAGGTTCTGCCCCCTCTTTGTGCTCAACTACTCCGCCACGCACAAAACCGCTCATAACTGCATTTACGCCCTCGATGCGCTCGATGCCTACAAGCAGAAATTGGTCAAAAAAATCCAAGTCAAGGGCATTACCCTACACAACCTCCGAGGCTCTGAGGCTTATATCTATTTCGATAGCATTAAACTCTCCCAAGATCACCCTCCCAAGGTGCGTTTGGAGATCGAGGTAAAGCACTCCTCAGGCACACGCCGCGAGTTGCATACTTTTGGCATAGGCGATCGGCTCGACACCATTGCCAACCTCACCGCCTACAAAGGGTTTACCCTCTCAGATATAGACCCCTATACCAATACGATACTCTTTATCAATGGTGAGGAGATGCACCAAGGCGAGGTAATGGGGGATGTAAGCGAGCGCACTATTCAGCGTGTGCAGATACGGCAGACCATCGAGTCGCACTTCCAAAAAGAACAATATCTGTTTGAGCGAGGTATTAAAACCCTCTCACTCTTTTTTATTGATGAGGTCGCCCACTACAAAGGCTACAACGAGGAGGGGCAAGTGGTACCGGGCTACCTATGGACCCTCTTCGAGGAGGAATACAAACGTTTTGTGGCGGCCAATGTAAGTCTTTTTGCCCCCGAGTATCAAGCCTATCTGCACCGTTTCTCGGCAGAGGAGGTGCATAACGGCTACTTTTCGATAGACAAAAAAGGACATGCCATAGATAGCAAAACCACTCGTGGCGATCTGTTCTCGGGAGATGTCTCTGCCTACGATCTGATCCTCAAAAACAAGGAGCAGCTACTCGACTTTGCCGAACCTACCCGATTTATCTTCTCTCACTCTGCCTTGCGCGAGGGTTGGGACAATCCCAATGTATTTCAAATCTGTACTCTACGGCACGCCGCCTCTACCATAGCCAAACGGCAAGAGGTGGGGCGAGGGCTACGCCTGTGCGTCAATCAGCAGGGCATTCGCATGGATTACCTCGAGCTGGGCGAGGAGGTACACGAGGTAAACAAACTCACCGTAATAGCCAACGAGAGCTACAGTAGCTTTGTAGACTCCTTACAAAGAGAGACACAAGAGACCCTGCGAGAGCGTCCCACAAAAGCCAGTCTTGACTATTTTATGCGCTTCTCTATACCCCAAAACGGAGAGAAACGTACCCTAAGTCAGCAAGAGGCCAGCCTTGTGGTTGCTTGGTTAGCCGGCAACGATTATATAGATGAAAACGATCTTCTTACCCCAAAATACCGTCAAGATGTAGCGGAGGGTACTTTAGCCCCTATGGGTGCGAAGCTCAGTCCCATACGTGAGGAGGTGCTACAGATGATAGAGGGCATCTACAATCCGAGTGTATTGAAGGGTATGATTGAGGACGGCAATGAGAGTACCGCTCCCCCGGAGAATAGGCTTAACGAAAATGCACAAAAGAAGGAGTTCCTCGATCTTTGGCGAGAGATCAATCATAAATATGTTTACACGGTACACTATGATAGCGAAGAACTGATCCGCAATGCGGTAAATGCTCTTAATAGAGACCTGCATATAACAGCCCTCAAATACACGGTAACCACTGGTAGTCAGGGGGCAGATAGCCTCGACTTCTCAGGTACTAAGAGTACGCAAACGCACGTCATTACAGAGGTATGCCCCTCCACTATCGCCTACGACCTTGTGGGCGAGATTGCCCAAGGGGCTTCGCTTACTAGGCGAACGGTAGTACGCATCCTGCAAGGGCTCACGCCTGCTCGTCGGCAGTTGTTTTGTAACAATCCAGAGGAGTTTATAAGGGAGGTGGTCAAGATGATCAAGGCGGAGAAGGCTGCTATGATTGTGGAGGGTATCAGCTACAATCGCACGGAGGGTACGTACGATCTTGATATATTTACGAAGAAAAATCCGGAGGCTTCACTAAAGAATGCCTATCGTGCCAAAAAGTCCATTCTCGACTATGTTTTTACCGATAGCAAGGTAGAGCGAGAGTTTGCCGAGGCTTTGGATGGCGCAACACTGGATGGCAAAGAAGACGAAGTGGTCGTCTACGCCAAGTTGCCTCGCTCCTTTAAGATCCCTACCCCTATGGGAAGTTACGCTCCCGACTGGGCGATTGCCTTTAACGACAAGGCGGACGTAAAGCACGTTTTCTTTGTGGCAGAGACCAAGGGGAGCATGGAGTCGCTCTACCTGCGTAGGGTGGAGGAGGCGAAGATCAAATGCGCCTCTCGTCTGTACAATGAACCCAAGGAGAGCCGTGTACGCTATCATCAAGTTACCAGTTACAGCGACTTGTTGGATGAATTGAACAAAATGGATTGATCCCCACCCTTTGGGGTGAGGGCTGGAAGCGTGTCTCCTGGCTTGCAATGGGATACCTACAAGTATCTAGTTATTAGTTGTTACCTTCATTTAAGTAGAGCCGCTATTCGGTCTCGTTGCGTTTTATTTTGTTGCATTCGGAGCGAAAAGTCCCTCGCCTACCATCTGCTGATAGAGGGTGGATTTGTCGTATAAGATCTCTTAAAACACCCTCACGTTTCTTTTATTTAGTCTTATCGTAATGAGAGGTATTCTGTATTTTTATGGTTGTGATTGTCATCTCTAGATTTCAATAGCCGTAATTTTTAGGGATAAAGATGTGGTGGAAATAGATTTTTATACCTACTTTTGTGGAGCAATAGACAAACGTAGATCCATCAAAGCCATATTATAATGGATAATAATGTATTGGAGCATAGGGCCGTAGTCAGTGCGGTGCATGCAGATCGGGTGATTGTGACCATCACGCAATCTAGTGCGTGCAGTGGTTGTCATGCCGCTAAAGCGTGCACGGCTGCGGATCATAAGGAGCGTCCAATTACGATCAATCACCCTATGGGCGATTTTACGGTGGGCGAGACGGTACTCCTCAAAGGACGCTATGCAATGGGGCGTACCGCCATAATCATCAGTTTTGTAGTACCTCTTATTTTGCTGTTGGGGGTGGCACTGATGCTTGTTCATGTGTGGCATTTGAGTGATCTCTACTCAGCTTTGGGTACATTGGGTGCAGTGGGCGTTTACTACTTCATCCTATCTTTTTTTCGCAAGTCGCTGAGCAAGAAGTTTGTCTTCTACATTGAGAAAATCCAATCTAACTAAACGATATGATACTAACTTACACAGTTATTGTACTGGGTGCAATCGCGATTATCAGTGCATTGCTACTCTATGTGGTGTCGAAGAAGTTCGAAGTTCAAGAGGATCCTCGTATCGGCGCAGTGGCAGAGGTACTCCCTCAAGCCAATTGTGGTGGTTGCGGTTATCCGGGTTGCGGAGGCTTTGCATCGGCATGTGCAGGAGCAAGTTCGCTTGATGGTCTCTTTTGTCCCGTAGGTGGTGCCACTGTTATGAGTAAAGTGGCAGAGATCCTGGGTATGGCAAGTGCAGCATCCGATCCCATGGTTGCTGTAGTTCGTTGCAATGGTACTTGCGAAGCCCGCCCCCGTATCAATGAGTATCAGGGAGCTAAAAGCTGTAAAATCGCTTCTGTACTCTATGCCGGCGAGACAGGATGTTCTTTTGGTTGTCTCGGGTTAGGCGACTGCGCCTCTTCTTGTGGATTCGATGCGTTGCATATGGATTCCACGACAGGGCTCCCTGTTGTAGACCAAGATAAGTGTACCTCTTGCGGTGCCTGCGTCAAGGCCTGCCCTAAAACGATCATTGAGCTTCGTAAAAAGGGACCCAAGGATCGCCGTGTCTTTGTCTCTTGTGTCAATAAGGACAAGGGTGGCGTGGCGATGAAAGCTTGTAAGAATGCCTGCATCGGCTGTGGTAAGTGCTTCAAAGAATGTCAGTTTGGTGCTATTACGGTAGAGAATAATTTGGCTTACATTGATCACACGAAGTGCCGTCTCTGTCGCAAGTGTGTGGCTGTGTGTCCTACACATGCCATTCACGAAGAGAACTTCCCTCCCCGTAAGCCCGAAGTACCCAAAGCGGATGCTCCCAAAGTGGATCCTGCAGTAGCAGCTCCTAGTACTCCCGAAGCTCCTCGTGTCAACGCCTAGTGCGTGTATTTCATTAGAAGGAAAATATCGAATATTATAGATACTATGCAGAGAACTTTTCGTATCGGAGGTATTCATCCTCCCGAAAGTAAGTTGTCGGCCGGGCGTCCTATCGAGGTTTTGCCCTTGCCTAAGCAGGCTGTTATTCCTCTGGGGCAGCATATCGGTGCTCCTGCACAAGCCGTGGTGGCTAAGGGGGATACAGTGAAAGTCGGTACGTTGATCGCTAAAGCCGGCGGGTTTGTTTCGGCCAACATCCACTCCTCTGTATCGGGGAAGGTGGCCAAGATTGACGCCATCTACGATGCCAGTGGGTATAAGAAACCAGCCATTTTCATTGACGTTGTTGGTGATGAATGGGAAGAATCCATAGATCGCAGCACAGATATTAAGAGCGAATGCCCCTTGTCTGCCAAGGAAATTGTAGACAAAATAGCTGAAATGGGTATTGTGGGCATGGGGGGGGCTACATTCCCTACACACGTTAAGTTGTCACCTCCTCCGGGACAAACGGCAACTGTACTGATCATCAATGCCGTGGAGTGCGAGCCTTATTTGACGAGTGATGACGCACTGATGCGTGAGCACGCCCAAGAGATCATGATCGGTTGTACCATCATCATGAAAGCTATTGGCGTTCGTGAAACGAAGATCGGTATTGAAGTCAATAAGCCTGAGGCTATCGACATCATGCAAAAGGCCGCTGCCTCATTCCCGGGTATTGAGATCGTACCCCTCAAGAAACGCTATCCTCAAGGAGGGGAAAAGCAACTTATCGATGCGGTGATTCGTCGTCAGGTGTCAAGTGGCGCGTTGCCTATCTCCACGGGTGCCGTTGTGCAAAATGTCGGAACAGTGTACGCTGTTTATGAAGCTGTACAGAAGAATAAACCTCTTTTGGAACGCGTTGTAACAGTTACGGGTAAGATGCTCCAAAATCCCTCGAATCTCCTCGTGCGTATTGGTACGCCTATGATTGATTTGATCAATCATGCCGGTGGGATGCCCGAGGACACCGGTAAAGTCATTGGAGGTGGTCCCATGATGGGACGTGCCCTCGTAAACACCGATGTTCCCGTTGCCAAGGGATCCAGTGGTCTACTCCTCCTCAATCGTAAGGAGTCTACCCGTCGTCCCATGCGTGACTGTATCCGTTGCGGTAAGTGCGTCAGTGTATGTCCTATGGGACTTAACCCTGCCTTCATCATGCGTGATACGATCTTCAAAGAGTGGGATAGTTGCGAAAAAATGAACGTTGCTGACTGTATCGAGTGTGGTTCTTGTAGCTTTACTTGCCCCGCAGATCGTCCGCTCTTGGATCATATTCGCATCGGTAAGCAAACGGTAATGGGTATCATGCGTTCGCGTAAACAATAAGAGAACCTCATACAGTGATTCAAGAGTGATGGAAAATAAATTAATCATAACGCCCTCCCCTCATATTCACAGTGGGGATAGCATTAGCAAGAATATGTACGGGGTACTTATTGCACTTATCCCTGCATTTCTCTTCTCTGCATACCAATTCGGTTGGCATGCGTTACTTGTGACCGCACTTTGTTTGGTTACTTGCTGCTTCACCGAGTGGTTTATAACTCGTTTTATGCTTCGTCGTGAGAATTATGTCCTTGATGGATCTGCGATCCTGACGGCTGTACTTCTTGCTTTTAACCTACCTGCCAATTTGCCTTGGTGGATCGTGGTCTTTGGTGCCTTTGTCGCCATTGCTATCGGTAAGATGGCTTTCGGAGGTTTGGGTAACAACGTCTTCAATCCTGCTTTGGTGGGACGTGTATTCCTCCTTATTTCATTCCCGGCTCAAATGACTACTTGGCCTGTGGCTAATAGTCTTGCAGCGACGGTGGATGGAGAGACGATGGCTACACCTTTGGCTCTTATGAAGCAAGCTATCCAAGGTGACGCCGGTGCATTGGAGCAACTTCCCTCACACATCGATCTATTCCTTGGAATGAATCCCGGTTCGATGGGAGAAATCTCTGCCATTGCATTGCTTATCGGGCTTGTCTTCATGCTCTGTCGTAAGATTATCTCATGGCATACTCCTGTTTCGATCTTCCTAGCAGTGATTGTATTCGGTGGTATTCTTTGGCTTGTTAATCCTGCCGTTTATCCCGATCCTATCCAACACCTCACAACGGGTGGTCTCATGCTTGGTGCTATCTTCATGGCTACTGACTATGTTACATCGCCCATCACGCATCGCGGTCAACTCATCTACGGTTGTTGTATCGGACTCCTAACGGTAATTATCCGAACTTGGGGCTCCTATCCTGAGGGTATGTCGTTTGCCATTTTGATCATGAATGCCTTTACGCCTATCATCAACCTCTATGCAAAACCCAAGCATTTTGGTGAAAAGATTAAGAAGGAGGAGAAGAAATGAAAAAGCTAGCATCTACATTCCCAAATATGATCCTTTCGCTAACCATCATCTGTTTGGTGGTGGGTGCGATCCTTGGAGTCATGAAAAGTGTAACGGATGAGCCGATCGCTGCTACTGAGCTAAAGAATAAGACGGAAGCCATTAAAAAGGTAGTACCTGAGTTCGATAACAATCCATTGGATGAGGTTATGGAATTTAAGGAAGGTGAAAAGGATATCATCAAAGTATATGTTGCCAAAAAAGGTGGAGAGCCTGTTGGTTATGCCATAGAGACTTTTACCAAAAATGGTTTTGGTGGTCGCATTGACCTTATGGTGGGCTTCGATGCCAAAGGTGTTATCTGTGACTTCTCAGTACTCAAGCATGGCGAAACTCCCGGACTTGGTGCTAAGATGGACGAATGGTTCCACACAGATGCCAAGGGTGGTAACATCCAAAATATGAAAGGAGTAGACATGGCTGCCGAGAATGGTCAGCTTACGGTTTCTAAGGATGGTGGTAGGGTTGATGCCATTACGGCCTCTACGATTACCAGTCGTGCTTTCCTCGATGCCGTTAATCGAGCCTATAAGTATTATGGAGAAGCTGCCGGTGTAGCTTCTGCAGATGCTGTTGATGCATCTTCTGCTGCTACCGGAAGTGACGCCACTCCTGCGAAAGAGGCTGACGAAGCTCCCGAAACTGAAGATAATACGGCTACTGCCGAGAAAGGAGAAAACAAATGAATCAATACGTAAAGACGCTTACCAATGGATTCATCAAGGAGAACCCTACTTTCGTGTTGCTCCTTGGTATGTGTCCTACCTTGGCGACAACTACCTCCGGATCGAATGGTTTGATGATGGGACTGGCCACCACCTTTGTGCTTATTTGCTCTAACTTGGTGATCTCCCTCCTCAAAAAGTTAATCCCCGATGCAGTACGCATTCCTGCGTTTATCGTGGTGATTGCCGGTTTCGTAACGGTACTGCAACTTCTCATCCAAGCCTACCTTCCCGCGCTCAATAGCAGTTTGGGTATATTCATTCCTCTTATTGTGGTGAACTGTATCGTTCTCGGACGTGCAGAGTCGGTAGCTTCAAAACAAAATCCGATCCTATCCATCATCGATGGAGTAAGCATTGGTTTGGGGTTCACGATGTCTCTGACGATCCTTGGATCAGTGCGTGAGTTTATGGGGTCCGGTAAGGTGTTTGAGCAACTTATCTATCCCGATACGTATGGAGCACTCCTTTTCATCCTTCCTCCGGGGGCATTCATGGTGTTGGGTTGCCTTATTGCTCTATTCAACGTGATTACGAAGAAGTCTTGATTTAAGTAGAACCATTAATACGATTGCTCTATGCATTATATAATGATTATTATTGCGGCTATCTTTGTCAATAACGTTGTACTGTCGCAGTTCTTAGGAATTTGTCCCTTCTTCGGGGTTTCTAAGAAAATTGATACCGCCGCAGGGATGGGTGCTGCCGTTACATTCGTATTGGCTATCAGTACGATGGTAACCTTTCTGATCAATCAATTTGTATTGGTACCCAATCAACTTGAGTTTTTGCAGACGATTGCCTTTATCCTTGTGATCGCCGCCTTGGTACAGATGCTCGAGATGGTACTCAAGAAGGTTTCGCCTCCTTTGTATCAAGCGCTCGGGGTGTTCCTCCCTCTTATTACGACAAACTGTTGTGTTTTGGGGGTTGCTCTCCTCGTGATCCAAAAGGAATTTACCTTCCTTGAAAGCTTGATTTATGCGATTTCTACAGGGCTTGGTTTTTTCTTGGCTATGGTTGTGTTTGCGGGTATCCGCGAGCAGGTTTCCAAAGCCAATCTCCCCAAAGCTATGCGCAATATCCCTATTGCTATGATTAGTGCAAGTATCTTAGCTATGGCCTTCATGGGCTTTAGTGGTATTGCCTAAGAGAGGTAAAAGGGATACGACATAAGTATTTTTGAAAGAGACGTGAGCGGTACTGTTCTTCCTTTGTGGAGGGGGATGGTGCCGCTTTTTTGTGCCCATTTTGAGCGGTATCTCCTTATCCTTTGTACCTTTGCGCCAAGGAGCTTTGCGATAGGTACTTGTGAGGTGAACAACTAGCTTCCTCTCTTGTTTACTAGGTGGAGCTTGAGATCACTTTAAATTAGAGAGTACAATAAGAAATGGAGGGAGTATCCGGTCCCGATTTATCTGAAACGATTAGGCAACGGTTAGGAGCGTGGTTAGGGGAGGTCTGTCCTAAGATTGGATCGGCAGAGCAGTACCACGTGGGTCGTGCCACTTACCGCATTTTGGCTTCGGACTATATGGCTAGCCTTTGTGAGCGATGTTTGCTTTTGGGTTTGACAGTGGAGGCTTTAGAGGATGGTCGGCATTTTACGCATCTTTGGTATCCGATTCGCGGAGGGTTGCGCATTCGCTTCCATAATATATCGCTCTATATTCTGTTCAATAAGATTGCTCGTAATGCCTATCGCCGTCTCTGCGGTGGGTGTACATCGTGGTATTACGATCCCTTTTTCCTCTTTCTGGAATATGATCGTCTGCCTCAGGAAGGTTATGCATTGGAGCACAGAAAATGTATTCCGAAGATGGAGGCTCTTTTGGAGTTTCTCCTCTCCTCAAAGAGTGCGCTAACTGCGTTATCGGATGAATTGGACACCGTGGTCGTGGCTCAAGCGAAGGAGGAAAAAATCCGTTCCCTATTCCTCAAAACAATCCCAAGTGTTGTCGCTACTTTTTTGAATCAGGGGCACCATGTGTACAGTCTACAACTTATCGCTCATGAGGCTCTTCTTTCTTTTCGTTTGCAACGAAAAAAGAGATTGACACTGGCTCTTTCGACATGCCATTATATGGATCAATTGCATTTTTTACCCTCTTTTGTCGATCGTTGCAAGGCGACTGCCTCGTGGTGTGAAGTTGAGTCTTTAGTGCAAATGGAACTACCCCATGCGACACTAAGAACCTATGGCAATAATCATCCGTGGGTCGATCCCTCGAAATCTCTTTCGTAAACAATATATGGCTATCTCAATCAACAATAAGCAATTACAGTCTATCTTAGAGCGGACGCCCGCACATCACAATATCATGTTGGTCGGTGTTCACGGTATCGGTAAGTCTCGGATTATATCGGATTATTATCGAGCTCGTGGGGTGGAGGTTGTGACACTTTTCTTGGGGCAAATGAGTGATCCCGGCGATCTGATCGGCTTGCCTCACCTCAATGAGGCCACGGGGAGGACTGAGTTTATGCCTCCCTATTGGTTCCCTGAGGGCGATAAACCGATCGTTCTCTTTTTGGATGAACTCAATCGTGCCCGTCCGGAGATGTTGCAGTCTGTGATGGATTTGGCACTCAATCGCAAGTTAGCAGGGAGGAGTTTGCCCGCAGGTTCTCGCATTATCTCGGCTGTGAATGATGGAGAGGAGTACCAAATTACGGAATTGGATCCCGCCCTTGTCTCGCGTTTCAACGTATATCTATTCCGTCCAACGGTGTCCGAGTGGTTGTTTTGGGCGGAGCAGAAAGGGGTAGATGAGCGGATTCTTCGCTTTATAGAGAACAACCAAGATGCCCTAGATGCCCCCTTCAATGTCAATGCAGACTCGATAGACAAGTGTGCCGATCGGCGTGCATGGGAGCGGGTCTCAGACGTGATCCAAGGGATGGATGAGTTGGACGAAACAACTCTTTTGCTGATAGGTGGGATTATTGGAGCCAAGGCTACTGCTCGCTTTGCCGAGTCTTTGACCGAAAATTCTGTGATCAGCGGAGCAGATCTGCTGTTGCATTTCTCGACTGTTCAGAAGCGATTAAAGTCGATGAAGTTACCCCAATTCGCCCTGATCAACGATCATATTTTCCGTTGTCTGGAAGCCCGAGGTTACCCGGAGAATCAAACCGATTTAGTCGGTACCAACTTAGAGAAATATCTTCATTGGCTCGAAAAAAATGATTTGCGTGAGGCTTTGATGCATTTGATCAATCTTTTTTCGTCAGCTACCTATCCCAATGCCAACCTCTTCGTAATGACTAAAAAGCCTTCGGTCTATACCCTTATAACGGATTACATTCGGGAGTTATGAAAGAGCTATTGCAACAGATAGCCAATGATTGGTTTTTTACTGATCCACTGTTGTTTGATGTACTCTGTACACACGAGCTTTCCGAGAATCTACAACTCAAAGTGGAGATGCGTGTTGGTGGGGGAGTACTGGAATATAACTCTGAATTGCTGAAGGGACGATCCCAAGGGTATATTGCCAAGCGACTTCGGATTGAAGTTGTGCGTATCTTGTTGCGCCATCCTTACCAGCGTCAGCCGTTGAACTCTCGTTCTCTCTGTCTGGCGATAGCGAGTGATATGACTATTGCTGAGTACTACGATGCCAACGAAACGATGGCGACACGTACGATGCTCAAGTTGCCTGCTCACCGTAGTTTTGAGGAGTATTATTCGATGGTTGATGCCCTATTACCGCCTCAAGGGATACCCTCAAAGGAGAGCACCACCTCCAAGGGTGGTTTGGATCAAGGCAGTAGCGACGGCAAAAAGAGGGGGATGAATGGAGGGGCCGGCGAGCGCAGTCCCGAAGGCGGACGGGGCAGGGGCAATGCTCGCTTCCATTCGGAAAAAAAGTCGGAGCAGGAGGCGGTCGGCACTTTGCCCGATTCTATTCATTACTCTTCAGATCAACAAGATGCACGAGCCATCGCCACCGCTTCGGTTTCTACCTCCAAAGTACAATACAATGCATTGGAGCATTTACAACGGAGAGCGGAGGAGTGGGAAGAGCTTACCGCTCTGTGGGAGGAGGATGAGGTGCATAACGAAGCCATTGAGATGCTGCTCAAAAAAGCGGTGAAGACGGATGCATGGGGGGCGCTCCCTCGCCCCATACAGCAATATCTGGAGCAATCCATGCTAGTTCAGGTGAATATTCGCCGCCAGCTAGCTCTTTTTCGTATGGGGATCCTCTCCAACCGAGTTGTATTGAGTCGTATGAAGCCCAGTCGCCGGTACGGATTTCGGCAGATGGGTATTCGCCATCCCTACACGACTCGAGTGCTGGTGGGTATTGACGTCAGTGGGTCGATTCCTAATGGAGATATACAGAATTTTTTAAGTGTCATCAACCACTTTTTTACTCAGGGAGTGGAGCGGATTGATGTGGTGCAGTTTGATTCTGAGTTGCATCTTCCACTGGTGGAGATGTATCGGGCGCATCGAGGTATTAAGGTGATGGCCAGAGGAGGAACGAGTTTCACTCCACTGATCTCTTTTTTTGAGGAACACCCCGCTTATGATGGACTGATTATATTCACCGACGGATGTGCACCTCTGCCACAGATTCGCACACGTCGCAAAGTTTTGTGGATATTGAGTTCGCTCGCTGCTTACAAAAAGTTTCAAGGCAGTCCCAAACTCTACATTCGGGCTTAAGTGTAGCACCGATGAGTTTGAACCTGCCTTTTCTGTTTCGTCCCTCTTCCTTCTTTAAGGGTGTTATGCTCCATTAAGAGGGGGACATGGGCTTAAAATCTAAAGAATATGACCACGGCAGCCCATTCTTTCTTGACTCCGGATGCTTTTCCGATGGACCTGTTTTGTCTATCACGTACGGTGCCATCACTTTCGATCTTGCCCACTTTGCTGTTGCGATCGTCGCGTACGGTACCATCACTCTCCACCTTGCCTACGGCTTGTCCACGTTCATTGCGGATGGTTCCATTGCTTTCGATTTTTCCTACGGCATGTGCCCGCTCATCACGTATCGTACCATCTTGGTCGATTTTGCCTACGGCATGATTGTTGCGATCTCGAAGTGTACCATCGGATTCTACCTTGGCAACTTGTTGTCCGTTGGCGTTGTAAATGTTTTGGGCATGACTCCACTGTACACTAGCGAGTAGGGCACAGAGTACTGTGAGGATTACAAAGAGATGTTTCTTCATACTACATTGATTAATGGGGTTAATGATCTCAATCCAAAGTCCCTCCTCCGGAGTGTTTCCCTTCAGTAGATAGACCTTGTCTATGCAAAGATAGACAAAAACATTTGATCTCATAACCTACGCCTTTTACCTTTGCATCAAAGATAAAAATGAATCATCAATCAATAAAACGATAACGATATGACAGAACTCGATCAAAACATTGTAATGCCTCGTCTTGGCGAGGATGCACCCAGCTTTACTGCTGTAACGACACAAGGTGTTATCAACTTTCCTTCAGATTATAAGGGGCAGTGGAAAATCCTCTTTAGCCACCCTGCCGATTTTACCCCTGTTTGTACCTCGGAGTTTATGACTTTTGGTCATATGGCTAGTGAGTTTGAGGCTTTGAATTGCCAGTTGGTAGGTCTTTCGGTAGATGGTTTGCAGAGTCATATTGCATGGCTTCGTACCATTGAGGAGAAGATTGACTGGCACGGGTACAAAAACGTGGAGATTAAATTCCCTCTAGTTGTAGATGTTTCTATGGATGTTGCGCACAAGTATGGTATGATCCAACCTGGTGAAAGCAATACGGCAGCTGTGCGTGCAGTATTCTTCATTGACCCTCAGGATAAGATCCGTACCATTATGTACTATCCTCTCTCTTTGGGTCGTAATTTCGATGAGATCAAGCGTGTACTCATCGGTTTGCAGACGGTCGATAACTTTGGGGTTGCTCTCCCGGCCGACTGGCGTCCCGGGGACGAAATGATCGTTCCTCCCGCCACTACATGCGCCATTGCAAGCGATCGTGCCGCAGGTAAGGAAAAGGATCTTCATTGCTACGACTGGTTCTTCTGTACCAAGCAGGTGAGCAAAGAAGATGTTGAGGCGAAATTAGGTAAATAAGATACTTTTGTATATCTTTGTCCCGAGGATTGAATTAAAGAGGGAGTCTCTTGTCAGTGCTAGTTGCTCAAAGCGAAGCAATCAGAAGGATCTGAGCCATGTCTTCCCACGTAGTTGCTAATCGTTGATTTAGGGATTCCCTTCATATTTTACTAAGGATCATGGGTTCTCTCTCATAGTGGAGAGAACCTATTTTTTTTGTTTTAAGGTGATGCTGGTTCTCTTTTTAGAAGTAAGGAGGCAGAGGGTAGTGTGATGGGTAGTTTTTCTTGGACAAGATGTTTGGAATTACAGCCCACCATTTCTTTTGTTCTTGGGCTGGATTTTTTTAGTTTCAGCCCTCTATTTTTTCTTGATCTCTGCAACGACACAAAAAAGGGGAGAGTCGAAGCAATTCGACCCACCCCTCATTCATTGCGTTATGGTACAGTCTTTAGTCTTCTGCTTCCTGCTCTTCAGCGTATGCTTTCAGTAATTTATCTTGAATATCGGAGGGTACCAGTTCGTAGTCAGCAAACTTCATCGTAAAGGAGGCACGTCCACCTGAAAGGGAGCTCAGTGCCGTACTGTAATTCATGAGTTCCTTCAGAGGCACTTTTGCCAGGAGTTGTTCGTAGCCCTTCTTACTATTCATACCCATGATAATGGCGCGTCTACCTTGTAGATCACTCATCACATCACCAATATAATCAGCCGGTACAGACACTTCTACATCGTATATCGGTTCAAGGATCTTGGGTGCTGCTTCGCGGAATGCTTCACTAAAGGCATGGCGTCCTGCCAGCATAAAGGAGACCTCGTTACTATCTACGGGGTGCATCTTTCCGTCATAGACGATCACCGCCACATCTCGTGCGTATGATCCCGTCAGTGGGCCACGCTCCATACGCTCCATAATTCCTTTGAGGATTGCAGGCATGAAGCGAGCATCAATGGAGCCTCCTACAATACTGTTGATATAGACGAGTTTACCGCCCCATGCCAAAGGAATCTCTTGACGATCACGCACGGTGATCTTAAACTCCTGTCCATTGAATTTGTATACTTCGGGTAGAGTATCGCCTTCATTATAGGGTTGAATGATCAGGTGCACCTCCCCGAATTGTCCGGCACCGCCCGATTGTTTCTTGTGACGGTAGTCTGCCCGTGCAGCCTTGGTGATAGTTTCTCTATAAGGGATACGAGGCTCGCTAAATTCAGTAGCGATCTTATCATTATGTTCCAATCGCCATTTTAGTGTGCGTAGATGAAACTCCCCTTGACCGTAAACGATCGTTTGACGCAACTCTTTACTCTGCTCCACGATCCAGGTGGGATCCTCTTCCATCATGCGATGGAGGGCTTCGCTCAGCTTTTCGGCATCGGCACTATTGGCCGGTTTGATCGCACGCATAAATTTGGGTTCCGGGTATTCGATCGCAGGATACTGCCATGGGCAATCCTTTTCGTTCAGGGTATTGCCTCGGCGTACATCCTTGAGCTTGACAGTTGCACCGATATCGCCCGCCATGAGCTCTTCGACTTTGGTGCGTGTTTGTCCTGCAACCATATAGAGTTGTCCCAATCGCTCTTTACTTTTCCTGTTTATATTGATGAGATCGCACCCTTCGCGTACAGTACCCGACATTACTTTGAAGTACGAAACTTCACCAATGTGAGGCTCTACCGTAGTCTTGAAAAAGTATAGGCTGATGGGACCGGAAGCATCGGGATTTACCTCTTCAGCTTCAGTTGTTACGGGCTTGGGCATTTCTGTTACATGAGGAGCCACATCGCCCAAGAACTCCATGGTACGCCGCACGCACATATCTTTGGATGCCGATACGCAGAAGACGGGGTACATATCGCCAAGGACAATCCCCTTGCGCATCCCTTGTACAATGTCCTCTTCGGATAGACTGCCCTGCTCAAAGAAACGATCCATAAGGGTCTCTTCGTGTTCGGCTGCACTCTCGATGAGTTGCTGGTGCATTTCCTCTGCAATAGCACGTTGATCCTCGGGGATATCCAATACTTGAGGCTTGCCTCCTTCGGGTCCCCATTGATACATCTTCATGCGGAGGAGATCCACCACTTGATTGAAGTTCGGACCGCAGGCTACGGGGTATTGGGTGACAACCACCTTGGAGCCGTAGCGCTCGCGCAATTGGGCAACGCTCGCTTGGAAGTCCGCCTTGTCATGATCTAGTTGGTTTATAATGAATATTGCAGGTTTGTGTAAACGCTCTACATGGCGGAATTGATTGATCAGCCCGACTTCCACGCCATACTGTGCGTTAACGACCATAAGGCAACAGTCCGTGATATTGATAGCCGATACGGCACCGCCAGCGAAGTCGTCACTACCGGGACAATCAATGAAGTTCAGTTTGCGATCTGCCCACTCTACACTAAAAACGGTAGAGAAAACAGTATATCCATACTCTTTCTCTACCGGAAAATAGTCGCACACAGTATTGCCTGAGGCAATGTCTCCGCGACGTTTTATCACCCCACTCTCGAAAAGCATAGCCTCTGCGAGAGTGGTTTTTCCTGCGCCGGAACTTCCCAAAAGCGAGATGTTCCTAATCTCTTCTGTTTTGTACGATCTCATGATAAAGGAACCTTGTCTTAAACTGTTATACTTCTAGTTTTATAGGATCATGCCCTGCACTCTAGAGGGTATTTATCCTATTGTGCCCCCAAGTTACTAATAAAAATACAATTAGCAAGTGTTTTGCGTTTATTTTATTTCGTTTTGTCAGTGTGTGATTTGTTTATCTTGCAGATTTCTGTATTAAGGTGGCTTCCTTGGATCGCTTTGTGCAAAAAAAAAAGGTCGACAGTATGATTTGTCGACCTTCTTTGTGGGGAGTTGCGATCTCCTGTTGAATACACCTATTACTCCACGTATAGGAGGAGTCCTTTGAGGTACTCGCCCTCGGGGTGATATATGCTTACGGGGTGATCTGTGGCTTGTCGCATCTGCCGTAGGATACGCACACTACGTCCGACCTGTACTGCTGCCGTGAGTACCGCCAGTCGGAAGTCCTCGGGAGATACCGCTTGGGAGCAACTATACGTAAAAAGTAGCCCTCCTCGATCGATCTTTTCCAAGGCTAGTGCATTGAGTTTGCGATAACCGTTGAGGGCATTTTTTATAGCGGAGCGTTTCTTGGCAAAGGCAGGTGGATCCAATACGATGAGGTCAAAAGCCCCTTTATTGATCCCTTTGAGGTATTCAAAAGCATCGCATACGACGCCTTCGTGTCGACCATCTGCAATGGTATTTCCCCAGTTGCAAGCAACATTCTGCTCCACCAAAGAGAGAGCTCGTGCCGAACTATCGACCGATACGACCTCTTCAGCTCCTCCTTTGAGGGCATAAAGGCTAAATCCGCCTGAGTAGCAAAACATATTTAGCACTCGTCTGCCTTCCGACATGGAGCCGACGAGTTGGCGGTTGTCTCGCTGATCAATGAAAAATCCCGTCTTTTGTCCGTGCTCCCAGTCCGGAATAAACTGGATGTTGTTTTCCCGAACTGCTTCGGGAGGATTATGCCCTACTAAAAATCCGTCTCCTAAAAAGTCCTCCGAGTGCGAGGGTAGAGTGGCAGATGATTTATCGTAAATCGCTGTAACTTGAGGTGATAATACTTTAAGGAGGATCTCCGTAATAAGTTTGATCTGTCCGTACATCCCCATGCTATGTGCCTGTACCACGGCTGTAGATCCGTATACATCTACTACCAATCCTGAGAGTCCGTCTCCTTCTCCGTGGATGAGTCGGTAGACGCTATTCGCCGGATTACCCAACCCAAGACGTAGCCGAAGTTGGTAAGCGGCTTCGATTTTCTCTGTAAAAAAAGTGGTGAGATCAAGCATTTTTTCTGATCCATAGGAGAGCATTCGTACGGCAATACTCCCTCCTTCGTAGAAGCCGAAGCCCAGTGTTTGGCGCTCATGAGAGACTACCTCCACGAGGTCGCCCTCCAAAGGCAAGCCCTCTTTGTGAGCAATGGCTCCGCTAAAAATCCAGGGATGAAAGCGTCGAACGGCTTCGTCTCGACCTGTACGTAGTATAATGGTAGATGGGGTCATTGATTGATCTATATGGGTTGATTATTGGATTTTTCTCCGATTTTATTGATCTACTCCACGAGATTAGTGGGGAAAGATCGTGATGCCTCCGAGCTTTTCGGCAAGATCTTTTTTTATCGCATTGAGCTCGGTTATTTTTTGTAGTAGTTGCATGATTTGATCCGAATCTCCTTGGCGTTGTGCTTCGTTCAGTGCCACCCTGCATTGTTCCAATTTTTTCAAAACCCGTTCAGCTTGTAGGGCATGGATTGTACGCAGAGTCATATTGATAAGCGTTTGCAGGTCGGGACTATTATCTTCGCTGAAAATTCCTAAGGCCTGACGTCGAGACTCCGACAATTGGTAGCGGTCGCTCAAGAGATCGAGTGAGAGATCGGCAATGGCTCTCCGTTCGTGATTGGCAAAGTAATGTGCCGGCTTAAAGTTCGTGTTGCTCTCAGGGCTCTCCATTTGTGCGATTGCCTCCTCCATCATGAGCTGGAAAAGGGGCGATGATTGCGTGATACCTTCCTCTCCCAACCACTCGCAAATGTAACGGATGAGCGACATCTCATCCTCTGTTCCCTCACTATTGATGATTGGAATCCGACGCTCGCCATAACGCACCATGAGACGTAAGAGTTCGGACTCAAGACGACTAGGCGGATCTTTTCGTAGAATGTTTTCCTGCTCCTCTTCGGGAGTGGGTACCTCCGTTGTCTCTTCAATAGTCGTTGCTTGCTCCTTGCGAAGCTCCTCTTGTCGGGTATGATACCGCTCTTCTGTCGCTTTGCCTGCGAGGTGTCGGGTGCGTGTCATCTTGACCTGGCGGAGCAGGAGTACCTCGTCAATGTGGAGATTTTGAGCTACGTTTTGGGCGTAAACACTTCGTTCGATAGGGTCGGGGATGAGACCGATGCTGTGTGCTAAGTCGTTGATCACTTCGGCTCGTCGTCCGGGACTAGAGGCTATTTCCTCTCGAAAAAGTGTCATTTTGAAGGAAATAAAGTCCGCCTCTTTTTTTGCAATATAATTGTAAAAATCTTCTTTGCTACGGCTTCTTGAGAAGGAATCGGGATCTTCACCCGAGGGAAGTACGACCACTTTAATGTGCATTCCTGCCTCCAATAAAAGGTCAATCCCTCGTATCGCGGCTTTGAGTCCTGCGGCATCGCCATCATAGAGTACGGTAATGTTTTTGGTAAAACGACGGATCAGACGGATTTGATCTTGCGTTAGGGCTGTACCACTAGAGGCAACGACATTTTCGATCCCCGCTTGGTGCATTGCAATAACATCCATATAACCCTCCACCAAAAAGGCTTTATCCTCACGGGCTATGGCTTTCTTGGCTAGGAACAATCCATATAATTCTCGGCTTTTTGAGTAAATAAGATTTTCGGGAGAGTTGATGTATTTGGCTAGTTTATCGCTTTTCCCCATGATGCGCCCCCCAAAAGCAACAATGCGTCCACTCACAGAGTGTACGGGAAACATGATTCGCTCTCGGAAGCGATCACCTCCGCGACGTCCCTCACCAGGCTCGAAGCATAATCCCGTGTCGTAGAGATATTTGACATTGTAGCCCGCTTGTGTGGCAGCCGTGAGTAACGCATCATGACCCGATGGGGCATAGCCAAGTTGAAACTTCGAGATGATATCTTCTGTAACGCCACGAGACATAAAGTAGGAAAGTGCTGTACTGCGTCCCTCAGGAGTGTGTAGCAATTGCTCGCCAAAGAACTGTGAGGCAAACTTTTGGACGAGAAACATACTCTCCAACTGGTTGCGACGTTCTCGCTCCTCTGCGCTCTCTTCGTGTTCCTCTATGGGGATGGCATATTTTCGTGCCAGATAACGCAATGCCTCGGGGAAGGTCATCCGCTCTAGTTTCATCAGAAAGGAGATGGGCGTTCCACCCTCTCCACAGGCAAAGCATTTACAGATATTTTTGGAGGGAGATACGTGAAATGACGGCCGACGATCCGCATGGAAGGGACATAAGCCGATGAAATCTACTCCTGATTTGCGGAGCGAAACAAAGTCACTGACCACGTCCTCTATTTGGGCGGCATCGATGATGCGCTGTTTGGTTACCTCGTCTATCATGAATGGGGTGCCCTTCTCTGTTAAGAGTTTTGATAGTACACACGCCGTACGCGAGGTGCTAAGTCGGCTATCAGTTCATAGGGGATGGTATCGATCGCTTTGGCCAAATCCTCTATACGTGCTTCGGGAGCTCCGAAAAGGATCACTTCATCGCCCTCCTGGGATTCAGGGCAGGCACTTAGATCGATCATGCAGGTGTCCATGCACACATTGCCTACAATGGGACAACGCTTCCCTCGTACAACGACCCAACCCCTGCCACAACTCATGCGTCGGTCGTAACCATCGGCATAACCAATCGGGATTATCCCAATTTCACCTCCTTTAGATAGGTGTCCACGTCTACCATATCCAATACTTTCGTTTGGGGTGACGTATGACTTTTGGAGTAGCGTTGTGCGAAGTCGTACCGCCGGCAGAAGGTGTGTGTCCATCGTGGGTGAAATGCCGTAGAGTCCGATGCCTAACCGCACTCGGTCGAATGCGTATTCGGTGAATCGCTCAATCCCTGCTGTATTGAGGGCATGGTAGAGCGGTTTGTATCCTGCAATTTCGGAGAAACGATCGGCTACCGAACGGAATGTATTTAGCTGATTGAGTGTAAAGGCATCTTCCTCGGGGAGATCCGCTGCTGCAAGATGGGTAAAGATACTCCGAGCACGCACCCAATGGTTCGTTGCAAAGAATCGGGCAATTTCTTCGATTTCCTCAGGACGGAATCCCAAGCGGTGCATTCCGGTATCAATCTCTAGGTGCACACTGACATTGTCAAAGCCTTGCTTATTCACTTTGTTGGTGAAGGCACGCAGGAGATTCCATGAAAAGATAACAGGTTCTAGGTGCCACTCCAGAAGGGTATCAAAGGCTGCAGGCTCCGGATTCATTACAAGAATAGGGGTGAGGATGCCTTGGCTTCGGAGTTCTCGTCCCTCGTCGGCTACCGCTACGGCAAGTGCACCTATATGCATTTGATCCAATTTTTTTGCTACTTCGTAGGCCCCCACACCATAGCCTTGGGCTTTGACCATCGCTATGCACCGCACATCTTGCGGTAGTTTGGATCGGTAGTATTGCAAGTTATGTGCAATGGCATCCAGATCCACCTCAAGCGTTGTCTCGTGGATCTTGCGTGAGAGTCTGTCGGAGATGCGCTCACAGTGGAAAGATCGTGCTCCTTTGATCAGGATGCAGGAGTGGCTTAATTGCAGTGGTATATCGCTATCCAAAAAGTCTTCGACACTGGGAAAGAAATTCTTCTCGTCAATCTCGGTAGGAAAAAACTCTCGGTACGCGAAAAGGTCTCTGCCAATACCATAGAATTTGTGGATCTTGTATTTACTGATGAGTTCGCCTACACGATTGTACAAGGGGCGTTGATTTAAGGCACTTTGTTGGATCTCCGTAAGAATCAGTACGGGTGCCAAGTCCGCATCCTTGGCTCGCTGCTGTTGGAAGTCAAGAGCGATTTTGAGCGAATTGATATCATTGTTGTAGACGTCATTGATGATCAGATTATCTCTGTATCCCTCAATAAGTTCCAGTCTCATCTCGACGGGTTCTAACTTAGCAAACAGATCAGCACGATCTAAAAGATCTGGATTGATCAGTACGAGGGTGAGGATCGAGGTGAGTACATCCTCGATAGAGGCTTGATCCGTGAATGGAATCTCCAAAGAATAGGCTCTCCCTTGGGTTGTGAATTCAAGGAGGGTCGAATCCCGTTGCGTATCGATGTCGTGAATAAAAAGCATGGCATTAGGATCTTTTCGACTCCATCCCGAAGCTCGGGAGAGTAAATCCATTCTTTTGAGCCCTGCCACAATTTCGGGTTCATCGAGGTTGTAGACAATATGTTCGCATCCTTCAAAAAGTTTGAGCTTCTCATCTACCTTTTGTGCAATACTACTGAAGTTCTCTTGATGGGCAGATCCTATATTGGTGATCACCCCTATTGTTGGCTTGATCACCTCTTCGATGCGAGACATTTCTCCCAATTGGGAGATCCCGGCTTCAAAGATCGCTAATTGATCTTCGCTAGTCATCTTAAGTACAGACAGAGGGACGCCTAATTGAGAATTGTAGCTCCGAGGTGACCGTACCACCTGATAACTATCAGCTAGCAGTTGATAGAGGAATTCTTTTACGATGGTTTTTCCATTGCTTCCGGTGATGCCTATGACAGGAATTTGGAACTCTTGACGCCATTCGGAAGCTACCTTTTGCAGAGAGCGTACTACATCTCGTACCTCCAGGAAGCTCGCTTCGGGATATTGTTTGGCATACTTGTCAAAGTCGTCTTTAATGATAAAGTTACGAACACCGTGCTGGTACAACTGATCTATATAAAGATGACCGTCACCGGTGACTGTACGGATGGCAAAAAACAGGGAACTCTCGGGATGAGAGAGTGAACGACTATCAGTTAAGAAGTGCTCGATACGTTCCGTACTGCGAATGGCACTCCGTAGAATCTGGAGTTTATCGGCAATGGTTTGTAGTGTGTACATTAGCGTTTGATTCTCTTCTATACAGCATGGCACATCCTGACCTTGAGCCTCCTGTTAAGCAAATGGGAGGAGGCGGATGTAACTTTCATCTATTTCCTTCATTTAGAGAAGGCTCGGGGCAAGGTGTTGTCTATCCCATTTGCCCTATGTTGTACCTCTCTATTCGGAGGTACTAAGGTACATATTTTTGATGACTTGTTTGGTATTAAATTTTGGACGTTAGTTATTCGACGATGAGCGACGAGGCGTTAGTCTCTAGGGGAAGTCCTCTTGTTATGTGAGGTACTCTCCTAAAAACTAACGCCTAATAAACAGCTAGAAGCTTCGTGTGTCTGTATCTAACGACTGATAACGAGCTTTGTGTGAGAAGATCCTATGCGTAGAAGGTAATTGCCCATAGGAAGGGAGGCGGTGGATAGTTCCGCTTCGCCTTGGGCGTTGGTCTTTGTCTGGAGGAGGATTGTACCATCCATACCATAGAGGATCGCTTGAGCATGGGATTGGGCATTACGGACATATGCCACTTCGCTGACCGGATTCGGATAAATTAGAAGCTTAGGACCATCAAGTTGAGGAGTATTTGTCACTGTACTACCGGGGTATTCTTCCCAGCTTTCCTTTTCTTTGCTGTATGCCAATACGTTCCAACCCCGCTCTTTAGCTGCAGCTACTTGCACTGTGGTGCAAATGTTTTGTTCTCCATCTATGCGATCGTCAAGGGCGTAGAACTTTCCCTTATTTATCTCTTGGTTGCGATTAGGAAGCGATGCAATGAGCTGATCCATTGTTGATCCTTTGATGTGATTTCCCACGCAGTACAATGTCTTTAATGCCGTATCCTTTGATACATCCAATCCGGTAAGTTGGTTGTTGGAGCAATCGAGTCTTGCCAAAATAGGGTTCTCTATCACATTCAGCGAGGTGAGTTTATTTTCAGAACAGTATAGTTCCTTCAGTGCACTATTTTTCGATACATCCAAATTGGTAAGCTGATTGTTTTTACAATCCAAAAAGGTTAAGGCATTACCCTTGGAAACTTCTAGTGTAGAGAGTTTGTTATAGGAGCAGTGCAGTTCTTTCAAGGCACTGTTTTTCGATACATCCAAGCGAGTGAGTTGGTTACTCGTACAATTGAGTTTCGTTAGTGCAGGATTCCCAAATACATCCAAGGAGGAGAGTTGGTTGTGAGAACAATATAGCTCCTTCAGTGCATTGTTTTTCGATACATTCAACTCTGTAAGTTTATTATCTGCGCAGTTCAGAAAGGTCAGCGCGCTATTTTTCGATACCTCCAATGAGGTAAAGGTATTTTGAGCGCAGTATAGCTCTTTCAGTGCTGTATTTTTAGATACGTCCAATTTGGAGAGCTGGTTATTCGTGCAGTCGAGCCTTGCTAAGTTTTGATTAGCCAAGACATTCAACTCTGTAAGCTGATTGCCTTCACACCACAACCATTCCAAAGCCGGATTCTTTGATACATCAACCTTGGAGAGTTTGTTTTTAGAGCAGTGTAGCACTTTTAATGCTGGATTTTCCAATACATTCAGTATGCTGAGGCTGTTCTGAGAGCAGTATAGTTCTTTTAGGGCTGGGCTTTTCGATACATCCAGCATGACAAGTGAATTTTCATCGCAATGGAATTCGGTTACTTCTCCCTTTATTCTCACTTGACCATCTTCAGATTCAAGTTCAAAGACCCGCTTCCATGCGACAGGATCTTTCTCTTTTGCTCCCTCAATGGTCAGAGAGCCATTTGCCTTGATATATAAAGAGATAGATTCTCCTTTTTGTTTGGATGTCTTTAGGGTGATGACCGATTCTTGGGCGTGAAGCTGCGGGAGAACGGTGGTCGCAAGAATGAGAAGAGCGAACCATGAGATAAATCTTTGTAAGCGTAATTGTACTTTCATAGGGTTTTGTTTTTATACATAAATCAAAGATCGGATCGATCAGTCGAAAATGCTCCATATCGAAAGAAGAGCCGATGTGTAGGGAGGAAAAATCCTTCCGCTACCTATGCAAATGTACCAAAATCTTTTTCATTCTCCAAACGTTTAGAGTCCATGTGCAACATGTGCACTTATCTGTGGAATGTACAGTTTGGAATGAGCGACGAGATGTTAGTCTCCAGGGTGAAGCCCTCCTGTTATGCGAGGTACTCTCCTAAGAAACTAACGCCTAATAGCTAGAAACGGCGTGTGTCTATATCTAACGTTGCCGTGATAAGGAGAGAGAGGTCTCTTCTACCTTCTTTTTGCTGGTTTTGAGCGTGATGACGGACTCTTGTGCTTGAAGATAAGGTAAGGTGGTGGCTACGTATTAGGAGTGTAAGCCAGGATGCGCACTTCTGTAAACGTGTTTGCGTGTTCGTAGAGTCAGTTGTTTTATTCGGATCTGTGTTAGTTAATATGGAAATAAGATAGCCTCCTTTCACAAAAAAGAGGCTATCTCTGGGAGGGGCGGTTACTTATTGTAACGCTCCTTGAGGATGCGTATCATATCTTCACTCATGGTGTCGATATTGTATTGAGGGCACCAATCCCATTCTTGGCGAGCGCAGGTATCGTCAAGAGAGTTCGGCCAAGATTCTGCGATGCCTTGACGGAGAGGATCCACATCGTAAGTCATCTCAAAATTGGGGATTTGACGTTTTACGGCAGCTGCAATTTGGCTAGGCTCGAAGCTCATAGATGCAATATTAAATGAGTTGCGGTGTACGAGACGAGCGGGATCTGCTTCCATGAGTTCGATAGCAGCACGAAGGGCATCGGGCATATACATCATATCCATGTAAGTACCTTCCTTGATGGGACAAACGAATTTACCCTCTTTTACCGCAGCGTAGTAGATGTCTACGGCATAGTCTGTCGTGCCACCACCGGGCAGGGTCACGTTAGAGATCAAGCCGGGGAAGCGCACCGAGCGTGTATCCACACCGAAGCGTTTGAAGTAGTAGTCACTGAGCAACTCACCTGCAACCTTGGTTACCCCATACATGGTTTTGGGGCGTTGTAAGGTATCTTGAGGAGTCTTGTCTTTTGGGGTGTCGTTACCGAAAGCACCGATAGAGCTAGGAGTAAATACGGCACACTTCTTCTCACGAGCGATCTCCAGCACATTGAAGAGCCCACCGAGACCGATATGCCAAGCAAGTTGGGGCTTAGCCTCAGCCACGGCACTGAGTAGTGCGGCAAGGTTGTAGATGGTATCGACTTGATATTTATCTACAACTTCTCCGATTTGCTGTGCGTTGGTAATATCCACAACCTCGGCAGGACCCGATTCTGCCAAGATGCCCTTGGGCTCTGCCCCGGGGATGTATCCTGCGATTACCTTTCCAGAGGGATACGTCTCCCTCAGTTTCATTGTAAGCTCAGAGCCGATTTGACCCGTTGAGCCGATGATGAGTATATTCTTCATTACTCCTAAAATGATTAACTATATATGTACCACAAAGGTAGCTATTTTTATCGTTTTATTTATTCGGTGATGGATAGGAGGTGATTGCGTAGCGGATTGGCATACATCAGCAGGATCTGTTGCTTGAGCGCCGATCGTACCTCTTCGGATTGCTGAGGGCATTTGTTGAGTTGCCCCTCGATGTATTGTTTGAAGGTCTCAAGCTCTTTGGCACTATAACGACCTTCTGTGTGGTGTAGGGTAGAGGCTCCAAGTAGGTCGTCTGCAATGTAATTCCCGGGATAGAGTCGGTAGTGCTTGTGGATCTCTCTGTCTATGATCTTACCTGCCATTTCCAGCTGCTCTTTGGCACTCTTGGGGGGTGTGATGCCATGAAGTAGCTCGGCAAGGGGTGTCCCGATGGTTACGTGGATACGCCCTTTTTGTCCCGAGAGTCCTTCTCTCATATTGAGGATGTCCTCGCCGGGGGCTTTGTGATATTCTCCATACTGTTTGCGTGCCACGAGCTCTAGGGCTTTGAGGTAGTCGCAGGGATCGTATTCATAGCTGAAGCTCACGGGTACCACATTTAGGGTTGTTAGTCGATCCCATACCGACCCCTCACCCGCGAGGGTGAGCATCTTTAGTAGGGCCGTTTGGGTGCGATCGTTACTGTCTTTGGCACGTCCCTCTCGTTGGGCGATCCACAGGGAGGCTTCGTCTTGGGTAATGCTGTGTAGGACGTAGGCAGAGAGAGCCTGAGATGCCGCCAAGAAGTCTCTTGGGGAGGCGGCTCTCTTTACGGTCACACTATCCATCAGTCGTACAATCTCTTTGATCCACGGGCGTGCAAATAGATTGTCTCCGATGGCAATACGGGGAATCTTGTACTCTTTATCTGCGAGTAGGACATTCAAGATCCCTGCATCAAGGATGATATCCCGATGGTTGCTTATATAGGTAGCAGGGACATTACCACCTAAGTTGGAGCTACCCGATAGATCACAGCTGAAAGCGGTCTTTTGGAGTATGTAGCGTACAATGCGGTAGCCGAAGGCTATTTTAATGCTTTTGATAGAGTCGGCCTGCATCATGTAGACCTTGAGTTGTTCGGCTTCAGCGGGAAGGGCTTGTTGCAAGATCCCTACGAATTCAGGATCAGCGAGGAGGCGTTCTACCGCTTCGTGTACTTCATCATCAAGATAAGGGCGGATATCGCTCCAGAGAGCTTTGGGGACAGGTTGCGAGGTCATAGGGCGTGTAGTTTATCGTTAATAATAGCGGTAAAAATAGCAGTCAGTTCGAGCCCTGCAGCATGCACCTCTTGGGGGATAAAGCTTGCCTCAGTCATGCCTGGGGTTGTATTGACCTCTAGGAGGGTCGGCTGCCCATCGGGTTCTATGATGTAGTCGACACGGATAATCCCTTGAGCGTGAAGTAGATGGGAAATCTTGCAGGTAAGCTGTTGGAGCTGTTGGGTAAGTTCTTCGGAGATGCGAGCAGGTGTGATCTCTTCGCTATTGCCGTAATACTTGGCATCAAAGTCAAAAAACTCGCCTTTCTTCACAACCACCTCGGTAAGTGGAAGTGGATGTGGAGTATTCTGTGTGATGTAGCACCCGGAGGTTACCTCGGTGCCCTCTATAAGTTGCTCAACGAGTACCTCGGGGGCTTCTCCAAAGGCTTTTTGGATTGCTCCCTCTAGTTGATCTATTGAGATCACCTTGGTAGTGGCAATGCTTGAGCCTCCAACATTGGGCTTTACGAATACAGGCAGGGGAATGCGCTGGGATAGTTCTGCTACATTATAGGGCATATCGGCATAGAGACGCTCTGACGTGGCAATGCGTATGCCGAAAGCGGAGAGGTAATGATTGCATGTAAATTTGTCGAAGGTGAGAGCTTCGCAAAGCACCCCCCCTGTATTGTAGGGGATTTGGAGCATATCCAAATAGCCTTGCAGTAACCCATTTTCTCCCGGAGTGCCGTGTATCGTGATAAATGCGTATCGGAGGCGGTGGGTCTCCCCGTGGTGGGTAAAGGCAAACTGATTGCGATCGAGCGGTAGCCAAGAGCCATCGACTTCCACCTCCCAAGCCTCCTCTGAGATGCGTACAAGGTAGGGAGTGTATCGTGTGGTATCGATATGTTTGATGATGGTTGCTGCGCTGCGGAGCGATACTTCTCGCTCACCGGAATAGCCACCGGCTACTACGGCTATGAGGGGTTTGGGGGGATTCATGCTATTCATTCGTACACTTATAGTAGGGAGAGGGCGTACGCTCTCCATTCTTTAATTAGTTGTGCCATGTCGGGAGGAATCGGGGCTTCAAAGCTCATAAAATGCTCCGTGATGGGGTGAGTAAAGCCGAGGGTACGTGCGTGAAGTGCCTGTCGAGGGCATAGCTCCAGCATACGACGAGCAAAGGAGAGGTAGGCACTGGTAGGCCTCCCCCGTAAGATCTCACTACCACCATACTTTTCATCACTGAAAAGGGGGTGATTGAGGCTCTTCATATGGGCACGTATTTGATGGGTTCGCCCCGTTTCGAGGCGACATTCGATAAGGGAAACAAAAGCAAAGGTCTCCAGTACCCGATAGTGCGTTATGGCACTTTTTCCCTCTTCGCTATCGGGAGGGAATACACTCATGCGTGTCCGATCTTTAGGATCTCTGCCGATGTTGCCCTCAATAGAGCCTTCGCTCTCTTTGAATGATCCCCATACGAGTGCGCGATAGCTCCGCTCAGAGGTCTTTTCAAAGAACTGTTTCCCAAGAGCCGTTTTGGCTTCGGGGCACTTGGCCACTACAAGCAGGCCACTGGTATCCTTGTCTATGCGGTGCACCAATCCAACGTTAGGATCATTGGGGTCGTAGTTGGGATTGTCCCTAAAATAGTAGGCTAGGGCATTGACGAGGGTCCCCGTATAATTGCCATTGCCAGGGTGTACCACCATACCTGCGGGTTTGTTGACCACAAGGAGTACCTCATCTTCATAAACAATATCCAATGGGATATTCTCTGCGATGATACCCCGCTCATGGGGAGGGCGAGAGAGGCGTAGCGTAATTACATCGCCCGGACGTACCTTATAATTGCTTTTAATTGGAGTCTCGCCAACGAATAGATATCCTGCATCCGCGGCCTGTTGGATGCGATTCCGAGAACTGTGGTCAAGCTTATCAACCAGGAATTTATCAATGCGCAGGGGTGTCTGTCCCCGATCTACAATGATCCGAAAATGTTCGTAGAGAAGTGCCTCTTCTCCCTCTTCTTCTTGATTGGATAGGGGTTCAGCATCCAAATCCAACTCTTCGTCATCCCACCCTAGTACCATCTTACCACCATTCTTCGGGTTCATCTTTCTCTACGATGGGAGCTACATCACGAGTGTCGATCTCCGCTTCGGCTTGGGTGGAGTCCGTAACCGTGGGGGCAAAGAGCGACTCTTGGATCGCCAAACTATCTGCACTAAAGCTGAGAGCATCACTCGTAACAAGGAGGGTCAAATGTGCCTTTAGAGGCACTTTGGAGCCAGGAGCGAGTTTTTCACCCTTATCATTGGCAATACCGACAACTAAGCCATTATATTGGCCATCAACACGCTTGAGTCCAACATTGGTAAATCCCAATCCCTCCAGAAGGGCATTGGCATGGCGAGCCGATTGACCCTCCACCTCGGGAAGAGCAATCATGCGAGGACAAAAGGCATTGATCGTTAGGAATATGATGCGACGAGGTTTGACGCGAGAACCTGATTCGGGAATCGTCTCAAATACTGTTCCCGGCTTCATGTTTTCTACGTAATTGGAGTCAATCACCTCATAGCGTAATCCGGCATCTTCGAGCTTTTCTACGGCTTCGTCATAGGGAAGTCCTTTGAGTTCGGGAATCGTAACAGCCTCCCCATGCTGTGTGTAGATGCTCATCAATAGGAATACGATAAGGAGTATTACTGCTGATACGCCGAGCATCGCAAGTAGGGAACTCAGGATCGGGTGCTTACGTATAAAGGGCCAATCTTTCCAATTCATATCTTAATCTAGATTGTCGTCGTATGGACGTATGTACGTTCTCTTGTTATTGCTTTTTCGCAGCTTATAGGGGTGGGATCGTTTCACACACACATCTATTCGGCGTCAAAGATACAGCAAAAGCAAGACAAAACGTATTTGGACCCAATCAAATCGAGGCTTGCTGAAGCCCGATCCTCGCGAGCGGAGAGGCAAACGGAGGGAGAGGTTGCCCAAGCAAGAAGCGAAAATAGGGGTTGTATCAAACTCAAGGGCTGAGAGTGTACCAAAACAACTCCCAGCCCATCAGTGAATTTTTTATGGAGAGAGACTTTGGGCATCTCCCTTGTGTTTGTTTTTTACAAACCAATGATCCTGAAATGCCTCAGGTCGTGTATAGATAGGGCTTCTTCTTTGGCGTTTTCAAAGAGTTTGCGAAGACCATATGTATCCAAAATATAGGGCTCGTAGATCGCAAAGGCGTAACGCTTGTTTCCCTCGACAAAGTAGAGATATTGCATGAATAGACCCTTTGCTTCATCATAGTAGTAAGGATGCTTGCAGCGTTTCAACTGTCCCTCTTTAAGACCAAACAAGGCAATATGAACAGTCGTCGGAAGACAGAATTTTTGTATTTTGTCTCCCAATTCTCCCGTGTGTGGAAATTTTGCTTTGGATGCTAGTTTTACACGTTCACTCAGCATTGCGGACTTATAATAGGTTTTTCTTATGTCTAGATTATAGTACCTATGTGCATAATCGGCAATCTCTTTCACTTTACGATTATACTCGTCTTCATATTGTGCTTGCCAAAATGATTTATCATTTTCGTGTATAGGTCGCAATGAGATCTCATCACCATGACGTGTATGTAAAATCAAATCAAGAGGTTGTGGAGATTTGTAGGGAAATGATGGCGTTGGTTCATAAAAGGACTGAAAGATCCCATCATTATCTCCCAAGCGAATCTCAATATAAGGCTCGCTGAAGCTCGTGTTGTATGCTTTATATTCGATACGTTTTCTGAAGTTCTCTTCCTGGATAAATTCTGAAATAGGAGTAAATCCTCCATCTGGAATGTCAATAAGAACATGTGTAGACTTGTCATTCAAGCTATTTACCCATGGAGTTAGATCCACCTTTAAATTACCATATTTCATTGGAGCACTAAATGCCATTGCATGGCCCCCCCCAATCGTTCGGTATGATACCTTTAGAGTATTAAAATTTTTAGTTTCCCCTGATTGGTTAGAAGACGAGGAATTTCCCGGTTCATCCTCATCCCTATGATCATCACGGTCATCATCTTGGTTCCTTAAATATGAGGATTTCGTTTCGGTTTCGGGTTTGGGACTCAGCTCTATATCGCTGGCAGAGACATGAATAGAAGCCTCTATCGTCTCCCTCAAATCCTCTTCCAAGGATGTGCTCTCAACATTTTTTTTTGAAGTACCTTCAAAAAGAACATCAGCCTTACCTCCTGCGATGTAACGTGTTATGACACTAGGACTATAGATGCCGTCTGTAGAGAATAGTTTATCAAAAGGTCTATTGTAGAGGCTGTCTAGAAAAGATTTCGAAAGATACTTATGTCGCAGGACATTATCTAAACGAGGGGAGCGATCCAGCGTATAACGAGCATCTTGACAAAGAACATTCAACACTCCACGGACTTGGTTCTTTTGGTACTCAACATGCTTATGGAATATTCTTGAGAAAGTCTTCTCATAACCAATTTTAAAGAATACAATATCAAAACCAACCTTGTGTGTGGAGGTGTACTTATCTACTATGTTCTTAATGAGAGACTCACTACTGGCAAATACATTATAATCGGCTTTGGTGTTCTTCATAGAGAGAATTTCTACTCCACGAGGGTTCTCTTTTTCAAAACGGTCAATATCAAAGATTTGTCTTTTAAAACATTCTTGATCTCCAATGATCCCATGTTCAGGATTGTATGTAAATCCAATATATTGATCAACAGAATAAGGGATTGCTGAACGTAAAGAGTTTTCTTTCGGAGTCTTGCATAAGATGATAGGAGCCTCCTGTGAGCGAGCATAGATAAGTTCTCCTCTCGGATCTTCCGTATTCTTCTTAGGCCCTTGTTCAGAGGTGCATGCAACCAAGCTTAGGAGTAGCAAGAAAGCTCCTAAATACTGCAATAACAGGTGTTCAATGATTCTTTTTCGCATAGATCAATGTTTTATTTTTAGTGGGATTGGGATTCATCCTATTGAGATTTAGCCAAATAGTTCGTGACTCTGTTTCCGGATTTACAAAAAGATTCAGTTCATCATCTGTCAGCTTCGTTATGATCCAAGAACCTTGAAATAATTTAAATGGAAGTTCAAATCGAGACATAGACACAAGAGTAAGAGCATCTCTCTCATAGGAAAAGGCAGAATACCTCCAGTCATTCATATCATCATATGATGGCCTCCACCACGCTTTGAAAAAGGCTGTAGGATTCTTGTCAAAATGCCACTCACCTTTCCCTTTTAAAAAAGAAACACTGACTTGGGTTTTTATAAGATTCCCTTTAGCATCTTTTGTGGCTACTGTGCCACGCCAAGCTGTCCCTGTCAGCTCGATATTTTGAACTTGTGGTTTTTCAGGTTCTTTGTTCCTGTTATTACAAGATGTGATACTTGGCAATAACAGCATGCCACAAACGAGGGAGAGCAGGAAGCTCATCCGAAAAAATACGATTCTCCTTTTCATCATAATTGGTTGTTATATGTTTATTTGTTTCTGTCGGCAAAGATCGGTATAAAGATTGAAATACATGTAACGATTTGTCTCTCGTTCTATTGGCAGTTTCGGAGGGGTGGCGATTGCTAGGAAAAGATTAAATGTTAAAAAAGGCTCTGCCAAAGAGTTTTTTCTCCTGAGCAGAAACCTTTTTTGATGGAGTTGTAGGAAAAGAGGCTGTAATAGAGGAAGTTATATTTTTAACCAAATGTGCGTGTGTTTGAGAGGATTCTGCCGTTCAAAAGCCTGCTCTACTTTGTCGGGGAAGTTGGGAAATAGATCCAGATCAAGGAATTGCTCGAGCTCATCTATCGATAGCGTGAGCTTGCCTAGTCGTCCCTCAAAAGGGGCTTCATTGTGTTCCGATAGGAACGCTAATCCGTAGTATTCCGTTCCTTTTTGCAGAACAAGTGCCATCCAAAAATAGCGCGGCACGGCAATTCCTTTTTTTGTATAGCCTATGATATGCTGTGGCGCGAGTGTTACTCCTTTAGCCACGTAGAGCATGTCTCGCATCTTTTTGTTGCGTCCCCATTTTTGTACTACACCCTCGAGACGTTTCCATACCCCCGTATTGTGCTTGGCGTATTGCGGTACCATGTTTGTGTAATAAAAGGTCTGTTTGTTGGCAGCAATCGACTGTTGGCGGTCGTTGGATGCGACAAGGTGCCCTCGAGAATAGCCTTTGAACCAAGAGCGATCCGTCTCAAATTGAGTTGGAATAAAGGGATTCCATCCCCATGCTTCGGTACGTTTGCCCCCTTTTTGTTTCTCGCAATTTTTATTGTCGAAGGTAAAGGCGACCCAGCGTGGTACGTGTAAACGGGTATCGTATTCTACGGAATAATTGACCGAGCCTTGGACGTGGTGGGTGATGAAGTAGCAGTCGCTGCTTTGAGATAGAGCGGGGATCTCTAGTAGGGTTGTGATGCCATTTTCAGTATGTTCCTGTCCACGTTGAGCTTGGGCTGATAGGGGTAGTAGCAGAGCAAGAAGCAGGTAATATCCGATGAATCGATTTGGAATGAGCAGGTTCATAACGATTTTACTGAAGGTCCAGAAGTTGAATGTCGAGGCTGAGTGCATCGATGCGGAGTAGTTTCCCCGCAAGACTTGTCCCGATGCCAAGTAGGGTTTTGAGGGTTTCCAGAGCCATAATAGATCCAAGGATTCCCGGCATGGCTCCCAACACGGGGATTATCTCTCGGTCGGACTCTTCGTCAAGAGAAGAAAAAAGATCGCTATATCCGCCGGATCCTTGGTAATGAAATAGTGAACATTGACCGATAAAATGCGATACAGCTCCATAGAGATAGGGAATACCTAGGGTGCGAGCTGTATTATCCATGAGGTAGCGTGTCCGATTATTGTCGCATCCATCCACGATCAGATCGTAGTTGGAGGTGATGGTGAGGGCGTTGTCTGAAGTAAAAAAATAGGGGTAAACTCGGATGTCGCAGTGGCTATTGAGTGAGGATAGACGCCTATGGGCACAATCTGCTTTGGGTTTATCCAGATCCGCTTCGGTATATAAAATTTGCCGTTGCAGATTACTCAAATTGACCGTGTCTCCCTCCACGATCCCGATATGTCCGATCCCTGCGGCAACGAGGTAATAGAGAAGAGGGGATCCTAAGCCTCCTGCTCCCACGACGAGTACCCGCTTGGAAGCAAGCAGAGCCTGCCCCTCAAGACCAATTTCGGGGAGTAGGCTCTGTCGTGAATAACGTATCCGAAGATCTTGATTTACATCCATTCGTCCCAATCTTTCCATACGGGTTCATAACCTTGCCGGCGAATTGCTTCAGCCATCTCTTCGACTGATCTGCCATCGTTGATGACAAATTGCTCGAGTTCGGTACGAGGTGTGGCATATCCTCCCGGCTCGGTACTTGAAGCCGCACTCATGGTGGTGGCTCCGATGTGCATGGCCATATCTCGGAATGCAGCACTTTCTCTTGTGGAAAGTGATATGTCTACTTCGGGATCAAATAGTCGATAGGCGCAGATCAGTTGTGCCATCTGTTTGTCATTGATGGGATCGTTGGGCATAAACGATCCTACGTGTGGGCGAAGTCGTGGTAGGGAGATCGAGTAGCGGGTGCGCCAGTAGTTCTTCTCGAGGTATTGTAGATGTAGAGCGGTAAAGAAAGAGTCTGTCCTCCAGTTTTGCAGTCCCAGCAAAGCTCCAATACCGATTTTACGAACACCTGCTTCGCCACAACGGTCGGGAGTTTCGAGGCGGTAACGAAAGTTTGCCTTCAATCCTTGGGGGTGAAACTCAGGATAAGCCTGCTCGTTGTAGGTCTCTTGATAGACGCATACATAGCTGATCCCTGCCTTTACAAGACGCGCATATTCTTCTGTTTTGAGGGGTTGTACCTCTAGAGATACTTGAGCAAAATGAGGACGAACAGCCCTAACGACCTCTTCATAGTAGTCTATACCCGTGAGTTTTGGTGCTTCTCCCGATACGAGTAGAAGATGGCGGAATCCCCAGTCCTTGAGTACGGCAATCTCCTTCATAATCTCTTCTACGTTGAGTTTGACGCGATGGATCTGATTGTGGCAGTTAAATCCACAGTAGATGCAGTGGTTGGCACAATAGTTCGATACGTAAAGGGGGACGTACATCTGTATGGTACGACCGAAGCGTTTGAGGGTGAGTTGCTCGGCACGTTGTGCCATCTGTCGGAGGTAAGGTTCGGCGGCAGGCGAGATTAGAGCTTTGAAATCTTCGAGGTTGCAGCGATCCTTTCCCAAAGCACGCAAGACGTCCGATTCGGTTTTTGCATAAATGGAGGCCTCCTCTTCAGCCCAATTATGTTTTACTAATTCATCGTAATAAGTCATTCTTTCTCTCTCCTCTCCTGAGTATTTATAGGTTGAAGTAGCTGTCTACGGGTGAGGTGGCAGAGGCACTTTGAGTAATGGCGGGAAGTCCGGCTTCGAAAGCTCTTCGTCCGGCTATCACAGCTTCTTTGAATGCCAAAGCCATTGCCACGGGATCTCCTGCCGCTGCAATGGCTGTATTGACTAGTACTGCATCGGCACCCATCTCCATAGCTTCTGCGGCATGAGAGGGTGCGCCGATGCCCGCATCTACTACAACGGGGATGCAACTTTGCTCTATGATAATGCGTAAGAAGTCCCTTGTTAGAAGACCCTTATTGGTTCCAATGGGAGCTCCTAAGGGCATGACGGCAGCGGCTCCCGCATCTTCGAGATGTTTGCATAGGATGGGATCCGCTTGGATATAAGGCATAACGTAAAATCCCTCTTTCGCCAGAACTTCTGTTGCTTTGAGTGTCTCAAATGGATCGGGTAAGAGATATTTGGGATCGGGATGTACTTCTATTTTTACGAAATTGGAGCCAAAGGCTTCTCGAGCAAGGCGAGCCGCAAAGATGGCCTCCTCAGCATTGTGCGTACCCGAGGTATTGGGCATCAATCGAATGTGGGGTTGTTGTATGGCTTCCACCAGGTCATCGTGGTCGCTGTGGGTTTCTACTCGTTTGAGGGCCACGGTAACGAGTTCGCTTCCCGATGCGATGATGGCTTGCTGCATCAAGGTGTTAGAAGCAAATTTACCTGTACCCAGGAAAAGGCGAGAGCCAAAGGATTGTCCTGCAATGGTTAGTTGTTCCATTTTTAATAGATACGAGTTTTAGAAGTGTTGATTGATTAGTTTAACAAGTCGGGAACTCTCGGCTTGGGGATTATCGGCTTGATTGATTACGCCCGATAGGGCTACTCCGTAAAGTCCTATCGAGGCGAGTGAGGGGAGATCGTCCGATTCGATACCTCCGATGCCCACCATTGGAAGAGGTTCCGGTAGTGAGCGATTGAATTGGACGAGACGAGACATTCCCTTCTCTCCAAGTAGGGGACTCAGTAGTTTCTTGGTTGTGGTATTGCGATAGGGGCCCACGCCAATGTAATCAACCCCTTGCAGAGCACGTAATGCAATATCTTGCATTGTGTTGCAGGTCGCTCCGATTATTTTTTCATTTCCTAAAAGAGCACGTACTTGGGCTGGAGGGAGATCATTCAATCCCACGTGTACGCCATCTGCATCGGCACGTAGTACCGCCTCGACGTCATCGTCAATAATCAAAATACTCGATGGGTAGTCTTGCATCAGCTTGCGGATGGAGCGAGCCACGGCTGTACGTTCATCGGTAGAAGCCTCTTTCATACGAAGTTGAATCCAACGGAGCCCACCTTGGAGGGCTGCCTGACATTGCTTTAAGATTTCGGAGGAATCGAGACTGTTGGTTATGAATTGGAGTTTTCCCCGAAGCAGCTTTTCCTCCTTGAGGGATACTATTGGGGTGTTTAGGTAGCCTAGTTTGCTTGAGTTGGAACGTCTTAATTGATCGACATGCCATTGGGCAAGCCGACATGACTCTCGGATGGAGTAGCCGTGTGCCAGGTAGCTACTGATCGTAGCGGAGAGAATGCAACCTGTACCATGTTTGTCATAAGGAGTTCGGGGGACGTGAGTTTGAATTGGCTCCTTGTGGGGTTGTAGGAGGAGGTCTGAGGCGTATTCGCTTTTGGTTGCATGTCCTCCTTTGAGTAGGATCGATACCCCAAATTGATCAGCTATATCTTGCAACGTTTTTCTCTCCAATGTGCCGAATAGAGTCTTCGCTTCGGGGATATTGGGTGTAAGAAGAGAGCAGAGGGTAAGGCATTCGGCGAGGATTGTAGGGTCTACCTGTTCGAGAATGGGTTTCGTACTGTATGAAGGTTGCAGGATCGGATCCCATATGATGGTTGCAACACCGGCGCGATGCAGTTGAAGCATCAGATCACGAACCTCGGAAAGTGACGTTGTGAGTCCAATTTTAGCAACAAGGGGCGTGTGTGTTTTGAGGATTTGTGCGAGATAGGGCTGAGTTTCTACCGCAAGACTTTTGACAAATTCCCCCTCATTTTGGATTGTTGTACAGCTAATGACCGATAGTGGATAACTCTCGGTCTGTTCTATGGCTCGAATGTCTGCTGTAAGTCCTGCGCCAGAGGAGGGGTCATGTCCCGCAATAGTCAGCACTTCGGGGCGAGGGTAGGCACAAAAGCGTTCTCGCAAAGCATTTATATCCTCCGCTAGATAGCCCAAAACAGCTCCTCCGGAAAATCCATGATCTCGGCAGATCTGAATCTTATCAGGTGTTACTCCTCCTAAAGCAAGTACCGGAAAGGGTATTTGAGGTAATCTCTCTCTGCAATGCTTTAGGTCTATCGCCGCTTGGTATCCCGATTTGGAGATACTATCAAATACGGGGCTGAGCAGTGCCATTGAGGGGGAGAACTCCAAATGCTCTAACTCCTCCAAACTATGTACTGAAGTCGTGATAAAGTCCGTTTGAGCGATCTGTTGCCAAGTAGCCCAATCAGGACGACGTTCCGCTTTGAGGTGAATCCCTCCTAATCCGGCCTTGGGTACAAGGTGGTAGAAGTCCGCCAAAATAACACGATGGCGGTAGCGAGGACTTATGCTACGGATACATTCCTCATAACGCACCTCATCGGCTTCGGGTAGACGCAGCAGCAATTTGGATGCCCCCAACCCAAGCAGTGTGTTGTAACGTTGCACTACTTGGGGGGTGGCATCGGGTGGAGTGATGACAAGAAGCATGTGATCCCTCTTTTAGAGTATTACTTGTCTTCTTCTTTTATACGGTCGTGGAGATTTTTAGAAGCACGCATCGAGCAGAAGTGCTCACCGCACATCGAGCAGAAGTGTGCTGTCTTGTGTCCCTCGGCAGGAAGCGTTTCGTCATGAAATTTAAGTGCGGTTTCGCTGTCGAGTGCAAGGTGAAATTGATCGCGCCAACGGAACTCGTAGCGTGCTTTACTCATTGCGTAATCACGGAAGTATGCCGCAGGATGCCCCTTAGCTAGATCGGCGGCATGGGCTGCGAGTTTATAGGTGATAACTCCTTCTTTTACGTCATCTCTATTGGGGAGTCCCAGGTGCTCTTTGCGGGTTACATAGCAGAGCATCGAGGTGCCGAACCAGCCAATCATAGCAGCTCCGATGGCGGAGGTAATGTGATCGTATCCAGGGGCAATATCCGTTACCAACGGGCCGAGGGTATAGAATGGAGCCTCATTGCAGAGATCGAGTTGGAGATCCATGTTTTCTCGTATCTTCTGCATGGGTACGTGTCCGGGTCCTTCGATGATCACTTGTACGTTGTGTTTGTCTGCAATACGAGCCAACTCTCCAAGTGTGCGAAGTTCTGCAAATTGGGCTTCGTCATTTGAATCTGCAATACAGCCGGGGCGTAGTCCATCACCGATGGATACGGCTACATCATAACGTGCCAGAATCTTGCAGATATCTTCGAAGTGCTCATATAAGAAACTCTCACGTTTGTGTGTGGTACACCAACTCGCCATAATGGCTCCACCTCGGGAGACGATGCCCGTGAGCCGATTGAGTGTAAGAGGAATATGTTGCCAGCGAAGTCCTGCATGGATGGTGAAGTAGTCCACACCCTGCTCTGCCTGTTCTATAAGTGTGTCTCGGTAGATTTCCCACGATAGTTTGGAGGCATCCCCTTTGACCTTTTCGAGAGCTTGGTAGAGGGGGACTGTGCCGACAGGTACGGGAGAGTTTCGTATGATCCATTCTCGTGTCTCATGGATGTTACGTCCCGTAGAGAGATCCATGACGGTGTCTGCACCCCATCGAGTTGCCCAAACCGCCTTTTCGACCTCCTCTTGTATGGAACTTGAAATGGGGGAGTTGCCTAGATTGGCGTTAATTTTCACTAGGAAGTTGCGCCCAATGATCATAGGTTCGCATTCGGGATGGTTGATGTTGGCAGGGAGGATGGCACGCCCGGCGGCGATCTCGTCACGGACAAATTCGGGAGTGATCAGTTCGGGTAGATGAGCTCCAAAGGATTCTCCTTTTTCTTTTTTGTAGTATTCTTTGATCTCGTCGCAGAGCTGATTTTCGCGTATGGCTACGTATTCCATCTCGGGGGTGATGATGCCTTGTCGAGCGTATGCGAGTTGCGTGACGCATTTACCCTCTGCTGCCACCAGTGGGTGATCCTCTATGTGCTCAAAGCGGAGGTGGTCAAGTCTTGAATCGGCACGGCGCTCCCGTCCATATTCCGACGAGAGGGAGTCTAGACGGCGGGTATCACCACGCTCCTCAATCCACTTAGAGCGCAATTTGGGGAGTCCTTTGTGTGGATCGGCCACGTAGTCAGGATCTGAATAGGGTCCCGATGTGTCGTACACGACGACAGATTCATTTTGTATAGTGTTGCCCTTTTCGTCTACGGTGGGTGAGAGGTCAATGCGACGCATCGCCACCTTGATGTCCGTAAACTTCTTACCGGGAACGTAGATCTTAACACTTCCCGGTAGGGGGCCCGTAGAGATGGGTAAGTTTTCTGTTTGGTCTTTTGCTCTCATTTTTCTTTATGATTTTCTATGAGGGTTTATGATTCTATTTCTTGCTATTAGGGAGACTTTGGTCGGTATAATTTGGAATGATTTTGATTCATCCACCCTTGACTGCTCCGATGATTAGGATTGTATTGCCCTCTTTGAGGGGAGTGTCTTCCCATAGCTCTCGCTTTATCACAACTTGATCGATCGCCACAGCAACGTATCCCTTGGTATGTCCAAGTGTGGTCATGAAGTCAAGTAGGGTAGTCCCCTCTTCGATGGTTTTTGTATGTCCGTTGAGTTTGATTTGCATAACCTCTCTCTTTAGTCATTCGTCTTCTTTGTGCGAATAATACCCTAGGACTAGGGGCGATGGAGAGATATATGCACCTAATGAAGCTTGACTACTAGAAAAAGTCCTGTCTTGCTCTTAGGTTTTTATCTACGATGAATGCTTCTTTGCCTACGCCAGCATTACCTGGATCAGGTTCAGGGTATCATCTCAGCCATGTTGTGGTAAATAGAATCTATGCGACAGTCTACTTCACCTTTTGGCACCCCCAGAAGAGTATTTTCGCGAGCTTCACTTTGACCTATGTACAGGCTTGTGTCGCTCATCTTGGGCAAAGGTACACAATAAAATGATATGCTGCTCCTTTCACCTTTGTGTATATTCCATGTATAAGAAATAGCAATACCAATTCAATTTTGGGAAGGAGCGTCCGAAAAAGAGATTGGCCTCAGAGATTCTTCTGTGGTGGATTTTGTTTTCCTCTGCATTACACTTGGCACTGGAATCTGCACAAAAGGAGAGTAGGTGTATTTAGTCTGGTAAGTAATTCAAGTCTTTTGCGGCTTGATAAAATGTTTCACAGAGTTCAGCGCCTTTTAAGGTGTAATCCCAAGCTATCCATGTGTTTGTGCTTTTTGAGGAATCAACATCTACCCTCTCTAAGATCTTTTCAACAAATTCTTTTTGCTCTTCGTTAGGATTCTCGCATTGAAATCCCCAGTATGGTCCCTGCTCATTGTCACACCAACATCCACATTTTATGCCAAGAATCTCAATATAAAAAGTCCCTTTCTCTTTAAATCTCAGGTTATGCCATTTGCCTGTAAGTTGTTCTTTCCACTTGTCTACTAAATCTTTACCAACTGAAGATTGAAGCCCCGTTAAGCCGGTCAATAAATCTCCAATCTCTTTCTTTTTACTCTTTATAAGGTTCCATTGCTCTAATGGCTCTTTCTGCTCGCAAAGGAGTTTCTTGCGCAAAAACTGTTCTAACTCCATAATCATTTTGTCATTTAATCTTTTATTGAATATCCCTTTCAGAAAGTCTACAAATTGCTCTACTGCAGATCTCAATACTATTTCTCTTTTTGGAATTTTCGGAATACACTTATCCTCAAGCCATTCAATAAAATTCAAATCCAGTATGTCCGTTCGATGTTCAAACTTTTCAAGCAGATCTTTTTCGCATCCGTTGCAAAACTCGAATGGAAGATCTAAGTCACATTTGCAACTCAATTTGTCGTATGCACATGCTCTTTCTTGATTCGGAGATAGCCAATCATTTGGAAGATACCACACTGATTTATTTATGTGGTTAAATAATTGCTGATCAATACGATCAGGTAATACAATGATGAAAATCCGATCATCATTGTATCCCTTTTTTCTCATTTTCTCAATATATCGGGCTATTTGATTTCGTTGGAATTCTGCCCCTTTAAGTTTATTCTCTATTATAATTGCATACTTATCGGGCTCTTGGATACAGACGTCCAATCTGTCTTTTTCTGCTGTAATCAGAGGAGTCTCGAACCACTCCATCCGAAACTCTCGTGGTTCTAAAAATGTTTTGATAAAGGATCTACACAGCACATAATCTCCTGATATTTTATACTTCAATATCAGTGAGATTATCGTGCTTGTCATTGGTTCTGTTACATTGAAGAGATCAAGAAGATTTATATCATATAGAGGCTTATTTTCTGACTCTGAAATCAACTTGCCCACTTCATCGGCTAGGTATAGGTAAGATTCTGTCTCCTTTTTATTCTCAAATTCGTATTCCTCGCACAAAGAAAGTAAAGATTCAAATTCCGAAAGGTCAGATATCTGTGACATATTTGTCTTTTTCTTTCATGCCTCCTTGTGTGTGGGGGAACCTAATTTTATTTTTCTAGCAATCCTTGTTGAGTTGTATCGGAAGTGGGAAGGATGAAGCGGGATAGATCTTTTGCAAAGTCGCTCAAAGAGGGGCGACGGCGATCTATTGTAATATGAAAACAGGCTTGCTTACGTTCGTATTTTACGAGGCATCGTCCTGATATGCGATACTGATGGAGGACGGAGGCTAGGGCTGTTTTTAGTTGTTCGTCAAAGGAGTTTTCTCCTTTTGTTTCACTACTGATTCCTTCGGGGAGCATGATGTTAGATCCCTCTTTTAGCTTTTTTGCTTGGGGAGCAATGGGGTCAAATCGTTTCCAACTAATGTCTATTGTTGTGCCATAGCAGTGTGCGCTCTCCTCCTTAGAGTTGCGGTTTTTCTTATTCAGATTCGCCGTTTGCTCTAGAGTTCGGGTCACACTGGTTACGATGAATTTGTGTGGGGGGAGGTGTTTGCTTTTAAGCGTTTCGGCAAAATCCGTTCCGAGGTCATTGACAAAATCGCGGGCTTCGGGCACAAGGTAAGGGATGGAGTGTTCTAGGGAATCCACCTTGTAATAATTATTGGTAACGAGTTCTACCATACGGCTGAGTGCTTCTGCTCGGGAGGCCGAGTCGGAAATAGGGGTTATACCTAGTCGTTGAGCGGCATCGAGATGTGCCGGGTTTTCATCGGGAAAGGCTTGTGCATAGCCTAGGGTGAAGTCGTAGGTGTAGTCGATACTTGTTGTATTGGTATGTGGGTCGATAGCATTACTTTTCGTACTTGTATGGCAACTTCGGCTACATGTTGCAACGAGGATGATCAGTAAGATGAGGATCGATCCCCAAAAGAGAGAACGTCCGATAATTCTCTTATAGGGTGCAAGCGGACGGCAGATGCCCTGCATTTGTTTTTGTACTCCGCCAAACTTTGGAAACTTCAGGGCAACAAATTTTCCGACGGAGGTGCACAATTTGATGAATTCTTGTTCTAGACGAAGATAGAGATCAAGGAGGCTTTTCCCAAAATGCTTTAGAGCCTCACCCCATGCTCTCCACCTATAATCTTTTTTGTTGGAGGTGCTGTTCGCTTTTGGTACGTGCAAGGCATTGGCTTTTGTACGTATTGCAGTCCCAATCTTACGACCGAAGACAGCTATCGTGTGAACGGTCTGTTCCATCCATCGAAGTATGCGATTAAGAGAGGAGGGGAGCATGGGCATAGGACTCATAGTGATCTTAGATACCGAGTTGCTGGAATAGTTCTGCAATACGATTCTGAGCTCGTTGTTCCGCTAGCGGAAGTTCGGCATTGGTTGCCATAATCTCACGAATCCCTATGTAGTACTTAATCTTAGGCTCTGTACCCGAAGGACGGATGGATAGCTTGGATCCGTCGGCAGCGATATATTGAAGGACGTTACTTGTTGTAGGCATCGAAAGGGGATAGGTCTCGCCCGTCTTCACATTGTACCCCTCTAACTTATCGTAGTCAAGTACCTCTACAATGGGACTCCCTGCCAGAGTTTGGAGTGGATTGTTTCTGTAATTGACCATCATGTCGAGAATCTCCTCAGCACCTGTTTTGCCTTGACGCACAATGTAGTGTCCTTTGTCGGCAAAATATCCGTAGGTCGTATATATATGGGTTAAGAGATCATCAATGCTCCAGCCCTTGTCTAAAGCCCAAGCAGTCATTTCGGCAAAGATGGCACAGGCCGATACGGAACTTTTATCTCGGATGAACTCTTCCCACAAGTAGCCGTAACTCTCTTCACCTCCACCGATATAGCGACATTTTCCCTCGTTTTCACGGATTATATTAGCAATCCATTTGAATCCTGTGTAGCAGTCGTAGAGCTTAACCCCCTCTTGTTGCGCGATGAATTTGATCAAGTCCGTCGTTACAATGGTTTTGATGACGTAGTCATCAGTTCGGAGATCTCCGAGTTCTTTGCGACGAACGATAGAGTAATAGGTCAGTAGGGTACAGATCTGATTGCCATTGACGAGGTGCATAGATCCATCCTTTCCACGTACAGCCACCCCGATACGATCCCCATCGGGATCGGAGGCCAAGACGAGGTTTGCTCCTGTCTCTTCGGCACGAGCTATTGCAAGTGTGAGAGCTTTGGGCTCTTCGGGATTGGGAGATTCTACCGTGGGAAAGTCTCCACTGATTACATCCTGTTCGGGTACGTGTATGATGTTGTCGAATCCAAAAGCAGCCAATGCGTTAGGTACCATGTAACGTCCGGTGCCGTGAATGGGCGTGTAGACGATGGGCATATCGTGATGCCGAGCCACGGAGTCAGGAGCTAGTGATAGACCTTTAACCGCTTCGATGAATACACGGTCGATCTCTTCACCGATCTCTTGAATCAATTCGAGACGTGCCTCCTGTTTTACTTCGCTGATGGAGCGAATGCGACTGACTTCCTCTATCGTATTGACGTCATGTGGAGCGATCATCTGCGCCCCGTCACTCCAGTAGGCTTTATAACCATTGTAAATCTTAGGATTGTGCGAAGCGGTTACCATCACTCCGCTTTGACATCCCAAATGACGGATCGCAAATGAGATCTCAGGAGTGGGACGGAGCGATTCAAAGAGGTAGACCTTTATGTTGTTGGCGGAGAATACGGCAGCCGCGATCTCGCAGAAGTAGCGACTATTGTTGCGGCAATCATGTCCTATAACCACGGAAATCTCCTTTTGTCCGGCGAAGGCTTTATTTAGATAGTTGGCAAGCCCTTGCGTCGCCATAGCCACGGTATATCGGTTCATGCGGTTGGTTCCTGCACCCATAACCCCGCGTAAGCCTCCTGTGCCGAATTCGAGATCTTTATAAAAGGCATCTATAAGGGCGGCAGGATCTTCAGCTTGAAGCATCGCTTGGACCTCCTGTTGTGTTGCTTCATCGTATTCAGGCGAGAGCCACTTTTGGGCTTTCTTGGTTACTTCTAAAATCAGTTCTTTATTGTCCATAAGGGTTCTATTACTCCTTGATAACCTATTGCGTTTTACTTCCTTTGTACGTAAAGTACGAAGCTACCGCAAAGATAGTGAATACCTCTATTCCTACATCTTTTAAGCAGAGTGACAATAACAAAAATCCCCCTTCGGATCCAATTTGGATCCAAAGAGGGTTTCTCTATCCTTATCACTCTAAGAGCCGAAAGCCGGACTCGAACCGGCGACCTACTCATTACGAATGAGTTGCTCTACCAACTGAGCTATTTCGGCAACTTTGCATCTCTCCTTTTTCAGAGTTTGAAGCCTCTACTTCTCACTCCCCCTTCGGAAAATGCAGTGCAAAGGTAGTAATTAAATCCTATTTCCCAAGCAAGGATCGGAAAAAATTATCGAGATCCTCATCCAAATGCTCCATCAAAGGAGAGTCTAGCAAGGTTACATCGTCATGTAAGAATAGTAACTCTTCATTAGTATCTTCTTCGTTATTAGCAAGGTAGGATATGGAGAAGGGCTCGCCAAAGACATCCTCAAAGGCTCCCTCCATGCGGAGACGTTCGACAACACTTCGGAGTAATTGTTTGAGTTCATCACGAGAACATTGGATTTTATTCGTCTTCTCTCCCTCTCCTTGAGCATAGTCAAACAGCATCTCTTCTGCTAGGATGTTATCGTCTTCGTCCATAATTGTGATGCGTCCTTCGGTATAATCCATCGTAACAAAAAGGTCGTAATAGACCTTCGTCTGCTCACGACAGTGGTCAATAACCCGTTGGAAGGTCTTTTCCAGTAGGAGCGAAGTTTTCTCTAAAGTCATAATATCATATCTAAACGCTACTTATCTCTGGTGTGGATCGTATACAACCCCTCTGATTATGCAAGATTCTTCAGTTGTGTCTCTAGGGCTGCAATACGAGCTAGGGCATCGGCTTCTTTTTTGCGTTCAAGGGCTACTACCGCCTCGGGGGCACTGGCGACAAAACGCTCATTGGAGAGCTTTTTGCGTACGCCTGCCAAGAATCCTTGCTGATGTTTGAGGTCTGCTTCCAATTTTTCTCGGAGAGCTCCCTTGTCTATATAGTTGTCAATGGGGATGGCGTAAGAGGTTGTCCCTATGATGAAGGTGGCGGAAGAAGATCCACTCTCTGCCGATACGAGAGCCTCGCAACGTACTCCGGCGAGTTTTTGGACGAGGCAGTCCGCTATGGCAAAGTGCCCTTGACCACATTGTAGAGTGAGTTCTTCAGAACGAGGAATGTTGTGAGTTGTACGTACATTGCGCACCTGCGTGATGAGATCTCGAGTGGCTGAGATCCCCGAGAGGAGCTCTGTTTCAGGTGTACCCAAGGGTGCGCAACGGGTGTACATAATGGTCTCTCCCTTTTGTCGCGGAGCCATATCTTGCCAAAGCTCTTCGGTGATGAAGGGCATGAAGGGGTGGAGCGTTTGGAGTAGGATCTCCAAATAGCGGCGTGTGGCTTCGAGAGTTGCTCCATCGATAGGTGTGCCAAAGGGAGGCTTGATGGCTTCGAGATAGAAGGCCGAGAAGTCATCTTTGAAAAGTTTATAGGCTACGGTCATTGCCTCGCTGATGCGGTACTTACTCATCAGGTCGTCAATCTCTGCCAGAGTCTCTGCCAAGCGGTGGCGGAACCACTCGATTGCCAGACGATTCGAGGGGCTTGTCTCTTGCGTGGTGTCTGTTTGCCAGTTGGAGATCAGTCGGTAACTATTCCAAATCTTGTTGCAAAAGTTACGTCCCTGCTCCAGTAGGCTCTCGTCATATAGGAGATCGTTACCAGCGGAGGTCGCCATCATCATGCCCACACGCACGCCATCAGCACCATATTTATCAATAAGGTCTAGAGGGTTTGGGGAGTTGCCTAGCGTCTTGGACATTTTGCGCCCAAGGGCATCACGCACGATCCCCGTAAGGTAAACATCACGGAAGGGGCGTTTGCCTTGGTAACGGTATCCTGCTATGATCATACGAGCTACCCAAAAGAAAAGGATATCGGGACCTGTCACGAGGGTGGCGGTGGGGTAATAATAATTCAGATCGGCGTTTTCTTTATCATCAATAGCTCCGAAAACCGTGATGGGCCATAACCAAGAGGAGAACCACGTGTCCAGGCAATCCTCTTCTTCTCTGAGATCTTCTAGCGAGAGGTCGGGGTTTTGTGTTTCGATGCGTGCCTTCTCGAGTGCCTCCTCTCGAGAGGGGGCTACTACAAATCCACCTTGAGGGAGATAGTAGGCAGGGATACGATGTCCCCACCACAATTGGCGACTGATGCACCAGTCCTTTACATTTTCCATCCAGTGGCGGTACACATTTTTGAATTTGGAGGGGATCAGGCGTACCTCGTCCGCTTCAACAGCTTCGAGGGCAGGCTTGGCAAGCTCTTCCATCTTGAGGAACCACTGCATCGAGAGCTTAGGTTCGATGGGGACTTGCGTCCGTTCGCTACAACCCACCTTATTGGTGTAATCCTCCTCTTTGATCAGTAATCCGGCTCTTTGTAGGTCTTTAGCAATCCGGTGACGTACGTCGAAGCGATCCATCCCTGTGTAGGGAGCACCCTTTTCGTTAAGCGTACCATTGTCATTGAATATATCAATTGACTCCAAATTGTGCTTCTGACCGAGGTTGTAGTCATTTACGTCGTGTGCAGGAGTCACTTTAAGGCACCCTGTACCGAACTCACGATCCACATATTCGTCCGCAATAATGGGGATTGATCGACCCACGAGGGGTACGATGGCGTGTTGCCCGATGTATTGCTGATAGCGTGGGTCTTCGGGGTGAACGCACACAGCGGTATCTCCCATAATGGTTTCGGGGCGTGTGGTGGCAATGGTCAAATAGTCATCACTTCCCTCTATGTTATATTTAAGGTAGTAGAGCTTACTGTGCTCCTCTTTGTAAATAACCTCTTCGTCCGATAGAGCGGTTTGGGCTTTGGGATCCCAATTCACGATGCGCACTCCACGATAGATCAATCCACTCTCAAAGAGGTCGCAAAAAACTTTGATAACCGATTCGGAACGCTTCTCGTCAAGGGTAAAGGCAGTTCTGTCCCAATCGCAAGAGGCACCCAATCGCTTGAGTTGCTCTAGGATAATCCCTCCATGCTCGTGTGTCCACTCCCAAGCATATTCCAAAAACTTCTCACGCGAGAGGGAGCGTTTGTCGATGCCCTGTTCGGCTAGACGAGCTACCACTTTGGCTTCTGTGGCAATAGATGCGTGATCCGTACCGGGTACCCAACAAGCGTTATACCCCTGCAAACGAGCCCGACGCACCAAAATGTCCTGAATAGTGTTGTTAAGCATATGTCCCATGTGCAATACCCCCGTTACGTTAGGAGGTGGAATTACCACAGTGTAGGGTTCACGCTCATCGGGGGTGGAGGCAAAATGTTTTTGCTCCAACCAATACTGATACCATTTACTCTCGATCTCGGAGGGGTTATATACGGTGTCGTTGTTCATTTTCTATACTGTAAGAATGGGTCAGATAGTCGGATTGGCTATCTATTCTACCGCAAAGGTAGGAAAAACCCCTATCTTTGTAATGTTTTCATGCCCTAAATATGGGGCTAATTCGATTTGACAATATGAAGATAACGATGCCTAAGCACCTGAGTTTACAGACGCAATCCCTATTGGTCCTGATGGCGGTGGCTTTTGTAATACTCCTTTTCTCTCCCCGAGAGCACAAGTTCATGTACAACTTTGAGCGGGGGCAAGTGTGGCCATACGAGTTGCTGATCGCCCCTTATGACATCACTATCCTCAAACCTCAAGAGCTACTCAAAGCAGAGCGAGATAGTGTGGAAAAAAATATCTTGCCCTACTACAAAATAGACCCCTCGGTAGCTAAAGAAAAGATCAACCATTGGAATAACGACTGCGTACAGCGGTGGCAGGGACAGCTCACCGCTGGGTATGATATCTGGATTCGCAATTACCTTGAGGAGACCTACGAGCATGGGATTATCGATGATGCTCTCAATCAAAAACTACTCCTCGCCAACCAACGGGAAGAGGAAGATGAGGAGGAGGGGCATCCTATCTATGAGGTGAATCTCCTCTACGAGCAAAATGAAAGCAAAAAACATCCGATTACTCTTTTCTTGACCGTAAAGGATGCCTATCAGCAGGCTTTGTATCGAGCTGCGGAGGCCGGATACAATCCCGATGTATTGCGCCATGTCAATTTTGAAAACTACCTCAAATCCAACATTTCGGAGGATGTTGCTACGAGGAGCAACGTAGTGCGGGAAGAGCAACAGAAGATTCCTAACTCTACGGGGGTCGTAGTAGCCGGTCGGCGCATCGTGGATAAAGGCGATATTATAGATGATGCGACCTTCAACATTTTAGCAAGCTACAAAAAAATGTATGAGGATAAGTCCGAGACGGATAGCACGTACATTGGTCGCATTGGAGGGATACTCCTCATTGTTGTCGTCCTTTTGATGGGGCTTTGGTTCTATTGGATCGTTTTCCGGCCCTCCATCTTTCATCAACTTAAGAACACCATTTTTATTGCTTTGAGCATTCTCTTCTTTGTCTTTGTGACGGAGCTGGCGGTTTCGCTCTTCCATTTTGATGTTTACATTATCCCCTATCTGATATTACCCCTACTTGTTCGTATTTTCTTTGATTCGCGTACAGCCTACTTCTCGCATACGATCACGGTACTCTTGTCAGCTCTCTTTGTTACGATGCCACTCGAGTTCATCGTGTTGCAGATGGTATCGGGGATGGTCGTTATTTTTAGCTTGAAAAATCTGACTTCACGTTCGCAGTTAATTAGAACAACCTTTTTTGCTTTTTTGTCCTACTCGATCCTCTCCATAGCTCTCTCTCTGATGCGTAATGGAGCTTTGGAGAATGCGGATGCGATGCATACGCTTGGTTTTGCGATTAACATGGTCTTCCTCATGTTTGCCTATGTGTTGGTCTATCCGATGGAAAAGCTCTTTGGGTACATTAGTAACATCAGCCTTGTGGAACTAAGCGACATCAATAGACCGCTCTTGCGTCAACTATCGGAGCATGCCCCCGGCACTTTTCAGCACTCGATGCAGGTCTCTATACTCGCTACGGATGCTGCACAAAGCATTGATGCCGATGTGCAGCTGACACGCACGGGAGCTCTCTATCATGATATTGGTAAGATGCTCAATGCTCCTTTCTTTACCGAAAATAACCAAGGTGGTCGCAATCCGCATGACGAAATGACCTACGAGGAGAGCGCCTCCATCATCATCAAACATATAACGGGTGGAGTGGCACTGGCTCAGAAGTATAAGCTTCCCCCTCAGGTTATTGACTTCATCCGTACTCATCATGGTAAGGGTTGTACCAAGTATTTTTACACAATGGCTTGCAACGAGCATGCCGGTGAGTATGTCGACCCTGCGCCCTTTACCTATCCCGGTCCCAATCCCTTTAGTCGTGAAACGGGGATTCTGATGCTTGCCGATGCGGTAGAGGCGAGTAGCCGTAGCCTCAAAGAGTACACCGAGGAGTCGATCAAAAATTTGGTGGAACGTATTGTGGATGGTATTGTTGCCGATAAGTTATTGGACAATACACCACTCACTTTCCGTGAGATTACCACGATAAAAGAAACCTTTGTTGCCAAGCTCTTGACGATGAATCACTCTCGTATTGCCTATCCTAAGCTGAAAAAAGAACCGATCCTCTCCGCATCGAGCGAAGAGCAGCCCGAATCCAAGTGATATATGATAGAACAGGACACACCGGTATTTCTTGTGGGGTATATGGCCTCGGGCAAGAGTACCGTAGGGCGTAAGCTGGCTCGTCGGATGGGGCGAGAGTTCCTTGATACGGATATATTTATTGAGCGACGATTCCGCAAAAGTGTTGCTGACATCTTTGTATCGGAAGGGGAGGAACCCTTTCGTCGTCGGGAGACGATGGTGATCGAGGAGCTGTCGGGTTATCCTAATGCCGTGATTGCCACGGGTGGTGGATTGCCTTGCCATCACAATAACATGGACTTGATGAATCAGTGTGGCACGACAGTGTACCTTAAGTTGCCGATCTCAAATCTGGTAGATCGCATCGAACTCTGTAAGCGGACGCGCCCCTCGGTTCGGGAACTTACAGGAGAGGCCCTTCGGGAGCATGTTACTCGAGCGATGGCATTGCGTGCACCTATCTACGAGCAGGCGCAGTATATCATCCCTTGCGATGAGGTGTACACACTTAACGACGAAGAGCGGGTTGCGGAGCAAATCGCCACACTGCTCCTCACGTAGCCTATTTCTAGAGAGAAGTTGCCCAAAACTTTGTGAAATCTTTTCTTTGTGTTGTTGTTATATGAGACTTTCTGTATTGATGTTTTTTCATGATCTTATTTTTTTGCTCTTGACCTTAAACTGCTCATTTTGTTTGACTGTCGGTTCCATGTCGCTAGGCATATGATAGGGAATTACAGCATCTAACTATACCAATCTGCTGTTTTCTTTTTGAACAAGAGGATAAAAAAGAGGGCAAAGAGAAAGCAGGGATGTCTACTTCCATCTTTACCCCCCCCCCTGATTTATAGGCTATGGTTTAGTTGCCGAGCCATTCTATTGCCATGGGGTTTCCTACAGTAGTTATCATAGGAGTTGGATTAACCTCAGATGTTCGAGGATTGAGATAATAGATGCCTTTGGTGGTTGCTGAAGCATTGCAGATAGCCAACCCATCCTTATACTTAGAGACTAATACACCATAACCGTTGGACAATTCCAATCCTTCGATTTTGCTCATCTTCTGATTGTATAGATCAAAGACAACGGCTCTGCTCGCTATAGCGGCATGCCCGGTTTCTCCGGGCTTGTAATAACCCGGAACATCAATGTATCCGTAGGCCTTGCCATTGGCTACATAACAGATAGAAGCCGCAAATCCGGCCGTTTTCTCTTCTCCTTCGATCATTGCTCCGGTTATTGTCCAATGATATGCGGGGTCGAAATCCGTTTCACCCTTTTTGATTCGCAGTATACCAGCCTTATGCCCTGCTACCATTCCGAAATTGCCTAGACAGGAGATGTATATGTCCCCTTTTTCGTCCATGAATAAAGATTTCGGATCGATAGGACGTGTGGCCTGGGAGAACCCTCCGATTTTCTCCGAAATCATCTTGACCAGCTTGTCCGTCTTCGTGTCAATAACGGCTACGTCTGCTTGTTTGTAATTTTCAGGGCTTGTCCAGCCCCCCACCATCTGACTTAAGCCTGCGAATACGTACCCGTCACGTTCAATCATAATTCCTATGTCGGGATTATTGTCTTGTATGCCCAAAGATGTCAAGTCTATCTCTCCTGTCTTCTGCATCGTTTCGGGATTGAAAATGTAGATCATCCCCAATCCGGAAAGTGATAGATACGCCTTTGTCGAAGACAGCTTGACGAGACTATTGGCGCCGTTATTGGCAGGCAATGGCATACTGCCTACTTTCTGTAAACCCTCGTTTATGCGGCGATACTTGATCAGTTCATTTTTGTCCATAGTCTTGTGATAGCTTGGGAAGACATAGACCTCATCACCTATTACCATGGGGTAAGAACTTCCAAAGGGGACGTTTATGCCATTCTTATTGTCAACAGCCGTCGTCGTGCCTAACTTGGGCTCGTCAATGAGTTGCATATAGACAGTTCCATCCATGCCCGTAGCATTGGGCAAAGCTGTCAGAAGTAGTACATTTCCCTTTCCTCCTGCTGTTATGGGAATATCAGGGCTATTCTTGTCACATGAGCTGAGACTCAGTGCAGCAAGAATGGTTACTGCGAAAGACAATTTTTGTTTCATTGCTTTTTTTGTTTAGTTGATTATTAGATGATTGATTACTTGAGTACGTACCTGAATCTGATAGAGAAACTACGTCCCGGTAAGGGGCGATTGAATTCACTGATCATTTGCGCATCGGTCAGGTTGTTTATTCTCCCCATAATGAAGTAGCGTCCATTTCCAAAACTCTGCTCAAAGCCCATACTGCATGAGAAGGTTCGAGGTATGCGATGCTGCTGGAATTGGCTTTGTTCGAAGTCATAAAGGTATTCCTCCACGAATGAAGCATCGGTAAATATGCGCGTGTTCATCCCTTTCCCTCCGAATAGATTCTCTTTGTGAAACTCTAGTCCTGCATTTGCCATCAGATAAGGTATATTGGGCATACGGCTGCCCTTTGTCGGATTGACAACAGTGGTGTTTTGTTCATACTTACGCATATCTCGCAGGTCTTGATAGGTCGCGTTTACGTAACCATAGAGCCAACGTGTGACATCGGCTTTCACCTCTGCTTCCACACCAAGAGTCCTCATCTCGCCAAAATTTTGATACTGCGATTGCAAGAAGCCTCCCGTAAAGCGAATCATGTCCTGTAGATACATGTAAAAACCATTTACTTCTACTTGCATGTTGCTGGGAGACTTTCCTGTCAGGTCAAACATCATTCCCACGTTTACACTTGTGTTGCGTTCAGGAATCAAATTGCCCGCAGGAGCTATTACATATCCATCGCCCAGCAGTTCTTCTTCCGATGGAAGCCTTACATCATACCCGAGTGACGCTTTTGCCATCAGGGTGGGAGTGATACGGTAACGAAGCGCATTGCTGATGCCGAAATCATTCTTGCGAGTATCTATATCTTCCGCTGAATTTGTAAGAATACTTGCCATCCGCGTTTTCATCAAATAGTGGTAATACTTGATATTGACAGAATTGAGGAACTTATCGTCTGAAGAGCGATAGTCGTAGTTCAATCCCGCCACCCAGCTGAGCATATTGCTTGGAAATTCAGTACGGTAGCCAATGACCTTGTCCTTTATTACATCCCTGGGGTTGGCACGGGCATATTTCAGCAAAGAGTTAAAGTTGACCGAATGGTTTTCATTGACAAGATAGTTGAGATTCAATTTGTGCTGTAATTGATGCTTATCATTCGTCAATAATGAAGCCCATTTGCCGATTTCGCCACCAAATTTGGAAGCCGCCGGATAATGCGTTCCGTCCCAATGTGTGCGATGAGAGGCGGTATCGGCAAAATTATAGTTGGTGTAAATATATCCCAGTTGCCAATCCAAGTCCAGCCCTTCCAAGAGAAAGTTGTCCTTCTCCATCTTATTGGCGAAAATAAAAGCGTTGGAATGGCTGTGGGCATACTGAATATTTGACTCTATCCCCTGTATATCCTTATAGGTATGTATGAAGACAGGTTCAAATTCCACCAAATCAAACCACCACTTCCGAGCCTTAAAGCTGCCGCCGATAACCGTCTTCTTAAACTTGTCGTGATCTCGGGTTATCGTAAGCCCCTCCTGGAAGGGAGACTTCATCTTGTAGTTATTGTCGGAATGGTTATAAAAACCTCCTAACCCGAACTCGATACCTTTTGGAGCAATGTTCATCTTGCTCACCACAGATGCTTTGTGGGTATTGAAACTTCCATAAGAATAATTCACGTCCAAATACTTGGGAGGATACTCTTTGACGACAATGTTTACGGCTCCTCCCACGGCAGATCCTCCGAACTTGGCGGGAACAACACCTTTATATATCTCAATGCGATCAATCATTTCCACCGGAATATCATTGATGTCGATAAAATCGGAATTATCGTTCATCGGATGCCCGTCAATGAAAAGTCCAATACGTTTTCCTTCCAACCCACGTACCGAAATACGAGAAGCACTGCCCACACCACCCATCGTCCGCACGGTGATACCGGCAGTCTTTGCCAGAACATCCTGCACATTGTTGACCGTTCCTTGTATCTGACTCATGCTGATTACGGATATAGGCATGGCCTGCTCCCGTATCTTACGGGCTTCGCTCTTGCCCATCACAATAACCTCTTCAAGCGATTGGGATTGGGCTTTCATGCGGATGATGATTTTCTTGCCTCTCTCCTTACCTACTGTGATCTTACTGGTTTGCGCGTGGTAACCCATAAATTTCACGGTAAGCGTATAGGTGGCAGGGGGGATGTCAGAAAAAGAGAACTCCCCATGCCCATTTGCTGCAACGCCCTTTTTCAGTTCCTCTATAAAGATGGTTGCACCGGGTAGCGGTTCTTCGCCTGAATCGTCGATAACTATGCCCGCAATCCGTCCTCCCCCTGTTTGAGCGGAGACACTAAGGCTCATGAGCATTAGTGATAAGAAAAGATAGAGTACTTTCTGTTTCATTGTTTCTTTACCTGGATTGGATATTAAAGTCTGGTATCGCACGCTTCGGGTATAGGGTTCGGTACAACCGTCTCGCTTCCTCTTTACGCACGGTCTCTGCCGAGGTGATGGTGTCATGCACATCGGAACGGCTCAGGGTTATGGCATTGATGACACGAACTCCTCCCTGACGAGTAGGAACCTTATCTTGCGCAACGAAGGTGGCATAATATATCGTTTTGCCTTTGTGTTTCCCTATGCGCGTTACTTCTTTCTTTACGTTGTATAGTAGCACGTTGCTTTCTTGTTTGAGGTTTATGCTTTGGATTCTTTTTTGTCGCTCTATCGGAATGATTCGGACAATTCCACCGGAACGATCTCGGTCGTTTTATTCAAACGATTCCGTTCATTGTGGCTATGAAGCTTCTCAACTGCTGTCATTTACTCGGGCCATTGTTTTTCCTCAAAATATGACTGTGATTATTCTTTTTCCTTATGCTTATTCAATGTCAAAAGCGATACTGCGAAAATCAAGGTGCAGATCAAATTGTTCCATCCTCCCGCTATCAACAAAAGATAGGGTTGTGGTAACATTTGCCAAAGGAAATTGCCCCAAATAGTAACCAATGGTGTTACGATCACTACCCAACGAGGGTATGAGGTCTGCTTTTGCAGTATCAGTACACAGAATAGCAAGCAGCCTATTCCCATCAGATAGAACGTAAGCCCACCCAATAAGCGAGTATAGGAGAGTAGGTTGCCAATGATCTCAGGATGTCCTTGAGAGGCAACAATGCCGAAAGCCGGAAAAAAAGCATGGTAAGCTCCCCCGAAAATCATACTCACGGAGAAGAACACATGCATCCAAAAGGCTGTCTTCTTCCGTGTCTTCTTGGTCCTGAGAAACAAATGATAAAATCCAATGATGATCAGAATGGTAGCCAAAGGGCCTAATAATCCGCCTGCTATAAGACGCCACAAGGGCACCGTACCCATCGAAGGTAACAGCTCACTTTCCAAATCTGTGATGGGGCGAGTCGTGAAATATAGTAGCATATCCCCTATGTACATCAGCAGGCTTCCTACGATTCCGGCATATCCGGTCAGTTTGAGATTTTTGTTCATACTTTTCTTCTTAAAAATTGCGTTTGACTTTTGTTTGCATTTCTGAATTGTTTTCTGCAGGGATAAGAATAGTTGTACATATTGCCCAACCCAATGCCAGACCGTTGGGAGATTTCACGCACAGACACAGCCTTGAATCCTTCCCGAAGAAAGGCTTCTCGAGCTATTTTCAGCAATGGCTTACGTGTATGATCCTTTGGCGTTTGCATAGGTCAATATATATTGTCCCATTCTTGCTCGCAAAGGTCTTAACATCTCCTTGTATAGGCAATACCCAAAAATAATGATTTATCCCTACTTTATTTTTCTTGAAGAATACGAGCGGTTATTGTGCTCCCTTGTTCTTCTAACTCGGTAAAGATAGAGTGTAACTTGATTTTTGCTTCTTCTATGTAGCTATTCAGTTCGTTGGCTTTACGACTTTTACCACGTACACACTCTTTGGCTTGGTTCCAAGAACTCGGATCGACACTTTTTCGAATATTAGTTTCGACACGTTGTCCATCAACGGTAATTCTCATGCAAACCGAGGCTTCTCCGTTTTTGAGCAGTTTCGTCTTCTTGATAAAGAAGAGCACATTGAATGAAATCCTTCTCATTTCGATACGTTTTTAGTTGATACAAAATTCGGAAATCACTCACGAGTTCTCGATACGCAAATCACTGCATATCAGTGGTAAAGAAACTTTTTCGGTGGAGATTTCATTCTGCTGTTTTTGCTCCACCAAAACCGGTAATATTCTGCTATATTTTGCGTAAGTGGGAAAAATAAAAACTCCCGACTTCGTTTAGAAATCAGGAGTTTACGTCGTTTTTCTTTTCTTCAAAGTGGTGCCACCAGGAATCGAACCGGGGACACAAGGATTTTCAGTCCTTTGCTCTACCAACTGAGCTATGGCACCATCCCAATTTTGATCGTTGCACTAGGCATCCTTCTCAAAACCGATGCAAAGGTACAAATAAAATTGACACAAACAATACTCTTGCAAAAAAAGTTTGCGGTGGTAGCGCAAATTTTCTTCCAAACGATTTCGGTAGAGCAATGGAGTCTTGATTGCTTTTTCGTTGATTTATAGAGCACAATGGATAGGATTTTGCCCGATATTTATTTGGGGTAACAACCTTTGAAAAAAGATTGCAGAGGACCGTATATTTGACGTCCTATACTGGGAGAAGGCTCTATCGGATAGAAAAAATAGATGCTCAATCCTCAACCCAAAAGGTATAGGCCTACATTTTGAGGCACTCTGCCCGTGAAACAAAAAAGTCCAGCTCGGAACTTTAAAAACCGGAGAGCAGAATTTTTTTTTGTGTTTCACGGAACGACTTTGTACTCTCTCACAATTAACGAGATCTGCATCCTAAGGGCATATCAAGTACCACAATAAAATAGTACCTTTGCACATTGAGATACTCGTATAGTTTTGGTATCTCATATAAAAATGGAGGGAAGGAACAATTCGCCCCCTCCCAGTGACATAGTAGACAACATAAAGGGAGACCCCTCTAATCGCATAGCGTGTATGGCAAAAAATGGCATGGCAAAGTTGATCACCATCGGATACTTACTGATCCTACCCTTTCTAGTAAGTAGCTGTGGAGAAATGGCTCGAATCCAAAAGAGTAACGATACGTCACTCAAGTATGATTATGCCAAGAAGTATTTTAATCAAAAGAAGTGGAGCAAGGCCTCCGAACTCCTCGTTGATGTAGTGCCTGCCTACGATGGAACGAGCGATGGGGCCCAAGCACTCTACATGTTGGGTACGTGTGAGCTCGCTCTAGAGCATGGTGACATCGCCGCTGAGAGTTTTCGTCGTTACTATACGAGTTATCCCAAAGGGGCTAAGGTGGAGGAGAGCCGATTCCGTGCAGGCGAAGCTCTCTACATCTCATCTCCCGAGGCGCAACTTGATCAGAAGATCACCTATGCCGCTATACAAGAGCTACAAACCTTTATTGAGCTCTATCCCGTAAGCGACTACCGCAAAGATGCCGAGCGTATGCTCTTTGATCTACAAGATAAGATGGCTGAAAAGGAGCTGAAAAGTGCTACTCTATATTACGATATGGGTATGTACCTTGGCAATAATTACCAAAGTGCCATTGTTACTGCAACGAATGCACTCAAAGATTATCCTTATAGCAAGCATCGTGAGGCATTCTACATTCTCATTTTGCGCGCTACGTATGAGGAGGCGATAAACAGTGTGGAATCAAAGCAACAAGAGCGATACAGAAATGTGATCGATCGTTACTTCAGCTACATCAACGAATATCCTCAAGGGAAATACGTCAAAGAGGCGGACAAAATATACAAAAATATCCAGCCTCGATTGGCTCAAGATATTTAATACGAAACGAATCAGATATATATCTATATAGATCGCAACAATGGAAAGTAAGAAAAAGACATCGATCCCCAACGAAGCTATCACACGCTCTACAGCCCAAATGGCAGAGCAAACGGGCAATCTTTATGAAACAGTTATGGTTATCGCTAAGAGAGCCAACCAGATAGCAAGTGAGCAACAAAATGAACTCAAGGCCAAACTCGAAGAGGTAAGTAAAGGTGCTTCCGATACCATCGAGGAGGTATATGAGAATGCCGAACAAATCGAGGTGTCCCGTTGTTATGAGCGTCTTCCTAAGGCAACTCTTGTTGCTACTGAGGAGTATAACAATGGAGAGTTGCACTTCCATCTTCAAAAAGATCGTAAAAACTAAATCTTCCATAGGGTAGATTTGGTGTGGAGGAATACCCACAAGGGATAAGGGGTGCTCTTTTAGAACATCTCTTTTGTAAGGGAGGGATTGTGTGGATATGCGCCTCTCTTTTTTACGAATCCTGATGGTGGTATTTTCTCTCTGCTCTAGAAAGAGTGGGGGATGCTTTACTCCAAGATGCCCTTATTTTACCCTGAAGAGAACTATTTTTATATGTGGCAAAGAATACAAACCCTTTGGTTACTTTTGGCCGGGATAGCTATGACGCTAACCCTCTTTTTACCCCTTGCCCTGCTCTCCACCCATGGTATGATGGGTCCCGAGAACTTTGAAATGTACACCCTTTGGCTCAAGAATGCCACAGATGGCTCCATTGGAAGTGGACACATCACGTGGGATCTTTTTGTCCTGGATGCACTGATTACGCTCATCTCTTTTGCGTGTATCTTTCTTTTCAAAAAACGGAAGTTGCAGATGCGTCTGTGTGTCTTTAATATGCTTATCACGGTGGGGTACATCTTGGATTTTGCCGTTCGTTCGTGGCAATTCAAGGCTGCTCTTGATGCCGACTTTAGTATTAAGTTTGCCTTGGGGCTCCCCATCATTACGCTTATCTTCCTATATCTCGCATTCCGCGGTATCCGCAAAGACGAGATATTGGTGCGCATAAGCGAACGTATTCGCTAAGAGATAAATAACAACCCTTTTTCCCTTTTCTTGTTCCAAGATTAGCGTAAAAGGAAGGTTGTAATAGAGAGAAAAAATACAAGATTGTTGCTGTATAGTATGGCTATTTTCCTTGAAGAAATATCACACACCTTTGGTGAGTACCTTTTGGTTCCCGGATTGACAACACCTGAGAGTACCCCCGACAAAATCGCATTGCAAACGCCGCTCTCTCGATTCAAAAGAGGAGAGACGCCTCGCATTAGGCTCAATATCCCTTTTGTTTCGGCCATCATGCAGTCAGTTTCCAATGATACATTGGCGATCGAATTGGCTCGTAACGGAGGACTTTCCTTTATCTATGGTTCGCAAACGATCGAGGAAGAAGCCGAGATGGTGCGACGTGTGAAGAAGTTCAAAGCGGGCTTCGTAACGAGTGATGCCAACCTTAATCCCGATCAGACCTTGGCAGATGTAGTGGCTCTGACCCGCAAGACAGGACACTCTACGATCGGGATCACCCATGATGGAAGCCCTCACGGTCGTCTCTTGGGTATTGTCACGGGTAGGGATTATCGACTCAGTACCGATAGCCTTAGTCGTAAGATCAGTGATTTTATGACCCCTATCGAGAAGCTTCATGTGGGAGCAAAGGGCATGACATTGAGCGAATGCAACGATCTTATCTGGAAATACAAACTCAATACATTGCCCATTCTTGATGAACAGGGTAATCTGCTCTATTTCGTTTTCCGTAAAGATTACGATAGTCATAAGGAGAATCCCTTGGAACTTTCTCATCCTGAGGATAAAACCCTTCTCGTCGGAGCCGGGATCAACTCACGGGATTATAAGGAGCGCGTACCAGCCCTCATTGCTGCCGGTGCCGATGCTCTCTGTATCGACTCTTCGGACGGATATTCCGTGTGGCAAGCCGATACGCTTAAATGGATCCGCAAAGAGTATGGCGATAGTGTCGTAGTTGGTGCAGGTAATGTGGTTGATGGAGAAGGATTTCGCTACCTCGTAGATGCAGGTGCTGACTTTGTAAAGGTCGGGATTGGAGGTGGTTCCATCTGTATTACTCGTGAGCAAAAAGGAATCGGGCGGGGGCAAGCAACAGCCGTTATTGAGGTTGCTCGAGAACGTGATAAGTATTTTGAGGAGACAGGGATTTATATTCCTATTTGTAGCGATGGCGGTATTGTACACGATTATCACATGGTACTAGCCTTAGCTATGGGTGCGGACTTCCTGATGATGGGACGCTACTTCGCTCGTTTTGACGAATCGCCTACACGCAAACTCAAGATTGGTGCCAATATCGTTAAGGAGTATTGGGGTGAGGGGTCGAATCGAGCTCAAAACTGGCAACGCTACGACACAGGTGGTAATGTCAAAGAGGAGATGAAATTTGAGGAGGGGGTAGATAGCTACGTGCCCTATGCCGGTCCGATGAAAGGCAACTTGGATCAAACTTTGATGAAGATCAAAGCAACCATGAGTAGCTGCGGTACGCCCAATCTAGAGGATCTGCGTAAGAATGCCAAGATCACACTTGTGTCCTCTACCTCTATCGTGGAGGGAGGGGCGCACGATGTTATCCTCAAAGAGTAGTGGAATGGCATTTTGATTCCAATTGTCTACAACAAAGATTTTTGTAACCCCTCTAGTTTGAAGATCCAATAGAGACAACAAGTATGAGAGAGGGAGAGTATTAAATCCCTTGGTGCTCTCGTCCTCTCTCTTTTCGTACTAAAAGTATTCTCATCAGTCCCTTTATGTCACAGATTATTACGATAGCGGGGCCTACCGCATCAGGTAAAACCGCATTGGGTGTGCTCCTTGCCGAGACACTCTCCGGTGAAATCTTGAGCGCTGATAGTCGTCAGGTTTATCGTCGTATGGACATCGGGACGGGCAAAGATTTGGCGGAGTACGTGCGATCCAATGGTACACAAATCCCCTATCATCTCATTGATATTGCCAATCCGGGAGAGGTGTATGACCTTTTTCATTGGCATACGGCTTTTCGCTCTGCCCACAGTGCTATTGTAGAGCGAGGGAATACACCGATACTCGTTGGTGGAACGGGTCTGTACATTGAGACGGCTCTTCGAGGCAAAGATCTCTCAGAGGCTCCACAAAATGAGACTCTACGAAAGGATCTTGCCCAACTCTCCCATGACGACTTAAAGGAGATCTTAAGACGGTACGGCGGTAAGCCTCGTACGGATATAGGTTCGATCCGTCGTACGATTCGGGCCATTGAGATCGCCTCTTATTACGCATGCCATCCCGAAAAAGACCCTTGGAAGCAGTCGGTTCGCCCCGAAGAGCGGGAAGTTTCTCTTGCTCCCTATGTTCTTTTTTGCATCCAACTCCCTAGAGACGAACGCATCCAACGTATTGGCGTTCGACTTCGTGCTCGGCTCAATTCGGGTATGATCGAAGAGGTCGAGGGGCTAATCCGGTCAGGTGTTGATCCTAATCGATTGATTCAGTACGGCTTGGAATACCGATTTATAACTCGCTACCTTCTAGGAGAACTCCAACGAGGGGAAATGGAGACACAGCTCGAAATTGCCATCCGTCAATTCGCCAAGAGGCAGATGACTTGGTTTCGAGGGATGGAGCGTCGAGGCTATTCGGTACACTATCTTGACGGTACACAACCTCTAGAGGCTTTGCACCAGGAGATTCTTCTTTATCTGGAGCAACATCCGTTACATCCCTCATTTTAATAATATAGTTCCGACATTCCCGAACGATGCTCACCGATTTACGACATCTCACCTCCGACGAGATTATCAGTCTTCAGGCCAATCACTGCAGTGCTACCGACTGGAGCAAAATACTTGTATCCGACGATTTTACTCCCTGTTCTTATGAGCGAGTTACCTTTCGTGGAGAGTGTATTTTGGGGTCTACACGAGGGGAGACTCGAGCATTATCGCAATTCCAATCCCGTCCTACGGGGATATACCATGCGACAATAGACCATTGCATCATAGAGGATAACGTTTATATTGCTCACATCGGCAATGCCATTAGTCACTACCATATTGGGGAGGGTACAATCATTAGTGACCTCTTTTCGCTCACGTTCAGCGAAGGGGCTACTTGCGGATTGGGCACTACCGTATCTGTGCTTGACGAGACCGGAGGCCGAAGCATTCGCATTGATCGAAGTCTTTCGGCTGCTGCTGCCTATTGTGTTGTGTTTGGGAAGGCCGATCAAGGGCTTCAAAGGGCATGGAATGAGGCGATCGAACGATCGCTTGTGGACTTCAAAAAAAGAACTTCTTTGGGGCATTCTTTCATCGGGAAACGCTGTTTTATAGCACGTTCGGGAAGGCTTACCAATGTTGTTTTAGAGGATGCTTGTATGATAGAAGGGGCCTCTTCATTGAGCGACATGTACCTCCAATCAAAAGTACATTTGCAGGGCAGTATTAAGGCTGATGGTGTTATTGTCTCACATGACACCCTATTAGAGGATTGCTCTCTGCACCATTGTTACGTGGGAGAAGGATGTCGAATTGATGGTGGTTTCTCGGCTCACGACTCTTTGATCTTCGCTAATTGTATCCTTAGCAATGGAGAAGTTGCAGCCTCATTCCTTGGTCCTCATACGGTGACGATGCATCGTTCTACGTTGCTCATTGGCGGAGCTTTCTCTTTTTTCAATGCGGGGAGTGGTACCAACCAAAGCAATCACCATTATCGTTTGGGACCCATTCATTATGGGGTTTTGGAGCGAGGAGTGAAGTGCTCTAGCGATTCCTATGTCTTGTGGCCTGCCCACATCGGAGCTTTTAGTAAGGTGGTAGGGCGGCTTTATCGACACCCCGCAACGCAATCATTTCCTTTTTCTCTCTTGAATAGCAATGGGGGGGAGATGGAGATGCAACCTGCAGTAACAATCGGACATGTGGGTACATGGCGAGATTTGGAGAAGTGGCCACAGCGAGATAATCGTACCGCGACCATGCCCGAAGATGCCGTTTCCTATTCGTTGTGGCAGCCTGCAGTTATGTACTCTGTGTGGCAAGGATGGCATCTTTTATCCCAAGCTCAAGAGCTGGCGAGCCGAGGGAAATCTTATCATCACCTCATGGGTGGCTGCACCGTATCACCTGAAGATATTGCTCATGGGTTAGGTCTCTATCAAGCATTGCTGTATGCCTATATCGGTCGAGTGCTATCACAACAAAAAAATCTCTGTTGGGAGGATTTACTTGATCTCTTAGCGCGAAAGGAGAAGGGAGCCACACCCTCCCGCTTCCTCGACCTCATGGGATTCCCTCTAGCTGAATCTTCTTACCTCAATTGGTGTAATATGATTCAGAATCGGTCTCTTACAACTCACGAGATCCAGCAAGAACTGCAGTCTCTTGCCCTCATGCCGGAGGAGGAGTTCGATTGGGTTTTGCAGTTGTTGCGTGCACTATTATCTGACGATCTGGAGCAGAGCCTTTTACACCTTCTCGAGGAGATCCCCCAATGTGAACTGCTACTTCAAAAAAAGATCGCCTCTGATGGGAAAAAAGAGCTGCTTGCCTCTCGTGCAAATGTCGGCTTCGGTCTTCTTCCCACAGCCGAGGAGGCATTTCCATGTCAAGCTGATTTCAAAGTTATTAGAGGGCATCTTGTAGAGCAGGACTTTGTGGGGAAACTTAAAAATTCCTTTGAAGAGCATATCAAGAGAGCACGTCAACTTCCGGATTCTTTGCGTAGATTTTGAAAACTTCTAAACTTAATCAATCATCGCCACTTTGCGTCTCTTAAAGTGGAATAGATCTTTATTTTTGTGTATCTTCGCTCTGCGAATGTATTTATTACAAGACCTAATGAGTCTGAAAAGGCCTTTATTGTATAGTACAATGGGATAGGCTCCTATATTTAATAAAGGCGGCTTTTTTGACTCGTTGCATGGAATGGATAGGTATAATGTAAGTTAATGAGATAATTCACATAGAGAAGATCGTATTATGAACAGAAAATTACTTTTTGCTTTGTGCCTCTCTTTAGGTGCAACAGCAGTGGCAACTCATCAATCAAATGCACAACGCACCACAGATCTACCCTCGATCGAAATAACGCGCAATCCAAATGCGACAGGGGGAGAATGGAAGCTGAATCTCAATGCTGCATCGATGGATCGTGGCAATGCATGGGTTGATTGGAATAATAATCAAAAGTACGAAGCCGGTGAGGAAGTGAGTCTTTGGGGTATGAAATCCAAGGATCAAACCAAGCATGAAGTGGTCCAAAAAACGATTCGTATTTATGGAAATCTCTCTGCATTTAAGTGCGAAGCAAATGAGATTGTCAAGATTGATGCAAGCAAACATCCCTCATTGGCTTATTTGGATTGTGAAGATAACCAACTTGAATCTATTGATCTCTCGAAAAATACGAAGCTTATGCACATCAATCTGGCAAAGAATAAGCTTTCGGATATTCAAGTTGCTCACCTTGGAGCCCAACTCAAACATTTGGATGTGGGGCGCAATAAACTGACTGCAATTGATGTGATGGTACATACCAATTTGGACTATCTCGATTGCTGTCACAACGAGATCAGCAAGTTGGATGTGACGAAAAATCCAAAACTGGAAAACCTCTTTTGCAACCACAATCAACTGAAAGAGTTGGATGTAACGCAGAATAAAAAACTTCAATGGCTTTGGTTTTTCAATAACGAGATAAGCACTCTGAAGATGGCGGAGTACAAGGAAGGTGAGAGTGTCTACGACATAGACTATCTATCTGCGCATCACAATAAATTGGAGGAGATGACCATTTCGGAAAAACTATATCCGAAGCTCCAAACTTGTTATCTCAATAATAATAGGCTATCCAAGTTCTCAATTGGAGATCATCAGAAGCTCAATAATTTGAATCTTTCGGATAATCAGTTGACGAGTGTGACATTAGGTAGTTTGCCGGACCTCCGTATGCTTAGTGTTCATGGCAATCGTCTCAGCGGGTTAAGTGTTGCAAAGTGTCCTTTGCTTAAGTTGATTTATACCTACGAAAACGAATTCCCCGAATCGGTATTCCAAGTAGCTGTTAAGACCCTTCCCAGTGGTACGGATAAGGAACCGAATGCCATCTATATTATCGACTCGAAGAGCAAGAGAGAGGGAGGCGAGAAGAACAAAATTACAGATGATGTCGTTCGAGCATTCAATGCCAAATATTGGAAAGTGTATGATAATAAGAACGGACTTTCTGATGGAAAGAACGAGATTGTTGTGCAAACATCCTTGGATGAGGTGCGCCATGGAGGCGATCTTTTCTACTTTAGTAGTGAGAGCCGTGAGCTCGTAAGCGAAACAGACATTGTGGAGATTGCTCTGTACGATTTATCCGGATTGCTTTTGGCTACAAGTCACCAACTGAGTACGATTAACTCTATGTTACAGTCGGGTGTGGGCTACATTGCTATTGCTCGCACGGCTGACGGAAAGCAACTATTGTGTAAGTTCATACGCTAAAACAACTGATTCCCCATATTCTTTTGAGGCATCCTGATGCAGAGTCGGGGTGCCTCTTTTTTGTACGGAAATTTGTAGGAAGGGTGCCGTTGGGTGGTGTATGCGAAGCCTTGTCCTGAGAGAAAAGACCTATTGGGCAGAGACCATAAAGGCCCTCTCTAAAGCTGAAAATAGCATGATTGACTTCTGCCAATAGTTGTCCATAATCACACGAATATAAAGTAGCTCTCAGATTGCCCAAAAGATGCCGAGCAATATTCCGCTCGGTATCTTTTTGTGGTCGCTCGGTATTGCAATAAATTGAGTATATTTGCGCTGCAACAAAAAGATACGCTTAAATGAAAGACAAACTGCGCATCGTTTTCGTTCTGTTTTTGCTGGAACTCATGAAGCTGACGATTGGCTACATGCTGCTGAACTAGCTATTGGTCGTCAGAATCGGTATATTTCACTTCTATTACCAACCTATGAGAAAAAGATCGATTTTTATCCTTACATTATGTATTCTTTCGGCTTGCTCTGCCCCTAAGATCAGCGTTTCTACTTCAGCCGTTCGGAGTCGTGCCCCGATTACTTATTCGGATTATGGTAAAGCGGTCAACGATCTCAATTTTGAAGCGGCTTGCTCTTTGACCGATCAAGAGGAAGAGAAAAAAGCTGTTCGAGCATTCCAATTCTTGATTGAGAGGGATGTGACCTCATCGGTAGCTTTGTTTCAGGAAGTAAAAAATGAACAGAACAACTATATACATTCGGTGGTATTGCCATATTGTTTTCATCATGCGATGTTTCGGCAATGCGCAGAGTGGGCAGAGGCGTTTGGGCAAGAACGATATGCATCTGTGGCGAATGGGTATTTGCAAATTCCCGCCGGAGAAATGATCTTTGCCGAAGGTGAGAGCACGCTCCCTGCTTCATTCAATTATGGAGGAAGTCCCGAAATAGAAGTCATGGTAAATGGCAAAATCAAAAAGATGCTCGTGGATACAGGATGTACTCATTCTATTATTTCGGAAGCTGTTGCAGGTGAATGTAAAGTAAAACGAATTGGAGTAGAAATGCCGATGTTGGATAGCAATAATAAATCCGAAAGCTCTGAACTCGGATACATTGAGGATTTGAGTTTAGGGATTTTATCGCTGAAGAATCAGCCGATTTTGATCTCTAAGAATCTATCGATGAAGTTAGGCGGGTTGACAGTCTACAGGATTGATGGTATTATAGGATGGGATATTTTGCAAAAATTGTGTGTCAAAATCAGTTGGAAAAATCATTATTTAAGGCTCTCTCCGTCACGAAAAACGGCAAATACTCCAGGCAATTTGGAAGCCCTGACTCACCCCTTCGTTACTCTACAAAATGAGCAAGGGGTCTATTTCTATTTGCATTTTGATACGGGTGCCATGCGGACCGAACTCTTCTCGAAAAGTCTGAGCAAAATAAATCAACAAGCTATATCGACCCAAGCACAGATCAGTTTGGGAGTACACTCTGTCTCCAAGAAGCGTGCCCAAAAGATAAAGAACCAAAAGTTTGCATTGGGCGATAAGAGCTTTCTCTTCAATCAATTAAGTTGCACTTCGGAGCGTATGTTTAGTGGTTTTGTGGAATTGGATGGCAGAGTGGGCGTAGATCTTTTCCGAAAGGGTGCTATAGAATTTGATTATGGCTCCGGTCAGATAATATACACGGAAGACTAAAAAGCTCGTTTTATTTGTGATTCTCCTGATAGAATAGTGAATGATGAAGATTTTGTACCTTTCGGGCTTCTAGAGCAAGGGGCTCTAGGTATGATTTATAGATATATGAAAAAACTATTACTTTGTTGGGGATTACTCCTTGCGGGGATGCTCCCCTCTTTTGCCCAAGAGGCTTTTGTCAAAATCTTGAGAGCAGAGGGTGCTACTACCTTTACGGCTCTTTTTCGTCGTGCCGACGATGGAAAGAAAATCCTCGTAGACTGGGGAGACGGGAAGCAACAGGAGATTGAGGGGCAACCTTGGAGTAGCAACATTGTTGTTAGTGGTAATGCCAAGGGGAAGTATATCAAGATCATGGCACCGCTTTCCTACGCCGATCTTTCGGGAGATAAGGATAAGAATAACGGCATTATCGCCGTCGAAGCGGTGGGGCAGAGTCAGCTCACGCAACTCGAAGCGCGTTACAATCAATTAACCTCCATTGACCTTAAGCAATTCCCTGCGCTTCAAAATCTCGATTTGAGCAACAACACTACCTTAACTCAATTGGAGATCTCGGGACAAAAGACCCTGGAACGCGTCACTGCAACGGGATGTCAGCTTGTGACCCTCTCAGTCGGCAATTGTCCAAAGTTGGTCGAGATTACGGCAGATAAAAACGAACTTCCTAAAGTGGCACTCCAAGATCTGCCCGTTCTTAAGAAGCTCTCTTTGATGAATAACGCCCTATTGGAGATTGATCTTCGGAGTTTCCCAAATTTGACCTCTCTGGCATTAGGCTATAACGGATTCCAGTCCATTGATGTTTCTCCTCTTGTAAAGCTCGAGAAGTTGATCCTAAACAACAACTACATCAAGGGTATCAACCTCCAAAATAATAAGGAACTTCTAGAGCTGTACCTTGAGCATAACCAACTCTCTAAGATCTCTCTTTCTGAGCAGAAAGGGCTTCTTCGTCTCAATTTGGCAGCCAATAACCTTCGAAACGTAGACCTCTCTAACCAAACAAAACTGTCTGAAGTACATGTTGGAGAGAATAGTGAAATCTTTGATCTCGATGTGTCGCACCTTGCCTCTTTGCGCCAATTGTTTATCGACAAAACCTCCATCGCAGGTATTGACCTCTCCCAAAACAACCAATTGCAAAAGCTCGACTTGCGCAGTACACGTCTCTCGGCTTGCGCCCTTAATCGGATCATTGAACAACTTCCGGGCTTGTATAGTGCTTCATATAGCATCAATTTGTGGCTCGAAAATACCCCTTGGGTCTATGCCAATGCCGCGCTGATCACCGATAAGAAGTGGACTACCGACGTGGATCTTACAAAGGTGCAAACGCAAGCATCCTGCTCCGATGTTGCGGTCACGCTCATCGTCGGAGAGCATGGAGAGGCCTCTGCAACGCTTGAGGGGAAGCCCTTTGTTTCCGGATCAAAAGTCCCCACGGGAGCCGTTTTGCGCCTTCATGTAAAACCTCACGAAGGATATAAAATTGCAGGTATCACCTATACCGATGTGGACAATAACCAAAGTCCCATCACCTTACCACTCCAAGGGTTGGGGTTTGTAGCCAAAGAGGTCCCCTCGACTATCACTGTTACCTTCAAACCTATTACAAGCGAAGTGATTACTCTTACGACCAACCTGCCTTTGGCTTCTAATGTAGACCTACCTATGCGGCGCAGTGCCGAAGATTCGGAAGGGACCATTGAAGTCAATTGGGGCAATGGTGAGTGGCAAGAGTATAGCGTAACGACTCAAGAAGACCTTGTAAGTTATGTGTCAGGCACAACTGCAGGTAAGCAAATTCAGATTCGAGGGAGTGTTGAAAAACTCATCGCCTCTGACCTCCAATTGACTCAAGTGGATCTAGAGAGTGCCCAAGAACTAAAAGAATTGGATCTCTATAATAATGAACTTGTAGGGATCAATCTCTCTAAAAATACCCAATTGGAAGATTTGAATCTTGCGATGAATCAAATCGAAACCATTGATCTCTCGCAAAATAAAGCTCTTCGCAAGCTCTTGATCTATTCCAATCAACTCAAAGCACTTCAGCTTCAGGGTTTGGATCGCCTCCAGCATATCGATGCCAAGAATATGAGCCTCTCCGGTATTACGCTGGACAACCTCTCTCAGCTCCTTGTGCTTGATCTCCAAAACAATAAGATCTCTTCGCTGGACCTTGCAGGCGCTAAGGCTCTCCGAGAGTTACGTATCTCGGGCAATATGATCAAGGAAATCGAGACAAAGGGCTTGAATGCTCTTGAAGTATTAACAGCCGAAAATGCTCAACTCGAAAAGGTCGATCTCTCCAAGAACCTCAAATTGCGCCGCCTGTACGTGGGTGACAATAAACTTAAAGAACTCATCCTCTCTCCCCAAATGGAGCAGTTGGTGTATGTCGATTGTGGTGACAATAATCTCTCTGCCTGTGCCCTCAACGATTTGTATAGATCGCTCCCGCAATGGAATGGTACGGCAGCTGATGATGCGATATCAACCCTTTTTAATAAGGGGGTAAAAGCTGATCGTAAGAACCAAGCTGAGACCTCTGATACCTCCATTGCTACGGCAAAGCGATGGAAGCCCGCTGCCATGGGTGATGGTAGTGGATGTGCCAATAGTGTAGAGGAGATTGAACCAGGTCGTGGATTTAACTATTATATCCAAGAGGGGCTACTTACGCTCGTGCTGGCTCCTGAGTATGCTCAAGTAGGTGCTACGCTCTACACAATAGATGGTAAGATGGTGGCTTGCTCGGAGACGGATGCCGCGATACGAACCTTTGATGTGACCCGAGGTGCCTATTTGTTGCAGATTGGAACCAAGGCAATTAAGGTGCTTATTCCCTAAAAGAGAATACTCGAAACTCTCGGATTCTAGTTCTCTTTAGGATCTTTGAGCAATAGAAAAAAGCCAATCCTACGGCATCGCAGGATTGGCTTTTTTCATTGTTTGGAGGAGCTGTTTATCTCCCTCTTTTTTAGAATGCCCCCGAGTCGTTATCTTGGTTGAGCTGCTTGGTTGAAACTTTACGGCTCTTACCCCAAGAGAAGTCAAATGCTACGCTGAGGCGGATCACTGAGCGGTCGTCGCGGATATGACAGCGGCTTGTGCTCTGTACGAGGCTTTGAGGTACAGAGTGCGAGAGGTATTCGCATTCGGTCAAGAACCAAAGACAGTCCGCCCCAAAGCTCCAAGCGCCTTTTTTGTAGCGTAGCCCTAGATCTGACTGATTCTCATTTGTACTAACTACCAAGCCATTGATATTGTTTCTCAAGAGGTTGCCTCTGTAGAAAATACACCATTTCCCATAATTGAGCTGCACCGTGTAGTGGATAGGAGTAAGCCACTTTTGGATGGCTTCGAGGTCATCACCCCGATCAATACGCACGTTGTAAGCCTCACCTGACACTTTGAATACCAAACTACTGTTGTCGCTCATCCATGGGGTGTATTGGAGATTGTAACTTGTGCCATAGCCCCTGCGATAGCGTGCATTCACGGGAGTGGAGACAAGATATTCGCGTCCTGATTTGGGATCTTTTTCCAGAAAGTAGTCATCGTATTTGTCTCCCCAGTTGCAATGGATGATGGGAGATAATTCGAGATATAGGCGTGGATAGGTAAGCGTGTAAGTGATCCGAGCTCCAAGACTACGAGTGGGTTTGAGATTGGGATTCCCACGATAGAGAATGTGTTGCTCGAGATAACGCATATTTTCAGCGTGCGAACTTAGTGAAGCCTCGTAATAGGTATAACTGGTGCGCAGGCGGAGGGCATGGTGTTTGTCTATCATATACTTGGCGTTGAGGTACACTTCGGGAGTCAAGGTTGACTGACGAGTACCATAATAATTGCTGTGTAGGTAATCCAAGTTCCCTCTGAGGGAGAGGTTTAATTGTCCGAGTTGATAGACAAAGTCTCCGTAAAGCGAATGATTGTTTTGCGTTGTCAGATTCGGTTTATTCTCGAAGAAAGAGTTGGTTACGATGGAGTTCAATTTTGCCCCGTGGTAGCGGTATCCGAGTGAGAGCTGAGCAGGAATCTCGAAGGAGTGTTCGTAGTCCGTTTGCAGGATCAATGAGTTTTTCTTGAGATCTTGTACCACTTTGTCACTGAATACGACCGTGCCGTTATCGACCCTCTCCTCGTGATTGGTATCTGTCCGATCGGTGAAGATACCTGTCCATACAGCATTAAATGAGAGCGAATTTTTGGGATCAAGTTCTTTCGTGAAGAGTAAATCAGCAGATGTTTTGACCTCTTTGGAGTGGCTACTATTCTGCATGGCAAGGTCTACGCCATTCTGATTTATTGATCCGCTACCTGCACTGTGGTAGGGTACGAAGGCGGTTCTTGAAACCAATTGCAGGGTATAGTTGCCCGCCTCCTGCCGTTGATAGGTTAGTGTGGGTTGGTGTATTTGGTAACCGAAAGCATCCTTGAGATGGCTTTCGCGGGAGATCTCTCCGAGACCGGGTAGGGTGAAGCGTTGCTCCTTATCCGTGATACGTTCTTTATATTCTCGTCTGGAGTAGTAATAGTTTGCTGCGAACATATCCTTCTTACCAAAGGCAGCACCTTGCAACCATACGTCGCTCATCCCCAGCATGGGTGATACACTTTGGGCAAGATCTCCGGCAAGACTCCCACCACGGAAGCTACCATAGGTGAGTACATTGATCACTTTATCATACGCTCGATAACGCATGGGTACCACGTCGGGGATCTCTAAACGCTTGATCTCTTCGGCAGGCATGGTGCGTAAGATGCTTACATCCGATTGCACACCATTGATCAGTACGAGGTAGCTTTCACCATTGATCATTTCGGGTTTGTGGGTCTCGGGATTCATCGCCATACCCGGCAAGATCGTGAGAAGATCCATGGCGTTGGCGGCTTTCTTCCGTGCCACTTCTGGGATCGAGAAAGCGACACGATCACTTTTTGTCCGCACGGGATCGGCTTTGACTACCACGGTTTCGAGTTCTTTGTTGGGGGTGGCTAGTTCTGTACTGTCTTGCTGTGCCACAAGGTGCATGGGGAGCGCGAACATACCGATGCAGCCCATACAGAGGATAAATCGTTTCATACCGGTTTCTTTTCTAGGTTTGAGAGTTAAACTACGTTTTTTTATCATGCCGTTATGCGTGATAGAGAGCATGGGTACGCGTGGGAGGCCTACACACACTCTCTCTCTACCCTGTTTCTTCGGCAAATCAGTTTTCTGTATCTTACTTTAGTTTGATGTGATTGCGAGGAGCTACTGCTTGGTAAGAGGGGACATTTTTCAGTTGTATAACGTGTTGCATGATCGCCTCTGCCGTATTGTAGCCGAGCCCTACTGCAGCTTGCTCATGTTCGTAAGGGTAGGCCGCATTGATGTAGGAGTTGTAAGCCACTTTGTAACGACGCTTGGGGCTCAGTGGCTTACCCTTGCTATCTCGTAGCTCGACCTTAGTACACACTTTGTCGGGAGTGAAGGTGTAGTAGGCTGTTGCCCCTGATAGCAGAAGTGGTTTGTGATCTTCCTCTCGTACCGTCCCTGCAAGGAGCAGAGCTTTAAGTTCATCAAGGGAGAGCTCTACGACCATCAGTTCGTTGCCGAAGGGATCGAGTGTGAAGATGTCCCGACGTGTAATATCGCCTTGTAAGAGGTTGGATATACGAACTCCTCCGTTGTTTTGTACGGCAATGTCGCTCCCCGAGACGGCACGGTAGGCATCTACCATAAAGTAACCAAGTTGGTCGTATGAGGTGAAGTGATCAAGAGCAACTCCGATAACTTCCGAAAACTGAGGATTGTTATTAAACTGATTTACAAGTGTGCGTACCTCTTTACTCTCAGCTCCGGCTTTGGGGTCGATGGGTAGCGAATGCGCTTCCTTGCGAATCACTTGCCCCTGCTTTAGGGTCAGTTGCATCATATTGAGATATTGCAGTTTGGATCCACTCTGTGAGATTGATACGCTACCTACTTCTATCGGGGTAGGTAGATAGGTATGCGAATGTCCCCCGATGATGAGGTCGATCCAAGGGTTCTGTTCCGCTATGACACGATCTTCCTCAAATCCCAAGTGGCTGATGAGAATCGTTGCGTCGCACTTATCGCTCATCTCCTTGTAGCGAGGGAGTACGTTGCGCCCCTCTTCAAACTGAATGCCATTAAGCCAATCGGGATGGGTTGCAGGCTTGCCATCGGCTTCGAGTTGTACGGCACCGAGTAGGGCTATACGTACTCCTTGTGGATAGAAGGTGTGCACCGTTGAGGGGAGTATGCGTATCCCGAGGTGAGGCTCTACCTGCACGTTGGCACAGATGAAGGGGAAGTGCGCCTCTTGCGTGAGGAGTGCAAAGCCGTGTGGACGGGTGTCGAACTCATGATTCCCTACTGTGGAGTAATCGAATCCGACGGCATTCATCAGTTCGATCATGGGAATGCCTTTGGGGGTGAATTGGTCATTGATCGGATTTCCCGTTTGGTTGTCTCCGGCAGATATGAGCAGGAGGTCGGGATAGATGGAGCGCAAACTGTCCACCATGAATGCAAACCGAGGGAAACGATCGAGGCTTGCATGCATATCATTCACGGAGAGGAGCGTAATGGTTACGGGTTTTTCTTGGGCTGAGAGTATTTGAATCCCCCATAGAAGGGAGATCAGGACTTGCAAATAGATCAGGTGTTTTTTCATAATCTGACAGCGTTTAGTTTTTAATTTGCTTTATAGGATATGATCGCGTTTGAGGAGTGCCGTGATCTCAGGCTTGCGCCCACGGAAGGCCACATAGAGATCCATGGCGTCTCGGAGATCGCCTTTTTCCAAAATATGGGTGCGGAACGATTGAGCGACCTCCGAGTTAAATATTCCCTTTTCTTGGAATAGGGAGAAGGCATCGGCATCGAGTACCTCGCTCCACTTGTAGCCATAGTATCCTGCGGCGTATCCTCCGGAGAAGAGATGTCCGAAGGAGGTCGAACCCATACAACCCTTGGGAGCCGGAGGCACAATGCGTACTGAAGCCGTAGCATCTCGCTCAAATTGCTCCAAGTCGCTCCCCTCGGGTAAGGGAGTTCCTAGTGTATGATAGGCCATGTCGAGGTAGCCAAACGAAAGTTGGCGTAGGGTATTGTATCCTGCAGGATACTCTTCGGCTGCAATCATCTTGCCCAGTAGTTTTTCATCTATAGGCCTGTGGTTTTGAAAGTGCAGGGCAAAAGTTTTTACAAAATCAGGCTGTGAAAGCCAGTTCTCCATCAGTTGGCTGGGTAGCTCAACAAAGTCACGGGTAACGTTTGTCCCACTGAGAGAGCTGTATTTGCTCTGCGTGAGGAGTCCGTGTAGACCGTGACCAAACTCATGCAGGAAGGTATTGACCTCATTGGGCGATAGGAGCGAGGGAAGATCCTTAGTGGCTTGGGTAAAGTTCATCACCAGCAGGATGTGAGGGCGTTGGTTGCCTCGTTGCTCCTTGAGGTTGTTCATCCAAGCTCCACTTCTCTTGCCTTCACGGGGGAAGAAGTCCAGATACAAAAGCCCGAGAAGTTGCTCCGTTTTATTGTCTTGCACGCGATAGGGGCGTACATCGGAGTGGTAGACGGGGAGTTCCGGAGCCGGGGTAAATGAGATGTCATATAGGCGAGAGGCAAGCCCCAAAACGCCCTCGATCACACGATTTAGTGGAAAATAGGGACGAAGTTCCTCTTGCTTAATGGCATAATGTTGCTCCCGATACTGTTCGATATAGTACATGGTATCCCACGGATCCAGAGGTGCGCCTTTGAGCCGGGCGATTGTCTCCATCTCCTTGATTCCCGTAGGTTTGTAGGCCTCTCGTAGGTCCGTAAGGAGTTGCATCACCTGCTCGGGGGTATTGAGCATTCGCTTCTCCAAGGCATAGTCTGCATAGCTTTTGTATCCGAGGAGCTGGGCGATCTGTAAGCGATGATTGACAATGCGTTGGGTAAGAACTTGGTTATCCGTATCCCCTCCATGACAGCAGAGTGTGGCTTTTGCTCGGTACATCTGTTCCCGAATCTTGGGGTCGGGGCAGTATTTCATGATCGCCGTATAGCAGGGGAAGGATAAGTCGAAGAGGTATCCCCCTTGATACCCTTTGTCCAATGCTGCTGAGGCGGTTTGCTCCTGTATGGATTGGGGAAGAGGGGCAACGGCTTTTGTCTCGTCGACATAGAGAGAAAAGGCATTTTCCTCCTTGATAACATGGTTGCCAAAGGTGAGTGTGGCGAGACTTAATTCCTCTCGTAGGGTGCGTAGGATAGCCTTTTTGTCAGGATCCAGTAGAGCCCCTTGTCGGGTAAATCCATCATAACAATTCTCCAAAAGACGGAGGTCCGCCTCGTCCAAATTGAGAGATTCTCGCTGATCGTAGACAATACGAATGCGTTCAAATAGCTCGGGAGAGAGGCTTGTATCATTGCCTAGAGCCGTAAGTTCAGGCGAAAGCTCCTCCGCAAGGGCCATCATTTTTTCATTGGCGTGGGCGTGTAGGAGATTAAAAAAGACACCTTCCACAGCCTCTAGTGTCTTGCCCATCTCCTCCAAAGCAACAATTGTATTGGTAAATGTGGGAGGTTCGGGATTACTTATAATGGCGTCTAGCTCAGCACGATACTGTGCAATAGCTTCCCGAAATGCGGGAGCAAAGTGCTCATCCTTAATCCGATCAAAGGGGAAGGCTCCATAGGGTGTTGAGGGGTTTACAAAGAGTTGATCTAAGATTGTTTGGGCTGTTGAAGAGGCTTTCATTGTTTGTTATCCTTTAGATATTTCTTGTTCTTTCCCAACGGTTCTAACAAGCAAGACGGAAGATGCGCCATGCTGAGCGTAGCACAAGTAAGAATATGAGTATCCCGATAATCAGATCAGGGTAGGGAGAGTGCGTGAGAGTAACGCATACGGCAGAGGCTATGACACCGATATTCACAAGTATGTCGGCAGAGGTAAAGATCCGAGAGGCTTCCATATGAGCACCCTTGCGATTAGAATGATTTAGGATGAGGAGTGAAACCGTATTGCCCGTGAGAGCTATGAGTGAAATGCCAATCATCAGCCACATAGAGGGGATTCCACTAAAATGGATAACTCGCATGGTAACTTCATAGATCCCCCAAAGGGCCAGTATGAGTTGTATGCCTCCGGCAATACCTGCTACCCGCCTTTGCCTTTGTGCGGATGTTCCCACGGCGAGAAGGGCTAGCGTGTAGACAAAGCTATCGGCAAGCATATCCATACCATCAGCCAGCAAGCCCATGGATTCTCCGATATATCCCGTAATGCTTTCGAGAAGGAAGCACCCGAAGTTAATGATCAGAACGAACCAAAGAGCTCTTCGTTCCGTTTTTTCCTCCGTTTCATTCCCCTCCACACAAGAGCAACTACAAGCAGCCTCATGGGGGACCATGGTGTTAGGTATGGTGGTTGATTCTGTCGAAGATAGGAGATGACTCCCCAGCCGGAGGGTATCCAGTGCTGTGGTGATACGCCCCTCTTCGGTTTCGTGGTAGAGGGTTACCTCTCGCTTCTCAAGATCAAATTGCATCAAGTGGATTCCCTCTATACCGGCCAGTTTCATGCGGATTAACTGCTCCTCACAGGGGCAATCCATAGCATCTACTCGATAAATAGTCTGTCGCATGATTTTTATGGAGATCTAACAAGTACGGAGTCGAGGTTGTGTGGCAATGAATTGCCGTAGGGTGGTGCCGTCGTCAATATGCGCGATACCAGCGGAGAGAAGTGTAATACGTGAAGTATAACCGTGACGAATGAGATCTTGCAAACTCTGTAAAACACAATAATCCCCTGCGATACCGGCAAGGACAATTTCTTGTGCCCTTTCGATAGCAGGGGGAACGGACTCGGGGAATGCGCTATAACTATCTCGTTCGGGAGTGGTGGCCTTTTCGACCATCGTAAAAGGAACGTGGCGTTGGTAGGCTTCGTTTACGAAGGGGAGTAGTTCGGGGGTGATTGCAGCCCCCGAGGTGTAACGTATACAGTGGGGAGGCCAAATGCCGCCTTGAGCCTTGAAACTACAATGATCGAACGGATGTTGATCGCTCGTAAAGACGATATGCTCAAGCTCTCCTAGGTGTTGGATGCCCCATTCCCCCAAATAGGTCATGGCTTCAGATGCTCCACTGACGGCAAGCGATCCGGAGACAAAATCTATTTGGGGATCTATGACTACAAGGGTGATACGGTTCATCGAATCAGCTGCTTGAAATGTTCATTGTTGAGTAGAGTTGTAAACTCTTTGTCTACAGCTGCTTGGGTACGTAGGGCAGGGTTTCTACGAAATGCTTCATTGAGGAAGTTGATCGCACTTTGGGCGTCATGCATCCGCATGGCAACGATCGCTTTGAGGTAATCGGTTGTTGCATTGGTTAGGACAACCTCGTTGAGTGTTTCCATCGCTCTGTCGTATTGTTTTGTCAGCAGTTGGGCGAGGGCGGCATTGTTACTCTTCGTCTCTCCAAAGGCTTCTACGGCTTGATGGTATTTGCCTTGCTTGAGGTAGAGTAGGGCAAGTACCTCGTTATTGCCACTTTGGAGCGATTGACCGATAAGTTCCTCAGCCAAAGAAATATCCCCCTCTTCAAGTGCAAGGAGGGCCGTATTGAGTCGAGCCTCGGGATTGTCTGCTACCGATCGACTCTTTTCAAGCCATGGCTTGGCTTCATTATATTTCCCCTCAGCCATGAGAAGGGCTGCCACATTGTTGTAGGCGCGGGCATCTTGAGGGTAAAGCTCGGTAGCCCGGCGGTAGAGTTGAGCCTTATCCATATTTTTTTTTGCAATGGCTGCAGCATACAACAGCTCTTCGATGGTCAGCTTCTGAGGAGCTTGTTGGGCGATTTCGGTGATCTCCAAATCACTTTTCCCTATGGTCTCTACTAGCGCAGATACACGAGAGCGACGCAGTTTGGGTAAAATATCCTGAGCCAATTGTTCGAACACAACACTGATATTACGGATCTCACGCTCACGCTCCTCGGGATCGGTATACATGGAGAGAACCCTTAGGATCAGATCTTTATCTTGAATATCACTTTGTTCCACGAACATGCGGAATCCCTCCCAGTCCTCAGCTGTGTAATGTGCTGAGATTTGAATATCTCGAGCGAGAGCACGACGAAGAGCTTCGGAGGTGTTTTTCTCACGCTGTGCTGATAGCTTTTCATTGAGAGCTACTCCACCATCGGGCGAGGCATAGGCTTGTATCTCCACCTTTACATGCTGATTGGGAGCTTCGTCGGCATTCTCGATCACATCCTTCAGGTCGGCCATTTCTTGCTTCTTGATCTCTGAAGTGCGCACTTGTGCCTGCTGTATAAGGAAGTGAATATCCGCATTATAACGATCTTGGATGATGCGTTGGAAAGCGTCTGTTGCCATTACAGGAGAGGAGCCCGAGAGGTTGGCCAGTGCAGCCGTTGTAAGTACTCCTTGTCCCACCTTGACGGACGGGAGTTCTACCTGTTTTCCGTTTACCGTTGCACGGAATGTGAGGAAGAGATCGCTCTCCTGCATACGAGGATCGTAAGTAAATCGGGTGGAGAATTCAGCAACTCCTCCCTCTTTGTAGGGGATTATTTGGTGATTATCAAGGACCTCTTCACCCTGAATGGCGTGTGTCGTTCCCCATGATTCTCCCCCTTTGTAGCGGAGGACGGGTACGAAGTTCACTTGCGCCTTTCTGTGCATCCATTCTGCGGGGATCTGCACGGTGAGAGTGGTAGGTACCTCTGTTCCGACCAATTCGAGCATCTCGGGGTTAGCCGTAATGTGATCGACCGTGAGAGGTTTGAGTTTGGCTGCGCATGAGGAGATGACAAGGGTAGAGGCAACTCCTAAAGCAATGTGCAAAAATGGTTGTTGGAAACGTATCATAATAGTTCTGTTAATTGAGAGGAGATGATGTTGTAGAGTCTGATTGTCTGGTGGAGCGTCGAGGCAGCAATGGAGAAACGAACGTTACAATTATGAGGACAAGAAGCAATATGCCGGCTGTCCAAGCTAAAGTCTCTGAAGTACGGATACTCTGAGGTTCGAATGCGAAGCGGATTGTATGCTTCCCCTGAGGTACATTGAGGGCACGGAGTATGTAATTGGCTCTGAGAATGGGAACCTCTTGATTATCAATGGTAGCTCGCCAGCCTTCGGGATAATAGATTTCAGAGAAAACAGCCACCGCCTTCTCTTTATTTTCCGTTTGGTACACGATCTCCTTGGGCGTGTGTTTTATTACGGTGATTGTGGCGGTGCTGTCTGTTGCATTTTCTCCTATGGGGAGATCCCCTGAGGCGAATTGTTTGTCGAGGATTGCAGTGGTCCGTAGATCCACTTTGCGCAGGGCTTGCATCTCTCCGTTGGCATCATCCACAACATGGAGAGTAGAAACGAACCAAGCCGCTCCGTAGGCATTCGGGTTCATAACCGCTTGGGGTTGCCCCGATGAACTAGGCATGATTATGTAGCGCGTGTTAAGCATATTGATAACCCCTTGATTGATCATAGAGGCATCGAACTCACCACTCCGTATTGGAGTCAGCTGATGGGTAATAATATCTTGGTAACGTTGTAATTTGGCGGCGTGATACCCTCCGATACTTTTGTGCCAACGGCTTGTTGTGGCATCGTTGAAGGTATTGACCGATTGGTTCCAAACGCGGAATCCTAAGGTCTTGTCTTGCAAAATCTTTTCGTCTACATCGGTTTTGGGAGAAGCCATCGCTGTCACCTCCCTCTGAGGACGAAACATACCATCGTTGAGGTAGCGCTTATCGACCATCCACAGATCTATGAGAGTAAATAGTCCAAGCAGAGCTAATGCGGGCAGGCTTTTGAGTTTGCCTTTGTAGCAAACAAAAAGAGTTCCCGTGGAGAGCACGATAAAAAGAAGGGACCTCCAGGCATCGGCTCGAAGCATTGAGCTACGAACCGATACAAGGGCATCTCGTACTCCAACATACTCGGGTTTTTGCAGGATGAGAGCGGATAGTTGTTCGTGCTCAGCATGAGTAAGGAAATTAAAAAAGAGGTTGGGGACTAGGGCATAGAGGAGGCAAAGAAGAATCGGTAACCCGAGAGAAAACCCTAGAGCCCAGCGGTTGCCGATAACTTCTCGTGGATTGCGCATCACCTCTACAAGGGCAAGAACCGCTAGTGCCGGTATTGTAAATTCAGCGATAACGAGGATCGAAGATACGGCACGGAAGTTGTTGTATAGGGGAACGTAGTCGATAAAAAGGTCGGTCAGCCCCATGAAGTTTTTACCCCATGAGAGCAGGATTGATAGGATAGTCATCGAGACAAGAGCCCATTTTACAGGACCTTTGACAATAAAACACCCGAGGAGGAAAAGGCAGATCACAAAAGCTCCTACATAAACAGGTCCAGAGGTAAAGGGTTGCTCCCCCCAATAGGAAGGAACTCCGGCGATCGCCTCTTGATACATGGGGTCAGTATGTAGTAGTCTATCGGGCTTGCTCCCGATGGGTTCTGAAGCTCCACCTCGTACATTGGGGATGAGCAGACTCATCGTTTCTCCGATACCATAGCTCCATTGGGTGATGTAGTCACGCTCTAAACCCTCGGGATTGGCTTGCAAGAGTGTTCCCTCAGGTGCTGTGGGATCAGGTAGGGTTAGTTCGCTACCCCCACGCATGGTTTGTTTGGCATACCTATACGTGTGGTATAGATTGGTTGCATTGATGGTAATCCCGATAAGGCCTGCAAGGATGGCTACTCCCGTAGATTTTGCAAATCGTGCGATCTCCCTTTTGCGTACAGCCTCCACACCCCATGCAATCACAAGGGCCACCATTACGAATAAGAAGTAGTAGGTCATCTGTACATGGTTGGCAAGGATTTGCATCGCTGTGAAGAATGCCATTGTAACTCCTCCCGAGAGCCATCTACCTCGATAAATCCAAATTAACCCGGCGATGGTGGGTGGTATATAAGCCAAGGCGGTTAGTTTCCAAATATGTCCTGCAGCAATGAGTATGACAAAATAGCTGGAAAAGGCCCACATAATACCACCAAGGGCTGCTAAGAGGTTGCGTATTTTGAGTGATTTTAGGAAGATGAAAAATCCGACCATCAGGGCGAAAAGAAGCCATCCGAGGCTTCCCAAGATTGCTCGTAGTCCATACACTTTTTCGATCTGCATCCAGGGACGTGTCGAGGGGTAGGAGGGCGATATTTGGTACATAGGCATCCCTCCGAAAAGGCTGTTGGTCCAGTAGGAGTGCTCTCCTGTGGCGGCTTCAAAATCCCGTACGTCTTGAGCTGTACCCGAAGCTCCTGCAATATCCTGTTGGAAAAGAACTCTCCCCTCCAGGTTGGCAGGGGCAAAGTAGATGAATGTAATGAGAGCAAAAAAGAAAATTATACCTACGTAGGGTATGATTTTACGAAGTCTGTCCGATAATGTATAGGCCATTTTACTTATAGAAATTTTGCTTGAATGCGGAAAATTCAGGTTGGTGAAGTACAAGACACCGCCAAGAGGCTACGAGAAGTCCGGTACCATATCCGATAACTTGTGTGAAAGAGGCTCTGATGGAGAGGAGTGCAATGTAAAAAGAATGTGTTTTGCTCCAAGCATCTACAAAGAAGAGCAGTGCTAAGAGTACCACCGGCAGCCATGCCATTAGGGCCAACCACCCGAGAAAGGGCAAGAGTATGATACCCAAGGTTAAGAGTCCTACAATGCCTACCGTGGCGATGGAGGGCAGTAGATGGATGAGCTTCAGACTCCCCGGGTGACGCCTACTGAGATGTATGCGAGCAATGCCGCTATTAAAAACTTGTCGGAAAAACTTGTGGAAGTCTACACGTCTCTTGTGATAGACTTGTGCCTCTTCTAGCAGTACGATATGCGCTCCACGTTCGTAGAGTCGCATACTAAAGTCCAAATCTTCACCAAAACGCATTTGAGCATCAAAGCCCCCCATTTCTTTGTAGAGCAGGCGACGGCATCCCATATTGAAGCTTCGAGGAAAGTAGTGACTTATGCGACGCTTCCCTCCTCGGATCCCCCCCGTAGTGAGGAAGCTGGTCATCGAGTAATTGATCGCTTTCTGTACATTGGTAAAATGCTCATCCGCAGCATCCGGTCCTCCAAAGGCATCTAGCGGAGTTCCTTCGGCTTCGTATCGTTGAATCGCCTCCGTTACATGACGAATGTAACCCGAGGGAAGTTCCACATCAGAGTCCAAAATCACTAAATAACGACCGTGGGCATACGTACTCCCTACGTTGCGAGCATTGGATGGCCCCCCATTGGGGATTGTTATGTATTGGATTGGAAAAGCCCCTTCGTACTTAGCAACCACCTCTTGGCAAGGCATTGTAGAGCCATCTTCCACAAGGATCAGTTCGTAGCAGAAGGGGGCTTGCCCCACGAGAGAAGCGAGTAGTTCTTTGACTTCATCGGGGCGGTTATACACCGGTACGAGGAGAGAGAGAAGAAGCTCTTCCATGTCTCCTTTACTCTCCAAGGGTCCACTCCGCACCTTGCTTGGTATCTTTTACGATAAAACCAAGCTCTGCAAGGCGATCTCGTATCTTGTCTGAGGTTGCCCAGTCCTTATTATCTTTGGCAGTCTTGCGGATATCCATCAAGAGATCGACGGCTCCCTTGTAGGCTTCACTCCCATTAGATCCCGACTCTCTCTCGTCTTGAAGCCCGAGTATGTCGAACAGATAGAGGTGGAAGATGCGTTTGAGCTCCTCGAGATCCGTCTCGGAGAGGGAGTCCTCTCCGTTACGAAGTCGGTTTATCCTGGTGGCTGCCTCGAAGAGGGTTGCAATAACGATCGGGGTGTTTAGATCGTCGTTCATCGCCTCCCGTGCGGCCCTTTCGATCTCTTTGGGATCGAAAGTGCTTGTCGTGCCAGCTGTCAATTTCCCTAAGAGTGTATAAGCGTCAAGGAGACGTGTCAGCCCTTTGCGAGCCGCTTGTAGTGCTTCATTGCTAAAATCCACCGTTCCTCTGTAATGTGCTCCGAGGATGAAGAAACGAATCGTCATGGGGGAGTAGGCTTCAGTCAGTTTGGGATGACTCCCTCCAAAGAATTGGTCAAGAGTGATGAAATTGCCGTAACTCTTGCCCATCTTCTTGCCCTCAATGGTGATCATGTTATTGTGCATCCAATAACGGACGAGTTCATGCCCCATGGAAGCCTCCGCCTGAGCAATTTCACATTCATGATGTGGAAAGACAAGGTCCATCCCCCCTCCATGAATATCGAATTGCTCTCCGAGATACTTTCTTCCCATTGCCGTGCACTCGCAGTGCCAGCCGGGGAATCCTTCACTCCAAGGGCTGGGCCAATGCATTAGATGCTCGGGCTTGGCGCACTTCCACAATGCAAAGTCCAAAGGATTTCGTTTTTCATCTTGACCATCCAGCGAACGTGTATTCGAAAGCATATCCTCTACGTTGCGTCCACTGAGCTTGCCATACCCCCGTTCTCGGTTAAATTTTTCGACATCAAAGTAAACCGATCCCTTACTTACATAGGCATATCCTGCATTAAGGATCTCCTCAACTAATTTGATCTGCTCTATGATGTGTCCACTAGCCATAGGCTCTATACTGGGAGGCAATACATTAAGAGCCTCCATTGCATGGCGGTAACGTGTGAGGTAAAATTGCACCACCTCCATGGGCTCTAATTGCTCTAAACGAGCTTTTTTTGCCACTTTGTCCTCACCATCGTCCGCATCAGCTTCAAGGTGTCCCACATCTGTAATGTTACGCACATAGCGCACCTTATATCCCAAATGGGTGAGGTAACGGTAGAGTATATCAAAGGTAATTGCAGGACGAGCATGACCTAGATGCGCATCTCCATAGACTGTCGGACCACATACATAAAGTCCTACATGGGGAGCAGCAATAGGGACAAACTGCTCCTTTTTACGTGAAAGCGTATTATAGAGGTGAAAGGGGTGTTCCATCTTAATCTTGACTAGTATACTATATTTATGCATGCAAAGGTAACGAATACCCTGCAACTCACATTGTTTTAAGAGCTATTCTATTTTGATCCAGCAGGAACCTTCATAGGTTTGGTAGTCCCAATGCAATAGGCGGATCATGTAATAGGCATGGGCTATTCCTCCCTCCATCTGATTGAGTCGTTCCCATAGTTTTTTGTTCTCTTCTCGTGGAATGTAGGCTAGGAGTATCCCCTCTTTGTTGAAAATCCCCACTGCAAAGAGATCGTGTGGATTGTCTAAAATTCGTTTTGCATAGCCATTGTGAATACCCGTATCCTGAGGGAGAGCATGGTAATACATGCCGACTATCGGATAGTTTTGATAGTTATCGCGTCCTGGTAGGTGTAGGGTATCAATCCCTCGTAGATAGGGAAGCCCATCATCCTCGGGATATTCTTCGATTTGGTCGATAAGGTCGGCATACTTCATTGCGCCGTGGTCTTGTACCAACTCTATACGGGTGTTCGATATGGGTTTCCAGTCCTTTTTAAGGATTTCTCTGCTTGATTTTGTGAGAGTTTTCTTGCCATTTCTTGATGGAATACCCACAAAGCGAATTGCTAGCAAGGTTGCAACAAAAACTCCAATACCAATGAGTATAAACATGATACCAAGAAGTGTATGTCCTATTAAGGAGTTATTTCTAATATTTGACCATGGCGTTTTTGCAGTGAAAGGATCAGATTGTCACCGTGCTTCGTGAGTCGAGTATTATATCTTATCCTTCTATCTCTATGTTTTCTTCGATGATGAGATTAGCTATAAAAAAGAAGATGCCCACCACGAAGGCAAGCATCTTTCTTTACTAGAGTGAGATGATGTTTCCACCTCCCAATCGGGCGTCTGCCACTATTACTTACTTTGCTGACCTCCCGGTTGGCGTGCCGAATAGCTTATATTAAGTGCATCGGCACGGCGAAGTTGAAACTTGATATCCGATATAATCTTCATCTTTGTGTCGGCATCAGCCTTGATTGAAATGGTCAGAAGTTTCTTCCGTTCATCGGGGATCTTAGCTTCTTCTTGCTTTACAAAGTCATATACAAGCTCCGTATTTTGTATGATCTTGTCATTGATTTGGATGCAAGAGTTATTACCGAACTTCGTGCGATAGGCCGCAATAGGTTTCCCTACATAGAGGTAAGACACTAGTGACTTCTCTTCAAGCTTTGTAAGCTCCGTAGCACGAGGAAGATTGCTGTACTCAACCTTGGCAGTTACTTCACGTATGCTGGTAACCATCATGATAAAGAACAGGAATGCAAATATAAGGTCAGGGAGAGAGGAGGTGTTAAGCTCCGGCATCTCGCGGCCACCGTTTTTACTGAATTTTCCCATTACGATCTTCCTCCTATTTACTTGAGATTTGACAAAGGCATTTCAGAGAGGTGCATCGGGTACACATCGAGGATCATCTTTTGCTTATCGGCACTCAACTCTTCGTAAGAAGTATTAAACTTCATACGAGCATACTCGTCCCAAATTTCATTGTAAGCCTTGAGGATCTCGTTTTGCACATTGATAAACATCTGATAGCTGGTCTCTACCTCGTTTTTCAGAGAGATGGCATAGCTGAGAGTTGTGGTCTCCACCATCCCAAGCCCAGGAACCTCACGAGTTTCTTTTTCGGGCAGATCCGGACTATTCTTGGGGTTTACCACAAATTCCTTTACACGCTCCTTGAGGTCGTCGATAGAGACGATTTGAGTAGACTCTCCTCCTGCCGTCTTACGCAACACAGCAATCTGGTCGTTACGATTAACGAGCAACTGCATAATGTTGCGATCGTTAATCTCTATATCATCATGTTGTTCTTCTTTGGGTACGAGCGGCGGCAGACGACGCTTAATACCCTTATCCGTATCCATTGAAGTAGTTATCAAAAAGAAGATCAGAAGAATAAAAGAGATATCGGCCATAGACGAACCATTGATGCCTGGTACTTTCTTTTTAGATCTAGCCATTGCTCTTTACTGATTATTTGATAATTACTTCTTAGATGTATTACGGCGAATAGCTCCCCAAATGATGAGAACGAGAGTTGCTGCGATGAGGGCATAGCTGCTATAAAGTACCATATCAGCCGTTTTGAGCCAACCTGAGGTAAGGTACTTTTGAGAGTCTTCATTAACAGCAGACATGGCTGCCGGATCACCATTACCGATGGCGTAAGTGATCACGAGGAGTAGGATAAGAGCTACTACACCAATGAGGCTAGTGAGAGCTTTTTTCGAGTTTTGCTTGAAGCTCCTTAGGAAGCTAGCTACTGCAAAGCACAAGGTAACCACTAGGGTTAGGCCTGTGAGCGCGTATACCCACCCAAGGAATGCACCCGTAAGCTCATAGGCTTTGTTCGTGCCCTCCATGTGCGATCCTCCCATAAAGAAAGCGATACACATGATGACAGAGACAGCCAAGAGAACGAGGAGCGTCCAGCTGGATATCTTTCTTGATTTTGTTACAGACATAACTACACTAATGGGGGTAATTACTTTTTGATATTGTACTTGATAACCAAGTCGAGGAGTGAGATAGAGGCATCTTCCATCTTATTGAGGATAGCTTCTACCTTACTGAGGATGTAGTTATAGAAAAGTTGAAGGATAAGAGCTACGATAAGACCGAAGATCGTAGTGATAAGAGCCACTTTCATACCGCCGGCAACGACCGTTGGGCTGATATCACCTACCTTCTCAATCTTGTCGAATGCCATAACCATACCTACCACAGTACCAAGGAACCCGAGAGAGGGAGCCATTGCGATAAAGAGGGTGATCCAAGAGAGGTTCTTTTCGAGAAGACCACCTTGTACACCACCGTATGAGGTGATAGAGCGTTCTACAATGTCAACGCCTTGATCCATACGCATAAGCCCTTGGTAAGCAATAGAGGCAACGGGACCACGAGTTTCGCGAGCTACCTTCTTAGCACCTTCTACGTCGCCACGAGCAAGAGCGTCTTCAATACCCTTAAGGAGTTTGTCTACGTTAGTGTCAGAGAGGTTGAGGTAGATGATGCGCTCCATACAGAGAGCAAGACCAAGGATAAGAGCGAGTGCGATGATCGCCATAAAGTCAGCTCCCCCCTCGATAAACTTCGTCTTGAGAGCTTGGTGGAACCCAGCCTCTTCAGCAGGAGCTTCTGTAGCTGTTGCATCAGGGGTTTCTACTTGTTCGGTAGCCTCCTCAACAGTAGCTACTACGTCTTCAGTAGCAGGAGCCTCAGCAGGTTGGTCTTGAGCCCACAAAGCAGTAGTCATGCTCACTGACAATAAGGCGGTACAAGCAAGAGTTACAAAAAACTTTTTCATCTTGACATTGAATTTAAATTGTTTCTGTCTTTTAATTTTTATTCTTATATGGTAGATGGAGGTGGTGCCCCTCTTGCTATCCCTCTCGTTGTCCCTAAAGGGTGGAGACCAGCCACTCCCTCTTAGCGGAGAGAATGGGATTCGAACCCATGAAACACTTTTGGCGTTTACACACTTTCCAGGCGTGCCTCTTCAACCACTCGAGCATCTCTCCTCTTTGTTGCACTTTTCCAGTGCTTAATCTTTTAATGTTTGACTATCAATTACTTGAAGTATTTGACTCAGATCAAGGGCGCTCCCTCTTTTCCAATTCATCCGCAAATCTAATCTTTTTATCTCAAGTAGGGACTATTCTAGGCAAAATAATTATCTACTTTCTTGTTTTTAGACCGATTTGTTTTCGGGCAAAATGATCTCTTACGATATTGTAAAAAGTTCCGTTGTCAAGGGCATTTATGTAGATCTCCTATATTGAAGATTCCACACAGAGAGGTCTCCTTGTTCCCTAAATATTCATCTCAAAACCAAAACTCAAGAGCTGGTTGATCTGAATACGAGAGAGTAGATTTTCCTTGTGCGCTGCTGCATCGTCGAAACGAAGATGTACGTTCAGACGTGTGGAGAAGAACTTGGAGAGGGCAAATATAAAGGCGTTTTCCCACTCTGTCTCGACGCGCTTATAACTGGTGTTGTAGTAGAAACGAGATTGCCAACGGATCGACTCTGTAATATCCCAAAGCAGGTCAGCACGGAGCATCGAACCAATAGCCGAGTAGAGAGTTTTGCCCTCCTTGAATCCATGACGAGCCAGGTCAATATCGTGGCGTTGTGTCCAACGGAAGTCATAGGCAATCGGTGCCAGATTGACCTCAAAGCGCACTTTGTGCCCATAATGTGTAGGGGACTTGTATTCATACACATATTTCATACCCAATCCGACAGTTGCTACAATGGGTGATAGTAGGTCGCTGAGAGCGAGTCTTTTATTTTCCTCACGCATGGTGAAGGCCTGTGTACGTACTTCTGCGTCGAGTGTGTAGAAGAGGTTTTTGACCGCTTGAAGACCCACATTTGTGTGGAGGCGTACAAGGTCGTCTGCCACACGATAACGACCAATGGTATCGGAAGGGCTGGTGAAGAGACTCAATCGCCACTCCAACTCATTATTCCATGAAAGGCGATCTCGCTTATAATCTAGTTTGAAGTGCTGTCTGCAAAATAGGTTTAAGTTGCTACTTCCCCCCTTGTGCCAATTTTCGGAGATGTAGTTTTGTGAAAATTGTAATACGCTATTCCAACCGGGAGTCCAATACTTCCGTGGAGCCATGAAGCGTCTCAATCCTGAGATGGGGTCGTTGTCAAGCACCTCTACGGCTGGAGTTGTCGTGATGGCAACTTCTTGAGCATTGACCTTTTCTGCTGTAATGCGGTGTGCCTCTAGGTCCGAATAGGTATCCTTAAAAAGCTGAGGATAGCTCGCCATGATCATTTGGAATAGATTTTCATCGAGTTGATACCCTTCGGCGATACGCTCTATCTGAAAAACCGATTGGAGCGGATTGGCCAAACGAAGCGAAGTCAGCTCTTTAGAGGGCATGGGCATTGCTTTGGGGAGATCCAGACGAGCCGGGCGCGTGGAGGGCGTCATTGCGAACCAATCTGCAAGCCACGAGCGGTAAGGGATCGAGGGTAGATCCCACTCTTCAATATGCAACGAGTCCATCTTGGGCGCATGCTCCAAATACTTATATAACGAGTCGGGTGTTACAGACTCTTGTGCTTGAACTGGTTGTGCAGAATTTAGTACTGCTGCGGAAACAAGGGCGCATACGATACAGTATGCCTTTTGTAGAATGTTTTGCATTATGGGAGCGGTTTTATTTTGCTACTCTTATGCCTTTTCTTATACGACTAGGGTGTCGCTCACACAAAAAGGAAGGCCTCCATCAGCCCCTTTCGTGGAACAATCCTTTTGCAAAGGTAGTTATTCTTGGCTATTAGATCTAGTTGCTGGATGTCCAAGATCAGTCCAGCATCAGATCAATATAGATGGGATCGGAGGAGAAAATTTCCTCTAAAAGGCTATTAGGAGTATAGGCTTGGGGGTGTAGGCGATCAGCTGAATATGGATGGAAAAGTAATGTTCCACCTTGTATCCTGTAACGTCCTGTATTGGGAACTAGCTCGGGATCGAATAGATCGAATTGCATCGCTTGTGAGGGATGTTTTTTTGCATAAAGGCTTAGAAGTCGAGGGATGTTGATAGCGCGGAGCATCCCATGAGGGAAGATCTCTACGGAATTGGTGGAGGAGGGTGTTGAAGAAGCTATGGAAGAGAAGGAGAGGGGTACGATCGTCTCCTCAGCATGATACGATGAGGGTTGTTCCTGGAGAATAAGTTGCTCCTTGCTTTTCGTGCCTACATAGCGCAAGATCCCCTCGTGAGAGAGGTATCCCCCTCCGCTTAATACAGCATCGTAAATCGCGTTGCACCATTGAGGATAAGTATGTTCAATATGCCCAAAGAGCCAGGCTTTTCGTGCCTTTCGGTAGTCTAGATAATCCTCTACCGAAGGCGTTTGTTGAAGGCGTCGCACGATGGGGGAGGTGGGGTGAGGATTGGAGATTTTTGCCCGATAGCAAACAGAGGCATACCCCATCTTATCATGATAGTAGGAGTAGAGCCACTCCTCGGCAGGGATCAGGAAGGAGAGTACCTTGCCCTGCTGGTACATCTTTGTATGAGACGAATAGAGCAGTTGGGGCATGAGTCCCTGCCCTCTATGGCTTGCCCGAGTTGCTGCTCCTGAGATGTAACTGGCCGGGATCCTCTCCCCAAAAATTCGAAGAAAAAAGGATAGTCTTCCTGTATGGGCTAAGGCTTGATTGTCTTTATAATCGAGGATTAAGTCGGTTTCTTCGGGATGATATACCCTAGAGAAATAGAGGTCCAAGAAAGGGGGCGTGTCTTGGAAAACCTCTTCCCAGATCTCTCTCGATAATTGTCTCCGATCCTGTTTATTTTGTAACATGCCTCCTAAGTAGAGCAGTCCCTTTGTAGAGTCGATGTTCCGGTTGGTAGGACTCTTTGGCAAATCGAAGTCCTGTAATGCCCAAATCCTCCTCCCGATTGATATAGATATAGTGCTCGGGAATCCGCTTGGCAAACTCGTTGTTTATCATCGTGTAGGCTCCTTCGATATTGGTATCTGCCTTTTCGACATGGACATCAAAGGTATTGTGGTTGATGGGAGAACCCAAGGTAAGAGCTACGATACGATTTCCCAAAAAGAGGGCCCCACCGAGGAGTTGGAGTTCATCACTAGCATCCAATATTCGATGAATCATTCGATTCTCTTCTATTACGCCGTCACGATCGGTATTACTCCCTGCCCACTCATCGGAGAACTCCTTGTATAGCTCCCGTTGATCAGCAGTGAAGGGGCGGTACTCGTAATGGGGATAGAGCTTTTTGAACTTGTTGATGTGATTACGTTTTGACTGTAACTTCTTGCCCGATAGCGATACCAATCGCTCGCGGAGGTAGATATAGTCCGCATAATTTTCGTCCCAAAAGAATTGAAAGTCTTGAGAAAAACTCTCCTCTACACTTTGAGCACATCCTTCCGTTACTCCCATGCAAATGAGAGGAAATCCCTCGGATTCGGAATAAGCTATCAGTGTGTTGATGGCTTGAACCCAAAGAGCTTTTTGGGTACAATAGGGGAGCAGGAATACCGGATGTGAGCGGAGCGGCGAGCGAAATCGTATGATCAAAACCTCTTTTTCGTAGAGAGTCCAAGAGGTTTCGTAACGCTCGCTCCATCCATACAAATTAGTGAAAGAGAGGTCGCAAATAGCCTTGTCATCTCGATAGATGATAGGAAATATCGTCTCCCGATCACCCAGCGTGATGGGGCGGAATTGTAGTAAAGCCATTTTGATTTTAAGCAATGAAAGACTGAGCTGTACGTTGGATTTGGGCGATCATGGACACTAATCCGTTGCTTCTTGTAGGGGAGAGATGCTCCCGAAGCCCCATCTTATCAATGAAAAAGAGATCTGAAGAGACGATCTCTTGAGGGGTATGCCCATCGTACACACGGAGTAGGAGTGCCGCAATACCCTTTACTATAAGGGCATCGCTATCGCTCCGGAGACTGAGGGTACCATCAGCTTCGGGAGAGATCGTGATCCACACCCGACTTTGGCATCCCTCAATGAGATGTTCGGGAGTCTTCTCACTGTCCGAGAGGGGGGCCAGACTATTCCCCATGTCGATGAGTAGGGAGTAGCGATCCATCCAGTCATCAAAAGGCTCAAATTCTTCTAGTATTTCGTTTTGGATATCATTAATTGATTTGCTATTCATCACTGTTTGCTTTAATTCTTCTTCTCTTCTCTTTTTGAGATCACCTGTGAGGTATTTTCAGAGTCCCCCTTTTTATCGTACTTCCTCTAGATCTTTGAGATAACTGATAAGGGTCTCTCCAACGGCTCGTAGGGTTGCACGGTCAATAATCTCCATCGTATCAGCATGGGTGTGCCAGTGTGTTCCGAAACCTTTAGGTCGTGCAGGGTCGTAATTTACAATGTCGATGGTTGGTATGGCGAGATTGTCAATGATGGGTCTGTGGTCGTCCGTTAGGCCTGCCCCATCGGCTTGAATAAAATAGCTACCATAGCCGAGACTTGCCGCCTTATCCCAAAACGTAGATACAATGCTGGGGGCATGGAGTTTAGAAAAAAGCTCCCAACGGAATTTTGCATCCTGAGCACCTACCATGTCAAGTAATATGCCAAATTCAGCACGATAGCCTGCTTTGTGTGGATTTTTGCTCCAATAGGTTGAGCCTAAGCACCACGATTCTTCGTTTTCGCTCGTTCCCGAATCCTCGGCATCCACGAGGAGGATATCTACTCCGAGACTACTTTGTTGTTTTGCTAGTTGCCGTGCGACTTCGAGTAAAACACCTACACCGCTAGCAGCATCGTCTGCTCCTAAAATAGGCATACCCGTTTTACTAGGGTCAGGGTCGTGATCGGCGATGGGGCGGGTATCCCAATGTGCAAGAAGCAAGATGCGTCGTTCAGCTTGGGGATTCCACTGCCCTATGATGTTGGTGATGGGCAGATTCTTGCCTTCTTGATCTACGACGGTAGCCTCCTGACTGATTACATCAAACCCAAATGAAGCGAGCTTTTGTTTCAGCCAGTCCCCACACGCTTTGTGCGTGGGTGTGTTGGGGATACGTGTGCCAAAGGCAACCTGTGCTGCTATATACTCATAGGCACTATCGGCATCGAAGAGGTTGTAAGCAACGCTTTGCGAGTTCGAAAGGGAATCCTCGAACTCGTTTCCACTACCACCATCTCCTTTACATCCCCATGTTGTTGCTAGCACGAAGAGGGTTAAAGCCGGAATAAAAAATCGGGGAATACTTCGTTTCATTTGATTTTTCGTATTCATCTGTTTTCTATTTGAGTGATATTCCCCTTTTTTAGGGGGCTTTGAAATATTTGTTGTACTATTTGCCCCACTTGATGCCATAAAAAAAGGCCGCTGTGTACCCTAGAACAGGAACAACAGCGGCCCAACACACCAACACATGAAACATGAAAAGCCCTTTCTCAAGGGGTAGGGCAACCGAGGTTTATCCTTTAATACAATCAGGCTTGTTGGACAGCACCAATTGCACGGTCGTAGTCGGGTTCTTCCGTGATATCGCTTACGAGCTGTGTGTAAACCACTTTACCTGCCGGATCAATAACAGCAACAGAACGAGCTAGCAGCCCTTTGAGCGGTCCATCGGTCATGAGTACACCATAACCCTTTTCGAAGCAATCGTAACGGAATGTCGATAATGTCTCTACATTATCAAGACCTTCAGCTCCGCAAAAACGAGCTTGAGCAAAAGGTAGATCTTTAGAGATGCATAGAACAACTGTATCCTTGAGCTCAGACGCTATCTTATTGAAGCGACGAACGCTGGCGGCACAAACCCCCGTATCTATACTCGGGAAGATGTTTAGTATCACCGTTTTCCCTTTATAGTCACTGAGAGAAACTTCTGCCAAATCAGCCTTAACGGCGGTAAATGCAGGCGCATCAGCTCCCACTTCAGGCATCGCTCCTAAGAGGTTGATAGTGAGTTCTCCTTTTAGTTTCGTTGTTGTCATACTTTCAGATTCCTCTATGCGGATCTTCTAAATCCGCGACTAAGTTATACATTTAATTTGAATATAGCAAATATCACGACGATTATTTTACCCCTTTGGGGTTAATCTCTGCGAGATACTCGTTGATCGTTTCCTCAGGGATATTACCCAGCGTCTGGATGGGGGTCCCTTTAACGGGGACAAATAGCACCATCGGGATACTCTTTACTCCGAAGTGTGTTGCTAGAGCCTCGTCGTTATCCACATTGATTTTGTAGAGAATAACCTCTCCGTTGCTTCGGGCTACGGCACGCTCGAGCTTGGGACTCAGCTGACGGCAGGGACCGCACCAATCGGCATAGAAGTCGATGATGGCAGGTTTATCTCCTTTGTACACAAATTCCGTAGGATTTTTTTCAAAATCGTAGATATGCTCCTTCATATATTGAGCATCTATGATCATGACATTTTCCGAAGATGTCTGCTTCATTTCGGTATCCTTTTTACTCTTGGATTGACACGATCCTGTGGTAACAGATCCGGCTAGGAGTATCACTGCAAGGAGTAGGGTTCTGATGGGTAAGTGATGAAAGTATTTCATTGATCTCTTTTTCATTAGTTTGTCATTGTCTTTTTTTTATTGGGCACTGTCCACCTCTGTTTTTTTCTCTAAAATAGATCGGGAACTCCAAAAGTTCACACCTATGCTCTTTTTTCTTGTTTTTTATTTGATCGAACAGTTAGCACAATGGTTTCGGATCTGCTCAAAGAAGTCATTTCCCTTGTCATCTACAAGGATAAAGGCGGGGAAGTCTTCTACTTCGATTTTCCAAATTGCTTCCATCCCGAGTTCGGGATATTCGAGGCATTCTACATGTTTGATACTATTTTGGGCAAGTATGGCCGCGGGTCCCCCGATACTCCCGAGATAGAACCCTCCATGTTGTTGGCACGATTGGGTTACCTCCCGGCTACGGTTGCCTTTTGCGATCATAATGAGGCTCCCTCCATGTTGTTGGAAAAGCGAGACATAGCTATCCATACGCCCTGCTGTTGTGGGACCAAAACTTCCGCTGGGCATTCCTTTAGGCGTTTTGGCAGGCCCCGCATAATATATTGGATGTTGTTTGATGTAGTCGGGAAGATCTTCGCCTTGATCCAAACGCTCTTTGAGTTTGGCATGAGCGATGTCTCTTCCCACAATGATTGTACCTGAGAGCGAGAGGCGAGTTGCTACGGGATATTGAGAGAGTTCTGCACGGATCTCTGCCATTGGTCTATTGAGATCGATTTTGACGACAGCACCCTCTGTTGCCTGTTTTAGCTCTTCGGGGATTAGTCGTGCAGGATTGGTTTCTAACTTCTCGATCCAAATTCCCTCTTTGTTGATCTTGGCTTTGATATTGCGATCCGCTGAGCAACTCACCCCCATGCCGATAGGGCAAGAGGCTCCGTGTCGAGGTAGACGGATTACGCGGATATCGTGGGCATAGTATTTACCGCCAAATTGAGCTCCAAAACCGATCTTTTGGGCCTCTTCGAGCAATTGTCGCTCTAGTTCCAAATCACGAAAGGCATGTCCTAGTTCGTTTCCTTCGGTGGGGAGTTCATCGTAATACTTCGCTGATGCGAGCTTCACGGTTTTTAAGTTAGTCTCTGCTGATGTTCCTCCGATGACGAACGCAATGTGGTAGGGGGGACAGGCTGCTGTGCCGAGCGAACGCATCTTTTCTACCAGATAGGGTAGTAGCTTCTCTTTTGTAATGAGAGCTTTGGTCTCTTGATAGAGGTAGGTTTTGTTGGCAGATCCGCCCCCTTTGGCAATGCATAGGAATTTATATTCATCGCCATCTACTGCCATCAGATCTATCTGTGCCGGTAAGTTGCATCCCGTATTGACTTCGCGGTACATATCAAGAGGGGCATTTTGCGAATAGCGGAGGTTTTCTTGGGTGTAGGTATCGTACACACCGTGAGATAGTGCCTCCTCGTCTCCTCCTCCCGTGTAGACGTTTTGCCCCTTTTTCCCGAGGATGATAGCCGTACCTGTATCTTGGCAAAAAGGGAGTTGCCCCAGCGCTGCTACTTCGGCATTGCGTAAAAAGGTGAGGGCTACAAAGCGGTCATTGTCGCTTGCCTCGGGGTCTGAAAGGATTTTTGCTACCTGCTCCTGATGCTCGGGACGGAGGTAAAAGGCTGCATCGTGGAACGCAGTGCGAGCAAGAAGGCGTAGAGCTTCGGGGTCGACCACGAGCATCTCACGATCGCCCCATTGCGCAGTGTGTACATAATCCTTAGTCAGGAGGTAGTATTCTGTACGATCTCCCTTGAGGGGAAACATCGGTTGGTATTGAAAATCTTTCATTGGGGTATTCTTTCTTCGCTTTCATTCTTAATTCACCACCTAAGGTACAATAAAGCACTCGAATAAGCAGTCTCTTCGAGGGGATGGAGATACCCTCTTGATCTCTATACAGGGATAGGTAACAACAGAGCATTCCGTTGCCATCTATCTGAGACTATTGATGTATTTGGTTCTTATCCTTTTAGCGCATATCGCGCAGAGACTTCTGCAACTCCTTGCGAGCAAAGAAGATACGACTTTTTACCGTCCCCTCCGGGATGTTCATCTCTTCGGCTATTTCGCTGTATTTGTATCCATTGAGATACATTTGGAAGGGGGTGCGCGTATGCTCACTCAGGGCGTCAATGGCAGAGTAGATCTCTCGAATACTCATCGCTCCATCGGGCGTACTATATCCCCCCTCTGAGGCGAGAGAGAGGTTGAGAATATCCGTTGTCGAATCGAATATCTGGCGTCGGCGTTCTACGCGGTCTTGATTGTTGAGGAAGATGTTGTACATGATCGTCATCATCCATCCTTTGAAGTTTATATCGCTTACAAATTTATCTCTATGAGTAAGAGCGCGGAGCGAGGTATCCTGTACGAGATCGTCTGCATCGTTGGTATCTTGTGTTAGCTTTAGGGCATAACGGCGAAGGTTGTCTTGTACCAGCAGGAGGTTACTTTGAAATTGCATTCGTGTCATACTGTCACTCGTTTTCTTATCAATCTAGTTCAGAGAATAAGTATTGGGGAGAGTCTCCTACTCTGAGAGGGATCTGTTACCCCTTATTCTTTCCACAGGCAAAAATAGTAGATTGGTAACGGCTTATTGATAGACAGTAGTTCGCAGGTATATAGACAAAATCTATAGAGAGGGGATCTAGGGTAGATTTTGCTCCAATTCTCTCTGATTTTTGCTCTATAATAGCAAAGCCCCTTCTCGAGCTTTTTGCCGAAGAAGAGACTTTACTTGTGAGAGATCGAACGTGTGACTGTCTTTTTTTTGAGAGTGCTTATTTAAAGCTCCATTTGAGGGCAAGTGTAGGTGCAACAATCCATTGGGGAGCATCGATATTTCGGGAAATGCGAATCTCTGATCCGAGACTGAGGTTGAGATCGTTAGGGAGTTGCTCTATTTTGTTCAAGTTAAGCCAAAACTGAGGTTGCATCATGAGTTTGAATTGGGTGTTCCAACCGGGTCTAGGGTCGTGTTGTTGCCAAAAACTGATGAAGCCTGTGGCTGAAAAAAGTCCTGTCCCTGGAGCATACTTCCATACGGTACAGAGCTCGTAATTGTGGGGTTGAGGTGCTCTATTGATGTATTTATAGAGAACTGAGCCACTCAGCATGAGGCGTCTGTCGGATGTAAGGTAGGTGTACGATGCTCCCGTCATAAAGGCATCATTCATAGAGATCGCTACGTTGCTCATGGGGGCATTGACGAAGCGGAGTCCTCCATCGTAGCGTACGTGCCACGCTACGGGAGCTTTCCAGAAGCGTAGGTTACGCATAAATTTCCAGTTGGCATTGACCGCTCCCTGCTCTAGGAAACTCATATCTACGAAATAGAAAGTGTCGCCAAATCGGTCTACACTCTGTTGCTCAATTGTGCCTGTAAGAGCCGGACGGTTGGCTTGAGTCTCGGGATAGAGATAGCGTCCGAGGTCGTAATGAATTTGAATGTTTTGCGCTTGTAGGGTGTAGCTCCCCGAAAGGAGGAGTAGCGATAAGGTGATCCAAAGAGATTTGTGATACTTCATTTTTCCGATTCTTTATGCTCTTTATTTGTTTTGAATATTCCAAATGAAAAGAGTGGTATGACCTCTATCTTCAAAGGGGGTCCTTTGGTAGGAAGAGAATCATACCACTCTTAATCGGTTTTAGCAAAGGGCTCGAGGCTATGCGAATTTTTCCGGTTCTACTTAGCCTTATGATTCTGTCCCTTATTGGATGAACTCGAAACTACCGGTTATATTGATCTTTACGTTAACGGTTGTGCCTTGAGCTACCATAGACCCTGTGAGGGGGAGGGTATAGAGTCCATAGATAGGAGCTCCCGTAGCCTTGTGGATCTCGTAGTTTAGGATGCCGTCGCCTGAGAGAGTTATACCCTGCATGGATTGTTCCGTTCTAATCTTTGAATCAATTACGTAAGAGTTGTCCCCTACGAGCGATAGTGTTGACTTGGCTTTGTTGTCGCCGAACACGGTATCTTCCCAAGAGTCGCCTTGCGCTACGGGTTGTTTGGGATAGAGCCCTTTGAGACAACTTGCCATGGCTTCGAAGATCTTCTTCGCTGTTGCGGCTGATATGGCTGCATCTGTGGCTTTGGGTTCGCCAACGAGCTCGAAGTAAGGGGTTACTTCTGCGCGCACTACCTTGCCTGCAATCTCTTTTAGCTCTTTGTTGTATTGGGTGTCGGTGGAGTCCGTCGAACTTGCTGTGATGTTGCCTTGGTCACTTGTTGCGACAAGTTCCGCTTTGTTGACGATGGCGTCGATAACCAGATTCTCTCCATTGTATGCAACTACTGAGAAGGCAAATTCATATTTAGTCGTTGTTTTGGTCTTCATCGTCTGTCCTCCGAAAGAGACCTCCTGATCCATCATCTGTTGGAATCGAAGAGGTACTTTTTGTCCCACTTGTACTCGGAGTTTGATGTCTTGCTTTTGAGCATTGAGGATGGCAACCGCCATGACCATTGTTGTTAGGGTAAGAAAAAGTTTGCGCATAGCTTTGATATTAATGTTATCTCTCTAGGTTATCTGTTTATTTTACGTTGTGCAGTTTATGCCCCATGCGCTCTTTTTTTGTGCGCAGATAGGTGGCATTGAAGGGGTTGGGTTCGATTTCGATAGGAACATTTTCCACCACTTCGAGTCCATAGCTTTCGATCCCGACACGCTTTACAGGGTTATTGGTGATGAGGCGCATCTTACCCACGCCCAATTCTCGCAGGATCTGAGCACCTACACCATAGTCTCGCTCATCGGCAGCGTGCCCCAGGTGGAGGTTGGCATCTACGGTATCCATTCCATTTTCTTGCAGTTTGTAGGCTTTCATTTTTTCCATTAAACCGATACCGCGACCTTCCTGATTGAGGTATACGACCATGCCCTTGCCCTCTTTTTCTATGAGTTGCATCGCACGGTGGAGTTGGTCTCCACAATCGCATCGCTTGGAGCCAAAAATATCGCCGGTGGCGCAGGAGGAGTGCATCCTTACAAGTATCGGCTCGTCCTTTTTCCACTCACCTTTGAAGAGCACTACGTGCTCCATACCGTTGGATTTTTGGCGGAATGGAACCAGTCTAAAGTCCCCGTAAGCAGTTGGCATGTGTACTTCTACACCTCGCTCCACGAGTGACTCTTTTTGCAGACGATAGGCGATAAGATCTTTGATGGTGATGATTTTCATATCCCACTGTTTTGCTACTTCGATGAGTTGGGGGAGTCGAGCCATCGTTCCATCTTCGTTAATGATCTCAATGAGGGCAGCCACGGGTTGCATTCCCGAGAGTCGGGCCAGGTCAATGGCCGCTTCCGTATGACCTGCGCGACGCAATACACCGCGCGAGCGAGCGCGCAGAGGATTGACATGCCCCGGGCGAGCCAAATCCGTTGGTTGCGTCTCGGGATTGGCCAAAGCTAAGATGGTTTGCGCACGGTCGTACATGGAAACTCCCGTAGTGCATCCATGTCCGATGAGGTCTACCGTTACGGTGAAAGGAGTTTCGTGTAAACTGGTATTGTCATGTACCTGCATATCGAGCTCCAAGCGGGAGGCGATCTCTTCACTGATGGGGGTACAGAGTACGCCGCGTCCGTAGCGCATCATAAAATTGACCTTTTCGGGCGTAATTGTTTCAGCAGCGGTGATGAAGTCTCCTTCGTTTTCACGATCTTCATCATCCACGACAATAACAAATTTTCCTGCTTTGAAATCAATCAAAGCTTCGTCAATCGTGTTGAGTTTGTAGTTATCCATATATCGAGAGAATGGGTGGTTTACTAATCATTTGTGGTCTCAGTTGTGTATATTTCTGCGAGCTCATTGAGGGTACGTTTGCATTGTTCCCATTGCTCCAATACCACATTGCGTCTGCGCAAAAGATACCAAACGTAGGGCAAAGATAAGGGTAAAAAACAGAGCGCCATGATATAAAGCATTTTTTTCTTGGGCAAGAATGGGGCAAACTGTTTGGGAAGCTGAGGGAGATCCATCAGTTTGGCAAGGGTCAGTCTATTGTCCGTATTTACCAATTCTGTCACCAGTTGGTCGAAGTTGTGACCCACGAGGGCGTAGGACTTGTTAAGTTTCGATAGAGTCTCAAAACCCAAGTGTCGATGGACCATAAAGCGATTGTTGCTAACTTGGAGCAGTAGTTCTTGCGCTGTAGCGATTAGCGTACGTGCTCTCTCGGGGGTGATATATTCAAGAATCAACTCTTTGGGTACAATGTTTCGGATTGTCTCAGGCTTGAACAGTCTCTTTAAGCGGAAAAGAAGCTCATCCATATTGAGTGCAACAGAGTCGCGTGAGGCCTCGTAGGTTAGTATAGCTCCAATGGGGAGTAGGACTAGAGTCGAAAACCACATACCGAACCAAACCGGCCATGTACCATTGTAGCTTAGATTGAATCCGAGTGTGTCAATCATATAGTAGATCACGAAAAGCAGGATACTTACGATCATAGGCATCCCGATTCCCCCCTTGCGTATCAAAGCCCCCAGGGGCGCTCCAATGAAAAAGAAGACTATGCAGGCTACGGGGAAGGTGAATTTGCGGTGACACTCCTGACTATGAGAGCGGTAGTTATAGGCCTCTGCTTGATAGGAACCATCCCAAAAGGTTGCCAATTCGGTCATGTTTTGCAACTTGTCGGATGCGTTTTGTAGAGCTGAAGCCATCTCCTGCTTGGTTGCCATCTTGTAAAGACTATCAAGGGTTATGGGGTAGTTCCCGGCTCGCTCTTCGAGCGCTTTGATATATTCTTGGGCTTCGGGCGAGCTGTCTAGAGGGCGTATTCCTGATTTTGTATATCGGTCGGTAAGGCTACTAGCCAGAGCCTCTCGGCCATTGCTACGTCCCACGCTGTCAAGTTTGTAAATGGCAGTATCTTGTATGTAGCGGTTGAGCTGGATCAGATTTTTGCCGACGAATTGGCTCCGCAGTCCCTCTTCATCGATCATTTTGAAATTGGCATCAAACCAAATGACAATGCGTTTGTGTGAGAAATGCTCTTTGAGATAGGAAGCCGGTAGGTCGCTGTTAAGGCCCGCCGAGTTATTCGATCCCTCAAAAAAGGAACCTTGAGAGAGTTGCTCAAAACTCTCACCTTTGTAGAGGTCAAAAGTCAAAAAGGTTTTGGAGGCATCCATCTGCAATCGTCCCGAGTCCGCCAGCACGATACGAGGTTGTCCCGTACCTTTTGTGAAGTCGTAGATCATGAGATCGTGCAGGGAGTGTGTATCGTGATTTTTTTTCTTGACAAAGAGGCTATATCCCGGGATTTGGTTGTAGAATACCCCTTGAGGGATCTCCAAATCGGGGCGAGACTGTTGTGCTGAAAAAATAATTTGGAAGAACTTGACTTGGGCATCCATCATCGCCGTATTGAGGTAGACGAAAAGCCCTAATCCGATGGTGATACCGACGATGAGGAGTGGTGACATAATGCGATATAGGGGGACGCCTGCGCTTTTCATGGCAAGGAGTTCGAGCCGTTCGCCCAATCCTCCAAAAGTCATAACCGAAGCGAGTAGAATACCTAGAGGAGTGGCCGTTGGGAGAGCCATAACGGCAGCATGAAATAGCAATTGAACGAGTACCCAGCTATCAAGTCCTCGGCCGACAATTTCGTCTGCTCGAGCCCAAAGCATCTGCATCAGTACCACAAACCAACAGATGACAACGGTCATGGCCAACAGTGGAATAAACTGTTGGATCACATAGGTATGCATCCGTTTTAGAGGGATCTGCTTCATTCTGCTATACTCATACTTTTTCCGCAAAAGTACACACATTTGCGGACTTTTTAAGGGAAAAGAGGCTTTCTCTTTGTTTTTACCGGGAGAGCGAGTTGAGAACGATTCGATCTAGGGGGCCCTATGCTCAAAAAAAGATGCCATCTAACCACGCATTTAGGTTGGATGGCATCTTTAATTATGCCTTGTTGGGGCTATTATGGGTTAGCGAACATGCCACAATAGGCGTGCGGTATATACGACGCCATTGGGCTTGGTCACCCGAAGGAGGTAGAGACCGTGGGGCATTTGGTTTAGGCTGATGGGAGCACCATGGGCGTAGGAGCTGAGGAGCATGCCATCGGCGGAATAGAGTTGGGCAGCATAGTAATCAGAGAGAGTAACACAACCGGAAGCATCTATGGTAAGATCGTGAGTGGAGGTCTCTTCCCCGGTGATGGCAGGATTGCCCAGTGGTAGGGGTGTCTCGCCATCGGAGGCGATCCAATTTCGATCTTTTGCCAGCTTGAGTGCTTCTTCGGGGAAATTATTCCCTTCTGTATCGTCAGGAAACTCTGCCTTGTTGTAGCACATCAATATTCCCCTTTCGTCTCCCGATCTGTCAGGTAGAGTGCGCACGAGGCGTAGGGCTGCCTCTCCGGCTATTTTATTATTGCTTAGGTAGAGACCTTGTAGGTGTGTGGCTCCCGAGAGATCCAGTTCAGTGAGCGCATTATGATCAAGGGCAAGTGCTCCTATCGATGGGCAATTAGCCAATTTCAGTTGTGTCAATTGGTTAAAGCTTAAAGATACCTCTTGCAATTTCGTGAGCCCTGAAAGATCCAATTTTGTGAGTCCATTGACTCCTGCGCTGAGGATGGTAAGTTTTTTATTATTTGCAAGAGACAGGGTAGTTAGTTCATTTTCAAAACAATACAATTCAGTGAGTTCAGTACACGTGGAGAGATCTAGCTCGGTGAGGGCATTGAACTTGCAATTCAATTCTTCGAGCTTGGTTGCTCGGCTGAGGTCCAGCTTCTTTATCTTATTATCCCCACAATAAATCTTTTTGATGAGGGGATTGTGGGAGAGGTCTAGTTCGGAGATCCCGATCGCTTCACATGAGAGTGTAGTCAGCTTGGGGAGCTGTTGCATTGGGATCGTGGCAAGAGGATTTTTTTTGCAATAGAGTTGTTCCAATGAGCCGTTTTGACCGAGATCCAAACTTTTGATTTGGTTGAAGTCGATGCTCAGCCCTTGGAGTTTGGGGGCTTTACGTACATCGATTGTTTGGAGTTTGTTATGATTGACGATAATTTCACGTAGCTCGGGTTTCTCCCCAAGGGTCAAAGTCTCCAATTTGCAACTCCCACATTGTAGCGAGATGAGACGCTCTAATGGAGTTACATCGAGGGTGGTGAGATGATTGTTATTGCAACGCAAAAGGGAGACACTACGTGCTTCGGTTAGGTCAAGTGCGGTCGTTTGTGTATTTGTGCAATCGAAAAGCAAAATAGCCCCCTCCAGGGTGATGGTCGCATTGTCGACAGTGGGGCGTACGGTGATTGCCATCGCCTTCTCCACTGTCGCGGGGACGGTTTGCTTCTGCATCGTGCCATCGCCTGCATCAATACGTACTTGTCCGTCGGTTGCGGCAAGAGTTAGGGTCAGAGCCGTGCCCTTGGGTGCGGTTGTGGTCATCTTGATTTTTTCGGCAGACTGAGCCCAGATTTGCATTGTGGAGAGGGCAGTGAGTCCCAATCCGAATAGCATTTGTAATGATTTCTTCATCGGGTTTTGTTGTTTTATTGAGTTCTTTTGAATCGAGTTTTTGACATTTGAGGAGTGCGTCTCTTCGTCTCTCCTTTTCCTTCGTTCCGATTACAAAAATAGGGATTATATGGGAGTTAGAGAGAGGTTACTTGGTATTAGGTGTTGGATGTTGGAGTAAGAGATGGAGTACCAGATCCTTTGAATTGAAAAAGTTTTGCTCAAGAAACATTTTAGTTAAGGCTGTGAAACAAAAAAGTCCAGGGCAGGAACTTGAAAAATTTTAGGGCAAGGAAACGGTCTCCTCCCCTTTTTTTGAGGAAGCTCCTAAGAAATAAAAAGATTGAGCATTATCAATATCGCAAAAGGCATTATCGACTTCGGGAAAGTCGTTTGCAATGATTAAGGGAAAGGGTCCCGAGGTGAGGATAAAAGGAAATCTTAAACTTGTGTTTTGGACAGAGTTTTGTTGGATAAATCGCAAGCTTTGATCTTTGAAGTGTACGAAGCAGAGTGGAATCCATTTGCAATCTCTCCCTCTTTTCTTTTCATATGGGCATTACTTTTCACGATACAGCTGTCCCGAGTCACAACCAAAAGATTGTACAGGATATGGGGAGGGCACTAAAAGTACATGACGTTTCGTATGCATTCCTTCTTTAGTTTGGCGATAAATAGTGATCTTTGCGTTATGGATGGTGTGACAATCAAAAGATATTCGTTCAATGTCCCTTCGACAATCGGAATCGAAGCCAAAAGTCTGGATTTCCTTTGGGAAAAGGCTCCTCTGACGGAAGGGATACATAGAACCGATTTTTACCATCTTATTTGGGTGGAACGGGGAGAACTTTTTCTGACGGTCGATTTTGAGGAACTTTACTTGCAAAACAATGATGCATTTCTCATATCTCCGGGTCAAATCTGTCACTTTAATCTTCTGTCCCATCCACAAGCCTTCTCTGTACTATTCGTCCCTGAATTCCTTGGAGAAGCCTCAACTGATGCTCAACTTCTTCATCGAATATTGAGTACAAGCCCTCTTGGACATAAAGTAATATCCTTACGAGGCCTACCTATAAACAATTTAATGCAACAACTTATTCATGAACTTGAAAGCGATGCTGACGAATATCAATTGGTCGTTGCACGCAGCTGTTTACGTATCCTATTGGCTGAAGTTGCCCGTCGCCTACCAAAAGCGTTTGGCAATTCAAACGAACTTGCAAGACTTTTTTTTGAAGAGGTAGAAAAACACCATCGTCAATGGCATAATGTGAGCGATTATTTACCTTTACTTTCTGCACAGGAAAAACATCTTTCCGAATCCGTTCGGCTTGCCATAGGGATGACTCCCAAGATATACCTTGATCAAAGACGTATGCTTGAAGCCAAACGTTTTTTGGCGTATAGCAGCCTATCTATCAAGGAAATTGCATTCTCTTTGGGATTTGACGAACCAACTAATTTCAACAAATTTTTTCGTAAGCACATGAGCATGAGTCCTAACGAGTTTAGGCTTCTACAGACAAAAGAATAAAAACCTTTTGTCGGAGATTTACCCTATAAATGCCAAAATGGATTACAAGAAGCATACTTGATGCCCCTACCTTTGTCGTGTCAAAATCAATGAAAGCAAAAAAGTATGATGGCAAAAGTGGCAACGATTTTAATTGCAGCCCTTACAACGGTAAGTTGTATTGCTCAAGAGGTCAAAAGTCTAACGAAAACAAGTAATCCTATGAACAAGAAAGAACAGGTAGTCGCTCTTCTTAAGAGTATTGAAACAGGAGATTTAAATCCTATTGCATTTATCAATGCAGATAAATACACTCAACATAATCTTGCTATAAAAGACGGACTTGAAGGGTTCGCAGCCGCTCTTGCTGCACTCCCCGAGGGGTCGGCACGTGTGCATACCGTACGTGTTTTTCAAGACGAGAACTTTGTCTTTGCACACACTGATTATAATTTCTTCGGTCCTAAGATAGGCTTTGACATTTTTCGCTTTGAAGATGGTAAAATTGTAGAGCATTGGGATAACCTTGCCGAAACTCCAGCCAAGCCGAATCCCAGCGATCATAGCATGATTGATGGAGCTACCGAACTCAAAGATCTGGAAAAGACGGCTGTGAATAAAAACCTTGTAGAGCAGTTTGTTCGTGATGTGCTTATGGGACAGGCTCCCGATAAGCTGACAAGCTATTTTGATGGAGATCGATATATACAGCACAATCCGGCAATTGCAGATGGCCTCTCGGGTTTGGGTACAGCCCTTGCTGAGATGGCTAAGAATGGTATAACGATGACTTACGAGCGTATTCACAAGGTATTAGGAGAGGGAAACTTCGTACTCGTAGTCAGTGAGGGCAGTTTTGCGGGTAAGCCGGTGAGTTTCTATGACCTCTTCCGAGTAGAAGCGGGTAAGATTGCCGAGCATTGGGACGTTATAGAACCATTACTTCCAAAATCGGAATGGCAGCACCAGAATGGAAAATTCGGTTTTTGAATGGCTGAGTAACAGAAAATAAAGACAAGATCCCACGTTGCATTTATGTAGCAATGTGGGATCTTTATTTACACCGATCCTCCTAAAGCCGTCAACTGATTTTGGAAGGAGGGGCTATTGGATATGAAAAAGTCCGTTCCGAAGGTGCCTTTGCCGTAACTCGTTAGTAGTGGGTCACGATTTCATAAGCCTGATTGCCAATACTTTGTAGGCAATGCAAAAAAGAAGGAGTTCATCCATAACATTGCAAGGTGCTAGTTTGCAGCCATAAGTCACGCTTACTTCCTCTTCCTTACCGTTTGGCTTTGGGCCCCTCTGTGCCATGTCCGATCATTTGGGCAAAAGAGTGTACTTTTGCACCCGATGGGGTGAGCCATTTCCCGGGAGGAGTGTGTAGTACGAACCATGCACTCCGAATGGCGTGGAATAATCCTCCTCAAAATACGCGTATGGTAATAAAAACAGCAGAATTCATCAAGAGTAGTGCCCGTGTGGATCAGTGTCCCGAGGGGCATCTGCCTGAGTATGCCTTTATTGGTCGGTCCAACGTGGGGAAGTCTTCCCTGATCAATATGCTTACGGGCTTTGGAGGTCTTGCCATGACCAGTTCCAAGCCGGGGAAAACACAATTGATCAACCACTTTCTGATCAATAAGCAATGGCATCTCGTAGACCTTCCCGGGTATGGCTATGCCGTTCGAGATAAGAGTCAACGACTCGAATTTCGTCGCATGATCGAGCAATATATTCTAGAGCGCGAGCAGCTGGTCAACCTTTTTATATTGGTCGATAGTCGGCTGGAGCCTCAGAAGATTGATTTGGAGTTCATCCAGCAGATGGGAGAGGCCGGCGTACCCCTTTCTATCATAATGACCAAAATAGATAAGCTCTCCTTCTCTAAACTAAAAGAGTCCAAAGAGCGTTATCAAAAGGTGCTTGCCGAGGAGTGGGAAGAGCTTCCCCCCTTCTTTTTTACCTCATCCGAAAAAAACGAGGGGCGTGATGAGCTCCTTCAATACATAGAATCAATCAATCAAACACTATGAAAGAAACGATTTTAGTTACGGGAGGTATGGGCTATATCGGATCTCATACGACCGTCGAATTACTAGAGGCAGGCTATAACGTTGTGATTGTTGACAATCTCAGTAATTCCCGCCCCGAAGTGCTGGATGGCATTGAGGCTATTACCCATAAACGACCCCTCTTTTATGCCATGGATTGTTGCGATCGAGAGGCCATGTCCAACCTTTTTGCAACGCATAGTATAGATGCTGTACTCCACTTTGCAGCAAGTAAAGCTGTAGGCGAATCAGTCCAAAAACCGCTCTTATACTACCGCAATAATATACTTTCGCTCATTACCCTGATGGAGTGTATGGCACAGTTTGGTACTCGGGCTTTGGTCTTTTCCTCCAGTTGTACCGTTTACGGACAGCCCGACAAGTTGCCCGTTGGAGAGTCTGCTCCTATCCTTGCAGCGACCTCCCCCTATGGCAATACCAAGCAGATTAATGAGGAGATCATCAGAGATGCCATCGCATCGGGAGCAACATACCGTGCGACCTTACTTCGCTACTTTAACCCCATAGGGGCTCATCCATCGGCTCTCATCGGCGAGGAACCCAATGGAGTCCCCCAAAACCTGATCCCCTATCTAACCCAAACGGCTGCGGGTATTCGTCAAGAACTCAGCGTCTTTGGTACGGACTACAATACGCCTGATGGCAGTTGCATTCGTGACTATATCAATGTGGTAGATTTGGCCCAAGCGCATACTGCCGCCCTCGATCGGATGCTTCACAAAGAGGCTATACCTCAGCTTGATGTATTCAATATCGGGACAGGGCGTGGCGTTAGTGTGATTGAACTGATCGAAAAGTTTGAGAAGACGACGGGTGTAACAGTGCCTCACAAATATGTCGGTCGTCGAGATGGAGACATCGAAGCGATATGGGCAGAGGCGACCAAGGCAAATGAGATCTTGGGCTGGCATGCACAAAAAAGCATCGAAGAGACCCTCCAATCCGCTTGGGATTGGCAGTGCAATCTCTCCAAGAGATTAACAAATGAATGATCTGAAACCTCAAAAAAAATGCTACCGAGGGGAGGTTCCGAGGTACGGTATCCCTCAGTGGCGGTGTTTATACAAAGTGGCGAAGATGCCGATCCCCGAGAAGATGATCCCTAGAATGGCAAAGATATCCAGCCGAATCGAAGTGAGCATCCATCCTGCGATCAGTAGCCACAATAGGACAATTGAGACAACTTGACTTTTGGAGAGTTTACGGCGAGGAGCACGAGGGAGCATGTGAAATAGGTCGATTTTTTTTCTAGTGGATTAGAGAAGATCAAATAGATCGGGGCGGGGCAACCAGTAGCGGAAGTCCTGTCCCTTTTCTCTTGCTTGGCGGATGGCCGTAGAGGAGACCTCCAGCAGAGGAGCATCTGAGAGTAGGTGCACATTAGGCTCCATATCGGTATTGCCTATAGGATACTCCGGTCGTGGATAGACCCACAAGGGGTACTTGGCAACCAACTCCTCCCAATGATACCATTTTATCCGCTGAACCCAATTATCTGCTCCGATAATCAGCCCAAATCGATACCTGGGATAATCGGCTTGAAGGGCATCTAAAGTGTGGATGGTATAATGAGGACTTGGTAAACTACCCTCGATCCTACAACACGAGAAGCGAGAGTCTCCCTCGATTACCTTATCAATCAAGTTGCAACGCTTGCCAAAGGAAAGCTCTGCCTTCCCCTTAATCGGATTTTGAGCAGTGGGGAGGAACCATAATTGCGTCAAGCCCTCTATTTGATAAAACAGGTAGTTGGCCAATGCCATATGACCGATGTGGATCGGGTCGAATGATCCTGCAAAAATTGCAATGAGCGGAGCCTGCATCTGTATAATGACCTTTAGACTCTTTCCTGTGAACTTCTGTGAGGAACGAGGGTGCACACTTTCTGTTTAATCAATGATCCCCAATGTGCGACGTGCCAATTCAATCTCTTCGGGAGTCCCTGTATATTTACCGTGTGCATCGCTCAGTTTGACACAATAACTCCACTCTTCACGCTCAGTCATTTTGCAACGCCAGAGTTTCATCACAATGTTCGAGGGGAGGGCTCCGCAGTCTGTATCGTTGGTGAGGTTCGTCCCAATACCAAAAGAGCAACGAATCTGATCCGAACAATAATCGCGTATCTTAATCGCTTTATCCACATTGAGACTATCCGAAAATATGATGTATTTGATCTTTGGATCGACCTTGAGTTCCCGATACCGAGCGATCGCCTTGTCTACAAACCGGAATGGATCTCCGCTATCGTGGCGTAAGCTTGTATAGAGTTGGGCATGCTTCTTGCTGAAGTTACGCAGAAAAACGTTGGTTGTATAGGTATCCGTAAGTACTGTTCCGAGGTCTCCGTCGTACACGTTGATCCAGTCCTCCATGGCCATATAGTTTGCCATTTTGTAGCCGTAGATTGCTCCGTGGAATTGGATCCATTCATGTGGATGTGTACCCGAAACATTCAGATTGTACTTGTGCGCGAAGTGTACATTACTCGTACCAAAGAAGTGCTTGGGGGCGTATGCTCGCATAATGCGCGTGATCTCGTCTTCTATATCGTAGCTGAAGCGACGGCGCATACCGAAGAGGGAGAAATTCAACCCCTCGGATTCTAGCCGCTGTGCCTTTTCGATTGCCACACGTTGGGTATATTCCTTATTGGGGAGTATGTGCATCACCCGATAGTATAATTCGCTGACGAGTGCGAGTATAGGCGTCTCCCACAAAGTCACTCGGTAGAGAGGCCCCTCGGCATCGATATGCAAATGTCCCTCTTGATCTTGTACAATAGTCAGCTCCTCGGGGTTAAATCGAAATCCTCGCAACATATCAATATGCGTGGGAGGTATGTAAGGCATTCGCTGGGCGATGAATTGCGCTTCGCTGTTGCTGAGCTCGATCTTGGCCATGTGGTCAATCTCTTGACGTAGCAACTGATCAAAACCTTTGGGATAAACTCGATTGTCTCGATCTATGAATTTGAAGTGCCCATAGGCATACGGAAACAATTTGGCGTAAGCATACCCTGTGGTGAACTTGTATAAGTCCGTATCGAGAAGACTATTGATAATCATGATTACAGCAGATTAGCGGGAAAACGGTTGCGCGTTGCGTACCCACACTGCGACGATCGGATTCTTTTGTGCAGCGAGATCCCGTTCCAGACTAGAGAGCATGGAGGTTTTGCTTTGATCTTGCTCGACGACGACGATGATCTGTGCCGCATGGGGTGCAATCAGCAAGACGGCATCCGATGGCGCAATGATCCAAATAGGCTCTTCCGATGTAGCTATATCTTGGTAGAACTGAATGCTCCCCCAATATCCCGAACTTATTGATCGGAAGTGAGGTAGTGTACTTTCTGTCTGGCTTCCGAGGTGTATGATTTTATGCGTATTTTCTCCTTTTTCTGTCGTCGCCTCTTTCGTGGCGATCGCTGTTACCAATTTGTTTAGCCTCCTCTGTGCCGCAAGGCTCTCGGATGGAGTTGTAAAGACGATGGGACGTTTTTTGTCTCCCGATTCCTGTTGCGTTTGCAGGTATAGGCGCAATCGGTCAAAAGCCTCTGTATCCTCGTTCAAATCGTGTCGGCTACGGTGTAGACGGAGCCCCTCTTGTATCTTTTCTCTCCAATAGCTAGTAAGTTGGTTGATCTCTAGCACAGTTCCTCTCATAAGCCACACATAATAGATTAGCAAAGTGGGGATAATGAGGGCGAGGAGTAGCAGTACTACGGAGGTCATTAGCTTGCCTCCCGGTGCAGGTTGAAGGGCCGGAGTTGCTGTTACTTCTAGCAAGTGGTCATAGCGAAGTACCTCTCTGTTGGTCAAGGTGCGAGCGAGCTGAGCTTGGAGTGCTTTGATCTCCTGTGCACGGCTTTCTACAGATAGGTACGTGGTGGTGCTGTCGGGGGAAGTCAGGTGTTTGAGGGCCGCTTCGATCATCTCCTGTTCCTTGTTCAGATCTAGTGTGAGGTTGTATCGTATGATGGAGTCGAGCTCAACGAGCATCTCCGAGAGGAGCTGTTTGGCACGTCTTGCCGATCCCGTCGTTGTAAATTCGGAGTTGAGGAAATTCGGCATCTCGACACTGAGTTGCATATCCCAGTCGTATTGGGCACGTGTTTCGATAACACTTTTGCGTACAATGGTGATCGGTTTCTCCTCTTTGTAGGGACCTTTGCCGTACTCTTCCCATCCCGGATTATCTTCCAGGCGGATCAGACCCACAGGAGATTGGGCTTCACCCTCCCAAGGGACGAGGATGGGATCCCCTTCAACAATAGGTCTTCCTTGAAAAATCCCACTGATTTTTGAGACGGTGATCCCCTCAGGACTCGAGTGTGCCGTGAGGGAGAATTGGTCCGTGTCTAGAGCATCGGGGAAAAGGATCTTGAAGGGAATATAATTGTATATATCCTTAGAGAAGATCAGATCTTTTTGTAGATAATCGACTTCAAAGCCCAAATGCTTCCCTGCTCGATGGATGATGTCTGCAGAGACAATCCATCCGTAGATTTGTGTGGCATCAAACGCAGGAACGTGTTTCCAAAGGGGAGCTTCGCTACTTTCGGATGCATTAACTGTTATAGAAGAGGCAGTTGGACTTTGAGGTACTTGCATGGGGAATCGAGTCATCACTGCCATACGATATCTGTTATTCCCTACGACAGTGCTTCTACTCTTGAGTTTAATGCCCACTCCGGCGATGAAAAGGGCTAGGATGAACCAGTACCAATTGCGGAGCATGAGGCGCACGAAAGCGGGCAGCGTCATCTTCGCTTGTGGGGATGTAGCGTTTGATGCCATGAAGTTAGACTGTATAGGGTTACTTTTTAGTGTTGTTTTTGTGTCATTATATCGAGAACAAGTCGGTCAGTTTCATTCATGCCTACACGACCAATACCGGTAAGGTTGTCTACGGTGCGGTCTACATCGTCATCCACAATCCCCTCGCTACTAGTTACGACTTTGTGTTCCATCGCAAGAAGTGCCGAGAACATGGCCGTGGAGACGCCGCTGGAAACTTTCATGCTACAACTCGGTTTTGCTCCGTCACATAGCATCCCGGTAATGTTGCCTACCATGTTCTTTATGGCAAATCCAATCTGTTCACGACTACCGCCCATGAGGTAGGTTAATCCACAACTAGAGCCGGTAGCCGCCACAACGCATCCACAGAGGGCGGAGAGCCTTCCCAGCTTTTGTTTGACATAGATCACCATAAGGTTGCTGAGAATCAGGGCACGGATGGTATGCTCCTCGTCTGCTCCCTCGTGTTTGGCAAAGGTCAATACGGGAAGGGTGGCCGTGATTCCTTGGTTTCCACTTCCCGAGTTACTCATCACGGTTACGGGGGCTCCGTCCATACGTGCATCACATGCGGCACTTGTATAGGTGAGCATTTCGGTGAGGGCAGAGTTCCCTAGATACTTTTTGCCTAGGTTCCCTTGTATCATACGCCCCACGGCATGACCATAAGTGCCTTGAAGACTGAAGTTGCTGGCTTCTTGATTGAGACGAGCTGCCTCTTTGATGAAGGTCAATTTATCCAGATCCGTTGTCGTGGCAAAGTCGTAGACAAGGTCGAAGGTCAGTTTGAGTTCATCATCATTCTCCTTACTCGGAGTGGTGGGCGATGTCTCTTTTTGCCTGTCGTCGAAAAGCACCTCTTGGTCCCGTCGGGCATAGACGATATTCCGATGATTTCCCAGTATGATGGCACTTGCTTCGTGCTGATCGCCCTTGATGATTACCTCAATATAGAGTTTGTCCACATCGCCCTCTTTGAGCTTTATAGAGGTGATTTTTTGATCTACGAGAGCTTTTGCTTGGGCGAGCTGTTGCGCAGAGAATCCTTCCAATATCGTTAATTCTTTTGAAGGCTCTGCAATGATAGCTCCTAGGGCCACGGCAATGGGGAGTCCGATCATACCGGTAGCGGGAATGCCCACACCCATTGCATTTTTGAGCATATTGGCACTAAGGAGTACCTCGATACTACGGGGCGACTCTTGGAGTACTTGGGCTGCTTTGGCAACAGCAAGAGCCACCGCCACAGGTTCGGTGCAACCCGTGGCAGGTACCACTTCGGTTTTTATGAGTTCAATACACTGAGCTTCTATCTGGCTACTGAGCATACAATCAACTAACGGAAATGACTAAATCTGTATTGTGCTTATTCGTTCTTTTTGCTTTTAGTTGGGGCAGTACCACTGATACAATTGAGGTAATCCCTTTTCGATGGAGGTGGTGTATTGCCATCCCAGGCGAGCTAAGCGAGAGGGGTCTGTTCTTTTGCGATAGGTGCCATCGGGGTGTAGGTGATCAAAGGTGATCTTTCCTTCAAATCCGACAACCTGACGTACTTCCTCGGCTATCTGTGCAATGGAATGCTCAATCCCTGTACCTACGTTAAGGTGGCAGTTGCGTACCTCTTCGGGATGGCATAGGTCTCGCAATTGTGCGAAGTCCACGTTATTCATGACAAAGATACAAGCTTCTGCCATATCTTCGCTCCACATAAACTCTCTGAGAGGGGTCCCTGATCCCCATAGAACCAGTTGATCGGGTTCTATACCGAAGTCCTCCAGTCGTTGGCTGATCTTGGATTGTGGGTCTGAGGAGTCAATTCCCGAGACGGGACGTAGGGCAAGGTCTCTTCGAAGAGCCTCCCAGTCCTGATTTCGGAGCAGTTTGGCCAGATGCATTTTGCGTATCATTGCAGGGAGTACATGACTGTTTTCGAGGTGAAAATTATCCCCGGGACCATATAGATTGGTCGGCATTACAGTGAGATAGTTGCATCCATATTGCAGATTAAAGCTCTCGCACATTTTTATCCCTGCTATTTTGGCGATGGCATAGGGTTCGTTGGTATATTCAAGTGTGGAGGTGAGGAGATCCTCCTCGCGCATCGGTTGCGGAGCCTCTTTAGGGTAAATACAGGTGCTTCCGAGGAATAAGAGTTTCTTAACATGGTGCCTAAAGCTCTCTCCGATCACGTTTTGCTGTATCCCTAAGTTGTTATAGATGAAGTCTGCCCTATAACGACTATTGGCTAGGATTCCCCCGACGAAAGCCGCTGCCAAAAAGACATATTCGGGTTGCTCTTGGTCGAAAAAATGGCGTACTGCCACAGCATCTAAGAGGTCCAGTTCAGCATGGCTACGGGTAATGAGATGTTCGTATCCCTCTCTTTGGAGTGTTCGTAAGATGGCGCTGCCGACCAGACCTCGGTGTCCCGCAACATAAATGCGTGCTTTTTTGTCCATAGCGTATTCGATCCTTTTGGGGAAGTTATTCAAAGTAATTGCAGATGGAGAATCCGCCCTGTTTTAGATAAGCTTCTCGCTTCATCAGTTGCAGGTCATTGATCATCATGTCGCACACAATATCTTCGAGGGTGTGTTCTGCTTTCCAATGGAGTAACTTCTCTGCTTTGGATGCGTCTCCGAGCAAAACCTCTACTTCAGTGGGTCTGAAATAGGCAGGGTCCACGGCTACGATCGCCTTCCCGATGAGGGATTGGGCATGGGGTAAAAAAACTTCGCCGACAGCGACTTGAAACCGATCTTTGTCAAGAGCAGTTACCACACCGACTTCCTGCAACCCATCTCCCTGAAACTCTATTGTAAGTCCCATATGTGCAAATGCCAAGCGAACGAAAGTACGCACTTCTGTGGTAACTCCCGTCGCGACCACGTAGTCATCGGGAGTATCTCGTTGCAAAATAAGGTGCATCGAGCGGACGTAATCCTTGGCATGTCCCCAATCTCTTCGGGCTGACAGGTTCCCGAGGTAGAGGCACTCCTGCAAGCCCATAGCAATACGACTGGCACTGCGAGAGATCTTGCGGGTTACGAAGGTTTCGCCCCGAAGAGGAGACTCGTGGTTGAAGAGGATCCCATTGCTGGCGTGCATCCCATAAGCCTCTCGGTAGTTTACCGTAATCCAATAGGCATAGAGTTTGGCAACGGCATAGGGACTTCGGGGATAAAAAGGGGTCGTCTCTCGTTGGGGCATCTCCTGCACCAAACCGAAGAGTTCGCTGGTGGAGGCTTGGTAAAATCGGATCTCCTTTTCCTTATGCAACAGATGTATTGCTTCGAGTAGGCGCAGTGTCCCTAATGCCACCACGTCGGCTGTGTATTCAGGAAGTTCAAAACTTACTTTGACATGGCTTTGAGCTGCTAGATTGTAGACTTCGTCCGGTGCAATTTCCTCAACAAGGCGAGCGAGCCCCTGCCCATCGGTCATATCGCCATAGTGCAAGAAAAAGTTTCTCTCTGCTTGGTGAGGGTCTTGGTAGAGGTGGTCGATTCGCTCGGTATTGAAGAGAGAGGAGCGGCGTTTGAGCCCATGTACTTCGTATCCACGTTTGAGTAGATATTCGCTGAGGTAGGCACCGTCTTGTCCAGTTACTCCGGTAATCAGGGCTCTTTTCTTGGGGGCTGTCATAGATCTATTTGGGGAAATAAGGCTATTTAATCGAGTATATGAGAGAAGTTGCCCCCAGGGTAATCACATCGCCATCACGAAGCAGATGTTTCTCTCCCGGCTCCAACTCACGGGCATTGACGAAGGTGCCTGTCATGCTGTCATCGTCCATAATGATGGCGAAGGCCTCTCCCGTTGTGGCATCTCGCTCCATTGTGATCAGTGATTGATTGCGATCGAGACTGGGGTCAGCCGTGCGAATGGCGACCTCTATCTGTGTGTGCTTGTCATTGTATCGTCCTACGCGATTGAGTCCCTCGTACAGGGGGAATTGTGCTGCATAGCCGAAAACGTTTTCCACCACTTGCAGGTAGGCCAGAGGTTGGCTCTCTTCTCTGGAACGGGCATGGCTAGAGACCTTGTCTGCTGGTGCACTGTCGTCTGATTTTGACTTCCTGAGGGAGAATGCAAGCCTCCGATGGCACCCCGGACAGGGCGTATCTACGTGCCCCGATTTATCGAGGACGCTTCGAATCCAAGAGGCTTCCAGACGTTTTTTACAGTACGGGCAAAGGATATATTTCATATCGAGATGTTTTATTTAGACTAGCTGTTGTACAACGAGCCAGGTAGTGTAGGCAACATAAATCGCTAGCAGGATGAATCCCTCTATGCGTTTGAGTTCGAGTTTGCCATAGAGTAGAGAGAATACGAAGAGGAGGATCGTCGCCAGCATCATGATCCCAAAGTCAAGGGAGGTGATCCCTGCAGTGGCAATGGGGTGCACCGCGGAGGAGATACCGAGGATGAAGGTGGCGTTGAAGATATTACTCCCTACAATATTCCCGATCGCCATGTCGGTGTGTCCCTTACGGGCGGCAATAACAGAGGTTGCCAGTTCGGGTACAGATGTGCCTATTGCTACAAGAGTCAGTCCGATGATGGCCTCTTGCACCCCGAGGGCACGAGCGATCTCAGAGGCTCCTTGAGTAAAGACGTTCCCGCCAACAATGAGCATGGCGAATCCACCGAGTACCATGAGGACAGAGAGCCCCCAGCCGTAGACTTTGATCCGAGGAGCTTCAGGTAACTCTGTATTGAGGGCTTTTTCTTCTTGCATTCCCTTGTGTGCGATATAGAAGGTGTAGCCGATAAACATGGCAAAGAGCAGTAGGAGCACGATCCCATCGCCTTGACAGAGACTATCCATGTCGGTTGCTCCTCCGAAAATGGAATCTTGTGCTAAGACCAGTAGGGCTGTGGAGATGACGAGCAGCATTGGGATCTCCACATACGTAGTGCTCTTGGCTACTTTGATTGGGGATATGAGGGCAACGAGTCCCAAGATCGCTAGGATATTGAATATATTGCTACCCACCACATTCCCGAGAGCAATACTTGCTTTCCCCTGGATGGCACTGGTTAGACTTACTGCCAATTCGGGTGTAGAAGTGCCTATTGCCACAATGGTCAAACCAATTACTAGTCCCGAGATTTGCATCCTGCGAGCGATGGAACTGGCACCATCCGTTAGGAAATTAGCCCCGTAGTAGATGAGGGCAAGCCCTCCGAGTAGCATGAGGATGCTTATGAGTAAATTCATTTTTAGTTTTGATAAAAAGTCTGGGATTTATACTCAATGTCTTTGTCGTTTGTATCGGAGTTTTTGTTTAGACGAGCTGCTGTGCCACGAGCCAAGTGGTGTAGGCAAGGTAGGTCGCCAGCAGGATAAATCCCTCCAGACGCTTGATCTCACGCTTGCCATAGAACAGTGTAAACATAAAGAGGAGGATTGTCGCCAGCATCATCACCCCGAAGTCAAAAGCTGTTATACCCTGTGTCGGAATAGGAAGTACTGTGGCCGTGATCCCAAGGATAAAGATGGTGTTGAAGATGTTGCTCCCCACGATATTCCCGATCGCCATGTCGGCATGTCCCTTTCGAGCAGCAATAATGGAGGTGGCCAGTTCGGGTACGGAAGTTCCAAAGGCAACAAGAGTCAGCCCGATGATGGCTTCTTGCACTCCTAGAGCTCGGGCAATATCCGATGCTCCGATGGTAAAAGTATTACCACCAAAAACGAGCATAGCCAACCCACCCAATACCATGAGGATGGAGAGTCCCCATCCGTAGACTTTGATTTTCGGGGCATCGGGAGATTCCGTTTTGAGGGCTTTCTCCTCCCGAATACTCTTACGTGCAATGTAAAAAGTATAGCTAATGAACATGAAAAAGAGCAGTAGGAGGATGATCCCATCGCCTCTACTGATGATATCCGCACCTGCCGAGCCCTCGAAAAGAGTGTCTTGTGCCAAGATCAGTAAGATAACGGAGAAGATGATGAGCATCGGGATCTCCACGTAGGTGGTGCTTTTGGCAACTTTGAGTGGAGAGATCAAAGCAACGGGTCCCAGGATTGCCAAGATGTTGAATATATTACTGCCTACCACATTGCCGAGGGAGATACTTTCTTTCCCTTGAATGGCACTCGTCAGACTTACAGCCAACTCGGGTGCGGATGTGCCCACGGCTACGATCGTCAGTCCGATCACCAACCCCGAGACCTGCATCCTGCGAGCGATGGAACTGGCACCATCCGTTAAGAAGTTGGCTCCGTAGTAGATGAGGGCAAGCCCTCCGAGTAGCATGAGGATACTGATGTGTAGATTCATTTTTTGTCGGGTAGGGGAGTAGGGGTGTATACCAAAAGACTCTGTTTTTTGATTCCTATTTCGATGCGATCCCCCGTCATGACTGATTCTCCGTCCACTTGTGCAGGAGCCTTTTCACAGTCTCTTTCGATAATGATACGAGCACCACGGTAGTTGTAGACCGAACTGTTCTTGTCGATACTTTTCGTGACTAACTGAAGGGCTACATGACCCGCTAGGAGGGGGGCGAAAGGTTGAAGTATCACGAGGTCCAGTAACCCGTCTGAGGGACTTGCCCCGGGGGCGATGTAGAAATTGTTGCCATATTGGTCGATGTTAGCTATCGTAACGAGGAAAGCGCGCGTCTCAATAACTTCGTTGTCAATAGTGATACGGTAGTTTTGAGGTTTGAAGGCGATGTATTCGTCGATTGCCGCACGGATGTAGGTGAGAAGTCCTCGGCGAGAGGTTTCGGCATAACGTTTAGTCATTTCGGCATCAAATCCTACACCACAGGTGCAAAAGAAGGGCTTTCCATTGACGATACCCGTATCAATGGCGGTGGTGTGACCTTCGGTAATAACCTTGATTGCTTCTGCATCATCCGAGAGCGGAAGGCCTAAAGCACGTGCCAACCCATTTCCACTTCCCTTGGGGATAATTCCCATCTTCACGGAGGAGCCGTGCAATGCTCCGGCAATTTCGTTAATCGTACCATCGCCACCAATGGCTATAACCGTCTCTATTTGGTGTTCGATGGCCTCTTGTACCAGTTGTGTTGCATGCCCTTCTCCCTTGGTATAGGTGATCAGAAGTTCCTCTTCACGCTGGTTGTAGGCATCTGCCAGCAGCTCGGGGGTACGGGTTTTGGATCCGACTCCCGATATGGGATTTATGATAGCAAGGACACGACGGCAGGGGCTGTTCATTTTTTTTGTAATGCTTAGTGTCTATCGTGACGGAGCAGACGCTCTTGGGCAATGCTTTCGTACTGTGTCCCCGGGCGACCGTAGTTGCAGTAGGGTACGATGCTGATACCACCACGAGGACTAAAGTCTCCCGTAACTTCGATATACTTCGGATTCATCAGTTTGATGAGGTCGTCCATGATGATGTTGACGCAATCTTCATGAAATGCTCCGTGCGAGCGGAAGCTAAAGAGGTATAGTTTGAGGCTTTTGCTCTCAACCATACGTTCGTCCGGTATGTAATCAATATATATGGTTGCAAAGTCGGGTTGTCCCGTGATGGGGCATAGTGCGGTAAATTCGGGGCATACGAAGCGCACCCAATAGTCCCGCTCTGGATGCTTATTGCTAAAGGCTTCCAGCACCTCGGGGGCATAGTCTTCTTTGTATTCGGTTTTCTTTCCGAGGAGTTCAAGTCCTTCTTCTGATCTATTCATAGGGCTCATTGCATATTCAAATGTCTTGCAAAAGTAGTCAATAGCCGCTACATTACCATCTTTTGCAGGGAAAGCACCCGAATTTTCTGCATATAAATTGTGGTTCTAATCCTAGCATATGAAAATTTTCAACCCCAAAGAACATCAGGAGTGTGATTGCTTCCTTACCACTCCTACCACCGGATTTGTCTTGACGCTTATCGGTGAAAATCAAACCTATTCCTATGACAACTTCACACTCAACCGACTGATTTACGTACAGAGAGGCTATGTGGAGATATCGTGTAAAGATGGAACGATAGTGCTGCTACACGAAAAAGAGTTCGTGTTTGTACCCATTGGAAGGGAGTTCTCCTTCAAAGCTCATCAAGACGCAGTTTTGATTACACTGAATACTCTGCACATTGATTATTTGTGCATGAGAGTATCCATCCCTTCCTTGAAAAAAGTGCAAGGAACGGCTTATAACGGTCAATATGAAAGAATGGTCTATCCGGCCAATGAAGCCATTGAGCGTTGCTTCGATTCGATTGAAGATTATTTGAACTCCGGATTTTGCTGTAAAGAGATGCACATGGTCAAACAGAGGGAAGTGTTTTTCTTGCTTCGGGTTTGTCTATCGCCGGAAGATTTATTGTCTTTGTTCAGACCTTTATTTGATACACAATCGAATTTTAAGGCAACCGTCTTGAGACTCTCGCAACAGGTACACAACGTTTGCCAATTGGCACAGATGATGGGATTGGAAAGAGCATACTTCCAGCGACTTTTTAAATCGCATTTCAACACGACACCTTATCAATGGATGCTGCAACAAAAAGAAGAGAAAACACGGCGTCTGCTCCGAAATACAGAGCAGCCTATTAAGGTCGTTGCCACAAAATTAGGATTTGCTTCCGTTTCCCATTTGAATGACTTTTGCCATAAGAAGTTCGGGAAAACAGCACACCAAATACGAGAAGGAGCTTTACCGGATATCGTAAGAGGTACAGAAAAATCCCGGTAGAGCACAAATCTTATATTAAAAGTCACTTTTTATTGCTTCCGCTTCTTTGCGCCACACGTATCTTTGTCACGATTTTTTTGAGTATGATTTGTGCACTCACATTACAATTGGGGATGAAGTTGTGGTGAATCATCTCTCTACTATTCAATAGAGAGACGCAAAGGTCGTCAAAAGCACAGGGAAATGAAGTAAATACAGACACGGAAATGTCTATATTTGTGCTATATATCTTCCTGTTTGCCTTTTTTGTTTTCAGGTTCTTCTTCCAACAAGAGATGGTATGGTGCCAATACGCTGTTGTTAAGATTATCCAATATCTCTTGATCAAAACTTTTCAGATAAACGGCCGTGATGCGTTGAGAACGATGTCCGAGTGCTTCGCTAATATGTGCTAAGGAAGCACCCACGCCTTTGGCTTGGGTGCCCCAGGTATGTCGAGCCACATAGGAGGTGAGCGGTATAGGGAGGTCGAGAATCTCTCCTACTTCTTTCAGGGCGGTATTGGTACGTTTGAGCAATGCACGGTAGGCTTGGTAGGTGAGCTTTGTATCGGTATTAGGCACCATCAAGGAAGTGAAACAGATAGGGAGACTCAGGCTGACGACTGCCGTAACGTTCGAGAAAAAATCGGATCGAATTGGTAAGCTGTATGGACAATGGAACGGCAGTCTTATGTCGATGAAAAGAGAGATAGTTACCCTGGCGATGTGTTTTGAGCATGAAGCAGATGTCGGCAAGACCGACTCCTCTCAGGAAGAAGCAGAGAAGGAAGAGGTCTTTTGCCTTTTGCAAGCGTATGGTTGATGGATGAAAGGAAACCAGCTTTTCCATATCTGAAACGCTCAAGGCTCGTTTATGTGTAAGTTCTCCTTTGAATGAGAAATCAGGGGATATACGAGTCTCCACCGAGGAATTGCAGTAACGATTGATTACGGCTCTGAGGTTACGATGGTAGAAAGCTTGGGTATTGCGTGAACAATCTTCCAGCGTCAGTCGAGCACAGAGGTGTTCCCAAAAGTGAGGAGATAGACGCTCCAACGAAACATCGGTATGGGAGGTGAGTGTACGAATTTTATTTGTAAAGTATCAATAGATCCGCTACACTTTTTCTTTTCGTAGGCAAATCTTAATCCATATCTTCGTAGCATGAAAGAAGATATACGGAAAATACGAATGCGCCAAAAATGGCTTGAGCTATACGCCGAAACGGGTTCTGTGACAAAAACTGCCCTTCGGTGCGGGATTGCCCGTTCCACGTTATACCGTTGGAAAAATCGCGAGAAAGAAGAAGGCAAGTCGGAATTGTCCGACAAGTCTAAACGTCCATCAAGACTTGCCAATATGAAGATAACACCTGAAATTGAAACCATTATCCTTAATTTGCGTGAGACGAGAAGATGGGGAGCGCAACGGATTGCCAACTATCTGCTTAGGAGGAGAATAAAGCTCTCAGCCATGACGGTGTGGCGTGTGTTGAAAAAGCATCAGGTCAAAGCTGTTGTGAAACGGCGTAAAAAGTCAGACTATATCCGATATAGTAAAGAAATTCCCGGGGAAAGGGTTCAGCTGGATGTAATGAAAGTACGAAACGGAGCATACCAGTTCACGGCCATAGATGATTGTACCCGTTTGAGAACCATTCGTGTATATCCCAATAAAAAAGCGGAAAGTACAATTCATTTTTTAGGAGAGATACTGAACACCTTTCCTTTTCCCGTTCAGCGGATACAAACTGATTGGGGAACAGAATTTTTCAATTATGACTTCCAATATGAACTGCATGACCATTTTATCAAATTCAGGCCAATCAAACCAAGAACTCCGCATCTGAATGGCAAAGTTGAAAGGTCTCAGCAAACCGATAAGACAGAGTTTTGGAATCTTATAGATTTGTCGGACAAGACACTTGATTTGAATGTGATGGCTATGGAATGGCAGGAGTTTTACAATAAGAAACGACCACATTCCTCACTGAACGGCAAGACTCCGATGCAAAAACTCAAATCTGTCAAGCACCTTGTTCCGATCCAGCCCGATGTGAGTGAAAAATTCTGGGAGTCAAACGAAGAAATTCTTCCACGTAATTATAAGTATCTTAAATTCATAAAACATCGAAATAAGAAAACTGTTATTCGATAAGTCGTGGAGAATCAAAATATATCGCAGATTATTTTACGCTTTTAAACTCATCGGTCGGGGAGCGGCCAGCGCCAAGGGGCGGGACCACCCGTCCCGACGAGCGTAAAAATCCAGTAAGCTAATGTAGCGAATCTGTTGTTATAGCACAAGTCAGCGGAGAAATTCCTAAGAGAACTCTCGCAGATAGTCTCCTTAACTTGCAAAATTGGTATCCTCTACAATGAAGCTGTCAAAACACCAACAGCTACCACTCAGTGGTCGTTGCACAGCGAATGCTCCGCAAATTCGAAAAGTACTCCTCTCCTCATCAAGCTCCAACTACAAGCGATAACTATTATCAATCAAATTTGAGCAAGAGCTATCAAGCCTGAATATCTATGAATAGCCCAGAAACTTCTAACCCCTACCACATCTCTAGGTCTAGCAACTTAGTAGCATTAGGGATATCGTCTATGCCAATCTTACCTATCCACAAACGCCCCCTCTCAGCGTCTGACAAGGCTTTGACCGCAAGATAGCCCGAGAAGTACACTTGGTCTTTAGTATAGCCTCCGTGGACGCTCGTGTCAGTAAGCCCTCGCTTGATACGCACGGCAATACCATAAGCCTTCTCTTGGTCGCTTGGGTACAATAACAATGCCTCTTGGTATAGCTCAAAGAAAGACATCTCCAATGCTTTATCGCACAAGATAAGCCGTGTTGCATAGTCGTAAATCTTACGCTTAGAGCTAAGCCCATTCAGCTCTTCGTTGTAGATGGCAAGCCCCTCCTCTGTCTCGAGATAGTCTGGGAGACCATAAGCAAAGATGAGGTAGGGTTGCTTACAACCTTGCTCAAACCGAGCGATATGTACCTCTATTTCATGCACTATCAGGCGTTGAATATCTTCTTCTGTGAATAGAGCATCTCTGTGTATCTTTATCTTCTGTTCAAGCGAGTTGACAGCTACTCTCGCAGGTTGCTCAAGTAGCTCAATTCGCCAATTGATGTAGCCTCTCTCGTCTAATGCTTTCTTAAAGCGACGCTTTGCTTCTAAGGCATCTATACTTTGACTAGGTTCGTGATGCTCCTCTTCGGGATCAAACTCAGAGATAACTCGCTTAGCCTGCTCCAAAATATTGGGGGTGATTGCTTGGTGCAACTTAGCAAGCTCTTGCCCGAAACCCTCAGATGAGCGTTGGTGCATAAGCTGTACCCAACGAATGTCTCTATCTATTAGCTCGCAGTAAGAGTCGCTCAATATGGCAACACGAGCAGTCTTAAACCTCTCGCGTAGCCCTTGCAGAGTAGCAATTATCTCACAAACCTCTTCGTTTGTGCGTATGGCGTAGCTGAACTGAGGGTTATAGCGCTCACCACGCTTGAGTGCCTCAAAGAATAGTTCCCACTCTTTCCCAAGGTTTGTAGGCTTGAGATCGTTACTTAGCTTCAGAGACTTCGTATAGTCGTAGTACTCTTTCTCAAGCTCGCGAAAATTTTTCTTCAGCTCGTCAATCTTCTTGGCTCGCTTTTCCGCTTCTTTTACTTTATCTTCGGTACTATACTCCTTTAGGAGCAGGAGGGCTTCTTGATTGTAATGCTTTGCCTGAATAAGAAATCCTCCACCCATCAGTGCTTGTGCAGCATAATTATACACTGTAGCCTTTCTCTTGTTGGGGAAAGACTTCGACTTCTGTAGTATATCCATTGCCATACGGTTGTACTTTATAGCCTCCTCAAAATCTTCAGGCTTTCCTCGGTCTATGTATACACTAGTTAAGTTGTTATAGGAGTAGGCCAGATTGGGGTGGCCTTTAGGATAGATTTTTTCTCGCTTCTCTTGTATACCCTTGTACTCTTTAATAGTCCGAGCATATTGTTGCTCTTTAATAGTTTTATCTGACGCACACTTCCCTAGGTTATGCAGAGTACGTGCATAGTTGTTCCAAGTGGCTATATAGGATGGTGTATGGTTGCCTAGAGCTCCCTCCTTTATCCCTAGCGCTATCTTTCTTAGCCTTAGGGATTCCTTATACTCTTTCTGTGCCTCTTCTCGTTTCTCTGCTTGCTTCCCTTTGTCTGAATAGACTAATCCCCAATGATCATAAGCCACAGCGAGTGTAATCTTAGCTCTATCACTTGCCAAACTCGATAAGAGTTTAATACTGCTTTTATAGTGTTTTTCGGCTGATTCATACTCATCTAATGTGCGGTAGGAACGTCCTATAAAATCATTAATCTCTCCCTCTCTGCGTATGAGTTCCTCATCATCAGTCTCTTTTCTCAACTCTTGTATAAGCTTTAAGCTCCTTTCTCTATGCAATAGAGCCTCCTTTTTATCCTTCCTAGAGCCATCATTTGCGATGACATTGCCCTTGAGCTTATATAGCCAGGCGAGCAAACTCTTATTCCTCTTGTACTCTGAGTACTTTATCAAATCCGTAATATACACTATAGTTTCCTGATAGCTGTGCTTATTTACAGCGGCAGCTCGTGAAGTCCTAAGATGGTTGTAAGCTAGGGAGAGCATTTCGTCGTCATATGCCTCTAAGGCTACGCAATTTAGCACCGACTCGGCATACGGCAACCAGTCTATAACCTTTGTCCAAGGGTTAATTTCATCCCAATCCATCTTCTTGAGTAGCGATTGTACTATCGGACGCAACTCATCAGCGGTAATCTCTGGTGATGGCTTGTAGTATGTCCCAATTATGCTATGGCACTGATAATATACCTTATCTTTCCCTCCCTTAGTCTCTTTTTGCTCAGAGGCAGTAACCAGCTGTTTAACAACAAGGGAGCTTAGAAGGGCCCCCCAACCATTGAAGCAAGAGTCCAATAGTTGCTTTAGCATCTCTCTAGAGATAGGGCTTGCTGTCAGGGCTATCATAAAGACCAACAATTGCTTCTCTTGCTTGGGTAGCAAAGCTAGAGTATCTCTAAAGAACTCACCTAAATCTCCAGCTTGGGGTAGATACTTTACCGCATTTGCACAATAGTCTTCCAACGACCCCGCATCAGCCAGTGTGGCATGGGCTGCGGCAACACCGATGACTGCAGTATTACAACCAAGCTGCTTAATGAAATGCTGTACTGGCTCTTTGCTAAAGCCTAAACCACCGCGACTCTTATATACCTTTTTAAAGAGACTCACCCCCTCAGCCTCTGTTAGCGGACCTAAAGAATATACTTGGGCTATGTCTTGTAGCTCTTCCAGGCCACGAGATGTTATCAGTACACGCCATCCGTAATCGTTGGTCAATAGTTGCCCAAGACCCTCAAAGTCCTCCTCTGATATGTAGTCTAGGTTGTCAATGACGAGTAGCCTCTTCTTATGCTGAGATGGTGGGATCCTATAATCATTCTCAACACAGTCGTTAAACTTTTTTGTCCAATTGACTGATGCTTCATTGCTCTCTTCTCCGTCAATAGAGCTAGGAGAGAATTTAGCGATAAAAGCTTGTCTAAATGCGGTAGAATCCTGTTGGGATAATATATCTCTATTGATAGAAATCCAACGAATAGCAGAATATCCCTGACGGACACTGTCGCTATTACGGCATAGGCACTGTACTAGGGTAGTCTTGCCCATCCCTGATTGAGCTTCAAGTACAATATGCCCCTCGGATAGTAGCCTTGGCAAAGCCTCCAACTCTTTCTTTCTGCCAACAAACTGCAAGTTCGAAGTCCTAGGGACTTCACTCAATAACCTCTCATCGAGTTCCTTGATGGCTTTTGGCAAATCTCGCTCTAGCAAGCTTTGAAATTCTGCTCCGTCCTTAAACTCCGTGTATAATCCCAAGGCTTCACTGGCAAACCTTTCCCTAAATGCGCGGACCTTGTTGTGCTGTTCAGTATACTCGGCAGGGATAAAGTCATGCTTCTTGAAGTAGAATATTATACGAGGGGTCTGCTTTCCTGTGATTCGGCACTCACGGAAAGCTACCTCAAACTCCTCCTCTGTGCCTGAGTCATACACTCCCGTTGGCATTCCATACCTCAGAGACATAATGCCAATAACCACATCGCACTCTTGTAGCAACTGACGATTGATGTGTGCTTGCCCACGCTCGCCATTGGCATTACTTGTTGCGTCATGTGACATATATAGCTCAATAGGCATGCCAGCCTTTTTAAGCTTTCGGGCTACCTCCTTGCAAATCTTCCTTTCTTCTGTAGTATCGCCAGGCGATCCCACAAAGACCTTGCAGATGCGTTTGCCCTCTACTTGTAGATGCGTCTTTTGTCTCATAGAAACTAATCTTGATTAATGGCTTAATTCATACTACAAAGATACAATGCAGAGTCCAGTCTCAAGTGCAACGTTGTTGCAAATATATATCAAGCAACTCTATGGGGGATTTATAAGTTTAGCTTTTTTCTGGGTCTGTTATTTAACAGGTTCTGTATTGTTTTGATTTGTGGTTTCGATATTTCGAAGAAAGAGGTTCCTTTTGGTATATATTGTCTTATGAATTTGTTTAGATGTTCTATGTGAGGTTTGTCGGTTGAACAATAAGGCTTTGCAAAGAAAACGAGAATTTTGAGAGCTCTTTCGATGGAAGAAAAAGGCATAAACTCGCTACCGTTTTCCGTTGTGATGGAATGTAGCAAACCCATTCTCTTGAAATAGTTTAGTTTTTGATTGACCACACACTAGCTAACGCCTTGGCATTCTTTCCTTTGGACAACGGTTCGATGATAGAGTAATCTGTCTTTCTTTCGGTAAAGGTTAGGATAGCCTCTTGTTGCTTAGCTCCAATGATTAGATCCATTTCGAAATCTCCGAAACGCACTTCTTGATTGATGCATTCGGGTCTTTGGTCAATTCCCTTACGCTGTTCCTATTGAGATTTGAGAGGTTTAGCAAGGCTCTTTCGTCGATACTTCAAGTGATGCCTTGTTAGTTGGTAAAGGTCTCCCTCGAGGGTTTATCCTCGTGGTGGAAAGTGGATAGGGTGGTTTTCCCCACGATGGGAATCCCCTTGAGCCGAAAACGCTCCACGATTTGCTCGGGCGTCCACTGTTTTTCTCTCAAAGTTTGGACGACTTGTTCTTGCATTTTATCCGAGAATTTCCTCGGATAGCAACACCACTCCTTACACTCTGTGGCATACATATGTGCTGCATGGGAGGAGTATTTTCCTCTTGCCGTTTTGTTGCGTTTGACTTCTCGGGAAACGGTGCTGGTCGACACACCAATCGTCTGAGTAATGAAAGAAAAAGATTTCTTTTGTTTGAGAAGCCGATCTATTGTGTATCTTTACTCTCGGCTCAAATGGTTGTATTCTTTCTATTTGCGTTGCACTTACTACTGGAAAATACACAATATACTTTACATATATACTCTAATTAAATAAAGAAATCTGCATTATCCTGCAATGCTATCACAACTAATTTTGCTATTTTTGCTGTCGCAAAGCAAGAGTTCTTTGAGACGATGCAAAATAAAGAAACGGCTGGAAGCTCGCTCGTTGACAAGTCGTAACCCCTTCCCCTTTTAATAAAACTTATTTCTTTGATTTTCTGATAGATATACTTCTGTGTGTATCTTCTGCGCGCATAGTCCGTTGCGATGAGCATCTTAGCCTTTTCCTCGCTCTCGCTGAGCGGCGCACGCCCCAAGAGCGTGGCATTACCCGTCTTGGCAAACTCCATCAGTTTACCGATAAATACCTCCTGTTCGGGTGTAGGCGGAATGTTGTGCAGTACCTCATTCTTCTCGGGACGGTCAATTCCGATGTCCTTGGCTGTACGAAAATCGCAAATCTCCGCATAAAATCGGATTGAAGAGAGTTAACAGATTGATATTGAGCAGATAATATTGCTTCAACTCAACTAAGGGGAACGGATAAGAAACGAGCGAGGTGCTTCTTACGTCTTGATTTTGCAACTTTCAAATATCTCTTACTTCTTACTCGCAAAGGTACTGATTATTGAGCGAAAAATCGAGCGAATATTAAGAAAAAACTCGTTTTATAGCAGGGCAACCGCATCAAAACACAAGAGGTGTCTTTGCAAGCATGAGATACTTCGAGACTATCCCAGATCCACGCGTATTAGGACGCTGTAAATATAGATTGTGCGATATCCTGTTCATAGCCCTTGCAACATATGTTTGTGGAGGAGAGGATTATACAGACATGCATGAGTTCGCTGTCGAGTGAGCCGAGGCTCTGAAAGACTTCGTCCAGTTCGAGGACGGAGTGCCTTCGATGGATACTTTCGAGCACGTGCTCGGTCTCATCGAACCTAATAGCCTCAATGCCTGCTTAATGGTTTATGCTCAGGATATTATCGAAGACCTTAAGGACAAACATATTGCTCTCGATGGCAAGACTATCCGAGGGAGCAAGAAGCACAAGGGGAGTACGCATATTCTATCAGCGTGGGTTTCTGAGCATGGGCTTAGCCTATCCCAAGTAGCTATAGAAGAGAAGAGTAACGAGATTAAAGCCATCCCTGAAGTGCTGGATAGCTTGGATATTACGGGTGCTGTTATCGCGATTGATGCCATGGGGACGCAGACCGATATTGCCCAGCAGATAATCGAGGCAGAGAGTGATTACGTATTGTCCCTAAAGAAGAACCAGAAGGCACTATGGGAAGACGCTCGGGATGCCTTTACAATCAAGACGATAAAGGCAGAAGAGCATCGCACAGATGACGTTGATTACGGGCGTGCCGAGACACGTATATACACAGCCTTGTCAACCTCGGATACTCTCTTGGACGAGGATGCCAAGTGGGTAAATCTACAAAGCTTGGTGCGTGTCGAGCGCAAGGTGTACAACAAAGCGAAGCAAGAAGAAAGAACAGACACTCAATACTATATATCAAGTTTACCCACATCACAAGTTCTGCGGATTGCACAGTGTATCCGCCAGCATTGGAGCATCGAGAATCAGCTACATTGGTATCTAGATGTAAGCTTTGGCGAGGATCACTGCCGTGCTCGTAGGGGCTTGCTCCTGTAAACCTAAACGTATTGAGGAAGCTGGCCTTGGGGCTCGTTAAAGCTCAGAAAGACAAGCACTCTGTGAAAAAGAGAATGTTTAAGGCCGCAATGAATCCAGAATACCTCAGAAAGCTTCTCAGAATTTGATACGGTTGCCCTGACATTTTCTTCGTTCAACCATTTGAAATGTAGTATCTTTGTAGCAACCAAGTATAATTTTTAGTTGTAAAAATCATCGTATGACGATAATAAATAGAATAAAAGCAGTATTAGCAGAGAAGCAATTGACAAGTAAATGGTTGGCTGAGCGTTTGGCGAAGTCTGAAAACACTGTTTCCAAATGGTGTTCCAATAAGGTGCAACCCTCGTTAGAGAATCTCGTTGCTATAGCCAAGATTTTAGATATTGACGTCAAAGAATTACTGGTTTCTACAAAGCCATAGTTATGAAATTGATTGACAACATACATACAACACTCGCAGAGGATTTACGCACGACCCTCACCTCAGGCAGTCGCCTGTCTATTGCGGCTTCCTGCTTTTCGATTTATGCCTATCAAGAGTTGCGTAAGGAATTAGAGCAGATTGAGGAGCTTCGCTTTATCTTCACCTCTCCTACCTTTGTCGCAGATAAAGGGAATAAAGCCCAACGCGAGTTTTATATCCCTCGTCTCAATCGTGAACGCAGTCTGACGGGCAGTGAATTTGAAATACAGCTTCGGAACGAACTGACACAGAAAGCTATTGCCAAAGAATGTGCAGAGTGGATACGCCGCAAGGTGCGGTTTAAATCCAATAGCACCAAGGAGAATATGATGGGGTTCGGTGTCGTAGACAACTCCTCGTATATGCCTCTGAGTGGCTTTACAACGGTTGATTTGGGTGTGGAGCGAGGCAACAATGCCTATACGATGATTCAAAAAGCCGACGCTCCCTTTAGTGCCAGTTATGCCCAGCTTTTTGAACAGTTGTGGAATGACAAGGAACGTCTGCAAGATGTGACTAACGAGGTGATAGAGAGCATCTCAAGCGTTTATAAAGAAAATCCGCCTGAGCTCATCTATTTTGTGACACTCTTCAACCTCTTCCGTGAGTTTTTAGACGACATTTCGGAGGATGTGCTCCCCAACGAGGCTACAGGCTTCAAAGAAACTGCCGTTTGGAAAAAGCTCTACAAGTTTCAGCAAGATGCGTCTTTGGGGATTATCAATAAGCTGGAGAAGTACAATGGCTGCATCTTGGCTGATAGCGTTGGTTTAGGTAAGACCTTTACCGCTATCAGTGTTATCAAGTATTACGAACTACGCAACAAGTCGGTACTGGTACTTTGCCCAAAGAAACTATATCAAAACTGGAGCACTTATCGCAATAATTACAAGAACAATCCGCTCCACTCCGACCGCCTTCGCTACGATGTCTTATATCATACCGACCTAGGCCGAGTAAGTGGAGAGAACAACGGAATTGATCTAGGAAAAATCAATTGGGGCAATTACGACTTGGTGGTCATTGACGAAAGCCACAACTTTCGCAATGGAGGAAAGATTTCTACCGATGCCGACGACCTCAACCCTCGCAAGAACCGCTATCTTCGCTTGCTCGACGATGTAATTCGCAGTGGGGTGAAGACAAAGGTCTTGATGCTTTCGGCAACACCTGTAAACAATCGATTCAACGACCTGAAAAATCAGCTCGAATTGGCTTACGAAGGTGATGTGGAAGCCTTTGATAAACTCTTGAATACGGAGAATTCTATTGATGATATCTTCCGTCAAGCACAGCTGGAATACAATCGTTGGAGCAAATTGCCCGAAGTAGAGCGCACCACGGAGGCTTTGCTGCAGTCGCTGAGCTTCGATTTCTTTGAGGTGCTGGATAGCGTGACCATTGCGCGTTCTCGCCGACACATCGAGCAATACTATGACACGACAGAGATTGGCTCGTTTCCCGAGCGTTTGCCCGTATTGTCGCATCGTCCCCAGCTCACCTTGGATACGACCCTGATAGACTATAATCAAATATACACCCTGCTTTCAGACCTCAATTTGGCGATTTATACCCCTTCCGACTTTATTCTCAAAAGCCGAATGGACAAATATGTCAGCGTAGATGATGAGGGCAATATGAGCGGTTTGAGCCGTTCGGGGCGTGAGTTGGGTATCCGTCGTTTGATGTGTATCAACATGTTGAAGCGTCTGGAAAGTTCTATTCACTCGTTCCGCCTCACCGTGGAGCGTTTAGTAGCCTTACTTAGTGCCACTTTGACGAAGATTGAACAGGTCGAAGAAGGCGAAGCCATTGCTGTGGGGCAATACGATTTCAATGAGGGCTTTGATATCGACGACCTCAACGACGAATTGCTCATTGGCGGAGGAAAGACCACCATCGACTTACGCGATATGGACTATCTAGGCTGGAAGAACTATCTTTCTACAGATTTGCAGATACTGCAAGCTTTGCTCCATGAAGTAATGAAGATTACACCCGACAAAGACGCCAAGCTCCAACACTTACTCTCGGACATCGAGCAGAAAATAGCGCTGCCCATAAATGCAGGCAACAAAAAAGTGATTGTGTTCACGGCTTTCTCGGATACAGCAGAATACCTATACGATGCATTGGCACAGACCGTATACGAAAGGCATGGCTTGCACAGTGTCCTAATTACAGGGGGCATAGACGCACGCAGCACCTTTCAGCTGCCCCAACGGCACAAGATGACTTTCGACACGGCGCTCACCCTCTTTTCGCCTCGTTCGAAAGACAAGGAGGCTTTGCTACCGAACGTTTCGGGAGAGATAGATATTTTGATTGCTACCGATTGTATTTCCGAAGGGCAGAACTTGCAAGACTGTGATTACCTGATCAACTACGATATCCATTGGAATCCCGTGCGCATCATCCAGCGTTTCGGGCGTATCGACCGTATCGGCTCTCGCAACAGTTGCATTCAGATGGTCAACTATTGGCCGGATATCCAGCTCGACGAATACATCAACCTCAAAGCACGTGTAGAGAATCGCATGAAAGTGTCGGTGATGACTTCCACGGGCGACGACAACCTGCTCTCCAACGACGAGAAGGGAGACCTCGAGTATCGTCGCAAACAACTCGAACGCCTACAAACAGAAGTCGTAGACCTTGAGGAAATGAACACGGGTATCTCTATCCTCGACCTCGGGCTCAACGAGTTTCGCCTCGACCTGCTCGACTACATCAAGCGACACGGCGATTTGGAGCAAACGCCCTTTGGCTTGCATGCCCTTGTGTCAAGCAGCGATAAGATGCCCCCGGGGGTGATCTATATTCTCAAGAACCGCAACCAAGGCATCAATATCGACCGCAAAAATCAGCTGCACCCATTCTATATGGTCTATCTCACACAAGAAGGCGAGGTGCACTGCGACCATCTTTCTGTGAAGCGTCTGCTTGATCTCATGCGTTGGTCTTGCCGTGGGCAATCGGCACCTTTGACAGATTTGTGTCAGCTATTCAACAAGGAAACCCGAGAAGGCAGAAAGATGAATGCTTATAGCCAGTTGCTACACCGAGCCGTAGAAAGCATCATTGAGGTGAAGCGTGAACAAGAAATTGATAGCCTATTTTCGGAGGGAACAACCACGGCATTGGAACACAAGGTCAAGGGTTTGGACGACTTTGAGTTGATTACTTTCTTGATAATTAAATGAATTTTTGACTATGAAAACTGAGAATATAAAATCACTTTTTGAACAATTTGAAGCCATCGTTTGCGATTATAATGGAGTGGAATGTTGGAGTGCAAGAGAACTACACACGCTCCTGGGGTATACGCAATGGCGTAATTTCTTGCAGGTTGTAGATAAAGCAAAGAGTGCTTGTGCAAATGCGGGAGTGAATGTAGCTGACCATTTTGCTGACGTCAGCAAAATGGTCAGCCTTGGGTCTAACTCTCAGAGAGAAGTTGCTGATATTATGCTTACTAGATATGCGGCATACCTTCTTGCACAGAACGGAGACCCAAGAAAAAAAGAAATATCATTTGCTCAAAACTATTTTGCGATCCAAACACGTCGTGCTGAATTGGTTGAACAGCGACTGCTGGAGCATCAAAGAGTACTGGCTAGGGCAAAATTAGCAGATACTGAAAAGAAATTATCGGGGGTACTCTATGAAAGGGGAGTTGATGGAAAAGGATTTGCCATTATTCGCTCCAAAGGCGATAAGGCTTTATTTCATCTAGACACGGCTTTGATAAAAAGACGTTTCGGGGCTCCAGATAATAGACCTTTAGCCGATTTCTTACCCACAGTTGGTATCAAAGCAAAGGACTTAGCTGCAGAAATGACCTCTATCAATGTTCAACAAAAAGACTTATATGGATTAAATCCTATAGAGCAAGAGCATATAGACAACAATACGGCTGTTCGTCAAATGCTTGTAGAGCGTGGCATATACCCAGAACGTTGGACGGCTGATGAAGATGTCAAGAAAATAGAGCGAAAACTGAAGTCGGAAGAGAAAAAACTACAGAAAAAGCCTTCCCAAAAGAAATAAGATCATGTAGTCTATGACCGACAATCCTCTCAACTTCCCCACCGCTACGATTGTGGCACAGACGGTGCCCAAGAATGCGTTTTACAAGCGTGCTAAGCCCCAGCGTGCCACAGCACTCAAGGACTTTCTCACCACGACCTTCGAACGCATCACCTGGCTTTACAAGCTCCACCCCGATACGCTCCACATTGCCGATGGGCGACAGGTGCACGAGATCGATGTATTTCTCTGCACGCTCAAGGGCACGAGCTACGACGAACGCCTCCTGAGCGAAATAGATGCTCTTTTACCGCGTCAAACCATCTATCTGATCGAGCAAGAGGGGCTGTTTGACCTCCTTATGCAACACAAGGCGGTCAGCGAGCAGGGGACGATAAAACCCAGCGGACGATGGGAGCGGCTCTCGAAGGTCGATTTATCTGCGGTGCCCCTCCGTCTCGAGGGCTATGATATGGACGCTCTCTATGCCCATTTGTTGGGGCAGCTCTCACAGTTGGGTACGCTCTCCGAAGCCGACTATCAAAGAGCTGACGAGCTGAAACGGCAAGCCGAACGCTTGCAAAAGCAGTGTGAGGCTTTGCAGAAAAAGAAGAAGCAAGAGCGACAATACAATCTCCGTCTCGAAATAGGTAGAACTCTCAAGCTGCGACAAGCCGAGCTGGCAAAGCTCGAAAAGGAAATAGCGACAATAAAAAATAAGATACAATGACACCAAAGAAATTAGACAATAAATCGGCTGATGGCAACCGGCTCAATCTTGAGGCCCTTTATGCCATCGCTCCCTCGTGTTTTACCGAGGTACGCGACCCGAAAACGGGCGAAACGAAGCAGGTCGTAAACTTCGACACCCTGCGTACCCTCTTGGGCGACGATACCGTGGAGGGAGAGCACGAGCGCTATCAATTTACCTGGCCCGGCAAGCAAGCGGCACGCCTCGAGGCTGCAGCCGAAACCACAGAGACGCTCCGTCCTGTGCCCGAGGATTCTGTAGACTGGGATACCACCGAAAACCTCTACATCGAGGGCGACAACCTTCGTGTGCTCAAACTCCTGCAAAAAAGCTACTTGGGCAAGGTCAAGATGATCTACATCGACCCGCCTTACAACACGGGCAACGACTTTGTGTATCACGACGACTTTGCCCACTCCGTCACCGAGGAGGAACTTACCTCGGGCAACATCGACCTCGAGGGCAACCGCTATCGCCGAAACACCGACAGCAACGGACGCTTCCACTCCGACTGGTGCTCTATGATGCTCAGCCGCCTCCTCGTGGCACATAGCCTCCTCGCGGAAGATGGGGTAACCTTTATTTCTATCGACGACAACGAAGTGCACAACCTACGCAAGATTTGCGATGAGGTGTTTGGGGAAAGGAATTTTGTTGATATTTTCAACTGGGCAAAAACTGAAACTCCAGAGAACCTATCTAAAAAGAGTAAGCAAATTATCGAGTATATTCTTTGCTATCAGAAAAATCTGTCACCTACTAAATTCAAGGGAATAAAAAAAGAAGCGGTAAGTTCTAATGGACTTCTAAATCAACCCAATAAGATGAAGCCTCTTATTTTTCCTGCCAACTGTGTCCAAACTTCTATGGCTGACGGAGTCATTAAGTCGGGGAAATATGGTACAGACTCTTATGAGGTCAATTTGTTAGAGGATACGGAGGTTAAGAATGGCATATTCATTCGCGAGGTACATCTTAAAGCGAAGTTCAAATGATCACAAGAAAATTTAGAAGAAGAAATTAAGAAAGGTACTGTTATTCGTATTCCAACCATAAAGTTTAGTCCCTCCTACGAGAAGACAGAGTACGATGCTGAAGTGCCTGCTAATTTAATAAATAGTAAGGTCGGGGTTCTAACAAATGAGACAGCTGGGACGTATCAAGAAAGTCTTTTCGGAAAGAAAGTCTTCAGTTTTCCCAAGCCTACATCTCTAATAGAGTATTTACTTGGATTTAATGAGGCTGATGAAGAAAAGAATCTTGTTATGGATTTCTTTTCTGGTTCTGCCTCTACCGCAGATGCTGTGATGAGGGTTAATGCTTTAAGGGGAAAGAATAACTTTAATTATATCCTTGTTCAAATAAAAGAAGACCTAGAACAGAATCTCAAGTCTGCAAACAATCAAAGTACAAAACAGATTGCTCAAAATGCAATTGATTTCTGTAAAAGTCATAACCTTCCTAGCAATATATGTTCTATCGCCAAGGAGCGCATCCGCAGAGCGGGCAAGAAGATTGTGGAAGAAAATCCCGAAGTGGCTGAGGGGCTGGATACAGGTTTCCGTGTGTTCAAACTCGACAGCAGCAACTATGAGGAGGTGAGCAAGACACCAAATGAATACGACCAAGCGCAGCTCGACCTCTTCCTCGACAACATCAAGACCGACCGCACGGAGCTCGACCTCCTCTTCGGAGCGATGCTCTCGTGGGGAGTGCCCCTCTCGCTCTCGCAACCCCTGCAAACGGAGGTGGTGGACGGATGCACGATCTACAATGTGACCGATGGCGAATTGGTGGCTTGCTTTGCCGAGAAGGTAACAGAGGAGGTGGTGCGTGCGATGGCAGCCATGCAGCCCGAGCGTGTGCTCTTCCGCGACAGTTGCTTTGCCGAGGACAAAATGAAAATCAATCTCTTCGAGCTCTTCAAGCAACAGCTCGATTGGGACGAGCGAGAGGCCTTAGACAATATCCGTGTCATCTAAAATCACCACAAGCATGAAACTAAAATTCAAACATCAAGGCTTCCAAGCCGAAGCTGCACGCAATGTGGTGAGAGCATTTCAGGGGCAGGCGTTTCACACGGGGCTGATCTATATCAAAGACCAAGGGAAACAGCCAGACGACATGGGGCTGTTTAAGGGAGAGGTGGTGCATAGCTTCGGCAATGCGTCGCTATCGCTCCAGCGCAGCCACATCGCAGAGAATGTGCGTGCCCTGCAAATAGAGCAAGGACTCAAACCTATCGATTGCCTTGAAGGCGAGGGCATACACCTCACGGTGGAGATGGAGACGGGTACGGGTAAGACCTACACCTATATCAAGACCATGTATGAGCTGAACAAGCACTATGGTTGGTCGAAATTCATAGTCGTGGTGCCGAGCGTAGCCATTCGTGAGGGTGTGTACAAGAGTTTCACGACCATGGCAGACCACTTTGCGGCAGAATATGATGGCAAGCGCATCACGAGCTTTGTCTACAACTCTAAGCAGTTGGGCAAGATCGACACCTTTGCCGATGGCAACAGCATGCAGGTGATGATCATCAACATGCAGGCTTTCAATAGTTCTTTCAACGAGGAGAAAAACAAGGAGGGGCGTGGAGGCGATGCCGCGGCACGCATCATCTTCGAGGAACGTGACGAGTTTGGCAGTCGTCGCCCCATCGATGTGTTGGCAAAGACCAACCCCATCATGATCATCGACGAGCCGCAGACGGTGTTGGGCAAGGCTGCTAGCAATGCTACACGCGCAGGATTGAAACATTTCAATCCGCTCTTTACGTTGCTTTATTCGGCTACCCACCGTGAGGTGATGAACATGGTGTTTCGCCTCGATGCCATCGATGCTTATAACAAAAAGCTTGTCAAGAAAATCGAGGTCAAGGGCATCCGCCAAGTGGGCAGCACTGCCACCAATGGCTATATCTACCTCAACGAGATTGTGGTGCAGAAGGGCAAGAACCCGCAAGCTCGCCTGAGCTTCGACTCGCTGGGTAGCACTGGCTCTGTGCGACAACTCACCAAATTGGCTGGCGAGGGCTTCGATCTCTACGAGCAAAGTGGTGAGCTAGCAGAGTACAAACAAAATTATGTGGTCAAGGAGATAGACGGACGGGCAGGCACTGTAACCTTCCTCAACGGCTTGGTGCTACACGAGGGCGATGCCGTGGGCGAAGTCGCGGAAGACACGATGCGTCGCATACAGATACGCGAAACCATCAAGAGCCATATCGAGCGAGAACGACAGCTCTATCCCAAGGGCATCAAGGTGTTGAGTTTGTTCTTCATTGACCATGTAGAGAGTTATCGTCTCTACGGCCAAGGAGGCACGAGCAATGGCAAGTTTGCCGAAATGTTTGAAGAGGAATATATCCGTGTGGTCGAGGAGATGCAGCCCACCTTTACGGACGAAGCGTATATGCGCTACTTGTCGCTCCAGCCTGTGAGCAAGGCACACAATGGCTATTTCTCTCAAGACAAAAAGACGGGCAACTTTGTCAATCCCAAGACTCAAAAAGAGGCGAAAGAGGGCAGCAACGACGAGAGTGCCTACGAACTGATCATGAAGAATAAAGAGCGTCTGCTTAGCCTCGACGAGCCTACACGTTTCATCTTCTCACACTCGGCCTTGAGAGAGGGCTGGGACAACCCGAATGTGTTTCAAATCTGTACACTCAAAAACACCGCCAACGAGATAGGAAAACGCCAAGAGGTGGGGCGTGGTATGCGTCTGTGCGTCAATAAGCACGGAGAGCGTCAAGATGCCGATGTGTTGGGCAGTGGGGGCTTTGATATCAATATCCTTACGGTCATTGCCAGTGAGAGCTACGAGCAATTTGCCAAACAACTTCAAAATGAGATTTCGGAACTGGTGAGCAGTCGCCCCGTGGTGATCACGCCCACACTTTTTGTGGACCATGTTTACGAAACAGCAGAGGGAGATAAGGTGAAAATCACGGTCGATACAGCACGCAAGATTTACAATAAGCTCATTCGACAAGACTATATTGACGACGATGGTCGCCTCACAGAGACCTATCACGAAGCTAAGCGAAATGGCAACCTGCAGCTAGGAGATGAATTTCAACCTATTCTATCGGGGATTGTCCAGACGCTCGACAGTGTGTTCGATCCGAAGAAAATCAATCTCGACGACTCTCGCAAGCCCAAAGAAGCCAACTTCGATGAAGAGAAGTTTAAGAAGAAGCAGTTTCAAGAACTATGGAAGCGTATCAATGTCAAGACTTATTATAAGGTAGACTTTGAGACGGCAGAACTTATCAGTAAAGCCATTGATGCCATTGACAAACATCTTAGCGTGACAGAGATACGCATGGTGGTAGAAGAGGGTGTGATGGAAGAAATACGAGATAAGGAGCAGCTCGAAGCTGGTACAGCGATGAAGCAGACCAAAGCTAAAACTTATAACGTAAGGGAGACCGTCGGCACAGGGGTGAAATACGACCTTATCGGTCGCTTGGTGATGGAAACAGGTCTTACGCGCAAGACTTTGGTAACTATTCTCAAAGGTATTCGCCCGACAACGTTCTATCAATTCAGAATGAACCCAGAGGAATTTATTCGCAAGACAGCCAACATCATCAACGACGAGAAAGCAATGGCAGTGGTGCAGAAGATTTGCTATGAACGCACGGGCAACACTTATGATGTGGATATTTTCACAGAAAGCACCATCCGAGGCAAGGTGGGGATCAATGCCATCGAAAGCACCAAGTCGCTCTACGATTTAGTGGTGGTAGATAGCGAGGGTGTCGAAAAGAAGTTCGCCGAAGCACTAGAGACCCACGAAGAAGTAGCCGTCTACACGAAGCTTCCCAAAGGCTTTTACATCAATACGCCAATGGGACACTACAACCCCGACTGGGCGATTGCTTTTAACGAGGGTACGGTGAAGCACATCTATTTCATTGCTGAAACAAAGGGCAACGAATGGCAACGCTCTCAACTACGTGGAGCCGAAGATGCCAAGCTAGAATGTGCTGCTCGTCACTTCGAAGCTATCAGCCAAGGTGGCAACATCGTCTATGGTGTAGCGAAAGACTATAAAACATTGTATGATAAGGTGATGAAGTAATAGATTTCTTATCTTTGTTGTCAAACAAATTGAATTGAATGAAAAGACATTACAAAACAAAACGAATATTGGCTAATCGTGCGGAGAAGTTAATGCGTCGGCGAATTCACTCCAAATGGAAGTTAAAAGCAAAGCGAAAGAGACAGCTTGGAATATCAAAGGAGCAACTAAAACGCATTTACCAACAAAAGCAGGAGCAGTATCTGTTTCAAAGAAAATTCATTGCTTATAAACATATTGAGGCTCCGAAGTGTCTATCTATGATAGAGAATACAGAGGAAACACTTGAATTCATTAAGAGATTAGAAGACTCCTTATCCAAGAAAGAAAAGGTATTTGTCGTTCTGAAGAATGTTGAAGTAATCTCTGGAGGTGCTATTGTTGTTCTCTTGTCTATAATGATTAAGTTCAAAGACAAAGGAGTCTCTTTTAATGGTGATTATCCGAAAAGTTCATCAGTGAAAAAGAAAATTCAGAATTCAGGATTCTTAGAGCGTTTATATGAACAGAAAGGGGATTCCTATTCAATAGAAGGTAGATCTGGCATATTAACGCATGCGGATAAAATTGTGGATCAAAAACTTTCAGATGGGCTTATAGCCAAAGCTTCAGAGTTAATATGGGGAAAACCACATCGTTGTACTGGAGTACAGAAGGTTTATATTGAATTGATGCAAAACACAAACAATCATGCATCACTAGATAAGCCCAAAGAACATCATTGGTACACAACAGTGTCTTATAATAAGGATGAAAATAAAGTATGTTTCTCCTTTATCGATTATGGTGTTGGGATAATCCAAAGTATTAATAAGAATGAGAAAGGAAAGTTTTGGGGATTTCTATCTCGATTTAAAGAAATGTGGAACCCGAAAAATAATGGCGAGTTCTTGAAGCTTCTTCTAGATGGAAGTCTTCACAAAACCGCTACGGGGTATTACTACAGAGGAAAAGGACTTCCTGGAGTATATAAAGCTTTCCAAGATAATAAAATATCCAACCTTGTCGTTATAACCAATGATGCGTTTGCTGATTGCAAAAAAGAAGAATATAAAACGCTTAAGAATAAGTTCGAAGGAACCTATATATATTGGGAATTAACTCAAGATAATATAAAATTACCAGCATGATAACAATAACAATATCCGTTGATTTCAGTCGAATTCCTGGTGCTCGTTTCCCTGAAGAAGGAGATTATTCAGGACAAGAGTTTAGGCAAAATATACTAGCACCTAAGCTAAAAGAAGCTATAGATTCTAATCAAAAACTAAGAGTAATCCTTGACGGTACAGCAGGGCTAGGAACCTCTTTTTTGGAAGAAAGCTTTGGGGGACTGATTAGAAATGACAGTTTTACATATGAAACTATAATGGATAAAATTAAACTCGTTTCAGATGAAGACCCAGAATATATTGACGAAATCTATGAGTACCTCAAATCTGCACATGCTCAAGAGAAATAGTATTATAGTTATATTACTATGCCTTTCCTTTTGTATTGGCTTTTTTCTCCGTTGTTGGTATGAAATAGGAACCTGCCAGATAGACACTACCATAAATGCATTGGATGCGGTTTCTTTAATCGCAACAATCATTCTGGGCGTTTATATTGCTAAGACTCTTCAGAAAGAAGTCCAAGATAAACGGATAGAAAAGGATATGTATCTCGGATTAATTTCTGCTATTGAGCAAATAATAAGGGATATAGATGATCTGGTAGAAAATTCGGGCGGTAATAACTTGCACTATAACCGTATTGTAAATGTTATGCACCGATGCAGAATAAAGAAAGCCGATGTATTCAAAGCGTTGGGCTCCATCGATAATGAATCGTTGAAGTCTCAAATAGACGACTATGATCAAAAGCTAAAAACAGAATTACAAAGCTTGAAAACAGCTTTGACTGAAACATCTGTCCAAGCTTCTTCTAAACCTTCTGTGAAGTTAGAGAAGAATATGGTTACTTACTCTGAAGAACGAATAATAGAAATTATTACATCAATAAATGCTATTGAGAGTTCTTTGTTTAAGCTCAAGATTCTAGTTAACAATTTGTAGTTGTTGTGGATTTGTTAGAGTCTAAGTTATCTCTCTGATTAAATGACAGAGCTCAGGATCTGCCTTAATCCGCTCAATCTCGGTATCCACAAGGCTTAGCACCTCTTGTTTGACACGTTTATAGTTGGCTTCGATAGTCTCGCTGAGATTATCGGAGCCATCATTGTTTGTGAACTCGGCGATGACGGGGATAGGCTCGTAGAATTTGGTCTCGGCTGACACCTTGGCAACATCTACGACAATCTCAGCGTGAAAGATTTTCTGCTCGATGCGTTCGTCGAAGTTGTCGGACACCGCTCCGACAAACATGCCTTGCGTGAGGTTGCTGAACAGTGAAAGACGACATTCTTGGTGCGACACTTCTTAGGGATAGCCGCTTGCATATCGGCAAGCACTTCGTCCATCATGTAGCTAGCATCTCTATTCTTGTACAGTCCCTCAGTGAGGAGGACGCTCGCTTCCCCTGCTACAACCTTTCTGAAGTTATAGCCAAGTGCTCTATCGAGATTAGCCGCACTGGATATTTTGGCAATCATCGCTTGCGGTAGTCAATGGTGAGGGCTATCGCTTGCTCTTGAAGTGAGATGATTTGTAGCGAGTACTGCTCCAGCTTTTGTAATAAGAGCTGGGCTGTTTTCACCGAATGATAGCTGTTAATCGCACGAACAGCCTGATTGTATAGTACGCCAATCTTATGTATCTGTGCGGTAATCTCAGAGAGTTTTCGGTAGTATTCGATGGCTGACTTATCCTCTGTGATAACCTTAAAGGGTTCGTCCAAGAGTCGACCTCTGACGTAGTCGCTCTTGGTCTTCGCTCCCGACTTTCGGTATAGTTCGATGAGCTTTCGTTGCTCTTCTGGCTTGGGTATTCTGATGTGCCATCTGTCCCATCGTGGGCAGGTGGCACATCTACCGTCTGGCTTGTCTGTCTTCTTTCTTTTCATTGGTTTTGTTGTTCTTTAATCACGACTTCGGAGTGATTGATACCCCTTTCAGGGCAAGGGTCTTTGTGCGACAAATGACAATTTGTGGTACAAAGACACACCTTGCTATCGACAAGAGAGGGATAGGTTCAATGGCTGATGGCTCAGCATTCAGTAAGTCTGTTAGTTCTTGAGTTCTGAGCTTGCTCTATAACTCCAAGACTAAGCTCAGAGGTCATTTCAGAGGTCGTTATATGACTTCAAAGCTAAGTTTAGACCTTGCTATATGAGTTGCTCTGGAGGTTGGTCTAAATAGATTAACTGACCAACTGACCTAAGTCTATCCTGACTTGAGTCGGTCTAATCCTACTTTCTGACTGTTAGAATGGGGTTATAATGCCTTTCGAGCATCGCTTGGATGTCGCTCTGCTTGTACAATATCTTACCTCCTATCTTGTAATAGGCTAATGTACCGTTGCTTCGGTACTCTTGGAGCGTTCGTGTACTGAACTTGAGTAGCTCGCAGACCTCCTCGCCAGTGAGGAAGACCTCATCGCCTAACATTGGGCGAGCCGAGGTGCAATAACGCTCTAGCTTGGCTAATAGTCCCTTCATCAGCTGAGAAAACATTTGCATCTGAGGGCTATCGCTTGTGATGATTTCATTCTCTGTCATAGTGTATTCACTCCGTTCGTGCGTTCAGTGCTTCTGCGATGTCGCTCTCTTTGTAGTAGCACTTGTGTCCGACCATAGAGAAGGGGATTTTGCCTGTATCTCTGAGCGTCTGTAAGGTTCGCTTGCTGATACTCAGTCTACGGCAGACAGCTTCGTTGTCGAGCCACGCTTCTGCTTCGGGTGGATTGCCGATGAGCTGCTCCGCGCGGTGGATGAAGTCAGCAAAGGCGGAGCGGAGCTGCTCCCACGCTTTGCCCTCTACGATGATAATTTTAATAGCTTCGGTTGGTTTTAGGTTGCGTTTCTATATGGTGGCAAGGCGGGGCTGTCGCTCTCCCTTGCCTTTTCTTTCACAGGTAAAATTAGGGCTAAGAGTGCAGCTCTCAAGAGCTTCAGGAGGAGCAAGGGAAACGAGGGAAAGGGCAGGCAAAGGAGCAGTCTGAAAAGAGCTCACTTGCGGTAATGAGATGAGGTGTCGGCTCGTTCCTGTTTGTCAAGACTGAGGCATTTGAGTCTGTTAAAGCTCACTTCGCTAAATAGTAGACAGAGTGCGGTCTGCTTTAAGCCTTGCTTGCGTCCAAAGAGCCTGAGTATGTCGTATTCGTTCGGGCTTTTCTCCACGAAGGGCGGTCTTGCCAAGCAAGGTGGGAGGGAACGAATACGACCGCCAGAATACAAAAAGTCCTGCGGTGGAGATTCTTCCCTCCCTCCGCAGGACTTGACCTTGATGGGCAAACAGACCGCCCTTGTACCTTTGCCCGAAATGAAGACGACCTTAGGCGGTGGATGGCTCGGCTTCGCTGGCTGTGGCTCGCTTGCGTGGTGGGCAAACTCGCAGAGCCTTGCGAAGCGTCTGCGTCTGCTCGCTACCCATCAGTGGTAGCATCTCCTTAGCTATTTTCTGCTTGCTGACCTTGGCATATAGCTCTGTGGTACTGATAAAGCGATGCCCTAACATCTTACTTACCGTTTCAATCGGTAAGCCATTCTCCAAACAGATGGTTGTGGCGAAGGTATGCCGTAAGCAATGGAAAATACTTTCCATTCGAGGAATTGGAAGAATGTAGGGAATAAACCGGTAACGTGTTGTGAATTAGTCGATTTTCTATATTCTGCGAGTATGATAGGAAAGCAGTTCGACACGGAATATTGAATCCTTTCGGTTACCAAACCGTTATCCGTTGGTTTCCCCAATGAAGTGAGGTAACGAAAAAAAGGAGAGATTTCTATGGAGAGGTTTCTATCTCACTATTCCACAATGTTTTGCTTGTCAAAGAACGCTTTAACAACGGGTAATTTTGCCCATAAAATTAAAGCGTATGACAATAGAGAAGTTCAAGGTGTTGCTCTACCTGAAAAAGAGCAGACCCGACAAGTCGGGCAAAGCTCCCATCATGGGACGTATCACCGTCAACCGTTCGATGGTGCAGTTCAGTTGCAAAATCTCCTGTACGCCCGATTTATGGAATCCTCGTGAAAGCCGTCTGAAAGGCAAGAGCCATGAAGCCGTGGAGACCAATGCGAAG
>JALFBN010000016.1 GCA_022772085.1 Porphyromonas sp. | reverse complement strand
GGATGTTGCGATTGTAATTGGAGCGAATGATGTGTTGAATCCTGCCGCTCGCGATGCCGAGGGAACTCCTATTTATGGCATGCCTGTTTTGAATGTGGATCAAGCTCCCTACGCGATCATCTGCAACTATGACCTGAAACCCGGTTATGCCGGTGTAGAGAATCCTCTTTACAGTAAACAGGAGGGAGTCGCCCTCCTTACGGGAGATGCTAAGGATAGTTTGGCTATCCTGATGCAGGAGATGCAACGAGTAGGTTCCGCTGACGATAAGCAAGACAAGGGCAACGTTACGGATCATATACAATGGTTACAACAAGCTCAGAACGTGATCATCGTCCCCGGTTATGGTATGGCACTCGCCCAAGCCCAACATGAGGTTAAGCAATTGGCAGATAAGCTCGCTCAAAAAGGGGCTAAAGTCCGCTTTGCGATTCACCCCGTAGCAGGACGTATGCCCGGGCACATGAATGTCCTTCTTGCCGAGGCTAACGTTCCTTATGAAGATCTCTTCGAGATGGAAGCGATCAATGATGACTTTGCCAATACGGATTTGGTTGTGGTGATCGGAGCTAACGATGTGTTGAACCCTGCGGCTCGCAATGCTGAGGGTACACCCATCTATGGTATGCCTGTGTTGAACGTAGATCAAGCACCTCATGTGGTCATCTGTAATTACGATCTGAAACCCGGTTATGCCGGTGTAGAGAATCCTCTTTACCGTAAACAGGAGGGAGTCGCCCTCCTTACGGGGGATGCTAGGGATACACTCCAGAAACTTTTAGCATTCTAACATACCTTTACATGTACGACCTTGCCATCCCCCTGTTATCAGGGGAGTGATACGGCAGGGTCGTATTATTTTACCCTCCTTTTGAGTGGATCGGGGTGTGCCATTGTGCTACATTGTGGAGAAAATGCTACTTTTGTGGCTAAATAAAAAGTCAAATAGATATTTGAAGTCATAACATGGAATCAAAGAAAGAAAAAGAAACGAGTGCTGAAGAGGTAATCTCTCGTGGCGAACAGTTTGCAGAGCGTTACGCTAAGCCCATCATGTATGGTGTTTTGGGAGTCATTGTTGTAGCTTTCGGCGTATGGGCATATATTCAATATGTAAGTAAGCCTCGTGCCGCTAAGGCTTCTGCAGAGCTCTTTAGAAGCGAAGAACAATTTATCATGGGAGCTGATAGCACAGTTCTTAAAGTAAACGGTGTTAGCGAAGAGGGAGTATTGCGTATTATGGATGAGTATTCTGGTACGGATGCTGCGAATCTGAGCCATGTTTATGCCGGTATTGCCTATTATGACTTGGGTAAATATCAGGAGGCTTTGGACCAGCTCAAGAAGTTTGATGCGAAGGACAAGATGGTAGCTCCCTCCATTGTACGCCTTATGGGGGATTGCTTGGTTGAATTGGATCGTCTTGATGAGGCCGTGAACTATTTCGAGAAGGCAGCTTCCCTAGCCAATAATGACGTCGTATCTCCCAGTTGTTTGCAGAAGGCTGCCCGTATATATGAGGTTCAGAAAAAGTACGATAAGGCTATCGCTGCATATCAACAAATCGTAGATAAGTACTATACAGCGTCTGAGGTGGATCAAGCTGAAGCAGACATTGTGCGTGTAAAAGCTTTATCAGGACAGAATTGATTTGAAAACAACAGATCTTTCCTCTCTAGAGAAGATCCGGATATTCCTTTGACACAGTTGGGGATGTACCGACAAAGCAAGCGTGAGGCTTGTCGTACCGAGTACATCCCCGTTGTTTATTACAAACCAAATAAAAGAAATGGCCACTTTACTTCAAAATAACTCCAATGAGAGTCAATACACTCTACGCAGTTGCTCGGCTCAAGATGTACGTATAGCAATTGCTGTTGCAGAGTGGAACAATGATATCACATTTGCTTTACGAGACGGAGCTGTAACTGCTCTTAAAGCATCGGGGGTGTTGGAAGAAAATATTAAGGTTGCTTATGTGCCTGGAGCTTTTGAGCTAACTTATGCAGCCGCTTCTTTTTTGCAATCGGAAACGATTTATGATGCTGTTATCATCCTTGGATGTGTTATTCGTGGAGATACCTCGCATTATGATTGTATTTGCGATGGCGTGAGCTATGGAATTACGTCCTTGAATAGAAATGCCTCAGCACCAGTTATTTTTGGTCTTGTGACAACTGAAAATAAGCAGCAGGCTATTGATCGAGCAGGAGGTAAATTGGGTAACAAGGGTACAGAGGCCGCACTCACTGCATTAAAAATGGTCGATTTCTCTTGCGAGATTCAGTAATTGTTTGTACCTTTGCAAGCGGTTCGGGTTTGGAGAGCGAATCTCGAGCTACAGAGGGGGCAGTTACCAGAGTGGCCAAATGGGGCTGACTGTAACTCAGCTGGCTTACGCCTTCGGTGGTTCGAATCCATCACTGCCCACTCTCAGAACTTAGAAATAGTACTCCAGTAGTCATGGAGCCAATGCGGAAGTAGCTCAGTCGATAGAGCATCAGCCTTCCAAGCTGAGGGTCGCGGGTTTGAGCCCCGTCTTCCGCTCAAAATTTAACGGAGAGACAAGCTCACGAATGGATTGGGTTTGTCTCTCGTTTTTAGAAGGATTGTTGTGCTATTTTCATGGTGCGCGCTGTATAGAGATACGGCATTCCTATTAGGTCGCCCGGATGGTGGAATGGTAGACACGAGGGACTTAAAATCCCTTAGCTATTGCGGCTGTGCGGGTTCAAGTCCCGCTTCGGGCACCTCTCTTTGATTCTAAACGAATCTCTTTTTTGAAAGAGGAGTTCCCTTTTCTGCTTTTGGAGTGAGGGGAATTTTTTTGTTTTTATATGATCTTATACGGAGTGGAGGAGGAAATTCTTCATCTTGCTCTAGGAGGTATTACACCTTCTGTGTAGTAGGGATTCCACCTTCCTAGGATGAAAAAATACACATCCGTGCAACAATCCATTACGCCATTCGTCTATCTATTAGAAGTCTCTAAAAACAGATTAGAGTCTTTGGGTTGATTATGTTAACAATATGATTGGAAAGAGAATCATGAAGAGATATATCCTAACAGCCTTTCTTGGATGGGTTTCTTGCCTTACAGCTTTTGCACAGTCCTCCTTCGATGAAGGTATTCACTCTCTGTTTGACGAAACAGCCAAGATTAAGGCCGTTACATGTAATTACTTTGGATCTGATGATTTGTCCAAGATCCTAATTTTTTACACCCCCATTATAGATCGGGCTTTCTTGGAACGTCTTGCCTCTTTCAATGCACAAAAACGGACTGGTCATCGTGTCGAGATCCCCTCTGTTCCTGAGGAACAATCTCTTTTGATCCTCTCCATCCCTTCAGAGGCAGTACTCTCCTCTAGTGAGTGCAAGTTGCTAGAGTCTCTTTTTACTCCCATGCAATTTGATGATTGTGAATTGATAACGTTTGCGAGTGAAGCTGGTGAGCAGGTCAAGATATTTGGAATCCGAGAGTCTGGTACCCCTTCGTTTAGAGGGATGTACGTTCTCTATACGAATGATAAGCAGTCTTATGCTATGCGCCTTTTAGGGCGTTTTGCTCTGAATAGCTCAATTCATTTATCTCCGGTGTCGAAGAAATAATAGGCTTTTTACCTGATTATCCCGAGAGAGGCTTCTTTCTATGAATAGCGAAGTTTTTAATCAAACCTACTTGCCCCTAAGGCGGGCTATCTATACGGTTTGTGTTGCGCTACTCAAAGATACCGAAGCATCGAATGATATAACGCAAGATGTTTACCTTAAGCTTTGGGAACAACGAGATGAATTGGATGAAGTTAAATCGCCTCAGGCCTACGCTATCCGCATTGCACGCAATCGATGTTTGGATTATCTCAAGAGTGCCAAAGAACGATTAAGAACAGGTGGCGAAGAAGCTGAGACTGCGCTTGTACAGCAGATTGACTATGGAGCAGATCCCCACAGTAATCTTGTTGCCAAAAGTACTGAAGAACGGCTGTTGAATTGGGTAAAGCAACTTAATGAGCCCCAACGAAGTATATTCTACCTAAGACATTATGAAATGCTATCGAATCAGGAAACGGCAGATCGCTTGGGATTGCAGGAGACAACGGTTCGGAGTTCTCTTTCACGCTTGAGAAAAGAAGCTCGTACACTATTCGATAACGACTGATTAAAAAGATATTCATGAGTACCTCACGATACATAGACGATCTACTCTCGAAGTATTACAGTGGAGCATCCTCTCCGGAGGAGGAGATCTCCCTCTATATTGCCCTATTGGAAGAGCCTGAAGATAGCCCTTATAAACAAGACTTGAAGGTATTGGAAGGGCTTATGATGGTGGGAGAGATCCTCTCGACAGAGGATGCCCTCCAAGAGAGCGCTTTGCCTCGGCAAGCAATGGCCAAGAGGGGTGTGAAGCGATGGTTTGTATCGAAGTATATTTGGAGTGTGGCAGCTTCTTTGGCTCTGTTGCTCGTCATAGGTACCTCTATCTCATTATGGAATGATCAGCCCGAGGAGGCTCAAGGCTCATGGAGAAATGCTCAGCCGATAGATCAAGAAGAGGTCAACAAGGAGGCTCTTCGTGCTTTCGGTCTTTTGGATGAATGCCTCTCGGCAGGTAGCATCCATTATGTCAAAGCTCAGAGTACGATTGAGGAGGCTTCGGATCTGCTAGAGGTGTCTTATCGCAAATTGGCTCCAATGGCTCTAGACAATGACCCATTTGCAACGCCATTTGATATTGCATATTAGAATAAAATAGTATCCTCCCTAGATATAATTGATTGAAGATGAAACGAATAATCCTAATTACTTCTGTATTGGCCTTATCGCTACTGGCGGTACGTCCTTCCCTTGCTCAAAATAGTAATGCGACCTACGAACGTCTGATGTCAACGGATGGTATTACTACGGTTTTTCTCTCCTCATCAATGCTTTCGGAGTCTTCGTTGCAGTTCTCGGGGAATAATGGACACTCTGCCTCGTTGCAGGGATTGCTCCAAGCAGTACAATCCGTGTATATTTTTTCTGCCGAAGACTCTAAGAATATCAATCTAATGCGTTCGATTTTTGCTCCGATGATCAAGATGGATTCTCCTGTTTATGAACAGCTGTTTTTTATCAAAGAGGACCAGCGTACGATGCGTCTTGTCGGCAAGAAAAAACGAGACGAAATTCATGATCTTTACTTATTAGTAGATGCTCCCGATGAGTATGTAGCCATCTCTTTTATCGGAAAGTTTTCTAGACGGCAGATAGAAGATGCTGTGCAATCAGCGGATCATTCATCTCGTAAAGGTCCTTTGCGTAATCGCTAGAAGGTAAATCCTGGAGATATTTTAGGGCGGGTATAATGTAAAATAAACCTTTTCATATTCTTCTATTAATAAGGGGTTTCCACAAATGCGGGAGCACGATAGGAAACCCCGAAGTACCAAAGTTAATTGTTATCTGTTTTGATGAAGCCCTCTGCTAGAAATCTAGTAGAGGGCTTTTTCGGTATAGGGTACAGGGCAACCGCATCAAAATACAAGCGCTATCTTTGTAAGCATGAAATACTTCGAGACTATCCCAGATCCACGCGTATTAGGCCGCTGTAAATATAGATTGTGTGACATCCTATTCATCGCCCTTGCAACATATGTTTG
>JALFBN010000012.1 GCA_022772085.1 Porphyromonas sp. | reverse complement strand
ACAAACATATGTTGCAAGGGCGATGAATAGGATGTCACACAATCTATATTTACAGCGGCCTAATACGCGTGGATCTGGGATAGTCTCGAAGTATTTCATGCTTACAAAGATAGCGCTTGTATTTTGATGCGGTTGCCCTGTCTCTAGTCCAGGAGATTTGCCCGATCGTTAGAATTGTAGTACTTTTGCAGGGCTATACGTAGAATAAAAAATAGACAAGATACAAATGAACAGTACGTTTACTACAGAAGCTCCACGCAGAGGCGTTGTCACTGTCTCTATCGAAGCTGCCGACTACGAAAAGGCAGTGAAAGATCAACTTCGCAACATCCGTCAACGCATGGATATGCCCGGCTTCCGTAAGGGTATGGTACCCCAAGGAATCGTTAATAAGAAGTACGGGCTCTCTGTAAAAATCGAAGAAATCAATAAGATGGTAGGCGATAAGCTATTCGAAACCCTCCGCGAAAACAAAGTGGAATACCTCGGACAGCCTATGATCCAACCCAACGAACAAGATTTGGAAAAGGGCTCGGACTTCTCGTTCTCGTTCCATCTTGCCCTCACACCCGACTTTAATATTCCCCTCTCTCAGAACGTTAAGCTCCCTTTCTATACTGTAAAAGTAGAAGAAAAGGACATTGACGAAGCCGATAAATATATGCGTCGTGCCTACGGCTCTATGCAACAAGCCGAAGTTATGGGCGAGGAAGACTCTCTATACGGTCTATTGGTAGAACTTGATGAAAACGGTCAGCCCAAAGAAAATGGTCTCCGTAAGGAAAATTGCCTGCTCCTTCCCAAGAGCTTCAAGAGCGAGGACGAGAAGGCTAAGTTCACGGGGACGTCGCTTCATTCGGTAATCCGTTTCAACCCCTACAAGGCTGATGGAGAGACCGATGCTATCACTGCCAACCTCCTTGGTATCAAGCCCGAAGAGGTAGCCGATCACTCAGGAGACTTCAACTTTGAGGTGGAAAAGATCAACCACTTCGTAGAAGCAACCCTCGGAGAAGAACTCTATAAAAAGGCTTTCGGAGAAGAAACCGAAATCAAAGACGAAGCAGCCTATCGTGCCGAACTTGCCAAGCGTCGCGAGGTGGAATATGCAGCAGGCTCTAACAATCTCTTTGCCAACAAATTCATTGAATACGTAAAAGCCAACCTCGGCACACCCGAATTTGACAGGGAGACCTTCCGTCCTTTTGTTGCGGATATCCAAAAGAAAAATAACGAAGAGCTGACCGAGGAGAGCTTCCAAGCGATCATCGACTACGTTTTCTTCACCACGGCTCTACGCCAGATCGCAAAGGCTCAAGGCGTTGAGGTTACCGAAGAGGTAATCCGTCAGGAGGCTTTGGGCGAACTTCGCCAACAAATGGCAGCTTATGGCTACCAAGGGTTGCCCGACTCGATCTTTGAAACGCTTGTAAAAAGCCATTTGGAAGATGAAAACAAGCGTGCTGAAACCGAACTTAATGCGACGGTACGCCTAGTGGCTTTGGATGCCCAAAACAAAGTTACCCTCGAAAAACAAGAGGTAACTTCTGAGGAGTTTGACAAACTTTTCAACAACATCCCGAGCGAAGAGGCTTGAAAAGTTCCGTAACGAAACCGCTCCAAACCACCTCTTAGAGAGGAGTAGCCGATGGGAACAATAAGCCTCGGTATTACACCCTAGAGAGGTATAGAAGCGAAACAAATACGATACAGCACGCTCCCCAAGAAAGTTCTATCCTTAGAACTCACATGGGAGGGTGCTGTATCTTTTTTTTGCAAAGAAAGGATTCCCATCATGAATGTACGTATCGAAGAGGGCTGGAAAGCCGCCCTTGCTCCCGAGTTCAACAAGTTTTATTTTGAGGTATTGACCGACTTTGTGCGCTCTCGATATACCCAAGGGAAGGTCTATCCGCCGGCAGGTAAAATCTTCCAAGCCTTTGACTCTTGCCCCTTCGATCGTGTGAAGGTGGTCATCCTCGGGCAAGATCCCTACCACGAACCGGGGCAAGCAGAGGGACTGGCTTTTTCTGTACCCCAAGGGATCAAGATTCCTCCCAGCTTACACAACATCTTGCAAGAGATCTCAACGGACCTCGGGCGCCCATCCATTATACAGGGTGGACACCTTATGCCATGGGTCGATCAGGGAGTCCTGCTCCTCAATGCCACACTGACCGTCGAAGCCCATCAGGCAGCTTCCCACCAAGGAAGAGGCTGGGAGACTTTCACCGATGCAGTCATTGAAATTCTCGCCAAAGAGAAGCAGGGACTCGTCTTTATGTTATGGGGGAGCTATGCCCGACGCAAAGCATCTCTTATCCCCACAGGTAGACATCTGATTTTGGAGGCACCTCACCCATCTCCTCTATCGGCATATCGGGGTTTTTTCGGCTGTCGGCACTTTAGTAAAGCCAATGCCTATCTTCAGCGACTAGGGCAACCTCCCATTAACTGGTGACGATGCCTCCTTAATGCTTAAAACAAAAAATACCGATAAGACCCTCGCCCCAAGAAGACCTTATCGGTATATATCTCCCCTACCCCTCGGATTATCTCCGAATAGCGATACGATGGCTTACGCCATCAATCGTCAATAGATAGACTCCCGTAGGATACTCTTTCATAGGAATAACGATCGAGGAGGATACGATCATGGTTTGATACAGACACACGCCCTCCAATGTATAGAGTGCAAGAGATGCACCAACGGGGGCTTGCTCAACGAAGAGGAAATCGGTTGTGGGATTGGGATAGAGATGACAAGTGAGATCAGCAACCTCTTCCATTGCTTGTGCTCCACCATTGTAATCAATAAGTGTTCCACCATTAAAATCCTTAACCTGCCAATTCAGCGCAACAGCTTTTGCAACGGCTTCGGGAGAACATTGATTCTTCTCATCCTGATTTTTGAGGTCTACAACTACGATTTCCGATTTTTTCTCGGGTTCTTCGGTACGAGAGGGAAGCGAAGCCAAGGCCGACAGCATCTGCGTCTCCGCAATGGCATTACCATGAATGTGAGCTAGAGAGAGAGCCGTATTTTGCGAGAAGTTGAGCGTCGTGAGGCGATTTCGATCACAACCCAGCGTTTTGAGTTGAGGTGTTGCGCTCAAAGTCAATTCTTTAATACGATTATTGCTGCATTGCAAAAGCGTAAGGGCAGGTAGAGCTGTAAGATCCAACGACTCCAGTTGGTTGTTGTTGCAATGGAGCTGGTTCAGAGCTTTATTTCCCTTGAAGGAGAGAGTCTTCAGTTGATTGTCCGCACAATCCACGAACGTCAGCAGTATGTGATCCTGCAGATTCAGTGTCGTGAGCTCATTGTTATTGACATAGAGCTTGGTGAGTTCTATGTTTTTGGAGAGGTCTAGTTCGCCAATCTGATTGACCGAGCAATTGAGGATGGAAAGTAGTACCAGAGGCTTCAAATCCAAATTCAAGAGCTTGTTGTTAAGGCAATAAAGTACCTCTAATTTTGTATTATTTCGGACAGACAACTCCCGAAGTTGTGTGTTATTGCAATAGAGACTTCGCAGTGCCATATTGTTTCCTACTTCCAAGGATCCTAACGGATTGCCGGAGCAATTCAGTTCTTCGAGGGCAGAGAGCGACGAAAGGTTCAGTGCAGAGAGTTTGTTTTCATTGCAGTTGAGGACTTTGAGTCCACTGCACCCCTCCAACTTGAGGTCGGTGAGTTTGTTGCCATAGCAGTCCAACGTCTTCAATTGAGTCTGCCCCGAGAGATCCAGTCGGGTTAGTTCATTGTTATCCACATTGAGGAGAACCAATGAGGTTGCCCCTTTCAAATCAATTGACGAGAGCTTATTATTCTGTGCAATCAGCTCCTGTAACCAAATCGGCTTCTCCGAAAAAGAAACAGATTGAAGACTGTTTTCCGCACATTTGATGGCACTGAACTTGCCGTAAAGGACAACCTTGGTCCCCTGGCGAGGACGCTCCAAAAGTTGCTCAAATTCAGCAACTTCTTCTCCTTTATCATAGGCACTGTTTCCATTCCAATCAATCCAGCAAGAGCTTCGATCTTCCTCTTTGGCATTGACGCTCACAACCCACATACCATTAGATAAAGAGGATGTCAGCATTGTATGAGGAGTCGTCGTGGTATAGTTCACCTCGTCGGTATCATGTGATCCGAGGTAAATATTTTCGCCCTCATTCTCTCCATCTTTCCAATCGTATACCTTCCAATTTTTTGCCGTAAGGGCTGCTACCTGCTTTTTCGTGCAGATATTTTCCAAAGAAATCCCTATATTGGAGTTTACGATATGTATCTTCCCCGCACGCTCTTGTCCTGCACGATCGGGAAGGGATTCTATGAAAGCATCCATATCTGCTCCTTGAATGTGATTCGTATAGCAGGCAACATTCCGAAGCACTGAGTTTTTGGGTGTTCGTAAATGGGACAGTTTGTTATTATAGCAATAGAGTAATTCCAAATTTGGATTGCCGGTAAGATCCAGTTCCGTCAATAGATTTTGATTTACCTTCAGATCTTTCAAATCGGAGTTTTGGGATACATCTATCGCCGTTAGTCGTTGATAAGCGACCTCCAGCCCCGTGACATGTCCATAAATTGTTATCGTCTTATGCGTAACCTGGTGGCTCATATTATACAGAGAGAAGTCCACGGCTTCACCCTCCTCGTACTGCGCATTATTATTCCAATCAATCCAAATGGAATTCTGTTGTGCCTCCGGGGCTTTCACACGGATACTCCACGAAGTAAGATCACTACAGGTGAGTTGCATTTTTGGTTGCGCTGTGGTATAACCACTCTGCCCCCACAACGAGGAGATCCCCAACCCTACGAGCCCAACCAATAGGAGGGGCTTACGCCAAACTGTGGGTAAAAAAGATTTGTTCATAGCGGTATTTATTTTCAATGAGAACTAACGCATCTTAAGTGTTCCAATGGTCAAGGCGGCAAGGATCAGAGCAACAAGCCAAAAGCGCACGACCACCTTATTTTCCTGTAAATACTTATGAGGGAAGTTGATTAGCACCTTAGTATCCAATGGGTTCCTTGGCTCAATAAAATGGTGATGCAATGGGGACATACGGATAAGGCGTATCGGAGTCCCTCTTTTGCGCTTGGTGTACTGGTAAACTCCCACTTGCAACATAACCGAAAGCCCCTCCAGGATGAAAACACCACAGAGGATCGGAAGAAGGATCTCCTTGCGGACCAATATCGCGAATACGGCAATAATCCCCCCTAGAGCAAGGCTACCCGTATCACCCATGAAGACCTGTGCGGGATAAGCATTGTACCACAAAAATCCGATTGTTGCCCCTACAAAAGCAGCACCGAAGATCACCAATTCCTCGGCACCCGGGATATACATGATATTCAGATAGCTCGCCATATTGATATGACTTGAGACATAGGCAAAGATCAGCAGAACCAATCCCACAGGAGCCGATGCTCCTGCAGCCAATCCATCCATCCCATCCGTTAAGTTTACACAGTTGCTGATGTAGGTTACTATTAGGATGGCAAGGACAATGAATAGCACCCAACCAACGACCTCTTTATGCTCCGCTTTCACGGGTAAGAGATCGGCATAGTCGAAGTTGTTGTTCTTAAAAAATGGAATGGTTGTCTTGGTACTCTTCACCTCATCTCGGGAGTAGGTAACCATGGCGATGCGTCCGTCTTGTCGTATCTCCTTATTCTCACGAATTGCCGTATTGGGACTCAAATAGAGAGTCAAACCCAAAATAAGTCCAAGGAGCACCTGACCGACAATTTTATACTTACCGGGCAGTCCTTTTTTTCTCTTATGAACCACCTTGATGTAGTCATCTATGAAGCCTAAGGTCCCCATCATCACTGTTGTGATAAGCATCAGGATAACGTAGATATTATCAAGCCGAGCAAAAAGCAATGTTGGCAACAAGATGGCAATAAGTATAATGAATCCACCCATCGTGGGCACATTCTTTTTCGTCGCTATATTGGTCAAATTGAGGTCTCGCTCCTCATCACACACCTGTTGGCGACGCAGGCGATCGATAATCTTGCTCCCGACAAGCGTTGCGATCAGGAGCGATGCCACAAAAGCAAGTACGGCACGAAAAGAAACATAATGCAGAAGACGTGCGCCCGAAAGCTCCCACTCTTGCATCCAATCGGCTAGGTAGTAAAACATATATAAACGGGTAAAGATTAAAATCAATGAATGAGTGACTGAAGTGCTTTTCGCAACTCTTCACGGTCATCGAAGTGATGACGTACACCCTGTATCTCTTGGTAAGTCTCATGCCCCTTGCCTGCAATTAAAATAACATCACGAGGCGTAGCCAGACGGCAAGCGGTCCGAATGGCACTACGACGATCCACATTGGTGAGGCAATGTACCTGCTCCTCGGGATCCAATCCGTCCAACATATCATTGATGATTGCCTGCGGATCTTCATTACGTGGGTTATCACTGGTCAAAAGGAGTAGGTCGCTTCTGCGAAAAGCCTCCTGAGCCATAAGCGGACGTTTCCCCTGATCTCGATTGCCTCCTGCGCCCACAACGGTAATCAGTCGTCCCTTGCGAGGAAGCAACGGACGTATCGTATCCAACACCTTGACGAGGGCATCGGGTGTGTGTGCATAATCTACAATGCCGACAAAACCGCCTTCCGAAATCACCTGAAAACGCCCCTCTGCCGTTTTGATAGTACTGAGGTGAGCAAGAAGTTTCTCCACTTCTAATTCGGGGAGCAGAAGGCGAGCCGTTGCATATACCAACGTGACATTATAGGCATTGAACGTACCGACAAGCGGAATCCAAAGCGAATGATTATCCACAAGCAACTCCGTACCCACAAGATCTCCTTCCACGACTTTGGCTTTGAAGTCGGCAAAATTCTTTAATCCATAGGTGTAGCGACGAGCCGATGTATTCTGTAACATAACCGCACCATTGCGATCATCCGCATTCACCAAAGCGAATGAGCTGGCAGGCAACCGATCGAAAAACATCTTTTTTGCTCGAATATACTCCTGCATCGTACCGTGATAATCCAAATGATCTCGGGTTAAATTCGTAAATAATGCTCCCGTAAAATGCAACGAACCGATACGATGTTGATGTATAGCGTGTGATGAAACCTCCATGAATACATGGCTACATCCCATCTGTTGCATCCGAAAGAGTAACTGAGCCAATACCAAGGGGTCGGGCGTTGTATGCGTTGAGGTCTCCACGAAAGCTCCGATACGATTTTCGACGGTGCCGATCAGTCCGACCGTATACCCCAACTGGGTAAAGAGGTGATAAAGCATCGTTGCAGTGGAGGTTTTACCATTCGTTCCCGTAACCCCCACGAGCCGGAGTTGCTTACTCGGGTGATGCCAATAGGCTTGTGCGAGAGCCGCCAAGGTCTCATGGGCGGAAGTCACGGCAAGGTATGAGGCTTGATATTTTTGGAATAGCTCCTCTTCATCCGAGGAGAGCCGGTGCTCCCCCAATACATATCGGGCTCCTGACTCTAAAGCTTGTGATACAAACTGCCATCCATCTACCCCAGCACCGGGGATTGCAATAAAGAGACTACCCGGAACAACACACCGCGAGTCTTGAGTTATTGACGTTACGAGCGGAGTTTCCGCCTGCAAGAGGTCTCTTTCAGGAGTGTGCCATGGTTGGATAGCTTGGAGCACAAGAGGGAGAGATAATCGTGCAGGCTGTAAAGAGGGGTCTCGCATATTGTTTATGTCCATAGGGAATGAGAGTTAAACTATAATATCAGGAGTTTTAACGGGGATCATCGGACTTTTTCTCCTTTGCCCCCGTAGATTCGACACTTTTCGCGGTGACGTTGGATTTGCGATAACCTAGAGAAAGCGTAACGATCGATCCCGCAGTAGCAGGAGATCCCGCAACAGGACTTTGGGCGATAACATGCCCCTGCCCCACAAGCCGTCCGCGCAACCCATGCAGCTGCAGTTGATACATTGCCTCGCTCACGGGAAGATTGATCAGATCAGGCACGACGCCATGGGATGACTTCTGACGAGGAGAAACTCTCCAATGCCCTTGGGAGGTAGGTTCTATATTCACGTAGGTATCATGTTGCAAGCCTTGATCAATATCGAGTTGCATCTGCTCCTGTGCAGCAAATTGCGACACTTCACCCAAACGCCCCGAGAGGAGGCGAGCTCCTTCGGATTTCTGCCTCTTGGGTGCGACATCCGAAATACTTCGAGCCGTACCCCGAGCTGTTACCGCTTCGGCAATGGCACGCACAACGCCCCCTGTCTGCAAACCGGCACTATAATAGGGTGCATCAGGAGGCAGATCCATCACAGCCATCACGGAGTATCGGGGTTTTTCGGAAGGAAAGAAGCCACAAAAAGAAATGTAGTGTCCCCCTTGATAGTTGTGTTTCTCCTCACTATAAATCTGAGCCGTACCCGTCTTACCACTAATGGAGACGAGAGGCGAATTGACCGCTTTACCTGTTCCATCTGTGACCACAAGGCGGAGGATCTTATGCATCTTGGCTAATGTAGCATCACTACAAATAGAGTCTCTCACCACTTTGGGCTGGAATGAATAACGCACCACGCCCGACTTGTCCACAATACGATCGACAAACCGAGGATTGAGGAGCTTTCCGCCGTTGGCAATAGCATTATAAAAAGCTAATATGTTGATGGGAGGATGAGCGGATTTATACCCAAAGGCTGCCCATGCGAGCGAGGCCCCATCCCAATACTTGACAGGATCGAGCTTACTATGTTGTGCCCCGGGGATCTCTTCGCAATACAGACTGTCAAAGCCCAATTTGAGGAAGGCATCTCGGAAGCCCTCTTTATCGTTCTCAAATCCGTTCACGATCATCTTAGCCATGGCTACGTTGGAGGATTTCATAAAAGCCTGCTCATAGGTAATCGCTCCGTAGCCATTAGGAGCATTATGGTCGGTCACTCGAGAACGTCCATAAGACCAATACCCATTACCAACATCGACAATTTCATCCAAACTGATCAGATCCCGATCCAGCGCAATCACCATGCTTGCGGCCTTGATCGTACTACCGGGCTCTCGGAGGTCACAGCACGCGATATTTTCGTATTCCCTATAAACGGCATCTTTTCCCTTTTTGCGGAGGTTGGCAATAGCGACAACACGCCCCGTAGAGACCTCCATAAGGATCGCAGCTCCACAGCGTGCTTCACTCCCCTGAAGCGTGTTTTGTAGAGCTTGGGTCACCTCTGCTTGGATGATGGGGTCTATTGTTGTATAGATATCGCATCCGTGAATCGGAGCAGAAGTAACGATCCGTGCCATCTGATTGCGAGCGGCAAGCTTCTGATACGAATGCCCATTGATCCCCGCCAAGATGTCGTTATAATATTTTTCCAGGCCCGATCGTCCTTGTCCCGTCTCCCTATGGATTGCTCCAATTGTCGCATCTGCAAGTGTGCCGTAAGGCGATGAACGAACGTAAACATGCGTCGTACTAAAAGCCTTTTGATAGTAACGAGCCCCTCGATACTTGCCATTGCGGTCGTAACGGTTCATCACTACCGAATCTCCAAAAAAAGCCTTGTACTCCTCATAGGAGATCGCCCGATCAATTGGTCTGACATTACGTTTTGTACCACTACGCCGTACTGCCATCCACTCCTGAAGCATCTGCGACTTGGAGGTCTTCTGCTTCAATTCGGGGAAATACTTGAAAATGGTTTGCGACAAGGTGTCCAGGACAGGCCTTTCGCCGAACTTCTCGATCAACCTTTCGAGAGGATCAGCCTTGAGGTCGAGGGTAAGTTTGTAGTAGGTTACAGTTACGCGCAGAGGTTCTCCCGTTGCAGCATAAATATTACCACGCTGAGCCAACTCCTTTTGACTGCCTTGGACTCCCAACGAATTGCCCACAGCAACCCACTTACGCCCATCCACACAACCCGTTTTGGAGGCACTCGCAACAATCAAGAACAGTGAAATATAACTGACAAATATGAATAACAAATAAACAACTCGCATCTGCGTGCGTTTCTTTTGTTCAAAAGCTTTACGCTCTAGAAGCTCCTGCTGCGAGCGGGGCGTCTGCCGCGGACGACCATTTCGGGGTTGTGTTGTATTGGGATCCATTGTTGTAACGCTAAAAGAGATTACTCATCACGCAGATCTTTGGGGATAGGAACATATATGATATAGGGGGCAGAGTCGGCGGGTGCAAGGGTCATGTTGTACTGTTTCAGACGCTCGTACATCTGCTCCTTGGTCATGGATTTGGTTAACTCTGTGGTAAGCGATTGCTGGACGAGAGTACATTCGTTCAACTCCTTCTGCAGGTTGTCCACCTCCTCTAACTGCCCCGAGAGGATGTAATGCAACGAGATATTAAACACCATACTCACAGCAATGGAAACGAATACCCAACGGTACGATCCAAGAAAGACTTTCATTACCCCCTCTTCCTGCACTCCCGAGAGGGCATATCCCAAGATCTTGCCCACACGTGCACCTGCATCCGTTTTTTTTGGACGAGCGGAGTGGGATCGCTTCGCAGAAGAGGGCTCCGGGTCGGGCTCCGACGAAGCTGAAGCAGTCCCCTCTAGGGGGGGATCTGTCGCCTCGTCCTCTGTATCTTCCTCTAAGGAATCCTCTTCCGAAGTAGAAAAAACAGCTGTTGCATGCCCCTCGTTTAACTGTTCGTCCTCCTCAAACTCTTCAATGAAATAGCTCTCCCTAAAGCGAGTTACCTCCCCATGATCCGGCACCTTTGAGGGCATCTCTTGTGGAATGGGATCCGAGTCCAGGGGGGTAGTGTCGGCAGTGATCTTATGTTCGTCCATTAGAGTTCTTCAAAAAAAAGCGATATCAAGTTTGTTACAAATGTAGCAAATAAGCTAAAAGGGGCGAGGTATTGGAATTAGGATTTCTTGGTATGTACACGCAATTGAGGGAAGGCAAAAGCGACTCCTTCACGATTAAAGAGGGCGTAAATCTCCCGATTGATATCCCAATAGAGTTGCCAATAATCTTCGGTACGACACCATCCTCTCAAGAATATATCCACCGAATTGGCACCTAGTTTACTCAATGCAATTTGGTGAGAGGGCTCAGAGAGGATCCGAGTATCCGAGGCAACAATCTGCTCCAACAGGCGACGCACCTGCTCATAATCCGTATCATACTCCACATTGAGCATCCATTCACAACGTCTCAAATGCATTTCGCTATAATTAGTCAAGGCATCCCCCGTGAGCTTGGCATTGGGTACATAGATCACCTTATTGTCCACAGTGGTAAGCGTTGTGAAGAAGATCGCAACACGACTGACCACTCCCTCTACCGTACCCGTCGTGATGTAATCTCCAACTTTGAAAGGATGAGTCAAAAGGATGACAATGCCACTGGCGAGATTTTGTAACTGACCACTCAGCGAGGCTCCGATGGTAACACCGGCCGCTGCCATCAGTGCAGCAAACGATACGGGTGCAACGCCCAGCGCATTCACAGCAGCAACCACCACGACAATGAGGAGGATTACTTTGAGAAAGGAGTGCAAAAAACTGCGGACGGCAAGCTCAAGTTTGCGCCGCTCCATGGCCTTATCGATAAAGTGTAGCACCCACTTAATGAGAAGACGCCCCAAGTAAAAAATAACAATGGCAATAAGGACGCGAATCCCAAAGTTGATAAACTTTTCGACCCAACCGGAAAAAAGGGCTTCGTAATCTATCGCGGCCAATTTCTCGGGCGTGAGCGTCTCTGTGATAGGAGGCAGAGGGGCTGCCGTTGTATCTATAATGGGAAGAGCGGGCATATATAAATTAGGCTAAGGGACTAAGAGTTATCGCAGCAAGTCGAGCTCGCTGATGAGGGGTAAGGAGAGCCGGCAAACAAACTGCAGGGCACAAGAGCGTATGACCACAGGGCAACTCTACTTCATAACCAAAGCGGTCGGTAACGGAAACACTTCCCTCCAAAGCAACAAAAACAACGACCTCCTCTTCTCCCGACGGGGGCATGTAAGAGAGGGGTTGAGTGAGTGGGAGGGATGAAAATACAAAGTAGGGGGTTTCGAGGAGGACGTTGGCTCTGTTGTACTCTTCGTGGTAGTCTATGCGGTAAGGATTGCTAGCGGTAAAATCAAGAGAGGCCTCTGCCTCTTGGAGATGGAGAGGACGCTTCTGCCCGGCTTGATCGCGACGATTATAATCGAAAATGCGGTAGGTAACATCCAAAGCCTGCTGTACCTCTAGGATAAAAGAGCCGGCACCAATCGTATGAATGCGCCCTGCCGGGATATAGAAGAGGTCTCCTCGAGTAATTGTATCGTATCTCAGGAGATCCGTGACCCGATCCGATGCCACGGCAGAACGATAAACTTCAGGGGATAGGGGACTCGCAAATCCGGCCGATAGACGCGTGCCATTCATAGCCTCCACGATGTACCACATCTCGCTCTTGCCATGAGGGAGACCGAGAGAGGGGGCCAGGGCATCCGTGGGGTGTACCTGCACAGAGAGGTCTTCTCGAGCATCTATAAACTTTACAAGAAGGGGAAACTCAGTGCCATAGCGCGCATAATGCCGTTTGCCCAAGATCGCTTTTCCGGACTTTTGCATCAAATCGGTCAAAGAGAGCCCCGTGAGTGCCCCCTCAGCCACAATGGAGGTATACCCCTCCATAGGAGAAAGTTCCCAACTCTCACCGATTGCCCGAGACTCGCTTAGTATCCCTTTGTAAGGCGCAATGCGATACCCTCCCCATAGCACGGGGCGGAATATCGGAGCAAAGAGCAATGGATATAGCGACAGCATAACTTATCTACTCAAATAATTGATCTCTCAAGCGATCCCTCTTTAGACAGGATCATTATATGTGCAAACGGTTCTTCTCTCAAAGAGGGGATTCTTTTTTTGGCGATAGCCCAAGGAAAGAGCGACAAAATCAACGTCATTCCGTCCTGAAGAATGGGCTTCCATCATTCCTCCGATCTACCTCTATTCACGGGATCTATTTCGCTCCCTCATTTGGTCTCGCCGACGCGCCACAAAGTAGAGCAGGATAGGTAAAGCAAACGAGACTCCCAAGATAAGAAAAAAATCCAACGAGGGAGTCACTTTTTCTTTAAAGAGAGCATAAAGCGCGATCCCTAGAACCCAAAGTTCCAGCGCAATAACAAGAAACAGCGTGCGGCGATGCGAAGAGAGAGCCATAGGTGATTACAACAAATGCCGTCAGCCCCGCACTTTATGATCCATTTCAAAAGGGATCACCATAGAAAGCTCTACAAAGCCCATATACTCCCCCTCTTGATACCAAGGGATCTGGTAAATGAGTTTTTTCTTTCCTTTCTTCTCGATCGTGTAGACGTGCTTCTCCTCTTGGGTCATGAGCCGTACCAATAAGGATCGAGCAGGCTCGGGGTGACAATCTAGGATATTCTTTCCCATCAATGGCTGATCGGGCTTTTCATTCACCTCCTTACTTTGCTTATTCATATAGATGATATGCCCCTCCTTGTCACACACAGTCATGGCAATATCAGCCTCTTGTAAAAAGTCTATCATTGGTTTTTATATTTAGGAGATCGTTTACTTAATCGTGGTGATAGGGTTCGTTATGCAGGATGGTAAGGGCTCGATAAATCTGCTCCACGGCGAGTAGGCGGATCATATTGTGCGTAAAGGTCAACCGACTCAAGGAAAGACGTTGGGGCACTGCCGCGTATACTTCGGGAGCAAAACCATAGGGTCCTCCAACGATCCAGGTCCAACGCTTGGCACCCGAGAGCATCTTTTTTTCAAGCAATGTGGCGAGTTCCCGGCTGGTGGGCTCTTTGCCCTTTTCATCTAAGAGGATGACCTCATCACTCGGTTTGAGCCGACGCAAGATCTGCTCCCCCTCAAGCTGTTTGAGCCGTTCGATGTCCTTGCGAGCTTGCGAAGCTGTAACATTGGGGATTACCTCCATCTCAAATGGGAGATAATGCACAATACGCCCACAATACCCTTCGATAAGGGGGGAAAGGAGACGATCTTCGGTAGGTCCTACAACCAACAGACGCAGCTGCATACGTTTGGTTCGGCTCTAGATCAGGAGGTGTATCGTCTCAACTCAGATAGGACGAAGAGCACACTCCCCAGATGAGGTCTATCCGTTTATTTCGACTCAATCAGAAAGGAAGGTCATCACCCTCCACAGGAGCATCGAATTGGCTGGGAGCCATCGTGGGAGCGGGCACTTGTTGCGCTTGGGCAAACGAAGGCACACCTCCGGCGATACCCTGTTGTGATGCATCATATCCTCCCATGCCGGACATGGTATCGGCACCGCGCTCTACACGCCAAGCACGGATGTCGGTGTACCAACGACCATTGAATTCACGGCTCTCGATGTCAACAGACACGGTAAGGGTCTCTCCCTCTTGAATGGCAAACTCATCCACTTTTGCACCAAAGGCATTGAAGCAGATTTTTTTTGGATACTGGTCAAATGTTTCGAGTACATATTCCTGTTTTTTCCAGGTATTACCGGCTTTACTTACACCTCCCACTTCGGGGAGAACGGCTATGATACGACCTTGAATTTTGAGATCCATACAATTAATTTATGATGATTAGTTATATCTGCTGGGGGGGGATAATACTTAGCGAATAGTGGGCCTAAAGCCAATGATTCGGCGCACTTCTTCGAGCGTTTGACGTGCACTCTCCCGGGCACGCTCCGCACCTTCACGAGCCACTTTGTTGAGATACTCTTGATCATTTTGCAATTCCAGGATCCGCTCGCGGATGGGAGCTGTCAGAGCAACGAGGTCTTCAGCAAGCTGTCCTTTGAGATCTCCATAACGGATGGAGCAGTCGTTGTAAGCTGCAAGGAAGTGGTTGTAAGTCTCCTCCGTGGAGGCAATCTGCAAGAGTGTAAAGAGGTTCGCCACAGGCTCTGCCATCGGACTATTAGGTTCGGCAGGGCCTCCATCGGTTACCGCACGTTTTACCTTTTTGGTCAGAACCTTCTCGTCATCGATCAGATAAATGGCATTGCCTTCGCTCTTACCCATCTTGCCCGAACCATCCAGCCCGGGGATCTTGATCGCCTTATCGCCAAAGTGCCAAGAGGCAGGCTCCGTAAAAAACTCCGTTTGGTAGATTGTATTAAAGCGACGGGCAAAGCGACGGGCCATTTCCATATTTTGCTCCTGATCCTTTCCAACAGGCACCTTGACAGCCTGATGAATCAAAATATCGGCAGCCATCAGTGCAGGGTAGGTGAGTAGACCCGCATTCACGTTATCGGGTTGCTGGCGTGCCTTATCCTTAAAGGAGGTCGTTCGCTCCAACTCGCCCAAATAGGCATTCATATTGAGGTAGAGATAAAGCTCCAACACCTCGGGTACATCACTTTGGCGGTAGATGGTTACCTTCTCGGGATCAAGCCCACAAGCCAAATACTCAGCGAGAATGGTATTGGCACCACGCACGATATCTTCGGGGTGAGGATGGGTGGTAAGGGAGTGCCAATCGGCGATGAAGAAAAAACAATCATACGCCTGTTGCATCTCTAAGAAGCCTCGTACAGCCCCAAAGTAGTTCCCCAAATGCAGATTCCCCGTGGGTCTGATACCACTTACTACTCGTTCCATCTTACTGATCTTATCACTAGTATTATTCCAATTTGATGCAAAGGTAACAAATTGGGGTCGTTGCACAATTGATCCCCCTATCCGGCTAAAGAAACAGGCGGCGCAAAAAACATTTTTGCCCTGAAACCTTGTCAATAAAAAAATTTTCCACTACCTTTGCGTTGCTGTTGAGAGGGCTATTCTCTTGCCGGAGGGTGTGAGATGATCCTTTCAAAGGTCAAATGCGGAAATAGCTCAGTTGGTAGAGCATAACCTTGCCAAGGTTAGGGTCGCGAGTTCGAGTCTCGTTTTCCGCTCCAGATATGGGGTAGCTTATTTCCCCTGAGGGTCCGTTACTTCTTCCGGAGGTAACGGTTTTTTTGTCTCTCGGCAGCATCCCTCCCTACTGTAGATCAAGTCAAAAAAAATCCTGCCCTAAACTTTTTCTGCTTGAGGGCTATACTTTTTTATCTCTTGGGCAACGGGTTCAACGCTTCTGCCCAACGGTTATTTTTTCCACTACCACACCGCCCCCAAAAGGGCATGCCCAAAGGCAAAAGAATATGTATCTTTGCCCCGCAAAAATAGACCGCTCATATAAGCCTCTATGGAACAGATCCACAACCTACACCAGCCCCTTGCCGAACGGATGCGCCCTCGCACTCTCGAAGAGTACGTCGGGCAACAGCATCTCGTAGGGGCAGAGGCTCCCCTCGGGCGTATGATCCGTTCAGGACATCTCCCTTCCCTCATCTTTTGGGGACCTCCGGGAGTGGGTAAAACGACCCTTGCCGAACTGCTTGCGCAGCGTACCGAAGCTCCATTCTTCAAACTCAGTGCCGTTGGCTCAGGAGTCAATGAAGTACGTCGGGTACTTGACGAGGCCACACAACGCGCCAAAGGACTTTTTGCCAGCAAGGGGCGTCCCCTACTCTTTATTGACGAGATTCACCGCTTTTCCAAAAGTCAACAGGATTCTCTTCTTGCAGCTGTGGAACAGGGCATAGTCACTCTTATCGGAGCCACTACGGAAAATCCCTCCTTTGAGGTGATCCGTCCGCTCCTCTCTCGATGTCAAGTATTTGTACTCAAAAGCCTTGAAAAAGAGGACCTCCGAGCTCTACTCCAACGTGCCATCTCGACCGATCCGCTCCTCATCCCTCGCAAGATTCAGATCGAAAGTGACGAACTCCTACTTTCCTATGCCGGAGGCGATGCGCGCAAACTGCTCAATCTCCTGGAAATGCTTCTCAGTGCCTCTCCTCAAACGCCCCTCATCCTCACGGACGATCTCGTAAAAGAGAGTATATCTCGACAGCCTGCCGCCTTTGACAAGGGCGGGGAGATGCACTACGACATCGCCTCTGCCTTTATAAAAAGTATCCGAGGAAGTGATCCCGATGCCGCACTCTACTGGATGGCCAGACTCATCGAAGGAGGAGAAAATCCCCGCTTCATTGCTCGACGTCTTATCATATCCGCAGCCGAAGATATTGGACTTGCCAACCCCAATGCTCTCGTGGTCGCTCAGGCAGCTGCCCAGGCGATTGACTTCATCGGATGGCCTGAAGGCAGAATACCCCTCGCCGAGGCGGCAGTCTATTTAGCAACCTCCCCAAAGAGCAACTCCGCCTACCTCGCCATCGATGCCGCACTTGACTTCGTGCGCTCAACGGGCAACCTCCCCATACCGATGCACTTACGCAATGCCCCCACAGGGCTGATGAAAGAGCTCGGGTACGGCACGAACTACAAATACCCTCATGACTACGACAAACACTATGTAGCCCAAGAGTACCTTCCCCATGAAGTTCGAGAGGCGCATTTTTACACACCTCAAGTAACGGGAGCGGCAGAACGCCATCTTGCAGACTACTTGCGCTTCATCCACGAGGAAGAGCCTACCCGAAGAGAATAATCCAAAACAATAAGAGAAAAGAAGACAACAATGAATCCCAAACAACTCCATCAGTCCCTTAAAGGACTCCTTGTAGCCACAGCACTCCCCCTCCTACTCGTGGCTTGCGGTACCGTACCCATCTCGGGGCGTAAGTCACTGAACCTTGTTCCGGAGTCGCAGATCATCCAACAGAGTGCCCTCCAGTACACCGAATATGTACGCCAAATGCCCCACAGCGACGATCCAAAAAAGATTGAGCGCGTAGAAACAGTCTGCAAACGAATCGCCAAGGCTGCAACCGTTTATCTCCAGCAAAACAACCTGAGTGACCTTGCCAATCAGATGAAGTGGGAGTTCACTTTGATTGCAGATCGCAGGGTAAATGCTTTCTGTATGCCCGGAGGGAAAATCGTTATTTACACCGGCATCTTGCCCTTATGTGCCACCGATGATGAACTTGCCACGGTCGTATCACACGAAGTGAGCCATGCCATCGCACGACACAGCAACGAACGACTGAGTACCGAAATCCTTCGTCAGATGGGAGGACGCATCCTTGTCTCCGCCGTTGGCTCTACATCTGCCATTACCAACACCGTTATCCAGCAAGCCTACGGCCTCGGCTCTCAAGTGCTCGTATCACTCCCATATAGCCGTAAGCAGGAGCATGAGGCTGATCAGATCGGGTTGGTTTTCATGGCAATGGCCGGATACAACCCCGAACAAGCAATCAGCTTTTGGCAGAAGATGTCTCAACAAGGGGGATCGTCCCAATCAGAACTCCTCAGCACACACCCCAGTGATGCTAATCGTATCAAGGCCATCGGAGAGTATCTCCCCAAGGCGATCCCCTATTACCAAGCCTATGCAGCTCAACAAAAGGCAGCCCAAGCTGCAGCAAGCGAAGCCAATAAGGAAACAAAAACTCCCACCAAGAGTAGTTCAAACAAGAACACAACGAAAAAGCCTACCAAGAAGAAAACTAAAAAATAATCCGAATAAAAAAGTGGGTATGAAGCATTCCTATTCGGGAAACACTTCACACCCACTTCCTTACTATAGCCTCTGCTACCTCCTCTTATATTGGACGCTTCCAAGGTACCAAGAGGTATTCCAAAACATCCGTTAAGACAAAAAGGAGGAATCCCATCACACCTAAGAACACGATCCCTGCATACATATCGAGATAGTTGAACCGCATCCATGCATGGACAATATAGTATCCCATGCCTTGCGAAGTACCGTAGGTCTCCGTAACAAATAACACAGAAACAGCAGTACCGATAGCCACACGCAGAGCCGATAAGAGATCCGGAAGGAGTGCCGGTAAGAGCACATGACGCAGGATAGAGAGCGGACCCGCTCCAAGCGTATGCATCACCACATAATTGTCTTTAGGGATCGCTCCGAGTGCATCTCGAAGGGAAACAACGAGCTGAAAGAGAATGATCAGCAGGATCATCACGATCTTTGTCACCTCACCCAGCCCGGCAAGGAGCATTACCACAGGTAGAAGAGCCAACTTCGGTATAGGATAAGAAAAGTAAATAAAGGCTCCTACAATACTCCCCACAAAGCGATAGCGGTGCATGAGGAGAGCTACAAGCAATGCCACAAACAGAGCCAATGACAACCCTACAACGATACGCAAAAGGCTCGCCACGAGGTGCTGTGCCATACCACCGGTCCACGCCTCTGTCGTATGCGCATAAACTGCCCACGGAGCAGGCAAGAGCGGTTGATGCAACACAACCGCAAGCAACGCCCAAATGAGATGCAAAAGGAAGGCTCCGAGGAGGATATGTCCCAAACGAACCCAAGAAGGAGGTGATTTCTGCGGTTTCATAAGGTATGATTTAGGATAATTGCACCAACAGACGACGCACATCCTCCTCTGTCGGATTAGTTAGATTAGCAACCAAATGCCCGGGCTTACCGCCCAAAAGCAGTACGTGATGTGCTAGAAGTACGGCCTCTCTGGGGTTGTGCGTGACGAGAAGCGTCGTCGTCGGGAAATCCTCCAGCAACCGTTGCAGGAGGGCATAGCTTCGCTCTGCCGTAGCCATATCCAAAGCCGAGAAGGGTTCGTCAAGCAAAAGGAGGTCGGGCTTCATCACAAAGGCCCGAGCTAAAGCAACTCGCTGCCGCTCCCCTCCACTTAGAAGATGAGGATAACTGTGTAGAAAGGGTTTCAATCCAAGGACAGAAACAATCTCTTCGTAACGAACGGCATCGACCATATGATGCCCCAAGCGAGCAGGGAGCAAGATATTCTCTCCCACACGTTTCCATGCTAAAAGACCAAAGTTCTGGGGAACAAAGGCCAGACGCAACCGCTTTGGATCAGGATTCGATCCGAAAAGGCGAATAGAACCAGACCGAGGCGGCAACAATCCTGCCACTGCCTTGAGGAGGGTGGACTTGCCACTACCTGAAGAGCCGGCCAGTGCACACACCTCCCCCCAAGGTACCTCAAAGGAAATCTCCTGCACAATGGGATCCACACCATAGGCGAGCGAGAGATCGGTGACGACAAGGGATTCCACAATCTATCGGGAGAACGGCTGTTAGCGAAGAAGTTGTGATTCGGAATAACTTTCTTCGACGAGTTTCTTAGCCTTAAGCCATGCATTCATATCAGCAAGGTCTTGGCTACGAGGAGAAGCTACTTGTGTAAAATCGGGGATAACCATCGAAAGCGCGACCTCCTCCGACACACCCAGCGTCTCAACCAGCACCTTGACCCACTCCGTGCGAGGATGTTGCTTCATGTATTCGACTCCTAAATTATAGCCTTGGTGCAAGAGGTCCATTACAGCAGACTTCTGTGCTACCTCTCTCGTCACGGCAATACCCGTAAGCTCTATATCCAAATCTTTCGTCGAGATGAGTGCAACTAAGCCCTTCTCTATTGCCATGGAGGCAAATGGCTCGGGCAATACTGCAGCATCAACCTCTCCACTTTGGAGCATCTCCATGCGTAGAGGGATTTTGGCAATCTCCACCTTTTCCACTTCAGCAGGATCTATCCCTGCTTGCTCAAGGAGCTTATCCGTTGTGTATTCAATTACAGTATTGCTGCTGAGAGCGAGCTTCTTGCCTTTGAGATCTTGGATCGAAGTGATCGGCTTATCACGACCAACAATCAACCGAAATGCGCCATCGCACTTCATATCCACCAGCAAAGGGAAACCCGAAGCACTGAGGAGAGCAGCAGAGGTATAGTCCGTGACTGTACCATCCAAAGTACCTCCCTGTAAAGCCGCATCGCGCTCCACAGGCGAGAAAAAGGGTTCAATGCGCAGATCCAAACCAAGCGAGTCATAGATCCCCTTATCGAGGGCCACTGCAAAGGGGAGGTAATCAACCGAAGCCATCACCCCGAGCGTAAATTGCAAATGGGCAGAGTCCGTATTTTTTTTTGAGGAATTGTTTCCACAACCTGCCAACAGAGTGGAAAAAAAGAGGGCAACCCCGATTAAACGGGTAGAGAGCGAATTTGTTTTCATTTGTGACATAATAATATTATAGGGATACAAGTTTATTTTTTTGTGCATAGCGGCACCACGGAGCAAGTCCACAAGAAGAACATTTGGGCGAGCGGGCGAGGCAAACATAGCGCCCATGCAAAATCAACCAGTGGTGTGCCTTAGGGATCAGAGCCGGAGGGATGTGACGTGTAAGAGTAAGTTCCGTGTCAAGAGGTGTTTTGGCTCGGGTGGTCAGTCCGATGCGCTCCGATACACGAAAGACGTGCGTATCTACCGCCATCGTCGGCTGGTCATAAAGTACTGCCAAGATCACGTTGGCCGTCTTGCGTCCAACACCAGGAAGCGTCATCAAGTCCTCTCTGGTCTTGGGAATCTCTCCATCAAAATCGGAAATAACACGCTGAGCCATCTCCCGTAAGTGCGTGGCTTTGCTATTGGGATAACTGATACTTTTTACAAGTGCCAAGACCTCCTCTTGACTAGCCTGAGCCATATCAGCCACCGTGGGTAGAGCTTCAAAAAGCGCCGGTGTGACCATATTAACTCGCTTATCGGTACATTGAGCAGAAAGCATCACTGCCACCAACAATTCATATGGAGTGCGATAGTGCAACTCCGTATCAGCCACGGGCATATGTACCTCAAACCACTCTAAAACTCCTTTGTAACGCTCTTTTGAGGTCATAGTCCGAAGATCTGTCGTAGCCATTGCTGCACGGCAATAGGATAATAAAGATACTCTAGATGATGGATGCGCTCGGCAAGGTCGTCGTGTGTATCCCGATCAGGGTAGACAGGACAAGTCGCTTGACACAATGGGGCCCCGTGATCGTATTGCGCATCCACATAGTGAATTGTGATACCCGATACCGCCTCTCCCGAAGCCAACACCGCTTCGTGCACAAAACGCCCATACATCCCCCTACCTCCAAATCGGGGCAAAAGCGCAGGATGGATATTGAGAATCTTCTGAGGATACTCGGCTACAAGGCATTGTGGAATGCGGGACAAGAAACCTGCTAATAAGATCCCATCAATTCGTTCTCGGTGCAGAAAGTCCAGCACGACGCCCCCCTCCTGAAAGTCTTGACGAGAAAAAACTTGAGTCGCCACCTCCAAACGTTGTGCCCTCTCCAGGACTCCGGCTTTGGCATTATCGGTAATAATCACAGGGAATTCCACAAGCGAAGAGGGGCAATTTTGGATAAGATTTTCAGCATTAGAGCCGTTGCCACTAGCTAGGATTGCTACGCGTATCATACATTTTCTTCAATCAAATTCGCACAAACTGTATTGCGTTGTGCAGAAACATTGTATATTTGCCCTCGCAAAGAGGACTGAAATGAGAGACCAGGAGGTCTGACTTTGTAGCAAAGATAGTGTGAAATGCACAATATCTTGCCTAAAAACAAATAGTATAAACCCTCTAATAGAGTAAAACAATGAACGAAATTGAAGCAAAAGTTATCGAACTTATCGTAGACAAACTCGGCGTAGATGCAAGTGAAGTAACTCCCAGTGCAAACTTTGCAAGCGATCTTGGAGCAGATTCTCTCGACACCGTAGAACTCATGATGGCTTTCGAAAAGGAATTTGACATGCAAATCCCCGACGAAGAAGCCCAAACGATCAAAACGGTAGGCGACGCTATCCAATATATCGAATCTCACAAGGCTTAATAGCGACATGGAGTTTAAGAGAGTTGTTGTCACCGGTCTCGGTGCACTGACCCCTGTGGGGAACAATGTAGCCGAGACATGGGAGAGCCTCCTGGAAGGCAAGAGTGGTGCAGCTCCTATCACGCTCTTTGATGCATCTCAGTTCAAAACGCAATTCGCCTGCGAGGTGAAGGGATTTGATCCCAACAATCACTTCGACAGGAAAGAGGCGCGTCGCTACGACCGCTACACGCAGTTTGCTCTCGTAACCGCCAAAGAGGCACTCGAAGATGCCGCCTTGGATATTGAAAAGGTAGACCGTGAGCGTGTGGGCGTTATTATCTCTGCAGGGATCGGAGGATTGCAGACTTTTGAACAAGAAGTCATGGAGTACTCCCCCGAAAAAGGGCCTCGCTTTAATCCGTTTTTCATTCCCAAGATGATCTCGGATATTGCAGCAGGGCTCGTTTCGATCCAGTATGGGTTTAACGGACCGAACTACTCCGTAGCCTCGGCATGTGCTTCTTCAACGAATGCGATCATCGATGCAGCAATCATGATTCGCCTCGGTAAGGCCGATGTAATGGTCGCGGGCGGAAGTGAAGCAGCTGTAACCATTGCGGGGATTGGTGGCTTCAATGCCATGAATGCCCTCTCTACACGCAATGATAGCCCCGAGACCGCAAGCCGTCCGTTCAGCAAGAGTCGGGATGGTTTTGTACTCGGAGAGGGTAGTAGTATCCTGATCCTTGAGGAGCTGGAACATGCCTTAGCCCGTGGAGCTAAGATCTACGCTGAATTTGGAGGGTTCGGACTTTCTGCCGATGCCCACCACTTGACAGCAAGCCACCCCGAGGGCCTTGGAGCGAAATTGGTGATGCAGCGAACCCTTGAGGATGCAAACCTCCAACCTAGTGACATAGACTATATCAACGTGCACGGGACAAGTACTCCCGTTGGTGATATCAGTGAGATCAAAGCCATTTCTGCCGTATTTGGAGAAGAGGCTAAAAAACTCAATATCAGCTCTACGAAGTCTATGACCGGTCATCTCCTAGGTGCTACGGGTGCTCTTGAGGCTCTTGTAGCGGTTAAGTCGGTTTGTGAGGATGTAATCCCCCCAACGATCAACCATCAACCGGATGATGATGATCCCGAGTTCCCTGCCTATAACTACACGTTTGGCAAGGCTTGTCACCGCCCTGTTCGTGCGGCTATATCCAACACGTTTGGTTTTGGTGGTCACAATGCTTGCGTTCTCTTCAAAAAATATGTGGGATAATAATCTACACATATCACAGCGAAGGTAACTCAAATGTCCAAACAACGTCAATAACGAGGTCCTCTCTATACCATCTCTCATTCTTGCTCCGGCTTTGCGAGGCTTGGGCAAAATGCAGAGAATATAGAGAGAGCCTCTTTTTACTCTTTCAAAACCAACTTTACACCCCTCTACCACAAACATAAAACAAGAGACGTCACAGCCCCAAAAAGAACATCCGTACACACATGCTACTATCGACCCTGCTCTCTCGATTCATTCCCCACTTCAAAAAGAAAAAGAAGGCCTTTGAGCCTGACTGGAAGAGGCTCGAACAGGTGCTTGGCTTTGCAATTCACAACAAAGAGTACTACCGTCTGGCTCTAATAGACCCCTCCTCCACAACGTCGGGAGGAAGCAACAAACGGATGGAACTAAAGGGAAAGAATGCACACGAGAGCAACAACGATCGTCTAGAGTTTTTGGGAGACAGTATCATTGGAGCTGTGGTGTCCGAAGCACTCTACCGAACCTACCCCGATAGTCCCGTAGGCTCACTCTCGGAACAAAAAGCGAAGATCGTATCCCGCGAGATTGGCGACACTATTGCTAAGCGTATGGGGATCGACAAATTGATCCTGCACCCTAGCGAAAACTTCTTGGCTAAAGATGCTCCGGGGAATGCCCTGGAAGCTATCGTAGGTGCCATATACCTAGATCGAGGATTTGATTTCGCCCATCAATTCGTAAACATTAGAATGCTCGGCTTGTACCGCGAAATCCGTCAATCGCACCCCGATCTCGGAACTAATTTTAAGAACAAGCTCATTGAGTGGGGGATCAAAAACAAACGCAATGTGGAGTTCCGACTCTTGGCACATGAACCGGGACCTCACGGTTTTTTCGTCTCGCAAGTATTTATCGATAACATAGCGATGGGGCGAGGCAAGCATGCCACTAAAAAGGGTTCGGAGCAGAATGCCTCCAAAGCAACCCTCGACACCATCAAAAACGAACGAGATCCCTTTAACGTAGCCTCTGCCTCTGAGAAAAATCAATACTGAGATCGCAAATACAAGAATACTTTAACAAGGCAATAAATGCCCATCAAATAACGAATCCAGCCCCTTTAGCAAGACAAACCCATATGCACTTACTCCAAGAGAAATTAGCGAACTACACTGCACCACAAGAAGCACAAGCCAAAGGGATTTACCCCTATTTTCGGAAGATTGAATCGGAGCAAGACACAGAAGTGGTCATAGACGGACGGCGCGTTTTGATGTTTGGCTCGAATGCCTACCTTGGTCTAACCAATCATCCACGACTCAAAGAGGCTGCTATCAAGGCAACAGAAAAATATGGAACAGGCTGTGCCGGTAGCAGATTCCTCAATGGGACGTTGGATTCTCACCTTGCATTAGAGCAACGACTGGCTCAATTCGTAGGCAAAGAAGATGCAATCATTTTTTCTACGGGGTTCCAAGTCAATTTGGGCGTTGTCTCTTGCCTTTTAGGGAGAGAGGATTACATCATTTGGGATGAGCTGGATCATGCCTCCATCATCGAGGGGATTCGTCTTTCCTTTGCCAAAACGCTAAAGTTCAGACACAACGATATGGCTTCACTTGAACGCCGTCTGGCTCAATGTGCTCCCGATAAAGTCAAGTTGATTGTTGTGGATGGTGTCTTTTCGATGGAGGGAGATATTTGTAACTTGCCTGAAATTGTCAAACTAGCAGAACGGTACAATGCCACTCTCATGGTGGACGAGGCGCATGGCTTGGGCGTTATGGGCGATCATGGTCGTGGGGTATGCAATCACTTCGGGCTCACCGATAAGGTAGATCTCATCATGGGTACATTCAGCAAATCATTCGCCTCTCTCGGTGGATTTATTGCAGGGGATAAGACACTGATCAACTACCTCCGTCACCATGCACGCAGTTATATATTCAGTGCCAGTTGTACACCGGCTTCCACAGCTGCTGCAGAAGCTGCGCTTGATATCATGCTTGAAGAACCCGAACGCTTGAATAAACTTTGGGAACTCACCCACTATGCCCTTGATCGCTTCCGTACCCTTGGGTTTGAGATTGGGAATACTTCTACGCCCATCATACCGCTCTTTATTCGAAATAACGAAGCTACATTCTGCATCACAAGGGATGTATTTGAAGAGGGAGTATTCGTAAATCCCGTAGTATCGCCGGCAGTGGCACCCGAAGATACACTTATCCGCTTTAGTCTTATGGCAACACACACCAAGGAGCAATTGGACTTTGCCATCGACAAACTACATAAGGTTTTTATAAAAAATGGCATTCTCCCTGCCTGAAACAGCCCTCGGGGTGATTCGTTTGTAGCGAACACGCTGAATTTTATTTCTCCAAAAGGTCGTACAAGCACGTTACCGAGTGGTACTGCACTTGTGCGGCTTTTTTATTTCCCTCGTAAAGGGCAAATCCGTTAGTTGCAACGAGCCGAAAAAACAGTCGACTGATTTTGAAAAACAGTCGACTAATTCCGGGAAACTGTCGACTGTTTTTTCAGCCCCTCCAAAGCCACCGATTCTGTTCTTCCTTTTTCCGGTGCTTTTGTAGTATTTGTGCGGAATAGACAACGCATCCGAAAGCAAAAAAAATCGGGCAGGAGCAAGAATAGTTCTGCCCTACACGGTTCCGCTTGGCTTCAATCACCGAAAAATCTAATCACTAAATAAAAAAAACATACCACTATTTAGCAGAAATGGAATCGGAATCTACTTTTATCCATATATTTGCAGGGCGTTTTAACAGAAGCCTTTCGAGGAGGTCCATCCTGCTATACCGCAGAAAAAACCTAGTAATAAAAAATGATATGAAAAGAACTTACCTCTTGAATGCCTTAGTGCACTCTTTTCTCCTTTTGACGGTGGGTATTTTCCCACTTACCCTCAAAGCAGATCCGATAGAGATCACCATCACAGAGGCCGGTACGGGTGCAAGTCAATTTGCAGCCCACAGTACGGCAACAGATCTCACTATCAAAGGAAAGATTAACCAAATAGATCTTTTGGAGCTACACGCTAATTGTCGCAAACTGCAACGTCTCAATCTCAGTAATGCGGAGATAGAAGCCTACTCTGACGAGGAGTCTTATATAGACTACAATGCCAACGAACTCTCCACAGCTCTCTCTAACAGCCCCGAACTCGTAGACTTAATCCTCCCCAAAACACTAAACTCCATTCTAGCAAAAGCACTGCAGAAATGTCCCAAACTAGAGTCCATCACCTTACCGGGAGAGAAAGTCGTAACGGCTAAGAGCCTCTTTGTGGATAAAAAGAGCCTCGCCAAGATCAAACTCTATGTACCTGAGGCCTTGGTGGAAGAGTACAAGAAACAGAGCAAAACAGTTTGGGGCTTTTCAGAGATCCTCCCCATAAAACAGGAGCCGACCGATCCCTTTGCAGGTGTTGAGTTTGAGAATATCTATGGACCAAATTACTTCCCCATTACCGAGGGAGAGCCTTCGAGGGTATTCTATGCTTTCTTCTTCAACAATGGCTCAAAGCAGCAGATCGATCGTATCGAATTTACCTATTGGTTCGACTTCGACGAGAGTACGAAGAAGACCTTAGAGATCAAAGAGGTACAACTCTTGCCCGGTAGCAATATGAATGATATGCAACAAGCATGTATCTTTTCCGTACCTGATGATACAGAGCTACATCTCATCCATGTCAAACCAACCAAACTCAACGGAGAAACGGTGGATCTTGGCGAGCGGGTACGCCCCTATCGTCGCTATCATGTTGCCCATGGTCCTATCCGTCAGCACCAAATGGAGTTTTTCCTGGACCCCAACGACAACACCAGCATGGAGGGATACAAACGCATTTTAACGAGTATGATCACCCTCTTGGGCAAGACACAAAAACCCGATAAAATCACCTTTGTAACGATCCCCGGTCAGGTTCGATCTGAAAAGTTCATCCCCGAAGTGCCCGAATTGGAAGCACTAGCTCAACAATATAGGATTACCAGCACACCGCTCCTTATGTACAACAGGAATCTCATGAATCCCTACGGAACGCTAAACAACGATAAGGAACTTGCCGATCGATCCATATACACCCCGGCTCTACGCGTCAGCACCAAATTGGAAGATATTCACAGTTATCTTTTCTCTAACGGATTTCATACCCGTGCATTTACGACGCTTAATATTGGGATGGAACGCACACCAGAGCAACAATTCGCCCTCCGTCTAACGGGTACTTTGAGCGTAGACGAAAACCGCAAAAATGACCTAAGAGCTCAGGTCTATCTCGTAGAAAACAGCGAATTACCCACCTTCGATCGAGAAAACGAAACGGTTGAGTTTAAGGGAAATGCAATCTATAATAAGGTAATTAAAAGCCTAACGCCAATCCAAGGCACCCCTATCAGCATACAGCAAGACGGTTCGTTTACATTGGATCTCCCGGCCTTTGAGCTGAAAGATTTTGCCGATAATAAATACCGCATCACCGCCTCCATATTCCGCCAAGGAACGGCAGAGAAACCCTATCAAACTTCGATCCTCCAATCGGCTACGACCGCTATTGACGAAGCCCTTTTGACCCACAATAGCAAAGTACAACCGATGGAAGAGCCATCTCTTTCCCATGTGGCAGGCACACTCTATACCGATTCTATGGAATGGACAATCCACCGTATTTACACGCTACGAGGAGAACAGATAGATAACGGAACCCTTACTTTGGGTTGCTACATCGTACAACTCCTGCACAGCTCGGGCGCAACTCAAACACTCAAATACATTCTCTAAATCCAAAACAGATCTCATGAACAAGATTTACAAAGTCCTCCTTTTCGGAGTGACGCTTTTGGCTACCCACCTCATGGGGGAAGCACAAATCATTCGCATGACCACCATTGCTCAAGTCGGAAGTTCTATGAGCTTCAATCTCGCAGCGGCTGAAGACAATACCAAGGCGAGCATCGACTGGGGCGATGGCAACTTTCAAGAATATACGATCGGACAAGCATTTACCGAGCCCCGTGGAGAAATTAAGGGTGAGAACATCGTGATCAAAGGCGATGTGCGCCGCTTTAACTGTACCGCCTCCAAACTGAAAAGTCTTGATGTTTCGGAATGCCCCAAGCTGGAGGTACTCATGGCCGGATTCAACTACCTCACAGAGCAAATATCCTTCGCCAAAAATACCGAGCTACTCAACCTTGAGCTCTTCCAAAACAACCTCAAAGGAATTGATATCAGCAACTGTACCAAGTTGCAGCGTTTGGTTATTTCGGCGAACTTCTTAAGCGAAGTTGAAGTAACACAATGCCCTGACTTGGACTATTTGGACTGTGCTCGCATGAGCAAAATCACGCGTTTGGATCTCAGCAAAAACAGCAAACTCAAGAGCCTTACGATAACAGATTGCGCCATCTCGGATCTCAAACTTCCCGCTTCGGCACCGCTGACGGAAATGCTTCTTGCAGGCAATAAACTCACAAAACTCGATCTGAGTGCATTCAATAAACTCTCCAATTTGGATTGTTCTAAGAACAGCCAGCTCGAGACATTGACCCTCAATGCACCCGAACTGACTCAATTACTCGTTATGGAGACAAAGGTCACGGACATCAATCTCGCGAATAGTCCGCTCCTAGAGTATCTCATGCTAACGGGATCCAACCAATTGCAAAGGGTCACCTACCCCTCTAATCCGAATATCAAAGACCTTGGGCTAAGCAAATGCAACTTCTCACAATTGGATCTTTCGATGATGAGTAAACTTGAACAGCTTTGGTGCAACGAAAATCCGAACCTCGTAAGTCTTGATGTCAGTGGTTGTCCGTCACTAAAAAGTCTCGCTGCAAAGAAAGGGGCTCTAACCTCCATCAAACTGCCTCGTGGAGAGAATAAATTGGAGTCGCTCCATCTTGCGAACAACCTATTGGCACAAATTGACCTGACAGGTCTCAGTGCTCTCAAGGTATTGGACCTCGGTTCCAATCAACTAAAAGCACTCAAAACGACCGATTGTGTCAGCTTGGAGCAACTCAATCTCAACACAAATGATATCCATTCCTTGAGCCTGACGTTCAATAAAAAGTTGAACAAGCTTGGAATTGTAGGCAACAAGATGACCAGCCAAGAACTTAATGCAGTCTATGAAGAGTTACCTCAACTTGCAAAAAAGCCGGGTACCGTTAATCTGTATAATGGAGCGAAAAATGATTTTGCTGCTCAATGTAGCAATACAGACCTAGCCGAGGGACGCAATTGGAATCCTCAAATCAAAGGCGATGCATCCGGGAAGGATATCGATGCGATCGACGGTATTGAGCGTAGTGCCTGCTACTTTGCCATAACACCCGATGCAATCACTCTCTGTGGAATGGAGCTTAACGGCTTGGTACAATACTTTGCACTTGACGGCTCACTGATTTACTCTGCACAAGTAAAAGGTAATAACCCTCAACTCGTAATGCCCACGAAGGGCTCTTACCTTGCTGTTTACACCGATCAACGCTCGGGAGAAAAGGTACTCACGAAGCTCTATATCTCAAAATAAAAATACGCTTTAAGCAAAGTAAAAAAGGCTGTTTCGAAACTTCGGTTTCGGATCAGCCTTTTTATATGACCTCCACAACAACTCGGAGAAAAGGGAGGTAAGAATTTATTCAAACAGATCTTCGCGATCTTCTGTCGTGACTTTGCCGTGTGCCAACTTATAGGCATTCATCGCTTTGAGCATCTCCTCAACCTCATGGAGGGAGGTCCGTAGATTTATCAGCACCTTCTGCCGATTTCGCTCCTTGTCAGGGTATTGTAGATATTGTTTGACTCCCTCCGTTGTGTATTTGCGCTCGCGAATCAGTGAATGAATGAGATTTAAAAGCTCCAAATCACGCTTAGTATAGCGTCGATGACCACCTCTTCCTCTAGCGATCTGAAGGTCAAACGTCTCTTCCCAATAGTAGAGGGTGTGCAAATCTTCGCCAACGGCTTCTGCCACTTCTTTGGGAGAGAAATACATTTTCTCGATCGGTTTCTTTCTTAAAGGCATACAGCAGTTAATTTTTCACGTAAGTAATGACCCGTTATGGACTTCGGGATGGCGACCACCTCCTCGGGGGTACCACATGCCATCAGCAGTCCGCCTTTAGATCCACCCTCAGGACCAAGATCAATTAGGTAGTCCGCACATTTGATTACATCCAGATTGTGTTCGATCACAACGACCGAATGCCCTTTATCCAGCAACTTATAAAAAGATTGTAAAAGGCGAGATATATCGTGGAAGTGTAGTCCCGTCGTTGGTTCGTCAAAGATAAATAGGGTTGGTTTTTGCGTACGCTGCACCAAATAATAGGCAAGTTTGAGACGTTGATTTTCCCCACCCGAAAGAGTCGAACAACTCTGCCCCATCTGCACATAGCCAAGGCCAACCTCCTCTAAAATCTGCAAGCGCGAAATGATCGCAGGGATATACTCCTCTGATTCATACTGACGGAAAAAGGCAATCGCCTCCGAAATACTCATCTTGAGAAGGTCGCTGATATGGACGCCGTGGTACTCCACATCAAGCACTTCTCGCTTATACCGCTTACCACCACACGCCTCGCAGGTAAGCACAAGATCTGCCATAAACTGCATCTCCACGGAAATCGTCCCCTCTCCTTTACACTCTTCACATCGCCCTCCTCCACTATAATTAAAACTGAAAAAAGCGGGTTTATAACCCATTTGTCGGGACAGGGGGAGACGGCTATATAGCTCACGGATGGTATCAAAGGCCCCTATAAAGGTGGCAGGATTGCTTCGTGCATTACGTCCTGCCATGTTCTGATCAACATATTCTACGGCTTCTAACCGATCGAGGTCTCCCGAGAGGCAACCCGCTTCATGCGTATCAAAGTAGCGTTTGAGGTCTTCGTAAAGGAGATCTCGCACCAATGTGCTTTTGCCCGAGCCACTGATACCCGTCACCCCGACAAAGACCCCAAGAGGGAGTTGGAGCGTAAGGTGTTGCAGATTATTCTTGTGCACATCATTTAGAGTAAGACTGTATTTATAGGAGCGTCGCTCTTTGGGCACGGGGATGGAGAGCCGACCAGAAAGATAGCCTGCCGTATAGCCTACCGTTTGAGACGTAATGGATTGAGGTGAACCCTGAAAGACGATTTCACCTCCGTAGATACCCGCATCGGGTCCGATATCCACCAACATATCAGCAGCTCGCAACATCTTCTCATCATGCTCCACAACGACCAGCGTATTGCCGGCGTCTCGGAGGCGTTGCACTACTCGGATAAGTCGCTCGGTATCACGCTCATGCAACCCTATACTTGGCTCATCGAGTACGTACATCGCCCCATAAAGATTGCTCCCCAATCGAGTAGAGAGGGTAATACGTTGGCTCTCTCCGCCAGATAAGGTATTGGACAAACGATTAAGAGTTAGGTACTCTACCCCCACATCACAAAGGACATGAAGGCGACTCCTGATCTCATACAAAAGTCGTTCGGCAGCCTTAGCTTGTGTCTCGGGGAGGGTTACAGCATCGAAAAATCGACTTGCTTCAAGGATCGAAAGTTGGGTAATTTGGTCGATTGTTTGACCGCCAAACTGAATGCAAAGTGCCTCCTTTTTAAGGCGTCGTCCGTGGCAGGATGGACAGGTGGTTTTCCCTCTAAAATGGGCAAGTCGTACCCGATTTTGCACCTTATAAAGTTCCTTTTCGAGCATCTTGAAGTAGGTATCAATCCCTATATTTTCCTTGTAAGATGGATGATAAAAGCCCTGCCAAAGTTGCCTTTTTTGCTCCTCAGTCAAATCCCGATAGGCGGTGTGAATGGGAAAGTCGTGCTCTCCGGCAAGGAGAATAAACTCCTTCTTCCAAAGGGAAGATTGTGGGCCAATCCAACAGGCTACGGCATCTTCATAGACTGATAGAGTCGGATTGGGGATTACCTTCTCGGGAGCAATACCCAAAATCAAACCATAACCTTCGCACTCAGGACAGGCTCCTGTGGCACTATTAAAGTCGAATAGCTCGGGACTTGGTTCGGCAAAGACAAGGCCATCCGCCTCCAGACGATTGCAAAAGATGAGGTCGATATCTGTATTTTCACCCTCTCCCACAATCCGACAGGTGCCATGACCTTCGTAAAAGGCACTCTCGGCAGCGTCAGCAAGACGTGTCTGAAAGGCGGCTTCTTCATGACGCACGGACATCCGATCCAGCATGAGAAAAGGCTCCTCTTCCACAGAGGAGACGACATACTCACCGAGGCGTTGTGTCCCCTGCTCTCGTGACCAAATACGACTAAAGCCCGAACTCTGATAGGTCTGTAAGCGGCTGGAAAGGGCCTCTCCTCGCTCCACAATCGGGGCAAGGAGGTAAATCCGAGCTCCCTCGGGCAAAGCAAGGACCTGCTGTACCACATCGTGTACAGTATGCTTCTTGACTTCTCGTCCCGAAATAGGTGAGATCGTTTTGCCAAAACGGGCAAAGAGCATTTTGAGATAATCGTATATCTCGGTACTTGTACCCACCGTACTACGTGGGTTGCGACTGACCACCCGTTGCTGAATCGCTACCGCAGGAGGGATATAGCGAATAAAATCGCAATCGGGCTTGGGCATACGGTCAAGGAACTGGCGAGCATAACTGGATAAACTCTCCACGTATCGACGTTGCCCCTCAGCATAGAGTGTATCAAAAGCGAGAGAGCTCTTTCCCGAGCCGCTCACCCCCGATACAACAGTGAGTTTGCCCCGAGGAATCGATATATCAATCCCCTTGAGATTGTTTACGCGGTTGCCCTTTATTTCGATGTAACCGTGATCACGATTTGCTTTTTTATCCATATGGTAATAGGCTATTCCTCCCTTCTAAGATACGACAATACGATAGCCGTAGCCGCTGCAACATTAAGGCTCTCCACTTGCATCCCATCGGGGACAGAAGAGGGAATAGTCAATCGATGCGTTACCTGCTCGGCAATACAAGGGGAGATCCCTTGCCCCTCGTTTCCCATGACGATAATGTAGGGTATTGCCCTCGAGAAGGGCTTCATTTTGAAGATATTCTCTCCATCCAAAAAGGTCCCTAGGAGAGGAATTTGTCGTTGTTTGACCTCTGCAAACAGGGATGAAAGGTCTCCTATGGGAGTCACCCGAACGCGAGCCAAAGCTCCCATGGTCGCCTGCACCACCTTGGGGGAGAAAGGATCTGCCGTGCCCTCCGTTGTAAGAATGTGACGAATACCAAACCAATCCGCTGAGCGAATAATCGATCCGACATTGCCAGGGTCTTGGACATTGTCAAGCAGGAGTGTGGGAGCATCTAGGCAGTAGGAAGAGCAACTAGGCGGAAGCTCCAGAAGAGCAATCATCGGGCGAGGCGAGCGTTGTGAGCTAATTGACCCGAAATCATAGCTATCGGGGAGCAAAACAACGCGTTCAATCCACCCCAAGTGCTCTACACGAACATACTCTGACGCCGTAGTAACCAAGAGACGACAAGGGAAAGCAACCAATAGTTCTTCGATCAACTTCGGTCCCTCAGCCACAAAAAGCCTTTCAGCAAGACGCTCCTTGCGCTGTTTCAACGCCGTAATCCGTTTTTTATCCCGTTGCGAAAGCGTCTGACTAGTCGTTACTATGGACATATTCAACCTCTTTAAAAGCGAAATATCTCAATCGATCCTCTACCATCACCACCAACCGACCATCGGGCTGGACATCACGGATTATTCCGCAAAAGAATTGTCCCGTCCGCATATCCCTAAAGGTCGAAGGGCTATCTCGTCGATAGAGCTTGTCGAGATATTCCAAGTGAAATAAATTGATCGTTGGAGAGAGCGTCTCCACCTCCACGAGGTAACGCCCCATATAGTCGTAAAGGACCTTTCGCACCTCTTGAAGGTCCGGAGGGGTACCATTGATCTGCAAAAGAGATATGGGGTTGGGGAGTGTTGGGGGGAAATCGGCTTCATTGACATTAAGTCCAATACCAATAACACTAAAATCGACCCGCTTAGAGACCAAAGAGTGACCAATCAAGATCCCTGCTAACTTGCGATTTTTATAGTAAATATCATTGGGCCACTTGATGCGCAGCTCCGTGGGATCTTCCAAAAAAGAGGACACCGTATGCCATACCGCTAAAGCTGTAAGTTCCGAGAGTGCCCACACCATGGGGGAGAAAAGCCGGGGGAAGCGCACAAGAAATGAGGGGAGCAGATTAAGCCCCTCCGAGGCATACCACGAATTACCCTGCTGCCCACGTCCTGCTGTTTGGTGTGCAACGTCCAACACGTAATTCGCCCTTTCATCAGGATGCTCCAAGGCCCAATCGAAGAGGTACATGTAGGTACTTTCTATGGGACAATCGAAGTGCAAGACTTCAAAGTTGAGGGTGGGCATACTCGGCTAATGCTATCTGATCCGATAGCTCTTTTTGGTCTTTTTTTGGTAAGCCATGTACCACCATACAATAGCTATGCAAGATCATTTTTTGGATCCTCTCCCACGAGAGTCCTCCATCACAAAGCACAGAATTCCAATGTTTTTTGTTCATATGCCAAGCTGGTATGACTTCGGGGAATCTCAGACGCCACTCTTCCGCTAAGTCGGGATGGCACTTGAGCATAACCTGCGGATCCCTTTCCAAGGGGATCAATGCCAACATCTTGTTCCGCACCTTAAAGACTAGGGTTGTTTCGTCAAAAGGGAAACTCTCTACAACTTCAGGTAGGGACAAACAGAATGTCTGTATTTGGATAATATCTGCCATCTTGCTAATTTTGCTATCTAAGTGGTGCCTAATAACTACTTACAAAGGTAATGGAAAAACTACTTTTCGCTACGAATAATGCCCATAAGCTCGGCGAGGTCCGCTACATCTTGCAGGGACAATGCCGGATTATAAGCCTGAGAGAGGCAGGGGTAGAGAGCAACCCCGAAGAGAATGCTCCCACACTAGAAGGCAATGCACTGATCAAAGCGCGTGATGCCTTCAGGCTAGCCCAATGCCCTACGATCGCGGATGATACAGGACTCGAGGTGGCCTCTCTCGGAGGAGCTCCGGGGGTACTCTCCGCTCGCTATGCAGGAGAGGGACACGACGATGCCGCCAATAGGACCAAGCTCCTGGAGAGCCTTCGCAAGCACCCGACCCCCCATATAGCCCGATTCCGTACCGTTGTAGCCTATATAGATCGTGCGGGGGAGGAGCACCTTTTTGAGGGGATCGTCGAAGGAACGATTATAGAGGAAGAGCGTGGAGAGAAGGGCTTCGGATACGATGTCCTCTTCGTGCCTCAAGGAGAAACACGCACCTTTGCCCAAATGAATGAAGCAGAGAAGAATGCCATCAGCCATCGCGCTCGTGCCTTTGCCCAATTTCATGAATACCTGGTTCAGCACCCACTATGAAAAAAAAACTCCTCGTAACCCTCAGCCTCTTGTGGCTATCCATAGCCCCCCTGCTTGCCCAACAAAATAGCCTTTGGCAGCCTATATTGGCCATGAGCCACTATGAACAGATCGAAGACAGTCCCACGCACCTCTACCTCGTGGCCAATGGCAGTCTCTTCGGCATCAATAAGCAAAGACCCGACCAAGTACACCTTTACAGCCACAACGACGGGCTTACTGACACACGCATCGCAGCACTCTACTTCGAGCCTCAAGACGAGCAACTTTTTATCTACTATCAGTCGGGCAAGATCGACATCCTTTCTGCAAAAGGAGTTGTAAGTAACAGTGCCCTTTTTGAGAACTACCGTCTGGCCGACAAACGCGCACATAAACTTGTAGGGATGAAAGAAAAGGTCTACATCGCAGGGGGATTCGGAATCTCTCGAATAGCCCTGCAAAGTGCCAGTATCGAGGCGACCTACTTCCTCGGGAATGCCGTACAAGACCTTGCCATACTCGGGAGCAACCTTTATGCCCTCCTTCCGGACGGCTCACTATACGTTGGCGACGAAACTCACAACCTGCAAGATCCTTCTCAGTGGCAACGGCTCACCCTCTCACACACAACTTCCAAAATTGCACAGCTAGCAACCCATCGGGGCGACCTCCTCATACGCCACGAAGATGGTACACTCTATCGCCTACCCCAAGGGGGACAACCGGCCACCAAAGCCTACCAAGATATCTCCCTACTCCTCCACGAGCGGGAGGTAACCCTACTGAAAGGGAATGAAAAACTAGTACTACTGCAAGAGGAGCAAGAGGAGTTGACACTACCCATCGTACGACAGCTCTCCGAGATGGCGATTGGAGGGCTTCCCAACGAAATCTGGATGGCCACACCTAGCAATCTCTACCGCTACCCTCACACCACCTCCATGCAAGATCTCGCAGAGTGGACGCCCGAGTATGACGCACCGCACGACAATAAATACTTCTTCTCCACACTCCACGCAAACCGCTACTATGCCGTATCGGGCGGACGGGGATCCGATCGTAGTCACATGACCGGGGGCATTAAGATCTGGGATGGCATCAATCCTTGGATCAAAATTACTCCTGAAGAGGTGCAGCATCAGGTCAAACCGACCTTCCAAGATGCCGTCTCCATTGCCGTAGATCCTCAAGATGCAAAACACTTCTTCGTCAGTACGTGGGGTGAGGGACTGCTCGAATTTCGGGACGACACCTTCGTACAACAATATACCCTGGGGAATAGCCCTCTTAGCAGTGCGCTCCCGAACAGCAGTGCTCCCGACCAATTTGTTCGTGTCGGAAGTTTGGCTTTTGACTCTCAAGGGGGGCTTTGGATGCTCCAAGGCTCCGTGGAAAAAAACATCGTCTACCTCGATAAGCAGAGAGGTTGGCATCAATTTAGTAATGCCGGCTCAAGTCAAATCAACTCCTTTGGTCCCAGCTTCGTACTCCCCGGAGATATTCTCTGGACAACGATCTACCACAACGAGGATCGGGCTGGCGGACTCCTCATTGTAGATATCAATAAAACACCCGATAACACTGCCGATGACATTATCCGCTACATACCTCAATTCGTCGATCGTACGAATAAAACCATCGCCACCCACACTTTCTACTGCATGGCCTTGGACAATGAAGGAGCTATGTGGCTCGGCTCGGACAAAGGACCTATCATCGTAACCAACCCCACACAAGCACATAAGATTAGCACTCCCATCGCCACTCGCCCCATTGGCGGTAGCGAACCCAACCTCTATTATGTATTGGATAATGTGCGGATCAACGCCATTGCGGTAGATCGACTTAACAACAAATGGATCGGAACAGCCAATGATGGACTTTACCTACTCAGTGCTGACGGAACGGAGATACGGGCACACTATAGAGCAGAGGAGAGTCCACTCCTGAGCAACAACATCACCACACTCTCGTTAAATCAAGAGACGGGGATTCTTTTCATTGGCACTTCGGAGGGACTCGTCACCCTGCAAACGGGGAACTTTGACTCCACCGCTGAGTCTCTCAATGCCATCCATATTTATCCTAATCCCCTACGTCCCGAAGATCCGGACCTCGTAACCTTAATAGGGCTGAGTATCGGGATGGAACTCCGCATCACCAACGCCCAAGGAGCTTTGGTTCATAGTGGATTGGCGACAGCAAGCGAATACCCTCTAACTGTCCGCAATTCCAATGGAGAGCGATACGCCTCGGGCATCTACACGGTACTGATCAGTGACCCAAAAACAGGCAAAGCGCATCACATTCGATTTGCAATTCTATGAAGAAGAATCATCTAAAACAAAATAGTTAATCGAGTAACAATGAAAAAAAATCTACTCTCTACGCTCACGCTGGCACTCGCCCTCTCGGCAACGTTGCCCGCAACGGCTCAAGTGGGCAAGGGCGGACTCTCCGAACAGGATCTCACGACGATTCGTTCGGGCTTCCAAAACAGCCCTACTAATCGTGCACTACTCAACGCCATCCAAGCCAATGGAATGGTTTTGACAAGTGCAACCAACCAAGCATCTCTTACAGGGGAATTTTCGCACCGAGTAGCAAGTCAAGGTATTGCAGACCAAAAGCAAAGCGGACGCTGCTGGCTCTTTACGGGACTGAATGTACTGCGTGCCGAATTGATGCAAAAGAATCAATCCGGAGAGTTTTTCTTCTCCCAAAACTATTCGTTCTTTTGGGATCAGTTGGAAAAGTCGAACCTATTCCTCCAAGGAATCATCGACACACGCAAAAAGCCGATCAACGACCAAACGGTAGCGTGGCTCTTCCGCAATCCCATCGGGGATGGTGGACAGTTCACCGGCGTCTCTGATAACCTTACAAAATATGGCGTTGTTCCCAGTGAAATCATGCCCGAAACGACCAATAGCAACAATACGGGTCGTCTCTCTTCGCTCCTTGCCAAAGTACTACGCCAAGGGGGGATTCGTCTCCGCCAAGCCAGTGAAAAGGGCGCAAGTGAGAAGCAACTAGAGAAACAAAAACTCGAAGTACTTCAGAGCGTTTACCGCTTGCTCGTGCTCAACCTCGGCGAGCCTCCCACGAAGTTCACCTACACTCTGCGAGACAAAGCCGGGAAGGCAATCAGCACTAAAGAGTACACTCCCAAGAGTTTCTATCAAGAGTTTATCGGGCGTGATCTGCGCAATAGCTACGTAATGATCATGAATGATCCCTCTCGCCCCTACTTCAAAACGTACCAAATCGAATACGACCGCCACATGTACGATGGCAAGAACTGGACCTACGTAAATGTACCCATAGAGGAACTCAAAGCGATGGCCATTGCATCAATCCAAGATAGCACAATGCTTTACTACTCCTGCGATGTAGGTAAAGAGCTGGATAGCAAACGTGGGATCCTCAGCCTCGGTTATACCGACTACGAAGCAATACTCGGCTATCCCATTGATATGAACAAAAAGGAACGGATCGAATCAGGCGATAGTGGCTCAACTCACGCTATGACCCTCGTTGCCGTGGATCTGAACGCCGAAGGCAAACCCACCAAGTGGATGGTACAAAATAGCTGGGGAGCAACCTCCGGTTACCAAGGGCACCTCATTATGACGGACGAATGGTTTGATGCCTACACTTTCCGTATCGTGGTAGACAAAAAATACCTCACCGAAAAGGTAAAAGCCGTCATGAACGACAAGCCTACAATGCTTCCCCCATGGGACCCCATGTTCCAAGCTGAAGAATAAAGAGGCGAAACCGAGACTCTAAAAAAAAGCCCCCGAAAGGTACTCCATTGTAGAGCTTCCTTTCGGGGGATTCTATATTTTCTATATTGAGAGAGGGATATATTACGACTCCGTAGAGGTAGTGTAATAGCCCGTCAGGCGATTCTTCGTCCCATCTTCATAGGTAATCTCCACGGCAATCTGCCGTTTTGAATGAGAACTCAACTCTATGGGATCCAAGAGTCCTAGGTTATTCGCAAAGCCCAAGAGAGTATACTGATCAAAGTCTATCTCAGAGAGTTTGCCACAAACAGGCAGAGATACATAAGTAGAGCCTAGGACATCATACAAAGCTCCCTTCCAAGGATAACCCTTAAATCCTATGATCGATTTCTTAACCGTAGCATCATCCAGACGATAACCATTGCGTATATAGGAGTCGGGAGAGCCTGATATAAAAATAAAATTATCATCCAGACAACTCCCTCCAGGGTACCTATCATTCCAATCGTCTATGGCAAAGACAGATATATTCGTAACCTTATCCACATTATACACTTGCGTATAAAGCAAATTCATTCTGCACAGATGAGGATACCCTATATCGCCATAAGAGCGTGCTATACTGTCAAAAACTGCCAATTTATCTGCATCATCACTGCAAATTATTTGGGCTCTCTTCTTAGCCTCCTCCTTGGTTTCTCTGAATGCTTCAGCTAGATTTCTAGGAATTATATGGCAATACTTCAAAGATATTGAGCGAGAAAACTTACTTTGGACGAGCTCCATCTCGGGTTTTGCAAGCCGAAAGCCATACACGGCATATCTGGATACTTGCTCTTCGGGATTCTCTTCGATCCATTTTATCTCGCTTTCTGAAACGACAGGTGGCATACATCTGACAAATAATAAAGAAAAAACAAAAACTGCTAGAACCTTATTTCTTTTCATACCAACCTCTTTCTCTTAATAGGTAATTATAGAAAATATCCACGTGTACTTAGGAGAATCCTTTGCAGACTCAGTATTTGTATCCTTTTCGTCTCTTTCCTTGGGAGAAGAACCCGTATCGAAAATGGACGAAGTATAGTAACCATCACAAAGACCTCGCCAACCAAAATTACAATGAAGAAGCTCCTTTCGCTCTTTGCTTTTTTCGATAACAACTCCCTTGTCCGTCTTTCTCTCTATCTCAAGTTGATATTGGATGTATCCATCCACCACCCAAGCATGTCCACCAAAAAGACCTGCATTAGCACTCAAAATAACAGGGCGACGATTGTCTAGCATCTCTAAAATCATCTCCTTATTAAGTCCCCAACGGCGAGTTGCCATTGAATAGCCCGACTTCCTCATATAACGAGCAGCATTACAAGGGAAGGCTGTAGAGCCACTATACCCCCAACTCGTTTTCACTCCATCTCCAACAGCCATTGCCAAAGCCGCAGCCTGATCTCGGAGAATAATATGTGCCCGTTTATCTTCTTCCGAGGCTGTATCCTCTGGTTTTTGCGGATAATATATATTATCATAGGGACAAATCGTCTTGACCGTCTTCCAATCAACAACGTTACCATAATACTCCAAATACGAAGGTTTTTCATGGAAGGCAAAAATCTGAGCAACAGCAATGCCAACGCAACCCGCCGGAGCCTTTCTCTTGGGACCAAAAAGCTTCAATGTCCGACGACGTTCCGGACACCAATCATTAAAGGGATACCATTGGTGCCATTTTGTATCCAGCAGAGCATTAACCCGACCAATCTCTTTCCAAAAATATCCCACATTATCATTTTGATCGCGACCTTGTTTCCCTTTTTCAGGATAATTATTGAGGTCTTTTTCTCCATTTATGGAGGTCAATTCTGTAGTGACAGTCTTGTTTAAAAAGTTCTGTGTTATATTCCCTATTAGGTTCGCACCAAAATCTTGCAACTCTGCGCCAACACTATAATCGTCAAGCTCTGGACTATATGCCTGAAAGTCCGGGATCTCTTTTCTCCTCTCCTCTTCCGACATAAGGATAAGTGAATGGCTCTCAAAGTCAGATCGAGAAATAGACCCAGAGTCTGTGACTGCCAAGATAGGTACCCCCAACCTCCGATCTGCTGCAAGTATGGCAAAACCTCGACTTTCGGCAAAGTTCACAATGTATATCATTGTATCAATATCCATTGTTTTCAAGCTCTCCCCTACTCTCATTTGGGATGAAGAAAAAAGAACGGGAGAGAGACTTGATGGAATTAATCGAGCAATCTCAGAAAGTTTATCCTGAGAAGAAGAACGCAGATCATAGGAATACAAATCCTTGGCAACAGATCTAAGAGAAGACAAAGCCTCCTCCCTTGAGATCCGATACTCATTCAATGGATGATGAGCAATAGGAGATTGTTCCTCCCACATTTTTTCTCGTGCACATGCAGAGAAGAGGGCAAACAGCCCCAAAACAAAAAATCGCGACCAATACTTCATACGTGTCAATCAAACTACATTACATTTTTCATATGCCGGCCCAATAGCCATCGACAATGGCAAAAATACAAATAAAACCGAAAACAGGCTTAAACATATAGAATGACCCAAATCAAGAGATAGGCGGGTAAAACAAAAAAACTCCAGGCTTACAGTTACAAATTTGTAGCGCTATTTTTTTTGCTTTCGAACTATCTTATTGAGGATTAGGACGTTACCTTCTATCGCTGAATAGACAGGTAACGATTTGGAAATGAGTGGAGTGCTTTGAGGTACATTGTTTTGAATAGCTAAAGAACGCTCACTATTATCATCTGCAAAGGTACATATTTGCGAGCGAAAGTGAGCGTTCTTTCGTGATTTTCTTCTTTGAGAAGAGAGAATTTGTTTCCTACATCCTTCGTCCCCGTTTCTTTTTCTTGTTGGCTTCGTGGCGCAGTCTTCGCTGAAAGGCGGTCTCGGCATAATCCTCTCCGTGGACTTGGAAATCCAGCACACCGCCAACGCTCGATACAATCCCTTCAGCAACCTCTACCACGCTCTCAACAAGGCTAGGTTCTGCGGTTGGTAACTGTTGTTTGTTTTCTTGTAACGG
>JALFBN010000008.1 GCA_022772085.1 Porphyromonas sp. | reverse complement strand
TATCCAACAATATAATCATCATGAAAAAGAATTTATTACTAGTCATCTTATTCCTCCTTGCGGTGGTGAACGGTGCACATGCTCAAAATTTCGCGGAACTGAGACGCAACCTAGATGCCCCGTTGTTGGGGTTGGATTTTGATCGAATCCCAACGGGGATATTGGCAGAACGAGCCGTAGAGCTTCTCCCCTTTGACGCCTACGACGGTGTGCTAAGGGATAGTAATTACTCCGACTATTCCTCTCAGGCGATGCTCTATTTGTCTCTTGCCTCCTCTAGGGATGATATCCTTAAAGATATGGAACCCAAACGTTATTTGTCGGTTATGAGTAAAGCTCCCGGCGAAAGTTTGAGTTTGTTACTCTTCCGTTATAGTACGCTTCGGGAGCAGGCTTGCCGAGACGGATTGATCAAACGAAATGGCAATAATAGTCTATCCTTTCTAGATCCGTCGTCGCAACAGCTGTACCAACAACGAGAGGTCTTCTCCCTAGCCCCCAAGCGAGTAGTTTGGGATTCCTATGATGTGTCATTTATATTACCACCAAATTTAATTTGGAGTAATATGCAGGGAGAAATCCGAGGCTTAGAGATTTGCTTCGAAGAAAATACTCCATTTGAGACGGTTGAGCCCTCACAACCCATCTCTCATCATTACCAACGAGAGGGGATTCATCGCATTGTTTTTCAGATCAGGCTCAAAGATGGTCGCTCTCTGCAGAGTCAGACGAATATCCAGATCTCAATACCAAAAGAGTTGAAATCGGAGGATGAAACTTCAAAAAAAGCCTATCCGGCAATATCAATTCCTGCAAAGTATGGAGTGCATAAAGGGGGAACGCTTCAGATTTGTTATGCGGACTCCACCATACAAAAGCTTAAAAATCCCCTAATCATTGCAGAGGGCTTTGAAATATCAAGTCTTGGATTTATTAAGAATGCTGATTTAAGTTCTTTTGTAAGTTCGACGCTTGCAGTTGGAAATTATTTGAATTACTACATCCCTCGTGATATTATATATCTAGATTACAATGACCCGACGGATGATATTTGGTGTAATGCAGAACTTATGAAAGATGCTATTCGTTGGGTGAATGCCAATAAAGAGGGCTCCTCGGAAAACATTGTAATGGGGTATAGCATGGGAGGGTTGGTCGCTGCCATTGCGCTTCGTCAAATGGAGCTGGCAAACGAAGATCATGATACCAAGAAATATATCTCTCTAGACTCTCCTCATCGTGGAGCCACTGTGCCTTTTGCGGCATTTGCAGCTTTTGATTATCTCTATCCGTTATTATATAACTCTCATTTATTCACTGTTGCAGGAGCTTTAAAGCCTGAGATAAAAAGTTGGATGGACAATTTAGGGGCTATTAGGTATACCATGGCAGGGAGGCAAATGCTTCTATCAACAGCAGAAGAGGATAGAGCGATTCATGATGATTTCATGGCAAAGTATTGGGAACTAGGTCTTCCAACTCGGACTGTGAATATCGCTTTCAGCAATGCCTCTCAAAAGGCAAAATACCCGAAGATTGACAGTCTTTTGCTTTTTTCTTTTGGAGGGGATGCTCATGTAGGGGTAGGAACTTCAGCTCTGTTTCATTTTCTTGAGATCTTTCTTGATTGGATTTTGGATGACTTTTCTCCTATCGGATTGAATTTTTTCCCTAGAAGTACCGATATTTTACTTGATTTGAAACTTCGGTTGATATCCTCGTCCTATCCCGAATTTGAGTTTCTGTTCAAAATAAAGAAGAATTTATTTGGGATTATCCCGTTTTCTTACCACAGCATATCTGCGACACAAAACTATCCATACGGCGAATATGGTGTCAGAGAGCGTTCTGTTTGCTCTACTTTGGGGATTAAATCCAAGATGATGGTCGATGAGAAATATCTTTCTAATAAGTTTTCCTTTGGGGATGGATTCTTCTCGAGGATTCTTAATTGGTTGGCTGGAGAGGGTAAATACGGTACGTATATCACGAACTCAATTGGTTTTATTCCCAGATATAGTTCGCTGTATACGTCTCTGGAAATTGGCACAAAGCTCTATCCCTTTGATCGTTTTTATTGTGTTCAGGCGGATACTTCCCTAGGGCACGAATATCTAAGTCATTATCAGAGGGAATTGCGAGAGGAGTTGCTTGAGGAGGATTATCACGTAGCGGTTGAGGGTAGTAATGTCCTTAACAAAGAGATGATTGTCAAGATCAAGAATCCTCTAGCGAATGCCCGTTATGAGTTCTACACTCACCCCAACCTAATGACAAATCAGTTAGATGCAACTTCAGCAAGAGTCGTTAGTCTCGTAGATCCCACCGATTATGAAAACATCTATGTTTTCAAGAAAGTTTATGTGTGTGCAAGATCTATTCGAGAGGTCAATGGGCATCCCATCGTGGATAGTGTGGTACACCCGATATACAATGGGCCTCCACATCGAGATGACTTCGAGATACAACAACTTTCGATGACTTTCAGATTGAGCGACGAGCAGAACCTGCGTTATGCCATGCCTGCCGTATTGGTGAAGTGGAAAGGGTATGGGGATATTCTGGATGCCCACTGGAGATATAGTGACAGCAAACAACCCATTACAACAGAAAATCGTATCGGACAAACCAAAAATGGAGTTGTCAATACCTCGGGCGGTGAGAATAAAATGTTGCTTATTGGTGCTTTTGAAAGGGATCCACAGACCGGTGGTGTGAGAAAAATGGGTTCTCTGACCGGCTCTTTAGAGGGGGATGATGATCTTCCGTATATCCCCGGAGGAGTGCACTTTGAACCGGATCCTCCGGTAACAGGTCCCGGTTATCCTCCAGGGTGGGAGAATATTATCAAGGATCTCCCCAAAACAACAAAGATGTATCTCTTTGTTCCCGCATTTCAAAACTTCTCAGGCCGGGATCAGGTTGAGTTAGAATTACAACTGGAGAATGAGGCCGGAGTTGGCAATTGGAGCAAGCCATTTATCCTTTCACTCAAAAATGAGGGAGAAGATGTCGGGCTCAAGCCCATTGTGATTCCTTCTGTATTCCTTGAAGAGACCTCCACGGTACGTTGGATCGATCATGAAAATCAACTTGTCGAGTATCAAGATGGAGGGCAGTACCCAAGTCTCGATTTGGAAATTGAGATGTTTGTCAAGGATCCGAGCGGTAGATTGCGTCACCACTCCAAGGTCAGAACCAATCAAACCATAGATCTTAGATTTTTGGAGTCTGGGCATTACTTCATCGAATTTGTCTACAATGGCAAACATTTTGTGCAGCACGTTATAAAGCAGTAGACGGCTTTTGTCTCTCTCTCTCTCTGAGGTAGAGCGTGGATGGTTCCCCCCCCCCTGGTATCTTTGTGAGGTGCCAGGGGGGATTCTTATACATGAGGTGTAGAGGGAGTGTTGATGCCCCTTTAATCCTGATATAGAGAGGCTGATTTGGTTCGTTTAGCCGATCTGTCCACGCACTCGATCTCGGAATGTCCCCATCGGGTGGAGAAATAGCTCCAAACTCACCAAAAGGCTGTATATTTGCACACGGTAAGAGGCACCGAAAACAGGTGTGTACGTATACATAGGTAATGAAACGAGAGCTGAGTTTGGAAGAGCTACGTAGCGTTATGCGCGAGTATCTAGAGGTTCACGACCTCAAGGAGACCTATACACGTAACCTTGTTCTAGAGCATGTGTATCAGCTTGAGAAACCTTTTGATGCCGATAGTGTTTACAAGAAATTGAGAGAGACGGAGGGGAAGCAGATCAGCCGAAGTACCGTCTTCAGTGCGATTGACCTGCTCTGTCGTTGTGGCATTCTTATTCATTTAACTCGTAATTTAGGAGGCAATTACATACTGGCATGGCGCTGTAAGGGTTACGCCCTCGTGCTGTGTAGTGAGTGTGGTAAGCTCAATCTCTTTCGGCAAGAAAATCTGTCGAAGCAGATGCAATACCTTAAACCGCCTCGCTTCTCGCCCACGCAGGCTGTGATGGTTGTCTTTGGCGAGTGCAACGACTGTACGAACCGTAGTTCTTCGGATGCGGGCGAAGCCTCTCCTCGGAAAAATACAGATTCAACTCAAAAAAGTAAACTTACCAAGAAGCGTAAGTCTAGTAGCAAATAAAAGAAGCATTCACCTTTACACAAAATAAAAATAATAGTATGGGAAAAGTAGATGTCCTTTTGGGACTCCAATGGGGAGATGAAGGCAAGGGTAAGATCGTAGATGTCCTTACTCCTAATTACGACATGGTTGCACGCTTTCAGGGTGGTCCCAATGCAGGGCATACACTGGAGTTTGCAGGCGAGAAGTATGTCCTCCGTTCCGTCCCATCCGGGATATTCCAAGGTGATAAAATCAATGTGATAGGCAATGGGGTCGTGCTTGATCCGATCCTTTTCAGAGAAGAGGTGGAGAGTCTGCTCAAGAGCGGACACCCCCTTACTGATCGATTGATCATTAGTCGCAAGGCGCACTTGATCTTACCTACGCATCGCCTTTTGGATGCAGCGGGCGAGAAGGCTCTTGGAAGTCAAAAGGTGGGCACTACGGGTAAGGGTATCGGTCCTACTTACACCGATAAGGTGAGCCGTCACGGAGTACGTGTCGGAGATCTGGAGGGCGATTTTGTGGCGTGCTATACACGGGCCAAGGAGCGCCACCTCGGAATGTTGCGCGGTATGGGGGTGGAGATCCCTGACCTTACGGAGATCGAAGCGGACTTCTTCGCTGCTGTGGAGTATCTCCGCCAATTCCGTTTTGTTGATAGCGAGTTTGAGATCAATAACACTCTCAGTGCCGGGAAAAATATTTTGGCAGAAGGGGCACAAGGCTCTATGTTGGATATTGACTTCGGTTCATATCCCTTTGTCACTTCGAGTAATACGATCTGTGCAGGTAGTTGTATCGGTTTAGGTATTGCACCCTCGAAGATAGGAGAGGTCTATGGTATCTTCAAAGCCTATTGCACACGGGTAGGTGCAGGTCCATTCCCCACCGAATTATTCGATGAAGATGGCCGTCAGATGGCTGAGCGTGGGCATGAGTTTGGTGCTGTTACGGGACGTCCCCGCCGTTGCGGATGGATCGATCTTGTGGCTCTGCGCTATACAATTATGGTCAATGGTGTAACCAAACTGATCATGATGAAAAGTGATGTACTTGATACTTTCTCTACCATTAAAGCATGCCGTGCTTACAAGATTAACGGCGTGGAAATGCGCGACTTTCCCTACTCCATAGAGCAACAGATCGAACCTGTTTATGACGAAATTGTAGGGTGGCAGTGTGATCTAACCTCCTTCGAGTGCGAGGAGCAGCTGCCCCAAGCTTTCCTCGATTATGTGGCTTACCTAGAGCGTGAGCTTGGAATACCCGTCGCCATCCTGTCGGTGGGGCCCGATCGTAAGCAAACGATTGTTCGTGGAAGTAAGTAGGATCGCTCATTATTTCTCCACTTTGGAGCGTGTAGCGTATTGATGACTTACAAACAGACCATAGACTTCCTCTTTGCCGCTACTCCCCTGTTCGAGAAGCAGGGTGGCAGTGCGTATAAGCCCGGGTTGGAGCGTGTGCTCGCCATGGCGGAGGTTATCGGCAATCCTCATCAAGCAGAGGGGATTCACTTTATTCATATCGGGGGTACTAACGGCAAGGGCTCTACGTCGAGTACCTTAGCCGCTGTCTTATCAGCATCGGGGTATCGTACAGGATTGTTTACATCTCCCCATTTAGTTGATTTCAGAGAGCGTATTCGCATTGATGGTACGCCTATAAGTCCCGAGTTTGTGGTAGACTTTGTAGAGCGTGTCCATCCTCTTGTTGCCCGTTACTCTCCCTCTTTCTTTGAGCTTACGACGCTCATGGCTTTGGATTACTTCGTCCATCAAAAGGTGGAGGTCGCTGTTATTGAGGTTGGTATGGGTGGAAGACTCGATAGTACCAACATCATAACGCCCGATTTGGCTGTGGTGACCAACATTAGTTTGGATCACACGCAATTTTTGGGTAATACACTAGAAGAGATTGCAAGTGAGAAGGCCGGAATCTTCAAAAGAGATGTTCCGGCCCTTGTTGGAGAGGCATCGGAGCCCCTTCGTAAAGTCTTCCGCTCTCGAAGCGAAGCAGTAGCTTGTCCACTCTTTTTTGCAGAGGATCAGGGGCTCTTGCTTCGGGTTGAGTCCGACCCTCAAGGGGGCTTGCTCCTCGATACACGAGATTATGGTTCTTTGTGGGGGCAGTTGGGCGGTTGTGCTCAACAGATTAACGCACGTACGATCCTTGCGGCCATTGATATATTGGTGCATCAACTTCTTTATAAAATATCGCAAGAGGCCGTACGTGAGGCCTTTGCTCACGTTGTAGAGCGCATGCACCTTTTGGGCCGTTGGCAAAAGGTTTCCGAGGAGCCCACGACCTATTGCGATACCGGGCATAACGAGGCAGGTATTCGTCTGGTAGTAGAGCAATTGCGGCACGAGCAATACCGAGATTTGCACATCGTATTCGGCATGGTGGTAGATAAGGATTGGCATTCTGTTTTGCGCCTGCTTCCCAAGTCTGCCCACTACTATTTCGTGCAACCTGAGAGCGAGCGTGCTCTATCGGCACACGATCTCTGTGAGGAGGCTCGGGCATTGGGATTGCGAGGCGAGGTCTACCCCTCGATTGAAGAGGGGTGTCGTCAAGCTTTTGCTGAGGCACATTCGGATGATCTTATATACGTTGGGGGGAGCAATTATGTCGTAGCCGATGCGCTTCGAACCTGTTTCCCTCATGTCTTGGAATCGAATTTTATTAACATCAAATAGCTCAAACTTTTTATGACTCAAGCAATTCAACAGTCGCTCCGCGACAAAGCCTGGGCAAGGTGGACGGTGCTGGTACTTATCGCCTTGACCATGTTTTTTGCCTACATGTTCGTAGACGTACTTTCTCCTCTGAAGTCCATGTTGGAAAAAACAGCCGAAGAGGGCGGTCTTGGATGGTCATCCACGGTATTCGGAACCTATGGATCCAGTGAATTTTTCCTCAATGTGTTCTTTTTCTTCCTCATTTTTGCCGGGATTATTTTGGATAAAATGGGGGTTCGTTTTACGGCAGTGTTGTCGGGAGCACTGATGGTGATTGGTGCTCTCATTAAGGTATACGCTCTCAGTGCTACCTTCAATGGCGGTGGATTTGGATTCGATATGCTCAATTCTTTCATGACCACTATGCCCCCCTCGGCTAAGCTCGCTTGTGTCGGCTTTATGATTTTCGGTTGCGGTTGTGAGATGGGCGGTGTGACCGTATCTCGTGCGATTGTTAAGTGGTTCGAAGGTAAGGAAATGGCTCTTGCCATGGGCTTGGAGATGGCTGTTGCACGCCTTGGTGTGTTTGCTGTATTCCGTATGTCTGCTCCTATTGCGGAGCACTTCCAGAGTGTACAAGCACCTGTTATCCTCTGTCTTATCCTCCTTTGTATAGGGCTTCTTTTCTATCTCATCTATGGTATTTTTGATGCTCGTTTGGAAAAAACCGCTGGGAACCTCAAGGAGGCTGAAGAGGAAGAACCTTTCCGTTTCAAGGATCTTGGAAAAGTCTTTGGTAGTGGTATTTTCTGGATTGTTGCCCTTCTTTGTGTTCTTTACTACTCTGCGATTTTCCCCTTCCAAAAGTTCGCAACGGGAATGCTTGAAACCAACCTTGGTCTATCGGCAGAGACCGCTTCTGCCATTTTTAGTTACTTCCCCATAGGGGCTATGATCATCACACCGTTCCTCGGTGCATTCCTCGATTTCAAGGGCAAGGGTGCAACGATGTTGATGCTTGGTTCTATACTTATGATCATCTGCCATACAACATTTGCGTTGTTCCCATTCCAAACCGGAGATACGCTCTCTACGGTAGTGGCTTATTCGGCTATTGTATTGTTGGGAGTTTCATTCTCTCTCGTGCCTGCAGCTCTATGGCCTTCGATGCCTAAGCTGATTGATGCTAAAGTTTTGGGATCTGCTTATTCGGCAACTTTTTGGATCCAAAATGTGGGATTGATGATTACCCCCATCGTCATTGGTAGTGTGTTGGATGCCACGGGTGGTAAGTATTACCTTCCTATGTTGATCTTTGCTTCGTTTGGTGTAGCAGCTCTTCTTTTGAGTTTGTACCTTAAGGCAGTAGATAAGAAGAAGGGGTACGGACTCGAATTGCCCAACAAAAAGAAGTAATAAACGTTTGAATTGCAATCCTTAATACTCTTGTGGTTATGAACGCGATAGAACTCATGAACAAAGCAGCCGACAATATCCGCTGCCTAGCTCTTTCCATGGTAGAGAAGGCCAAGAGCGGTCATCCCGGAGGTGCTCTAGGTGGAGCTGACTTTGTGAACGTACTTTTTTCGGAATATCTTCGTTTTGATCCCGATTGTCCTCATCGCCATGCGCGTGACCGTTTCTTCCTTGATCCCGGTCATATGTCTCCGATGCTTTATGCTCAGTTGGCTCTTATGGGGCGTTTTTCTTTAGACGAGATCCAAGCTTTTCGCCAATGGGGCAGTCCTACACCAGGACACCCCGAGCGCGATATTCAGCGTGGTATAGAAAATACGAGTGGACCTCTTGGTCAAGGGCATACACTTGCCGTGGGAGCTGCTATTGCTGCCAAATTCCTTAGTCACCGTTTTGGAGATCAGGTGATGCCCCAGCGCATTTACGCTTTTATCTCTGATGGTGGGATTCAGGAGGAGATCTCGCAGGGTGCCGGTCGTATCGCAGGGCACTTGGCCTTAGACAATCTCACGATGTTTTACGATGCCAACGACGTACAACTCTCTACAATGGTCGATGAGGTAGATACCGAAGATGTAGCTCGTAAATACGAAGCTTGGGGGTGGAAGGTCCTCACCATCAAGGGCAATGATGTAACAGAGATCCGTAAGGCTTTGGACGAAGCATTGGCAACCAAGGGTTGTCCTACGCTTATTATTGGAAAGACTTGCATGGCTTATAAGGCCCTGGATGAAGAGGGACAAGAGATTGTCAATCGCATTCCCACGCATGGGCAACCACTGAGCAAGGCAGGGGTCTCGATTGAAAAAACACTTGAGGCTATGGGCTTCGATGCCGCCAATCCTTTTGTTATTGCTCCGGAGGTTGATGCACTTTACCGCAAGCGTGATGAGGAGCTTCGTGCATTGTGGAAACAGTACGATGCTACGTTTGCTAAGTGGCAATCGGCTCATGCCGAAGATGCCGCACTGATGGAGGAGTGGTTCAGTGGCAAGTTACCTATGATTGATTGGGCTGCCATTGAGCAAAAGAGTGGTCAAGCGACTCGCTCGGCTTCTGCCACTGTCCTCAAAGAACTCGTGGCGCGTGTCCCCAACATGATCGTCTCCTCAGCCGACCTTTCGAACTCGGACAAGACTGATGGGTTCCTTAAAGGCACGGAAGCGATGAGTCGTAATAACTATGGTGGACGCTTCTTGCAGGTCGGGGTCGCCGAACTTACAATGGCTGCTCTCTGTGTTGGTATGATGCTTCATGGAGGTGTCATTGCCGCCTGTGGAACTTTCTTTGTTTTCTCGGATTACCAAAAGCCTGTGATCCGTTTAGCAGCATTGATGCAAGTTCCCGTCAAGTTTATTTGGACGCACGATGCATTCCGTGTAGGAGAGGATGGGCCGACACATGAACCCGTAGAGCAGGAGGCTCAGATCCGTTTGATGGAAAAACTCCACAATCATGCAGGGCAACGCTCTATGTTGGTACTTCGTCCCGCGGATGTGCATGAGACTACGGTAGCTTGGCAGATGGCTATGGAAAACGATCAAACGCCCACGGGCTTGATTCTTTCTCGCCAAAATATCGACGACTTACCCAATGAAGGTCTTACTCCTTATGCCCGTGCTGTACGGATGATGTGTGGAGGATATATTGTGAGTGATGACGAAGGGGCAGAAATGGCTCTCGTGGCAACGGGTAGTGAAGTGGCTACGCTTGAGGCGGCTGCCGCAATTCTCCGAGCTGAAGGGCGCAAGTTACGTGTTGTATCAGTGCCCAGCGAGGGGCTCTTTATGGATCAGCCTGAGAGCTATCGCAGAGAAGTACTCCCCGAGGAGATGCCTCGCTTTGGTCTCACGGCAGGGCTGCCGATCAATCTCGAAGGCTTGGTGGGTACCCACGGTATGATCCACGGATTGGAAAGTTTCGGTTATTCTGCACCCTATACGGTATTGGATGAAAAGTTGGGCTTTACACCTGAGGCTGTTGCTGACAAGATCCGCACAATCCTAGGCTAAGAGAGCGCATTCGATTACATTTGTGATGTGATAGAGGGGGACTTCCACCAGTGTGTGTGGGAGCCCCCTATTTTTTGTCTATCTTTTATCGGATAGATGATTCTGCTTTTTCAGTTTTGAATCGAGGCTTCTCGGGGTCAAAGAGTGTGGGGTGCCAATCCGTCTTGTACTTCTACCATCTCCATAATTTTTTGGACTTTCTCTCTCATCAAATAAAGTGTAGTATAAAACCAGGAAGATCCAGGGCAAGAGTTTTTTGCTTCTTGCGCTATGCCTCTGAAACTCCAGGGCAGAATTTTTAGAACTTGGTTCATTGTCGTTGATGGTTGAGAGACCAGGCGTTTGTCTTTTGTTGTTATGGTTTTAATGGGAGAGCATAGACCAATTGTGTGGTTTAGAGTTTTTACTTAGAAATATTCTCTTAAAAATATAATTATATTGGTCGGATTTTGTACCTTTGTGGTGCACAATCAAAATTGGGATTTTATGAAGCGGATAAAGTATTTCATCTTGCTCTCTTTCGGTGTAGCCCTCTTGTTCTCCTCTTGTGGTAACAATAACAAAAAAGAACAGAGCTGTACGCAACTCGAAAAGAGAGTCTCCGAAGATCAACTCTATGTCTATGTAGAGGGTCGGGATACCGTCAAGTTCGAACTTAATATATCGGAAGAGTCGATCGAGGGGCGATTGGACTTCCTCCCCTACGAAACGGGTAGTCGTGTGGGTACGCTCCATAGTATTTCTTTTCAAGGGGATACCCTTTTTGCGATTTATCACTCTATGCAAGAGGGGATGCTATCGGATTGTGAAGTTGCCCTACTCAAAGGAAATGATACCTATATCTTGTCTCATGATATGTTTGGAGAGAGGAACTATACCTATAATGCGGACTTCTCCCGAGGTGCATTCCGAGACAAAAAAGCCATTTCCTTTGCTGATGGTCTCCTCCTTACACGCTTGAAGTGACCTTTTTTGCCATCAGGATTATAAACACATTACGAACCTGAAATACAAAAAACAGATGGAAAAAGTATTTAATTCAGCTAAGTGCTTCTTCGTTTGGGGATCACTTCTTTGCTTGATTGTTGCGGTCTCCTCCTGCCAAAGGACCCCTAAAGGAGATTACACAACGGAAGAAACATGGGAGATCGCACATCAAACCGAAAAGAGGATCATTCCCGGAATGACTGCCGAGGAGGTCGAATGTATAGTGGTCAAGAGCTGTGCCTCCTCATTCACAGAGACCTTTTATGTCCCTGTAAATGGGATTAGTGGTTTTGAGTATCAGGTTGGGTATAAATATCGTATAGAAGTGCTGATAACGCATTTAGCCAATCCCCCTCAAGATGATTCGAATCGACGTTTTGCTCTCAAGAAGATCCTCTCCAAAGAAGCGGTGAAATAGGAGCTGTGTGTTGGTCCCTCGTTTGTACAGTCGATCGCTCGGCTGGGGGAGGGGTGGCTGTTGATTTTTGGTAAAATAAGAAAGCCCTCTACCTTTTAGTAAGGTCGAAGGCTTTTTGTTGTAGGGTTCTGAAGGAATTAGCAGGGCGAGGTGTGAGGCGTGTCCAATTCCGAGAATTTGGATTCGTCAGTATGGATATTCTTTTCATCCATGTCGGAGTGGGTTGCGAGTCCTCCCGTAGAAGTCTCTTTATATAGGCTTGGCAGATCCTTACCCGTCTGGTGCATAGTCGCTACCACACGGTCGAAGCTGACACGATGTTTGCCGTCAGTAAAATTGGCGTAGGTGTTGGCATCCAATGCTCGACTGGCTGCAAAGGCATTGCGTTCAATACAAGGGATCTGTACTAATCCGCATACGGGGTCGCAGGTGAGTCCTAAATGGTGTTCCAATCCCATCTCTGCCGCATATTCGATTTGTGCCAACGTGCCCCCGAAGAGTTGGCTTGCTGCTGCCGCTGCCATGGAGCAGGCTACGCCCACTTCGCCCTGACAGCCTACTTCCGCTCCGCTGATGGAAGCATTGGTGCGTACCACATTACCAAAAAGTCCGGCTGTAGCCAGAGCGCGCAAAATCCGTTTATCCGTAAAGTGGCGGGTCTCTTGTAAGTGATAGAGTACGGCCGGAATAACACCACAGGAGCCACAAGTGGGTGCAGTAACGACCAATCCCCCTGAGGCATTCTGTTCACTTACGGCTAGGGCGTAAGCGTAGACTTTGCCGCGAGAACGGACACTCTCCGAGTAGCTGAGACAACGCACCATATATTCGGCAGCCTTGCGTCTCAAACCCAATCCTCCGGGGAGTACCCCTTCGGCCTCCAATCCATCGTGGATTGCTTGCTTCATCACGGACCATACCTCCGCTAAGTAATCCCAGATCTCCACCCCTTCGCAATGCTCTACATACTCCCAATAGGACATCCCGTACTTTTGGAGTATGGGCATCATCTCGTCAATGTGGGAGAGTTTGTACACTTCACGCGAGACCTGTTCATTAAACGATTCATTCGCCAAGGTTCCCCCTCCGATACTATAAACCATAAAACGCTTCAGCTCTTTGGCTGATTGATCCAAAGCTCTGAACAGAATACCGTTGGTGTGGAATTTCGGTTCGATCTTCGGTTCCCATAAAATCTCCGTAGGATGCAAGGGGTTGAGTACCGAAAGTATGGCTTGGTCGGTCATGTGTCCTTTGCCCGTAGCAGCCAAGCTTCCATAGAGTGTCACCTCAAAAGAGGCAATTGGCAGCCCTTGAATTTGGGAAAGAAACATGGTGGCAGCACGCTTAGGACCCATAGTGTGACTACTACTTGGGCCATTACCTATACGGTAAATCTGCTTGATGGTGTCCATCATAATTGGCAATGTTGATAAATTCTCCTTTCTAATAGGCATCAAAGGTATCAAAAAAAGAGTAACTTTGTCGTGCTGAAAGTTGCACACTCAGAGAAGATCTGAGTACATAGATAAAGAAACAGTAGGTCATGGATCAACATTTAGAGGACTATCGGCGCGAATATAAGAAGCACAGTCTCTCGCGCAAGGAGATGCCTGGCAATCCCTTTGACAAGGTCAATCAGTGGTTGCAAGAGGCTGTCGAGGGGAATGTGCTGGAGCCAACGGCAGTGATCGTAGCGACGAGTACGCCGGATGGACGTCCGAGTATGCGCACTGTATTGCTGAAAGAGGTGCTGAACAATGAGTTCGTCTTTTATAGTAATTACGAGAGTCGCAAGGGGGAACAGATCAGTGCCAATCCCCATGTGGCACTTACCTTCTTGTGGCACGAGATGGAGCGACAAATTCATATCGAAGGCACGGTGAGACGACTTTCTGCCGAAGAGAGTGATGCTTACTTTGCCCAGCGTCCCTACAAGAGTAGAGTAGGAGCTCGAGTTTCTCCTCAGAGCCATCCCATTCCCAATCGAGAATATATCATGGTTGCCTTTGCTGCTGAAAGTCTCAAGTACGTGGGACGTACGGTGCCTCGCCCCGACAATTGGGGAGGATTTGCCGTGAGAGCCGAGCGGATTGAGTTTTGGCAAGGGAGAGAGAGTCGCCTACACGACCGCTTCCTCTATACACCTAATGATGATGGTACGGGGTGGAATTTAGATCGACTTGCCCCATGACCGCCCCAGTTATGCCCGAGATGAAGAAAGCAATGCTCGCGATAGATACTTCGACTAACGTCTGCTCCTTAGCTCTCCTCTCCCATGAGGGCGTGCTTGCTGAGCGTGTCGATCGCAAGGGCAACGAACACGCAGCTCTTATTGCACGCTTCGTTGATGAACTCCAAGCAGAGGCATCTCAAAAAGGGTACGAGATCGTGGCTGTTGCTGCCAGTGGAGGTCCGGGGAGTTATACGGGACTGCGTATCGGGGCTTCGCTCGCTAAGGGCTTCTGCTTTGCTGCAGAGATCCCGCTACTTGCCATCTCAACTTTAGAGTCTCTTGCATGGGGAGCTATTGAAGGCGGAACCATTCCCTCCGAAGCCCTCATAGTACCGATGGTTGACGCAGGGCGCATGGAGGTCTATGCTGCCACTTACTCCTCAGATGGTGTGCAATTGGTTGCTCCTCATGCTGAGATCATTCATGCCGAGAGTTATGCTGATCTTGCCGGTACTCCTATCTACTTAGTTGGTAATGGTGCGGCTAAGTGTGCCGAAGTCCTTACGGCTTCACATATTCATATCCAGCCTACCGAATCTTTGGCTTCTCACTTACGCTTACCCGCTTGGCGAGCTTTGGAGGAAGGACGCGTCGCTGACGTTGCCTATTGGGCACCCGATTACATCAAGCCCTACAATGCCGTCGTTGCTAAAAATAAAGTGCTTAATCGCTAATTAAATTAGAGTCATAGAATAAAAACATCAAACCAATATACCCGTAACCAATGAATATTATAGTCCTTGCTAAGCAAGTGCCAGACACTCGCAACGTGGGCAAAGATGCTATGCGCGAAGACGGAACTGTAAACCGTGCCGCCCTACCAGCCATCTTTAACCCCGAAGACCTTAATGCCTTGGAACAGGCACTCCGCATCAAAGACCAGTATCCCGATACTACCATATCGGTGCTCACGATGGGACCATTTCGTGCCGCCGATGTTATCCGTGAAGCATTATACAGAGGTGCCGATCGAGGCTACCTCCTCACCGATCGCGCATTTGCCGGTGCCGATACGCTCGCTACGAGCTATGCACTTGCCATGGCTATCCGCCATATCGGGATGCCCGACTTGATCCTTTCAGGACGTCAGGCAATTGATGGAGATACTGCTCAGGTGGGACCTCAGGTGGCTCATAAATTGGGACTCCCTGCTGTAACGTATGCCGAAGAGATCGAAGAAATTTCCTCTGAAGAGGTTGTTATACGTCGTCGTCTGGAGCGTGGTGTTGAGCGTGTCAAGGCGGCTCTTCCGCTCCTTGTAACTGTAAACGGAAGTTCTGCTCCCTGCCGTCCACGCAATGCCAAGGCCCTCCAAAAGTTCAAATATGCCATGGTGCCTAATGAATTCGAAGGGGCTAATGAAATGCAACGTACGCTCTTTGAGGCACGTCCCTACTTGCAAATTGCAGAGCTGAGCACCGCTGACGTAAAGGCCGAACTCGATCAATGCGGTCTCCTTGGCTCTCCCACAAAGGTGAAAACCATCCAAAATGTGGTATTCCAAGCTAAAGAAGCACGTCACTACGAGGCTACCGAGGAGAGCATCTCTTCGCTCATCGTCGAACTTATAGACAACCATACGATAGGATAACACCACCGAAAGAGAATATTTTATATGAACAACTTATTTGTTTACCTCGAAATAGAAAATGGCATCGTGCAGGAGGTAAGTTTGGAGCTCCTCACCAAAGGTCGTGCTTTGGCTACGCACCTTGGATGTCAATTAGAAGCGGTGGCCATATCGCACTGCACCCAAGGAATAGCCGAACAGGTTTTCCCTTATGGCGTAGATCGCCTGCATTCGTTCCAGGCTCCCAACTTGCAATACTACACGACCAAGCCCTATGGTACGATTGTTACCAAGCTATTTGAAGAGGAGAAGCCTCAAATAGCCTTGCTCGGTGCAACTACTTTGGGTCGTGACTTGGGTCCTCTTGTTTCGTCTGCATTGCATAGCGGACTCACGGCGGACTGCACCTCGCTGGAAATTGGAGAGTACACCGATACCAAAACAAAACAACACTATCCCCAACTTCTGTATCAAATCCGTCCCGCCTTTGGTGGTAACATCGTGGCGACGATTGTCAATCCCGACTGTCGTCCTCAGATGGCAACGGTACGCCCGGGGGTAATGAAAAAAGAGATTTTCGATATCAACTATAGGGGTGAAGAGGTAGAGCACAACGTGGCGGACTACGTATCAGATGCCGACTTTGTAGTCTCTATCATTGAACGTCATATCGAAGAGAGTAAGGTGAATTTGGGCGGAAGCCCTATCGTTATTGCCGGTGGATATGGTATGGGTAGTAAAGAGGGTTTTGGTTTGCTTTTCCAACTTGCTGACGTACTAGGTGCTGAAGTGGGTGCTTCCCGTGCTGCTGTGGATGCCGGATTCGCCGAACACGACCGTCAGATTGGTCAAACGGGTGTTACCGTACGCCCGAAACTCTACATAGCCTGCGGTATCAGTGGTCAGATTCAGCACGTAGCAGGTATGCAAGAGAGCTCGCTCATCATCTCGATCAATAGCGACCCCGAAGCTCCTATCAATACGATTGCCGACTATGTGATCACGGGTAGAGTGGAAGAGGTGATCCCCAAAATGATCGCAGCTTACAGAAAGAATAGTAAATAAGCACCGCACTAGATAAGTAAGATTATGGCTAATTTCTATACGGATACCCCCCAACTAAAATACCACCTGCACCACCCATTGATGCAGCGCATTGTAGCTCTTCGTGAGCGGGACTTTGCGGACAAAGATAAGTATGATTACGCTCCTCAGAATTATGAAGATGCCCTCGATAGTTACGAGCAGGTGCTTCACATCGTGGGAGAGCTTTGTGGAGAAGTGATTGCTCCCAATGCCCAAAATGTAGATCAAACGGGGCCCTCTCTTGTGGATGGTCGTGCCGTTTACGATCCTTACACGCAGGCCAATCTTGATGCTGTGCGTCAGGCCGGGCTTATGGGGATTGCACTCCCTCGTCGTTATGATGGACTCAACTTCCCCATCACCCCTTATATCATGGCAGCCGATATCGTTTCGCGCAGTGATGCCGGATTTGAAAACCTCTGGGGCTTGCAAGATTGCGCTACCACGTTGTACGAATTTGGTAGCGATGATCAAAGGGCTCGTTTCCTCCCCCGTATCTCTGCCGGGGAGACTATGTCTATGGATCTCACTGAACCCGATGCCGGTAGCGACCTGCAGGCTGTTATGCTTAAGGCTACCTACAACGAAGCCGATGGGGCTTGGTATCTTAATGGAGTGAAGCGATTCATCACCAATGGAGACTCTCATATTCACCTTGTACTAGCTCGTAGCGAAGAGGGTACGCGTGATGGTCGTGGGCTTTCCATGTTCATCTTCGATGCCAAGAATAACCCCGGGGTAACGGTGCGTCGCATTGAGCACAAGATGGGTATCAAGGGTGTTCCCACTTGTGAGTTGGTCTTCTCCAACGCCAAAGCAGAGCTTTGTGGTGAGCGTCGTTTGGGGCTTATTAAGTACATTATGGCTCTGATGAATGGTGCACGTTTGGGCATTATGTCACAAGCTGTCGGCCTGAGCGAAGCTGCTTATCAGGAGGCGTATGCGTATGCCATCGAGCGCAAGCAATTTGGTAAAACCATCGATAACTTCCCTGCTGTGTATGAAATGCTTTCCATCATGCGAGCAAAAACCGATGCTTCTCGTGCTCACCTCTACGAAACTTGCCGCTTCGTAGATATGTATAAGACGCTCGAAGATATCCAGCGAGAGCGTAAACTCACACCCGAGGAGCGCAAAGAACTCAAATACTATACTCGTCTTGCGGACGCCTTTACACCTATCGGTAAGGGGCTTAGCACCGAGTTTGCCAATCAGAATGTGTACGATTGTGTACAGATTCACGGCGGTAGCGGGTATATGAAGGATTATACGTGTGAGCGTCTCTATCGTGATGTCCGTATTACCAATATCTACGAAGGTACAACACAGTTGCAGGTGGTTGCTGCCATCCGCCACGTCACGACGGGAACTTACTACGAGCGTATGCAAGAGTATCAGGCAACGGAGGTGAAATCCGAGTGGCAAGCAATGAAGGCGAGTCTTGCCGAAATGAATGAACGCGCGCACCAACTCACACAGTTCGTGGTGGATCAAAAAGATTCTGAACTCCTTGACTTCCACGCTCGTAGGCTTGTGGAGATGACTTCGCACGCACTCTTTGGGCATTTGTTGCTCCTTGCTGCTAATGACGAGCCCGAACTCTTCGCCAAGAGTGCTCGTGTGTATCATCGTTACGCCCTGGCTGAGCAAGATAAGATTGAGCGATTTGTACGTAACTTTGCCGTAGAAGAACTTGCTGATTACCGCAATACAATGACGGCTGAAGCATAATAAATAGACCTCTCTACAGAGAGGCCTACTTTGAGTCTCAAGAGGGAGTGTTCCGTAACGGGAGCATACCCTCTTTTTTGTATCTGTACCGAACGAGAGAAGAGGGACCTGAAAGAGGTCTAAAAGTAGAGGCCTGGAGTTCAAAAATTACAGCTCTCGAGCAAAAAAAGTGTAGCCCAGCAGTTTGATTGCTTTTGGGCAAAAGAGATAGAGTTTGTTTGCAGAGGATCGAATGGCGGTTGGTTCAGATCTTTTCGGAGGGGCTACGTCTACCCCTGATCTTAAAGTAAGCAGATTTATTTTTACAGGACTTTGTCTCAAATAGGACTTAGTCCAAAATAAAGACTTATCTTTGTACTTAGTTTGAATTAGATAGCTACGTAATATAATTGATAACTAGTTCGATAGATTGATTTTTAGCATCGGAGATGCCACTTCTCGCTTATGCACACAATAAAACGCAATAACCATCTCTTTCCCCTTTTCCTTGTACTGATTATATTCGGTTTTTCCGTCCCTATAGTTTCAAAAGCTCAAGGGGTGAGCCCTAAGCTTATCGTCACGATTTTGGAGGAGGGTACTGAAGAACCGATTCCCGGGGCTCGGGTCGAATGGGCCGGGGAAAGGGTACTCTCTAACTCAGAGGGAAAAGCCATCCTGTCCGCTCCTAAACGTAAGGGCGAATTGCAGATCCGCATGGTAGGGTACAACGATTGTACGTGTACGGTTACCCCACAAGATCGAGTATTATGTCTACATCTTGTGCCTAAAAGTTTAGGAGAGGTGCTTGTCGTGGGCGATAAACCCAAGAGTGATGCGACGACTATTGCTGTACGATTAGGTGAGAATGCCCTCCGTCGAGAGGTCAAAAGTTCACTGGCTCAAGTGCTTCAAGAGGTGCCCGGGATGAGTAGCATCAGCAGTGGTGCTACCATTATGAAGCCCGTAATCCAAGGAATGCACAGCAGTCGTATCCTCTTGATCAATAATGGAGTACGGCAAGAGGGGCAGCAGTGGGGCAGTGATCATGCACCCGAGATCGATGTCTCTAGTGCTACGAGTCTGGAGGTCATTAAGGGAGCAGAGTCCATCCGTTACGGAGCCGGAGCTATTGGAGGTGTAATTCTTTTGGAGACGGCAACCCTCCCCTTGGAGGCAGAGCAGGTCAAAGGGCACCTGCAGCTGCAAGCCACATCCAACGACTTGGGTATGGGGGTTGATGGTGATCTCTCGGGTAGTATCTCTGCAATGCCGAGTATTCGCTGGCGTACTCAAGCCTCTTATGGCTTGTCGGGAGATTACTCCACTGCCAAATATGTACTGAATAATACGGGTACTCGAGAGGGAAGCTTTACGGGAGTGATTGGGATTGACCGCCCTCGCTTTGCATCGAGTCTTTTTGTGAGTTATTATGATGCGACTTTAGGTGTTTTTACCGGTTCGCATATCGGTACACTCGAAGATCTTTTAGACCGCTTTGAATTGGGAGAACCGCAAGATTTTGCCCCTCGAGGATATGCAATTGCCGCCCCTCGGCAGGAGGTAAAACACGCTTTGGTACGCCTGAGAGGTGAGTATAGGGGAGTGGGGGGAAGCCTCTGGAAGTTGCAATATGATTTCCAAAACGATGATCGTCGGGAGTACGAAATCCGTGTCGGCAAATATGCTGATAAGCCTGCTTTGGGGCTGCTCCTTGCAAGTCATGGAGCACAGGTGACGTGGGAATCATGCAAAAAGAATCCATTTCAGTTCATTGTAGGGTCAAGTTCTCTGTTGCAACAAAATAAAACTACCAATACGGGCACCGTGCCGTTGATTCCCAATTATGCCTCTTTTACGTCGGGATTCTATGGCATTGCCAAGTGGGTTGCGCGGTCGGCTGAGGTAGCTTTTGGAGGTCGTTATGACTATAAATATCTCAATGCGTTGGGATATGACTTCTCAGGAAAAGAGTATGGTGGAGAGCAGCATTACAATAGTCCCTCTTTTTCTCTCTCGGGGATGCTTCGCCCCTGGCAGGGTGTTTCCATTTCGTCCAATCTTGGTTTGGCTTGGCGTGCTCCCGATGTCAATGAACTTTATAGCAACGGATTACACCACGGGGCAGCCGCCTATGAAGAGGGTGATGCCTCGCTACGACCCGAAGCCTCATGGAAGTGGAATAATGAAATACGTTATGCCAATTCTTGGATTCAGGTTACGGCTACTGCCTTCGTACAAACTATTGGAAATTATATCTATGCCTGTCCGCAACACGATCCCTCAACGGGAGGGATTGCGGTTAAGGAGTTGGTCGCCGGGGTCTTCCCTGTATTTCGCTATCAGCAGGCTGATGCTCGCTTTTGGGGCGGTGACTTGCAGATGCAGTGGCGTCCCCTCAAGGGGTGGCGCTATTCGCTAGAGGGGCAATGGATCCGTGCAGTCGATCGTAAGACAGGGGGCTACTTCCCCTACATTCCATCAGATCGTTATCGCCAGTCGCTGGAGTGGCAGAGCCATGAGGGGGAGGGTGCGAACTGCTTCTCTGTCGGGGTCAATTGGTTGTATGTCACACAGCAAAAACGCTTCTCCCCCGAGATTGATTTTTTGCCCGAGACGCCCAAGGCATATCATCTGTTGGGTGCTTCACTTTCGTACAAACACACCTTTCGCCAAGGCGAATCGTTGGAGGTCACGTTGCGATCGACCAATCTACTGAATCACCTCTACAAGGAGTACACCAATCGCTTCCGATACTTTGCCCATGAAAAGGGGAGAGATGTACAACTCCTCGTGGGCTACTACTTTTGATTAGTAACACAAAAAATAGAAACAACAAAGAAATGAAGAAGCTACAATTATGTACCGGTCTTGCACTGCTCATCGTGCTTACGATGCTCGGAGCGTGCAAAAAAATCACCCCCGAAAAGCCTATCAATCAGGCGGAGGAGCGTGGACATGACATGCCTTACAGCACGGATTTTATCTTTACACCTTGCCAAGTAGAGGGTACCGGCGGTATGTTTGTCGATAAGATTATCGATAAGGGAGAGTCCTTCACATGGACCTTCTCCAACGAAAAGCCCAATCATGAACCCATTGCACTCAAGCGAGGTACATGGTATCATCTGCAAGTCGTTCTCAAAAATTTTGCCGGCGAAAGCATCAATGATCAGTACGTAACCCCGGAGCAGGCTCTCCTACATCAATTCTTTCTCATCTCCAAGGTTCTCAAAGAGGATAATAAAAAGGTCTACCGCACAATTGAAAGTAATATAGTTTATAAGTATGCCGAAACCTTGATGTTGGAGGGAAAACGTAATCCCATCGGTTTTGATGGAGCTTTTCAGGTACTCGATAGTGCTACGCCCGATCAGTTCTTTTTGAATATAATTCTGGTACACGTATTGCCCCCTGCCACCAAAATCAATCGTAAGGAGAATACCTTTTATCCTTTTGACAAGCCAAGTCGTACCATGGGTACGCGCGATTTGGAGTTGTATATTCCTGTAACATTGAAATAGTAGTAAACCAAAATATTCCTTTTAGCAATGAAACAAACAATTTTGGCTGCATGTTCCTTTATTGCAGCACTTACGCTTGGGTTATCGAGTTGTCAAAAAGACCAACCTAAAGTCCCTGTCAAACCGGTTAATCCGGTTAATCCCGACATTCCAACACCTCCGGAGGAAAAGATCGAAATGCCTGCAACGATCTCAATTGAAATGCACGCAGGTCACCTCCATGGCACCAGCTTCCATGGCAATCCTTCGTTCAGTAATATTGAATTTCCCGATAAGGGTGTTCAGAAGGTGAGTTTCAAGCTCAATGCCGATGGCAAGACTTACAGCATTGCCGAAGGCAACAATCCTGTGCGTTGGAAGTCTCACATCATTTGGTCTGTAGAGATGGTTTGTCTCAACAAAAAGGGTGAACGCATCAACAATAACTTTGTAAAAAATGGTGCGGAAGATCTCTTTCAGCTCTTCATCACAGCGGACAACTTCCGTAAGTACACTCCCGGAAGTAAAACGGCAGGGGAGCCTGTTACAACTACTTTTGGTGAGGTTGGTGCGCCTTTTGTCTATCGAGATACCAATCCCGAAGACGGAATGTATGGTCACCATCACTCAGGAGCTCCCAAGGTGACACTCTCGGGTAAATGTGTAGGTCTCAAAGGGTATTTTCACAATTCCGCTACCGAACAGTCATTTATAGGGATTAAAGAAAGATACCTAACCTATGACCTCCATCTCCGCATGGTGCGCTTTGCAACACCTGCAGACAAAAAGCATAATGGAGCCTACCGCCCTGCTTTGGCATGGGATAATGCTTTCACGGCATTGACTGCCTTTGAACTAACGATCCCTATTCGTGTCTTCACACAATCTCCCGGTGATGATGATGAAGATACTTACCTCACGGATCTTTGTGCTGAGTTCGGAATTGATCGTAAAAAAATGGATGAGCTCTACGAAGAGTCTTGGAATGCTCCTATAGAGGGAGAGGGTGCAGAGCACTATCATATGTAATTTTGCTTAGTAGTAATACTTAGGTCTTAAAGGAGAGGAGAGAGGGCTGATGCCTTTTTCTCCTCTCTTTTTCTTTTAGAGTAAACCGCCAATACGAGCGGCAGTATTCTTCGCTAATTCATGGTTTATTGTGTTTTGTTTTTCATTATCTTTGGCGTGTAAATGTTTTGAATAATATATTAAGATATGAAACGACACTACTTATTGTTTATTGCGGGGGTTGTTGGATTGGGTTTGTCTATGAGGGCTCAATCTTTTCATCCTTTCAGCCCTACCATGGCAGAACGAACAGAGCAAATTCGATCAGGTGGAGAGATCCCAACAGTTGTTATGTTTGAGGAAGATTTTTCAAACTTCTCCAAGGGCTCAGAAGCAGCTCCTGATGCTGAGAATTTGGGAGGGAGTTCCTCGAATGGTTATGCCGTAAAATCGGGATATTTTAAAACACCCGGTTGGAGAGGTTCTCATTTTGTCGCAGCAGGGGGATGCGCTCTTATTAAGGAGTATGATTACTATGGATCTCCCGACTGGGGCTTTTTTGCATCTCCTTTAGGTGAGTACTATGGAGAAATCACGGTGACAATACGTGCGCGTAAACGTGCTGCTACGGGGGCTCTAAGATTAGTATTGGTAGAAAATATACAAGGGAATAGTGTCTCGAAAGATTTTGAGTTAACCTCATCATGGGAGACCTATACTTGGACTACTGATAAGGCTGGTTTTGAAAATACGCACACGATTCAGTTCCAAGCAATAAATGGAGAAATTTTTCTTGATGATATCAAGGTCACACGCAAACGAAATGTCTTGCCAACACCGATAGTTGCGAGTTTAACAAATCTATCAACATCGTCATTCCAAGCTACTTGGAAGCCCGTTTCAGGCGTTGACGGCTATCTTTTCTCATGCTACTATAAGGATAAAGTATCGAATAAAACTGATACAGAAGACTTTGAAGGCATCAAAGCAAATAACGGACGTATCGATACCTCCAATCCCAACTATCCTCTCGGATGGACAATCTCCCTAACGGAAAATCAAGCTCCCAAAAATCCGAAGGAAATTGCAACAGCCGATGGAGAGTACAAGTCCGGGAAGCAAGCTCTTTACTTTGATGCCGTTGGAGACTATATTCTAACTCCTAAGACAACTGAGCCTATCAAGAAAGTTTCCGTTTGGATCAAGCCTACTTCGAATATGGAACCATCATCCGATGAGTACACCCTGATCTCTATGTCAGTACTTCATGCCGATGGTCATTGGGAACGTATTGCGGCCCTATCGAATAGTATGCTTGCAACTGATAACTATCAACTAACTTTCTCAGAAGATGAGATTGGTGAGCAAATCTATCAGATCAAACTCGACTTCTTGCAGAAGGCGGATCCCATTGACTTTATTGTCGATGACGTCTCCATTACCTATCCCGGGCAAAAGGAACTTTACACAATTATCGACAAGAAGAGGGTACAAGACACCTGTTTTACTGTCGAAAATATGGATCCTACCAAAGAACACTACTTCCAAGTGTGGAGCTATCAAGGAGATCTTGTCTCAAAGCCAACTTCAATGGTTTGGGTTGATGGGATTATCGGTGTTACTCCGGTGGCATTGGAGGCAACGGAAGTTTCCTCGAATTCTTTCAGAGCGAATTGGACGGAGATCCTCAATGCAGAGAAATACTATGTTCGTCTCTACAAAACACACCTGGCTAAAGCCGATGGCGAATATCTACCCCTTCTCGAGGAAAAGTTTGATAAGATTACAGAGGGATCTGTAGAGGCTCCCGCTCAACCTAAGGAGTGGACTCCAAAAATGGAAACTCTCTTAGCCGGATTTACTAATACGGATTGGATTGTAACTCGCCCACAGTGGGCTAAAGGAATGATCGGGGTAACTGCAAAACCGGAATGGCAGCCCACCTCCAATCAGATTATAACTCCGGCATTACCCATCGGTAGTGCAGAAGGCCTTCAGATCGAATTTGCTGTACACAATACGGTAGCAGATACTCTTTGGGTATTGATTACAGATGCTCCCGAAGCTCCTTCCGCGTTAATGGGGATTCCTTTTGGCTTCCCAAAAGGCGAAGCTGCTTTACATAAAAGCAAAGTGGTTTTCCTAAAGGATGCCTTGCAACACCCTCAATATGGACTAAAACCCGACAAAAATTATTACATCACTTTCATGACGAGGGATGGTAGTGCTTTCTTCCTCGATGAAGTAAAAATTGCTCAGTTTGCTCCGAAGACTAACTTTAAGATAGAGGAACTCGAGCAGGTGGGGCTTGCTCCAAAGAGCGGATTCCTTTTCAAGGATCTCGATGCCGGAGGTGCTTATAGTTACGATCTTACGGCTTTTCGGATGAAAAATTTCTATCCTTATCTCTCTGAGGCGAGCAATAGGATTGCGGTTCAGCTTCTCACAGCCTCAGAACTCGTTCAGAAGATGCTCTCTTCGGTACGGGGACTTGATGGAGCCATTGAAATAGAGACTTCAATGGTGGCGGACCTTCGCGTGTATGATATGCAAGGAAGACTCATACATACCATGCAATGTCAAGAGGGACGTACGAAGATCTCTATGAATCCCGGTATGTATATTGTCCTCATGGATCAGCAGGCTGTGAAGGTAATCGTACGCTAAGAGAGGATACATCGCCAACCTTTCGTTCTCGTCTTGTTGTAAGGTTGGCAAAAAAAGAAGTCGGTTCCGTTTAGAGGGGAGATGCTCCTCATAAAAACAGAACCGACTTTCGTATATTTTTGACCGTTATGCCCGGGTTTCTACTGCATGTAGCTCCTTACTTTGGCATTCTTCTTCCTGCGAATTTTGCTGACATGCTAGTCCTATATAGCCCTCTGTCTCCTAAATCCCTTTTTGCGCCAACGAGGAAGTTTGCGAACAATCCACATGTAATATCCTGTGAGTGGGAGGGTTGCCCCAAGCAATGCGCCAAAGAAAGCTAAAATACGCGTCAAAATACCACCCCAATTGCCTACGTGAAGTGACATGATCCACCCTTGAAGTTTTCCGACAGCGGGCTGTTCATCGTAGGGTTGCACGCTCAAGATTGTTCCGTTGCTATCATCAAAAATGTAGTTATCACTGGCACGTTGGTTACCTATCCCGTCATAACTGATCCGAGCCAAACCCTTATTGATTGTGATTTGCTTGTAAGTACTATGTGTTGTCGCCAATTCGTCTAACACTGCTTGCCAATGGGTAAAATCCGAAGAGGACTCTCGCTTCTCCTTTTTAGGGGGTGTCTCCTTTGCTCCCTCTTTTATGCCATGCCTAGAGCCTCTATCACCTTCAGCATTGATGCCGAAGAGCGCGTAGACGCCTTGGCGATACCACGAAAAAGACCACGTAAGCCCCGTAAGAGCCATGACCAAAAGAATGCAAGCCGTGTAGACACCACCTGCTATATGTAAGCTGTACCAAAGTCGTCTCCATCCCTTACGAACTTCAATTTTTAGACTCTTTTTTAGTCCTTTGATTGAGCGGGGAGTCCATACGATGATACCTGAGACGAGGATAAATACCATGAGAAGCGTTGTGATACCCACGACCAATTTACCTGTCTTGGAACCTTTCGATTTTGTTGGAGCCAGAAGCTTGCTGTGTAGTCTGCTCATTGTATCGAAAAAAGCGATGCGCTCAGACCGTCCCTTTACCTCCCCCGTGTACTGATCGACAAACAGTGAAGCCCGATGAGGTTTGGAGAGGTTTACCTGATAGGCTCGCCGGGGATTTTGAGATATTGCTACGCCCACGATTGCCACACTATCCGGGAGCTCTTTTTGGCAATTTTGAAGCAGGAGATCCAGAGGAAGTGGCTTCTCTGCGGGGGAGACGAAGTACAAATCATTGCGCAGTATCTCGGTTATTTCTCGTTCAAAGATGAGCATTGCTCCCGAGAAACAGATGGCAGAGATGATGAGCCCTACGGGGAGGGATAGCCATAGATGGAGCGTGCGGAATAGCTTTCTAGTCATAGTTCTTGAGAGTGTTTATTTGTATTTTACTGCAAAGGTAATACCTAAAAGAATGCTCCATATTCCCTATTTATAGGTATTTTTCTCGGGTTGTGGAACGATTTATCCCTTGGGGTGGTAGTGCTATGTGCCGAACTATCTATATCTTTGCCCTATTGGGTGATAAAACAACACATAGATAGATGATATGACCACAACAAAAACTCTTTGGATCGCTCGTAAGGGTGGTCTCTTCCTATGGCTTTTGGCCTCTTTAGCTGTGGGGCGTTCGCTCGCACAACAGAAGTACACCATCCACGGTATGGTGAGTGAAGCAAAAAGCGGAGAAACGCTTATCGGAGCAACTTTGATCAGTCAAGGTTCGGGCAAGGGTACTGTGACTGACAACTATGGACGCTACTCCTTGACTCTCCCTGAGGGAGAAGTACATCTTACTTGTGCCTATATGGGCTTTGCAACCGAGCAACGCACCTTCTATCTATCGGCTGATACGATGATCAATTTTGCACTTGAAGATGGCGTAGCCCTTCGTGAGGTTACCGTTGTGGGGCATTACAATCCCTCCAACAATCAGACTACGCAGATGAGTGCCGTGACCATCCCTGCGGAGCAAATCAAGCGTGTGCCTGCCATCTTTGGCGAGAATGATGTACTCAAAGCCCTGCAATTGCTTCCCGGGGTACAGAGCGGTACGGAGGGGGCTTCTGGGCTTTATGTGCGGGGTGGAGGCCCTGACCAAAATCTGATTATGATGGATGGGATCCCTCTCTATAACGTCAATCACTTGGGTGGATTCTTCTCCAATTTCAACTCAGATGCGATCAAAAATGTAACTTTATATAAGGGAAGCTTTCCTGCACGCTTCGGAGGTCGCCTATCTTCGGTGATCGATGTGCGCACCAAAGATGGAGACGACCAGCATTACCACGGAACGGCCAGCATCGGCTTGATCTCCTCCCGGATCAATGTGGAGGGACCAATCATTAAAGGCAAGACGACCTTTAACATCTCGGCTCGACGCACCTATTTAGACTTGATCACTAGACCGATCATGTGGTATGTCCAAAAAAAGCAGAATATGAGCGAGCGAGTAAGTGCGGGATACAACTTCTATGACCTCAACCTCAAGGTGACGCACAAAGTTTCCGATCGGGACAAACTTTTCCTCTCCGCCTACATGGGTGATGATGTGGCGAGCTTCTCCCTGCGAGCTTTAGACGATGTGACCAAAGATTTTTCCGTACGTAGCAAGATGAATTGGGATTGGGGCAATCTCGTTGCCGCCCTCAGGTGGAATCATGTGATCAATGGACAGATGTTCCTTAACTCAACTGTTTCGTTTAACCGCTACCGGTCCAACCTCAAATTGTCAGCTGCCGAGCGATCTTTTTCAGATGGATATGCTTCTTTCTCATACAATTCGGGAGTCCGAGATTTGGCCATACGGAGCGAACTTAACTACAAACCTACACCCAACCATAACATACAAGCAGGTGCGGAATACATCTTCCATACCTTTCGTCCCGATGTCAGTGCTTTTCACCTATCGGGTAAAATCAATGACCAATCCATCCGCATGGATACTACACTTGTTGCTTCCAATATCCCTGCGCATGAGGCAACCCTATTCTTTGAGGATGACTGGGATATTGCCTCTTTCCTAAAAGCTAATTTGGGTTTACACTATTCGCTCTTTGCTGTTGGTGGTCGCTCCTATCATTCATTAGAGCCTCGTGTCAGTGCTCGTGTGATGTTGGGCGAGAGACTTTCATTCAAAATGGGGTATGCCATGATGTCGCAGTATATACATCTGCTGAGTGCCAATCTGGTGAGTCTCCCCACGGACCTCTGGGTTCCCTCGACAGAGCGCATTACCCCGATGACCTCGCACCAGATGGCAGCCGGACTATTTTACCACCTTCCCGATTGGGGAGACTTCTCCATCGAAGGGTATTATAAGAAGATGAATAACCTGCTGGAGTATAAAGATGGTGCAGGATTTTTGGCGGAGTCTCGAGGTTGGGAAGATCTTGTAGCGATGGGTGATGGCCGTGCCTACGGTTTGGAATTTCTTTGGCAGAAGCAGTTCGGCAATACAACAGGGTGGGTTGGTTACACTTGGTCTCGCTCTTTGCGCCAATTCAATCGCCCGGGGCAAGAACTCAATGAAGGGGAGGTATTCCCGGCAAAATACGACCGAATACATGACTTCAATATCACGGTGATGCACAAGTTTAGCGATGCATTCGATGTAACTGCTTCGTGGACCTATTGTACGGGTAATACGGCGACGATTGATTTTCAATCTTATAACAACATATCAGATGCTCCAAATGGACCGATTCTTGGTAAGCTCCCTCTAGATATTCCCTATATATCGTCACGCAACAACTACCGTTTACCTTCGACGCACCGCCTCGATTTGGGGTTGAACTTCTACCGAAAGTATCGTAAATCGGGGCGTACGGGTATTTGGAATCTCTCGATCTATAATGCCTATTGTGCGCTTAATCCTTTCCTTATCGAGAAGGGGATGGCAGAGAAGGATGGTAAGTGGATCAATGTCCTTCGGCAGATCACGATTTTCCCCATCATCCCCACCATCAGTTATACATATAAATTCTAATAGACTTGTTCGAGAATATGAAACGCTCTATATACTCCTTTATCGTTGGTCTGATCATTGTTCTTGTGAGTCAGTCTTGCGAGCGAAATATTTATTTTGTCCCCACGGATCAGGAGCGCAAATTGGTGATAAACTCTTATGTGATTGCGGGGGATTCGATCTACATTCAGGTTTCGCAAAGTCAGCTTTTTAGTGATCTTTCTCACGATATTAAGGTACGTGATATAAATCCGGATCAGCTGGAAGTCTCCTTGCTGATCAATGATGAAAAGGTGCCTGTGGAGATGATTCCTGATTCTATATTTGGGCATCGAGGACATCCTAATTTGGTGGCGAAAAAAGCACCTCAACCGGGAGATCGAGTGACTATATCCGCTACATACCCGGGGGTGAAGCCTGTGACGAGTAGTCTTGTCTTGCCTGCCATACCCTCTATTGGGAAACTTTCGTACAAAGTGAAAGAGGAGGAGCCCGAGGTGGATCATACGGGATCGACGTACACCTATGACCCCAATACGGGAAAGAGACAGGAGACCAAAATTATAAGGACGACTTATTCCAAAGGCTTTTATTTTGACCTTTCTGTGTATGATGATACGGAACAGCGTAACTTCTATTTACTTTCTATTACGGCTGTAGAGCATCGCGTTATAGATGGGGTGCGCACACCGATCATTGTATCCAGGAAATTCAAAACCGATGACCCTAACTTCAAAGAAGCCTCTTTTGGAATTCCGTTTTTGGATGAGTCGGGTAATTCGGACTACTTTATCCTAAGTGATACACAGTTCAAAGGGGCGACTTATCCCTTCTCTTTTTCAACAAAGGTTGTGTATCGTACAGAGACTGAACAGGGGGGAGAACTCTTTGTTCGAGAATCCGATCTGCCCGAGGATCTTGAGGTTGTTGTCCAAGTTGCTCAACTTACCGAAGGGGCGTACTATTTTCTTCGGAGTATGAATGCACTAAGTGCCGCAGCCGGCAATCCGCTAACAGAGCCCGTGCGTGTGCACACCAATATAGAGGGAGGGTTGGGTATCTTCGCCGGATTCTCCTTTACCTCAAGCTCTACGCTGATCCCGATGAAACACTGATCTTACAGAAATCCGTGGGTTGAGCATTTTCTTTTTTAGCGAGGATACCGGTTCATCGGGGGGAGTTGCAAAGATGCTTGAGTAGCGAAAGAAAGAAGCGATGCTGTATCTCTGTGCCTCTTACCATTTGGGGAGGGACCGAGATATAGCACCGCTGTTATTTTTATAGGAGATACCTCCTAGCAAAAAGAGGTATCTCCCGAGCAAGATACTTAGCGAACGAGCAAGGTCGTTACAAGGGACTTGCCATCTGTCGTGGCACAGCGTACAATGTACTCCCCCGAAGTCAAGGAGTGGATGGGGATTACAAATTGCTGTACATCAGATACTTTATACCGGGCAAGGCAAATCCCGTCAAGACTTTCTATCGAGATCTGTGCTATCGGCTTAGCCGTTCGGAGGGTCGTTGTTGAGGTCGCAGGATTAGGATAGAGTAGTATATCCTCGGGAAGAGCCACCATACCATCTCCGGAGGTCTTACGAACAAATCGAACGGGGATCTCGGAGTCGCCAAAGATTTGTTGTCCGAAACCCGTAATAGTGAACCGATTGACCAAAACCGTAAGAATGTGCAAAACTCCTTTTGTCTCGCTAAGGAAGTCAAACTCTCGCCCTAGAGAGAAAAGGGGAACGAAATCTCTTTCTTCTCCCGCTCTAATCTTTCCAGACAATCCGTTAAGCGAAATTGCAATAACATCCTCGCCACCCGCATCGTCCACGGAGACCAATATTCCACGGATTACCGCACCGGAGCTTGTAGGGTCGTAGAGCAAGCCCTTATTGGCAATAGAGACTTTGCAGGGGCGCACGTCATTAGCCGTACACTCCACCTCTACCTCTTTTGAAGTCTTGAGTGTACACACAAGTTTGGCTTCGGTATAGGTTTTGGGCAATTTTATTTCACGCTCACTTGCTATAAGTTTAGCCGCTGATTCTTTGAGACGCTCTTGATAAAAACCAAAGTGACCACCGGGCTCATAGAACTTTAGACGAGGTATCTGAAGGTATAGATTCACCTTGGTATCTTTGAGGAGATTGGGGCGAAACCCTGCAAATCGAATCTCTGAATCGCCTTCGGCAGGCACAGTTATCAGTTGCATGTTCGTCGCGTAACGATAATTGGGGAAGCACTCCATTTCGCTATGAGTTCTGCTGTCCACGCAATAAAGTATGGCAGGCATGCACATCTCACGCTTGCTCGTATTGTGGATCTTAAAGGTAACAACACTATTTTCGTAGCAGAAGAGAGAGTCCGTATTTACCGATTTTGGATCTACAGAAAGGCAATCTATCGGAGTGTCATAATCCACATGAGAAACTTCGTGGTTGCAGATCGTAACTAGTGCAATAGAGGGTTCATCATAGGAATATTGCATCGGTTTATATTCTTTTCCCACTGTGGCATATTCAAACTTTATGGAATACACCCCATCGCTAAGTCCGGATATATCCAAAGTCTTTTTACTGCTATAAGGTACGTACACTGCCAGCTCCTCTTGTTTGTCGGAAGCACTAATCTCTTTGACAAGTACATTTACATCATTGTACATTGCAAAACGCAATGAACACTTCATCTTCAGCTCCGCATTTTGCATGAATGCAGCCGAGAGTTCTAGTTTAGTACGCTTAGATCCGTCTACTATATTGGCACGAATGGCCACCATGGGAGTATTGAGAGGAGCTTCTTCGTCGATCTCTCCTTCCTTCCGAGGTTTGGCTCCCACTACTATGGACTGGGAGTAATCGTAGAAACCCATACCCGAGCCAATCCCCAACTCAGTAGGTCGCAGAGAGGTCAGGCGGTAGTAACCATTAGCCGTTCCTCCCCACCCCCAATTGAAGTGGAATAGACCATGATCATCATAACCATCACAAACAAAGCAATGCCCTCCCTGTCCCTGACCAAAGAAGATAACAGGGCGTTCCTCATCGATCTCTTTACGGATGGCTTTTTCCCATGTCGCATAATCAACTCGTCCACGATAGAGTAGGTGTGTACCCCTGCTGTATTTGAAGAATTCTCTTAGTGCATGCACTATGTAAGTATCCCAAGTACCACTACCACGGGAGGAATACATCATATCTACGGCGTGTCCCGCATCTCGCATAAGCAAGCCATACGCTTTTACTATCTTATCCTTGTCGGCACTTTTGCTATTGAATATCCCCGGCATATGTTGCCAGTCGTAGTGGGTATTAAAGGTAACGTGACGAGTGACGGGGTGAGCTTCATACAATGCATCTACATAGGTGTGCTCTCCTTGCCCTACATCCGGCCATTTGTAGAAACGCATTACTTGAGCCAGAGCCGTAGCTACACATCCCGTAACACACTGTCCTCCCGATATTTCATCTCTTGGACATTCACTATTAAATGGATAGTTTTGATTCCAACGAATCTGTTCTCTCTCCAGTAAAGGTGTCTTTGGCTTGGAAATCGAGGGAGTTTGCCGGGTTGGTTTTGCTTGGCGAAGCAATCCCGAGCGGTAAAGCGATTCAATCTCACGGTCGAATATCCCTAACCAATAGAGTACTTCGCGAGGAGCATTATCGATAGAAAAATGTCCCTCATAGGAGTAGGCAAGAATCTGCTCCAAACGATCGTCTCCCGAAACTACTACAAAGCCCTCGTTTTCTCCCCTGTTATATACAAAATAGTAGGCTGGTAAATCTGAAACTGCAGCCCTGGGGTTTGCCCGCTTCAGCCCTATATTTTTTTGGCGATGAGTGTAAGTTAGAGTTAAGGGTGAGCCCGAAGAGCGAAGTTGATTGTCTCCAAAAAACTGCCGGGCAATACGCAACGAAGTCTCCGGGGTGATAGGGGTAGCCCACACGCTTTCAAGGTACAAAATACTTCCTAGAGCAAGCAATAAAAGTCTTTTCAACATCATGAAAATGAACGATTTAAGTGTTTGTTGTATCTGTTGCAATAAGCCCATTATGAGACCAATTGCTCCACAAAGTTAGAGAGAAGCTGCATTAAAAAAACCGACAAATAGCTAAAAAAGTTTGTTTTATACCCATAAATAGCCAAAGGTAAATGGTAAATACTTACTTATTGGTATTGGATAAAGCATATTTGTGTAGGTAACTTTGCAGTCGGAGTTAAAGCGATAACCTCATAAACAAATAAAACGCAATCCTTTATTTATGTTTACCAACAAGTTTTTCTTATCTATTCTTCTTAGTGTTAGTGCTATAGTGAGTGCATTAGCACAACATACACCGGTACGGGAGTATTTCTGTGATCCTGCAAAGTACCATTACCGCATCAAGTCTTATCAATCCTTTGGGCAAATTCACACATTTGAGTATGATGAAAAAGGCTATGTTACCTCCCTCGTTGTAATGGAGGGGGAGACGAAACTGGTGTCCAAAGATGTTTTCAAGTACAATGACAAAGGTTATCTCATAGAGAGAAGTGTTTTTGGTCGTCCAAGATTAGCAACGGGTGAGTTTGATATAGTCAGTTATAAAGAGACCTATACGCGCAACGAAAAGGGGCAAATGATAGACTTTACCATATGGAATCTATTGGGCGTAGACCAAGATGACGATACCCTTACTCCCGTAATAAAAGGCGTTGTTACCTACAATGCCCAAGGGGTTGAGGAGAAGGTCGATATATCTACAGATATGGCAGGGACCGGTGTTTGGACCAAGTTTTGTGTCTGCAAAGCAACTTTCGATGACAAGGGACGTATTACAGAACTGCGTCGAATGGATGCTGAGGACGAGGAGTCCGTATTGCTTTACGAAAAGTTTGGATACAATGGTAAAGGACAGATAAGCCAAATCGAATATAGCAATGAAGCCTCTGGAGGTCCTATGGTAAGGACCTATTCGTTTGTATATGACAACGAGGGGCGCGTTATGCGGTCGGGTAGCGAAGGTTTCAACTTTACATATACTTACGACGAGAAAAAAATCAAAGGAGAAGAGGTGTTCTTCCCCGTGCCTCCCATGGCTGTAGGTTTTTGGGCTGAGTTGCGCAATACGTTTATCTTTTCGCTTGGGTATCCTGCATTCCATTGCACGCCCTCTAGTTATGTCCCCGTAAAGGAGGAAAGCAAAGAGGCTGATAGTGCAGAAGACGAAGAAGAACCAAAGCAAGACACCGATGGAATGTTTGTTTACGAGAGTGTAAAACCATTGGGGAATATACTTATTCGCGATGTCGAGAATAGCCTCAAATCCAGCATCTCAAATGGAATACTTACGACCGAGCTCCCCGGTCACCTTGTAGGGATGCCCTATTACCTCTGTACTGTAACAGGTGACTTGCTACAATATGGCACAACTCAAGTTTGCAATTTGTCGCTTGATGTTGCTAACCTTCCCGGTGGAACTTATATCCTCAAAGTGGGAGAGCAAAGTATTAAGATACTTTTATAACTCAAAGAATACAACACATATTTCATTAGTTCCAGAAAAGTATGAAAACAAAGTTCATTCTAGCCCTTGTTGCAGTGGCAAGCTTTACGATCGGCTTTACGTCTTGTGACCCTAAAAAAGAGCCCAATCCTACCCCTCCCACTCCCCCCGTTGAGAGTTCTGAAGTGAAGGGGCTAAAGGGATCGGTGGATGCCTCAAAGTATGAGAATTGGGTCTACTACTCCCTAAAAGACAACAAAGAAGTAAAAGTAGTCGATTACAAAAATGATCTGTCTTGGGATATTGCTTTTCACCGTTACGACATTCGTCTCAACTGTGGAGAGAGTGGCAAAGGTCAGGGAGGTGCTGTTTTTGCAAATGCTCTTGATATGGAGAAGGCGACCAAAGTGCCTACTTCCGGTTGGGAAGTTGATAAAGAAGGGATCATCACGGTCAAGTTCAGTATGGGTGGTGGACAGCACGATGCCAATCACGAAAAGACCGGCTACAATCACATCATCACGGGAAAAAAATCTAAGCGTGGAGATCTTGGTGGCGGTTGGCTGGATACTGATCTTACCGATATGCCTCCCAAAGCGCGTCTCTCCGGCAAGGTATTCTTTGTAAAGTGTGCCGATGGTAAGGTGGCACGCATCCAGTTTACGGACTATCGGGATAAAACGGGTAAAGTACGAGGCGTTATCTCTTTCGTATATGACTACAATGTGAAATAAGCCATAGTGCCTCCTCTTCTTTAATCTATTGTATGATAAGCGTCATGAATTGTTATACCATTAAGCAGGCTGTAAAAGGCCTGCTTTTTGCGTGTGTCCTCTCTAGTTTCTGGCCCATTGCTTTGGCCCAACAGGCTACGGTACACAAGTCTACGAGGCAAGGGACGTACAAAGGCTATGTAAACTCAACCGATAGCATAGCCCAAGAGAATACTTTGGACAATGTGGTATGCACCGGAAGTCGTACTATGCGGTTGATGAAAAACGAACCTATTCCCATACGACTTATCAAGGCAAAAGAAATCGAAATACTTGCACCGCAGAACTTTATGGACCTGCTTCAGTATGTTCTCCCCGGGGTGGAATTTACCAAACATGGCTCTCAAGATCGTCTCAAGATGCAAGGGTTTGATGCGAGCTCCCTGCTCTTTCTCATTGATGGAGAGCGTATTTCTTCGGGGATGGGGAGTGATATTGATTTTAATCGTATCAATCCCGATGATATTGAACGTATCGAAGTACTGAGAGGGGCTTCGTCTGCACTCTACGGCTCTAATGCTATTGGTGGTGTCATAAACATCATAACCCGCCAAGCCAAAGTACCTCTTCGGGTGGGAATCTCAAGTATGATAGATAATCGTCTCGACCTCAAGGAGACTCTGTCTATTGGTGTTAAAAAGAAATTTTTGACGAGCCAAACAAGTGTACAATACATTAAAGATAATGGCTACGTCACGCAAGAGAATGGGAGCAACCGCGAGATAAATGTGTCGGGTAATAGGATCTGGGACATTTCCGAAAAACTCACTATTGCTCCTTCCCAAAAGTTACAATTCACTCTCTCGGGGCGTGCCAACTTACGAAGGCAGCTATGGGATCCAAAGATCAACTATCTCTATCATTCTTACGATGGTATAGCGGGGATGCGCTGGCAATTTGACGAGAAACAAGGAATTGATCTCTCGTATCACTACAATAACTATGCACGAGATTCCATCTTTCCGGAAGCACCGGAGGAGGCGAACGCTCCCGTGTTTCGTCAGCAAATGCACCATGCTCGGGCTCAGTACAACTACGACTTTGACGACATTCAGCACCTCAATTTGGGTGGAGAATATACTTTCGATCAGGTGGCTTCATCTCGCCTACATACCACAAATGATGGTAAGCCCAAACATATACAGAGTGGTGTAATCTATGCACAAGGTATCCTCTCTGTTTTTGATAAAGTGACATTAAGCTATGGAGGACGCCTAGACCTTCACTCCGGATTTGGTACTCATTATACCTCTCGGGCCTCCGCTATGTACAATCCCTCTCAACAAGTAGCTCTCCGTCTCACTTATGCACAGGGGTATCGTGCCCCTTCGATGCAAGAGCTTTACATGTACTTCGACCACATGGGCATGTTTATGATTCATGGAAACGAAGAGCTAAAGCCCGAGCAAAGCCATATGATCTCTTTATCAACGGAGTACAAAGCCAAGGAGACCGGTCTGATGGTAAATACCTTTTTCAATAGTGTGAACAATCGCATTCAACCACTGGCAAGAGTTACAAAAGACGAGAGGAGCGAGCTCCTTTATAGTAACATCGATGGCACAAGTCGAATCTATGGTATTGAGATCCAAGGGCAGCAGGCTCTTCCGTGGGGGTTGAGACTTCGAGGTTCTTACTCATATACTTATGATTGGCATCAGGTAAAAGACAAAGAGGAACATGTGGGATTACGAACGACTACGCGTCCCCATTCTGCGCTTTTGTCACTGGACTACAATAAATACTTCAGCAACGATTACTCGCTCAGTGCTTTCTTTACCCTGCGTTGGATGTCCGGATTCACCTCCTCGGAGTTCGATAGTAAGGATTTACTAACCTCTGTAACAACCCCGGGTTACACTACAACTCGCATGGGTGTAGAGCAAAAAATCCTAGGGTATCTGCGTCTTAATCTGAGCATAGACAACCTATTCGATTACCGTCCTAAGGTAATCAACACCAATGTGCTTCCTACCCCCGGAAGGACCTACTCCGCAACCCTCCGTCTTCAATTCTAATGAAAAAAAGAGAAGAGAGGGGGGGAGCAGATAATTTCTCATATGCAATTTATCACCTCCTTCCTCTCTTTACTAAGTGAATGAACCCTATGAACCTATCGAAACGAACAAAAATCTTCGCCTTAGTTGGTATTGTACTCATTGTTGCGGCTCTACTTTTTGGTATCTTCCGCCCTCGTCCCATCAAGGTGGCATTGGTCAATTTTCCGCAGTTTATGGTAGCAAGAGCTATCTCTTCCGCCGATGAAAAGAACGTAGTAGTACAGGTAGAAGACGACCTTTCCCGACTGGGGCATTATGATTTTGTACTCGCATTTGGCATGGGACTTAAATGGTCTCCTCAAGATCGAGAGGTAATACAAAAACTCGTGGATGAGCGAAAGTGCCATATGCAAGTCATTATGGCCACGAGCCCGGACAACGATATTTCTTCTCTCTCAGAGGAGCAATCACAGCTTATTGCCGCCTATTTTGGTAATGGTGGAGCCAAGAACTACCGCTCGGGATTCAACTACATTCGACAGGATATATTGGGTAAATCGCTTCGAGTGGGTAGCGTAGAAAAACCGATAGAATTTGGTGAAAATATATTCTTCGGGAAGAGTGATGATGACCTATTCTCTTCCCTTAAAGAATATGAATCCTACTATAAAGGTAAAGGATACAAAGAGGGTGCGCCTCGGGTGGCAATGCTTATTAGCTTTGCTTCGCCCACGAATTCCAATAGAGAGCATATAGATGAAATTGTAGCTGCTCTAGAGGAGAGTGGCCTGAATGTATATCCCTTCTCGGCAGGGGCAGATCGTTTGGAAATACTCCGAGCAATCAACCCCGATCTCGTAATTTATATGCCTCACGGCAAGATGTTATCGGGCAATACAGACCCTGCTATCAACTATCTCAAGCAACAAAATGTACCGATTATCGCACCTCTGACCATTGTCGCCGAGACTCAAGATTGGTTTGCCGATAAGCAAGGAATGGTGGGAGGTTTCCTTTCACAGAGCGTCTCTACTCCGGAAATAGATGGGGCAATGGTTCCTTATGCACTCGTAGCTCTTGAGAGAGATCGTAAGACGGGACTTGAATACTTTCACGCCATCCCCGACCGACTGAAGAGCTTTACTCGTCTGGTAAATAACTACATCTTGCTCAAGAAGAAACCGAATAGCGAGAAACGTGTAGCCATCTTCTACTTTAAAGGACCGGGGCAAAATAGTCTTGTGGCTCAAGGTATAGAGGTACTCCCTTCTCTCTATAATGTGCTTCTTCGGCTTCAGGAGGAGGGGTATAATGTCTCCGGGTTGCCAGAAACGGAGGAGGCTTTCGAGCAATTGGTTATGACGCGAGGTGCTCTCTTTAATAGCTACGCTGAGGCTGCTATTGCTGAGTTTATCGCCAAAGGGTATCCTCAATTTGTCTCCACCGATAGCCTTACAAATTGGATGAATGATGTGCTGACTCCTAGTCAGATTGATTCATTATCTAAAAGGTATGGACCGGCACCGGGTCAGTTCTACACAATGCAACAAGGAGGACGCCGAGGAATTGCTGTGACGGCAATACCCTTTGGTAATGTGGTACTTATCCCTCAACCCGGACAGGGCGTTGGCGAAAATGACTTCAAAGCTGTGCATGGAGCCAACCCGATCCCTCCCTATCCTTATGTGGCTTCGTACCTCTGGATGCAAAGAGGATTCCGAGCAGATGTGGTAATGCATTTTGGCACACATGGTAGTCTCGAATTCATTAACGGGAAACAGATTGCACTCTCTCAAGAGGATTGGACAGACCGTATGATCAACGACCGTCCGCACATCTACTATTACACCATTGCCAACATTGGTGAGGGGATGATAGCCAAACGTCGTAGCTATGGGGGGACTGTTTCGTATCTTGCTCCTCCTTTCATAGAAACCCGACTCAATGGCGAAGTTGCCGATTTACTCAAATTGACAGATCAGTACCTTGCGGACGAAATGGATGATCAAGTACTATCTCTACAGATTAAGGCATTAACAGTAAGGAAAGGTTTCAGTAGAGACCTTCGGCTTGACTCTGTATGTACAAAACCTTATAGTAGACAGGAAATCGAACAAATATCCGACTTTGCCGAAGAACTGGCAGTGAGCAAAATACCCGGAGGTATGTACCGTACCGGAATCCCTTTCTCTAGTGAAAAAGTACACAGCTCTGTACTGCATATTGCAACGGATCCTATTGCTTATGCCCTTGCGGCACTTGATCGCCATAGGGGGAAATATACCCAAACTCAGCAGGATAGTGAGCGATTCTTCTCTCAGAACTACAGACTGCCGGCTGAGCGGGTGGTGCGTCAGGTACTTGCCTCTCGTCAAGTAAATACAGAGGCTATCCTAACATCCTTAGGTGTTACGCCACAAGAGTTAGCCCAAGCTGACAAGTTAATAGCTCAAAGTGAAGCCAATAGTATGGCTATGATGGAGGCTATGAAGAGTAGTGGTAGTAGTGGTATGGGGATGGCGTTGGGAGCTATGAAAGGCAAAAAATCGGACATGATGCCGGGGAAAAGCAAGTCTGGAAAAGCCTCTCACCCGAGTAAGAAAGCCAATGGGATATCCCCAAAAAGGGGAGGACGAATGCCTGCAGCTATGATGGAGGCTATGAAATCCACGCAACAAGAGTCATTATCTCCGCAAGAAAAAACATTTGTGGCAAGTGTACAACAACTCCGCCACTCCATCAATGCTATTGTGGGGTATTACGATAAATTGATTCAAAGCCCTGAGCAAGAACTAACCGCTATTGTCAATGCTCTTAATGGTGGATACTTAGCCCCATCCCCCGGGGGAGATTATATTGCCAACTCCGAGACACTCCCCACAGGGCGCAATCTGTACTCTATCAATGCCGAAACAACTCCTACCTTGATGGCGTGGAAGAAGGGAAAGAAGATGGCAGAGGATCTCCTTGACGACTATCGAAAGCGTCACAATGGGGAACTTCCTCAGAAAGTAAGTTTCTCCCTCTGGAGTAGCAGTTTTATCGAAAGCGAAGGAGCTACGATAGCAGAGATTATTTACCTCTTGGGGTGCGAACCCGTACGAGATATGATGGGGCGTGTGCAGGATGTCAAGCTAATCCCCAAAGAAGAACTCAAGCGGAAACGTGTTGATGTAGTGGTACAAACCTCGGGACAATTGAGGGATTTGGCTGCATCACGTCTGTACCTCATACAGAAAGCTGTGGACCTAGCCGCTCAAGAGACTGGCGAAATAGATAATGAAGTGGCCAAGGGAGCTGTGGATGCAGAGAGGGTGCTTCTCGAGAAAGGGCTCTCCCCAAAAGAGGCACGTTCCCTAAGTACCCAACGGGTATTTGGAGGTATCAACGGCAATTATGGGACGGGGATACAAGAGATGGTAGAGAGTGGCGACCGATGGGAAAAAGAATCGGAGATTGCTGATGTGTACCTCAACAATATGGGGGCAATATACGGTAGTGGAGAGCATTGGGGGGACTTTGAAGCCGGGCTCTTCGAGGCTGCACTACAAAATGTAGATGCCGTTGTACAACCACGGCAGAGCAATTCCTGGGGACCGTTAAGCCTTGATCACGTTTACGAATTTATGGGAGGATTGACCCTTGCCGTGCGTCAAGTGACGGGAAAAGATCCCGAAGGATATTTCAATGACTTGCGCAACCATCATCGGACACGTGTGCAGGAAATGAAGCAAGCCATCGGTGTAGAAGCTCGTACTACAATACTCAATCCGACCTATATCAAAGAGGTTACAAAAGAGGGACAAGGGGCTGCATCAGCTCTTGCCGAGACTATTCGTAATACTTATGGTTGGAATGTAATGAAGCCCTCCGTCATAGACAATGAGCTCTGGGACGACTTATACAATACCTATGTAAAGGATGACAAAAACTTAGGAATCAGAGCGTTTTTTGAACAGAATAACCCTGCAGCACTTCAAGAAATCACTGCCGTGATGATGGAGACAATACGCAAAGGAATGTGGAAAGCTTCCTCGGAGCAACGCAAAACTATTGCAGAACTACATGCCCAAGAGGTAGAAAAATTCGGAGCAGGGTGCAGTTCATTTGTTTGCGATAATGCCAAGTTACGAGACCATATTGCCAAGGAGCTTCCCAACGAACAGCAGAAAAAATATGAGGAAGCAATACAAAAGGTACGTAACCTCTCAAACGCACAAAGCAAAGATGCTCAGCGACTGAAAAAAGATGAACTAACACATGAGAACTCGTCAGTCATAGATCAGCCCTCCAAGCTCTTCCTCCCTCTGTCCATAGGCGTAGTGGTACTCCTTGTCATTGTCTTCATTATCTATCGTAAGCGCAAGTCAAGTCAGCGAAAGGATGAGTGAGGTATTATTGGTTGTGACTCTCCTCGCCCTCCTCAAATGGGTGGTGGAAGAAGGGCTGCATGCAGGGATTGCCTCCGGTCTTGGCGAAGAGTCGTTCTCCAAGAGTGCTGAGAAAAGACTATCCGCCTTCAGCCATTTTGTGCGAGGAGGGCATGCTCTGTTGTATATCGCCTTCCTTGCTCTTGTACACTCTGTTACAATGAACAGCAAGTTGCATGCTCTAGAGGACCTTCTCTATACTCCACAAGCCCTACAGGATATGTCTCTTTTTGTGATGGTGGATCTCCTCTATGTGGTGTATTTGTGTATCCATCAGAGTACCTATTCTCGTAAATGGTGGCGCACACTCTCGCGCAGTCTTGCCCCTATTATGATGTTTCCCACATTGTTCTACATACGTTTGAAACTATTTTATCTCCTACCCGGAGCCTCATTCCTTGGGGTAACTCTAGGTCTGATGGCTATTGTGGCTTTGGTTACCCTTGTAGCACCTTACATACTGCAAGCTCTAGGCGTGGATAGGGAGCTGCTACGAGAGCTTGCCGTTTTGCTCTCCCTCCTCCTTTTTTTTGTGGTCATTGTGGCCGGAGTATTGCACCCCGATAGTGCGGTTCGGGGCTGTGATGCTGCGATCCAATGGCAAGAGGTGGCATTGCTCATCGGCTTCATCTTTGGAATGGGGACTCTGGGATATTTGCTCTCTCTCCGGATAATTCCCACAATTAGAACTAAATTCAAAAAAACAGCATAACTGACAACATTCAATACTATGCACTATTTATCCAACGCTATGTTTTGGGTTTCCAACGGACTGTTGGTCCCCGTAGTAGTAGCCCTACTTTACTTGTTTATCCGTTCTTTATTCATGCTTGGTACTCTTTTTGGCACATGGCAAACCTATCGCAAGCGACAAGGTGCCTATTCGAAGGTGATCGGTAAAGAGCATTTATTTGAGATTACGATGTTGCAAAAAGTCTTGGAGAAGCAACAAAAAAGCCCTTTCGACCATCTGCTGAGAGAGCTGCTCCAAAGCGATCGAGTACGTCGAGATCTCCTTATCGGGGAGTATGATTTAACCATGGAGCGTCGTCTGGGAGCAGCCAAAATACTAACAAAATTTGGTCCTATACTTGGTCTTATGGGGACTCTGATACCTATGGGACCTGCTCTTGTGGGGTTATCTTCCGGCGATATTGCCGGTATGGCATACAATATGCAGGTCGCCTTTGCCACCACGGTAATAGGCATGTTTGCTTCTGCTGTTGGATATATTGCACTACACGTCTTGCGCAATTACCACTATCATGATCTTATTTGGCTTGATTATGTAAACGAAAAACTTGGAGAATAATATGAAGAAACGCAGGTGTTTTGAGGAAGAGGATGCAGATCCCTCTTCTCTCGTATCGAACCTATTTGATGTGGCTATGGTATTTGCACTTGCCCTAATGGTTGCTCTAGTTTCTAAGTTCAATATGACGGAAGTTTTCAGCAAAGAAGACTACACGATAGTCAAGAACCCGGGGAAAGACAACATGGAAATTCTCATGAAAAAAGGCGAGAAGATTGAAAAATACACGCCCGGTAACGATTCAGCCTCTGCCCAAGATGGAGAAAAAGGCAGGCGTATCGGAGTGGCTTATCAGCTTGAGAATGGGGAGATTATTTACATCCCCGAAGACTAGAGAGTTACCTCTCAATACAAGGACCATAAAAAACTTCCCCTCTTTCGGTTTCTTTTCGAGGTTGAGGGGAAGTCTTATTTTGTGAGGTTTGCTTCGATCTAGAGATTATGTTAAGTAGAATAGAAAGACTTCATAGGTGAAAAATGAAAGCGATATCGTACCGGAGCACAGGACTCTAAGAGTGTTGCTTGTCGGACTGCTGCTTTTTGAGGAGCTCTTTGATCTCTTCGAGTAGTTTGACCTCTGCGCTAGGTTCGGCGGGAGCTTCGGGTTCTGCCGGTTTCTCTTTGCGGAGCTTATTCATCCCTTTGATGAGCATAAAGATCACGAAGGCTATGATGATGAAGTCAAGTACTGCCTGCAAAAAGGTTCCTACCGTCATGGCAACTTCGGGGGTAACGACCTCTTCTCCCTGTATCACAGCCTCACGAAGTACCCATTTGAGGTCTTGGATATTGCTACCACTGGTCAGTAGTGTAATAGGAGGCATGACAATATCAGCTACAAGAGAGGATACGATTTTACCGAAGGCACCACCGATGATGATACCTACGGCCATATCCATTACATTACCTTTTACGGCAAATTCCTTGAATTCTTTTATCAGTTTAGACATCTTTAATCCTTTCTTTTTTATTGGTTATTCCGTTCCATTTGAGGGCAAAGTTAGCTCAATCCCTCAATATATCCGTCGATAATATCCATATTGTTGGCTTGTGGCACTTTAGGTAGCCCGGGCATACGCATAATATCACCCATGATGATTACGATCATTTCAGCTCCTCGGTTGATCACCACGTCCGAAACTTTCATTTCAAAATCACGTACATCACCATAATCTTTTGGGTTTGTGCTGAATGAATATTGCGTCTTGGCGATACAGATCGGGAGGTGTTCCAGATTCAGTTCTCGTATCTTGGCTATTGCCTTGGTGGCTTTGGAGCTATAAGTTACTCTCCCTGCACTATACACCTTGGTTGCAATTTTTTCCACTTTAGTCTCGATTGTATCTTCGAGTTTGTAGGCAAATTGCAGTGGCATTGAGGGGCATTGCTCAATGGTCTCTACTACGAGTTTTGCCAGATCTATCGCTCCATCACCTCCCTCCATATAGGCGTTGTTGATTGCAAAGCCGACTCCGAGTTCCTGTTCACAGTGTTGGCGTACCATCTCAATTTCGCTATCAATATCCGAAGCAAATCTATTGAAGCAGACTACCACACGTTGTCCGAAGTTACGTAGGTTATGAACGTGTCTGTCAAGATTGAGTAATCCCCGACGGATTCCTTCCGAATCGGGATCTTTAATGCGCTTTTCGTCCAGTCCTCCATGTAGTTTCAGAGCCGATAGCGTGGCCACGAGTACGGTGAGTTTAGGTTCAAGACCGGCTATACGACACTTGATATCGAAGAATTTTTCTGCACCAAGATCCGCACCAAAACCCGCTTCCGTTACGGTATATTCTCCGTAAGACATGGCCATCTTGGTAGCGATAATCGAGTTACACCCGTGTGCAATGTTGGCAAAAGGACCTCCATGAACAAAGGCAGGCGTATGCTCCGTCGTTTGTACAAGGTTGGGCTTGATGGCATCTTTGAGCAGGATCGTGATGGCACCGGCTACCCCGAGATCTTTGACGGTAAAGGGTTGTCTCTCTCGGGTATAACCGAGAAGGATATTTTCGATACGACGACGCAGATCCTCAAAGTCGGTAGCAAGGCACAAGATTGCCATGATCTCAGAGGCCGGGGTGATGTCGAATCCTGTTTGGCGTGGAATGCCGTCGGTGCTTCCTCCCAGACCCGATACAACATTGCGTAGGGAACGGTCGTTTACATCTAGTACTCGCTTCCAAAGTACCTCTGAGAGTCCCAAACAACTATCTCTATTTTGGTATATATAGTTGTCAAGTAGTGCCGTGATCATGTTGTGTGCCGATGTGATCGCATGGAAGTCTCCTGTGAAGTGCAGGTTTATGTTTTCCATGGGAAGTACCTGAGCATAGCCCCCACCGGCAGCTCCTCCTTTGAGTCCAAAACAGGGACCGAGAGAGGGTTCTCGTAGGGCAATGATGGCACGTTTGCCGATTTTGTTAAGTCCGAGGGCAAGTCCGATAGATACCGTGGTTTTACCTACCCCCGACTTGTTGGGGGTAATGGCGGTTACGAGGATAAGATTGTTTTTTGCAATCTTTTCGGGACGAAGGCACTCTAATCCTATTTTTGCAATGTGGTGCCCGTAGGGCTCCACTTGGGAGGAGCCGATCCCGAGATCCTGTGCAATATCTTGGATCGGGGCTAGCCGGATCTCTCTAGCTATCTCAATGTCTGTTTTCATTGTCGTATCCTTATTCTACTTATATCTAAGGCAAATATAACGATTATCGGCTGATAAGTCTAACTTGTATGGGGCAATTCCCGTATAGATCGTGTCAATAGAATAGTGTGTGGGTATCATTATATGTTTTTAGATGGCTGTGGAGTAGAATGGGGATGCAAGGGGAAGAGCCCCATGGGGTGTTGGTATGTGCGAAGCTGTTCCGTGAAACGTGGAAAAATCTCCGCCCTGGAGTTTTTTATCTCCAGCCCTACACTTTTTTGTTTCACGGGCTGTGTGATGAGTCTTTTCGACGTGTATTTTTCGTGTTTGATTATGGGGCTTTTATTTTTCTTTGTCTCTTTGTTTAGAGATTTCCTCTGAAGGGCAAGAACATTTACCCGATGGTTCGTTCTCAAACTTAGACTGAATCAAGAGAAAACACTCCATAATTAGGATATTTGTGTACTTTTGCGCGTGGTTGGGCGTAGGGAAATACTTTCCCCAACACAAGGAGAACAAGAGGTAATGAATGAGACCAAACGAATAACCATTGATAGTTACGATTATGCTTTGCCGGATGAACGTATAGCTCGTTATCCTCTGGAGGATCGGGCTGCGTGTCAGTTGCTTGTATATCGCCCCGAGGGAATTGTGTCCACGCAGTTTTGGCAGATTGCTGATTTTATCCCCCGAAATGCACTCCTTGTTCGCAACAATACTCGCGTGATACGGGCTCGCATTCATCTCAAAAAAGCAACAGGAGCAACTATTGAGGTCATGTGTTTGGATCCCGTTGCTCCGGCTCAATATGAGTGTTCGCTAGCGGCAACTTCAGGATGCTCTTGGCGTTGTCTTATCGGGAATGCCCGACGGTGGAAAGCTGGCACCCTCGAAACCAATGTAACCTTTCCTTCAGAGACAACACCTATTGTCTTCAGAGCCGAAAAGGGTGAGGGAGATGTCATCCATTTTTCGTGGGATAGCGATGCCCATACCTTTGGGGAGATCTTGACGGCAATAGGTACACTCCCGATCCCTCCCTACCTCAAACGAGATACCGAAGAACGGGATAATACCGATTATCAGACCATTTATGCGCAATGCGATGGCTCTGTCGCTGCCCCTACGGCAGGGTTGCATTTTACGACAGAGGTATTTAAGTCTATTCAAGACAAGGGGATTCCTATCGAGGAGGTTACCCTACATGTTGGGGCCGGTACTTTCCTCCCCGTAAAAACCGCTGAGATTGGCGATCATAAGATGCATCATGAGGTCTGTCATATTCCACGGAAAACCATTGCTCAAATAGCCCGGGGGCAATACGATCCGATCATCGCTGTTGGTACCACTTCAGTGCGCACGTTGGAGAGTTTATACCTCCTGGCTGTGAATCATTTGGACGAAATAGCCCTAGAGGATCGGATTCCGATCATTACGCAGTGGGAAGCTTATGAAACAGGATCTTCGACTATTGCGCCTTGTGATGCGTTACAAAATCTCCTCAACAAGATGGATGCCGAGGGGATTCGTGAGGTTGTCTTCAGTACAGCTCTCCTCATTGCTCCGGGATACACTTATCGTATTGTAGAGGGTATTGTGACCAATTTTCATCAACCGAAGAGTACGCTCCTCCTCATGATCTCCTCCTTTGTGGGCGAGGCTTGGCATGATATTTACAATTATGCACTGGCTCACGATTATCGCTTCTTGAGCTACGGCGATGGGTCGCTTTTACTCCCTGAAAAGAGCTCTATACGTTGTCTCTAATTCAATAGAACTCAAACTATAAATAAAATGAGTATTAAACAATATCATATTCGAGGGATGCATTGTGAGCATTGCGTCGCAACGGTTACTCGTGTGGCTTCGGAAGCCCCGGGTACATCTGATATAAACGTTTCGCTTGGTCAGAGTACTTTGACTATGAATGTAGATGAATCAACTTTTGATGAATCCCTTTTTCTCGAAAATCTCGGTGAAGAGGGCTTCGGTATTGTGAAGTGAAATCAGTTTTGAAATGAAGAGAAGAAAAATCATGATAACGGTAACTAGTAAAAAAGAGCTGCGTGCATTACTCGATGCCGAGCGAGAAAAGGGCAAGACGATAGGCCTCGTCCCCACCATGGGGGCCCTGCATGATGGCCACTTAAGCCTCGTAAAGCAGGCGGTTGCTCGCTACGATGTCTGTGTGGTGAGCATCTTCGTAAATCCCCGTCAATTCAATAATCCGAATGACCTTGCGACTTATCCTCGTCAACCTGAACAGGATGTGGCTCTTTTGGATAGCGTGGGGTGTCACTATGTATTTATGCCTCAGGTAGAAGAGGTGTATGATGGTAGCGAAGAGGAGCGTACGTTCGACTTTGGAGCAATTGGCCGTGTAATGGAGGGAGTACAACGTCCGGGGCACTTTGAAGGAGTGGCACTCATCGTGAGCAAACTCTTTGATCTGGTTGCTCCGGATGCAGCATTTTTCGGTGAAAAAGACTTCCAACAGATTGCCATTATCCGTTCCATGGTAGCACAGTGTGGCTTCAAACTTACGATCATTGCTGTTCCGATTGTACGAGAGGAGAGCGGATTGGCATTGAGCAGTCGCAATCAGCGACTCACCTCCGAGACCCGCCCCTCGGCCCCTCGCATATACGAAGTATTGACCACCAGTCTCGAACAGAAAAATCAAGGCCTTTCTCCCCGTGAAGTGGAGTCGTGGGTTACTCAAACTCTGAACGCGATCCCCCATCTCGAAGTGGAGTATTACACGATCGTTGATGGAGAAAGTTTGCAACCGATCTCCTCATGGGAAGAGAGTGCCGACCCTGTGGGTTGCATTGCTTGCTATTGTGGCGATGTCCGTCTTATTGACAATATCCATTATTCTAAATGAGGATTTTCCCGGCTTTAGACGGAGCGCAAAGAGGGGTGAGGAGAACGAGTTCGCTCCTCAGATATGCTATTCTTTTGCTTTTCACGGGGCTGTTTGCTATCTCCTGCTCCACGCGAAAAAAAATCAAATCCCCCTCTGTGCCGGTTCTGCCCCCTACCATCATGGAGACGCCCGACCGGGAGTATCCGATCCAAACGGAGGAGGCTGATGCAATTCGAGGTGTATGGCTTACAACCATATACGGATTGGACTGGCCTTCGCAGCGTGCCACTTCATCCTCCGACATGGCAAGGCAGCGACAGGAGCTCTGTCGTATTCTCGATCGTTTGGCAGCATCTCATTTCAATACCGTTTTTTTTCAAGTACGTCATCGTGGTGATGTGATTTATCCCTCGGATATAGAGCCTCGTGTGACGGTCTTTACGGGTGGGCGCAACAACTATTTGGATTATGACCCCTTGCGATTTGCCATTGAGGAGTGCCACAAGAGAGGGCTTTCGATTCATGCTTGGGTCGTAACCTTTCCCCTCGGAAATAATTCGCACGTAGCCTCATTGGGGAGTCATAGTGTGTGGCAAAAGCATCGAGATTGGTGCTTTACGTTGCACAATGACTGGTACCTAAACCCGGGGCACCCTGAGGCACGCAGTTATATCTCCTCGGTGGTGTGTGAGATGGTACAACGGTATGATTTGGACGGTGTGCACTTCGACTATGTGCGCTATCCCGATAAAACAGATAAATTAAATGACAATAATCTCTATTATCGTTACGGTAAAGGAAAGTCCCTCAAGGAGTGGCGTACCGGCAACATCACCGCGTTCCTCAAAGAGGTTTCGACCAAAGTACATGCTATAAAGCCCTATATGTTGGTCAGTGCCGCTCCCCTTGGAAAGTTGCGTGTCTTGCCTTCGAAACCAAATGTGGGCTGGACCGCTCGTGAGAGTGTGTACCAAGATCCTGCCATTTGGCACCGAGAGGGGGCTGTGGACTTTGTCGCACCGATGATGTATTACCGCAATGATCTGTTTGATCCCTATCTCGCTGATTGGAGGGAGCAGATTCCCGGACTTCCCATTGTGCCGGGGCTTGCTCCCTATCGTTTGGAAGATGAAAGCAATTGGTCTTCCCGAGATATTGACAATCAGATGAGGATGAGTAAACAACTTGGTGCAGCCGGGATCTGCTTCTACCGCGAACAAAATATCCGTCCCAATCGTAAGGGCGTTGATCGAATTATCGCACAGCATTTTACAGCCCCCGTGCGTATGCCTGCCTTTGCCCATCGAGGATCTACTCGTCCGCCCAAACCAACGAATCTGCGTGTGGCGACGATGGGGAACTTCGTTACTCTCTCTTGGAATATGCCCTCTTCATGGACGGCTCAGAGTGGTACATTCAATCTCTATGCCACACCACTCACCGAGAATGGTTCGACGGGGGGAGACTTTTTGCTTGCTACATTGATCCCTACAAGAGAGTACCGTCTCGCCATGAGTGCCTTGCCTCGCTCTCCTAAGAGTGGCATGCGTTGGGCTTTTCGGATTGAAGCCTCCAGTCGCACCTATGTGCGAGGAACTGCTTCGGATGTTGCTCTTTGGGTTCAGCCCTAAGGAGAGCACAAATAAGAACGAGGGGCATATACGGCAATGTCGGGTCTTTATATACACATTCCTTTTTGCAAAAGCCGTTGTGCCTACTGTGCCTTTTATTCTCAAACGAATCCAAGCCTGCAAGAGGTTTTTGTGAAGTCGCTCTGTCAGGAGTTGGAGTTGCGTCAAGATGAATTGGTGCAGCTTGCTCCTTTTGAGAGTCTCTACTTTGGAGGGGGAACGCCGTCGCTGCTATCTCCTCACTTTTTGGAGCAAATCCTCTCTTTTGTTGCTCCCTATTTGGATACATCGCCCACAACGGAGTGGACTCTGGAAGGCAATCCCGATGATCTTACTCCCTCTTATGCACAAGCTATTCGTGCGTTGGGGTTCAATCGGGTAAGCCTTGGTGTACAAAGTTTTCGGGATGAAGAACTTCGATTCTTAGGGCGGAGGCATACCGCCAAGGAAGTCTACAGAGCCCTTGATACCCTGAGAGAGGCCTCAATTGATAATATCAGTATTGATCTGATCTACGGACTTCCGGCTCAAAGCAGGGTTGTTTGGCAGCGTAATGTCGCTGAAGCATTATCTCTGCACTTGCCTCATCTCTCCGCTTATAATCTGACTTATGAAGAAAAAACACGCCTCTCCCAATTGGCTCTCCGAGGGCGTGTGGTTATGCAGTCAGACGAGGAGGCATTGCAAGATTATGACTATTTGGTTGATGCATTGGCTCAAGCAGGATATGACCATTATGAACTCTCTAATTTTGCCTTTAGAGGAAAGCACTCTCGGCATAATTCATCCTATTGGCAACGCATACCCTATCTTGGATTTGGTCCTTCGGCTCATAGTTATATACCCGAGAGTAGGTATGCCAATGTTGCCAACCTCAAACAGTACATCAAACTCATTCAAGAGGGACAGAAACCAAGCGTTTTTCGAGAAGAATTGAGCCTCCAAGATTGTCTTAATGAATGGATTATGGTTGCTCTCCGTACCTCAAAAGGGATTGATCTTCAACTGATTTCGGAGATTTATGGTACGAGGACGAGAGCGAGTCTTATAGCTCGGAGCCGCCCTTATCTAGAGCAGGGCTTATTAGAGCTTGGTACCACGATGCGCTATTCTCTGGAGCAGGAACAACTTCCTTGGGCTGTGGGTGAAAAGGCGAGTGATGCCCCCTATTTGCGAGCAACGAGAACGGGAATACTCCTTGTAGATACGATTATTAGTGATCTCTTTGATCTTTAGATTTCTTTAACCGCCACTTTTATGTTGTTTTATATATCTGTTTTTCAAAGAATTGCGGTGTTTTAATCTCGCCGTTATTGGCAAGGTGAATTATTTGTACTACCTAATAGTTAGTATATTCAAAGAGGATTTCTTATCTTTGCACTGTCTAAAGAGAGACAGAACAATAACGAATAATAAAATAAGAGTTAAGGATTATGGCATACGTAATTTCTAATGATTGTGTAGCTTGCGGTACCTGCATCAATGAATGCCCCGTTAGTGCAATTTCTGAAGGTGATATCTACAAGATCGACGCTGACACCTGCATTGACTGTGGTTCTTGCGCTGCTGCTTGTCCATCTGAAGCTATCGCTCAAGCATAAGCTGTAAAAAGTGGGGGTGTGATTCCCTCTCCACGACAAACGAAAGAGAGAGTAATCCTCACTCAGGTTTTTCCTGAGTGGGGATTTTCTTGTTAGGATCGGATTCTGTTTTTACCGTAATAACGATCCAATGTTAGAGTATATCTTAGTTTGCAGAATCTCTTAATGACGGCTCGTAAAACAGGATATTTTTCGTCATTTTAGCTTCTAGATCTCAAGGCTTAAACCGTAGAGATGGGCAGGAAAGGCTAGAGGGGGGGCTATTTTTTTTGTGATTTGGAGAAGATGAGAGGTCGACTTTGTGGGGAGCTGAACTGTCTGATGATAGAGACGAAGCGTGGAGAGTGGGATGATACTGCCATGGAGTGTGCGACTCTCTCGATTATAAAACTTCAAAAGAAGGGTGTGTTTCCCCTTTTTGAGAGGTATTCGTAGAATTTTCTGATGAGGTGTTTCTTGGTTGGTGGGGCGGTAGATCGCTCCGGCTAGAGGCTTTTGATCGACGAAGCAGAGCATTCCTTCCGAAAAAGTGACTGCGAGGGGAAGATCCAAATCTTCGTCTAAAGTGAGGGTGTAGCAGAGGTAGCGAGCTGTACCTTGTGATACTCTTTCTTTAAGGGTGAAGTGCATTGGGGACTCTCTCCAGCGGGAGCAACTATCTTGGAATAGCTCTTGCGGAATGACCCCAAAGCGTCCCCGCCCTTGTGCTGTGTACAATCGATCCCAATGAATTGCCCGAAGGGGCGTTGTGTAAAGCGAAGAGTCTTGAGGTGTGAGGGTCAAGGTCGTTGATGATTGATCGGTAAGAAGTCCGATCTCCCGACCTCGCTCCTGAGCGGTAAAGGTCAAGGTTGCCTTTTTGCTCCAATGTGCAGGATGCCACTGATACCCTACAATGCTTTTGAATCCTGTGTAGTAATCAATTTGGGAGTGAGTAAAAAGCGGATTGGCATTGATCGGATTAAGGTTCTTTTCTTTGAGTTGAGGTATGGCGATGGAGAGCGGTGAGTCGAGGTGTAGAGCGAAGACGTTGTATAGGTTATTGGGTTCAGGATCCTGCATGATGAGATGGATCTCTTTACCTCGAGGATGAAGTCTTGATAGATTGCTCCCTCCGTAAAGTGATTCGATACGGATTATATTATTTTGAATGGGAGGCAGGACAACGGACTGGGAGCCTGCGGTGGAGGGGATGAAGAGGTAGATCGTACGTTCGTCAGGTGATAGGGTAGCAAGGGGATAGCCTTCTTGCGTTGCCCAAGGAGCAGGTTTTGTATCATATATTGCCTGCTTGACAGGTTCAATCCATGCCCCTATTTGACGCAGGACTTGGCTCTCGAAGTCCACAATGGCTCCGCTACCCATGGGGCCGATGTTGAGCAAATACTTACCCCCTTGTGAGACGACTCGTAGGAGAGCTTGCAGCTTCTCTTTGACTTTATCCTGCACTTTGCCACGTTCTTGCCAAGAACGATAGCCCCACGTTTCGGGGAATATAGAGGCTGCGGTTTGCCAGGGCATAGCCATAGTGTAGTCGGGATATTCATTGTCCGCCATTACGGAGAAGTCCGAGAAGTCATTCCCCAACCGACCACTAACCATACAGTGTGGTTGCAGTTGGTGTACAAGGCGATACATCTCTTCGCTCTGCTCCTTTTGCATTGATCCCATGTCGAACCAAAGTTCGTCTATGGCACCGTATTGTGTGAGTAGCTCTCGGATTTGTTGCTTATTGTACTCGTGGTGCAGGGGTGTGATAGGGTCTGCATTATGTGAGGTAAAGGGCATGGCGTAGGGATAGTGCCAGTCAATGAGTGAGAAGTAAATGCCGAATCCTAATCCTTTACGATGACATTCGGAAGCTAATTCGGCAATGAGATCGCGACGGGCCGGTGTGGCATCATAGACATTGTAGGAGGTTGTCGCGGTGCGCCAAAGGCAGAATCCATCGTGATGTTTGCTCGTGATGATGATGGAGCGCATACCGCCATCTAGTGCCAGTTGTACGAGATCTTGTGCCGAAAAATGACGAGTATCGAACTGCTCCGTGAGTGCTTCATATTCATCAGCAAAGCCCACTCCAAAGGTGAGGATCTGCTCCGAATAGCCACTCTTTACGGGCTGATTGTTCCAGACTCCTCCGGCTATGGAGTAGAGTCCGTAATGGATGAATAGGGAGTATTTGTCTCCTTGCCAATCTGCCCAAGCGTTGGTGAGAGACAAAAGTCCAAGTAGGAGAAGGCTAATCGTTCTACGCATTGTCATATCGAGGTTTTGTGAGAAGAGGGTCCGTATTACTCTTTTTTACGAAGACAAAGATACGAATCAATTTGTCTTTGGATAGGGGCTTATCCCTAAACTGAAATACAAGGATTGCAGAATGTGATGCAATAGATCTTTTTAGGAAGGATTCCTCCTCTGAAACATCGTTCCAGGCCTCTTTTTACTTGTATAGTGATTTGGTTTTTGATACTCTTCCTGAGGAGATTTTGCATGACGGAGGCATATTCATTATGATGCAGACTCTCATTAAGCCTTTGCTCTCGTTTAGAGAATGAAAAATCCCCCTATGATTTATGGGTATAGGGGGATCTTGTTGTGGCGATGACGCATCTAAAATATCAATTGTTCCTCCTCATGAGCCTAATCGTATGCGAAGGATTTGTCGATGTATTCGCCTCTTTTTCGGAAAGTTCACAGCGGGGAGATGCATCTATTTAGGTGTGCTAAGAAGTCGTAGTCCTTTCGGTCCACACTAAGAAAGAGGTTTCTCTCAAGAAACATTTCTTTAATCATGTTGTAGAGCTGACCATTATTAGTTTTTTCGATCACCTTTTCTCCGAATATATACAGTGTACCGATAGTTATAAGCTTCGTTCAAAGGCCGTTTACCTCGAACTCCTGTGAAGGGATCAACTAATACCTTCATTAAACTTCAATTCACGCTGCGACTCTGCTTCCGCCAGCTCTCGTTTAAGATTGTCACTGTTTCAATTCGCGCACCCGTGAAGGGTGCGACGATTGTAACCGATTCTTCACCATACAACATTAGAGTTTCAATTCACGCACCCGTGAAGGGTGCGACAACCAAAGTATGGAGGATAATACGGTCACTATTCGCGTTTCAATTCACGCACCCGTGAAGGGTGCGACGTATTATTGCTCGCCTGCCTCAGGCTTTGTCTGCTGTTTCAATTCACGCACCCGTGAAGGGTGCGACTGCGGCGATCATAGGCTCGATAAAAGAAGGTTCTGTATCCTCATTTTCGCGAGTGCAAAGGTAATATAAAAAACACTCCGTAGAATCTCAATCGCTAGAGTGCTATAAATCTGAGGATCAAGTGTTGCGAATAATAGGGGATTTTGCTGATAACATTGGGTTCGCGGTTGCTATACTAACAATTCTCCCTCAATATCGAAAGAGGTCTCTTTACCAATCATCTTAATGTTACGTTGGTAGTTCGAACCCAATTGATAAACACGCAAACTATCAGAAGTGTGATCTATGCAAGAGGTTAATTCTTGTTCTAAAGCGACCATTTGAGCCGGAGTTACAAGGCACTCAAAAACGGAATTCTGTACCCGTTGTCCGTAATTCTTACAAATACGAGCTACTTTTCTAAGGCGTTTTGCTCCTTGAGGATTTGACGTTTGGACATCATAAGTTACCAATATATACATGATGTAGTGCTATTGAATAAGAAATACCGGATAATCTTCTAATTCTCCACGAATAGCTCGAGCTAATAACATTGCTTGTGTATATGGAAGCAATCCGAGTGGAATACGTTCTCCAAGGTAGGGATGGGTTAGTTCTTCTTTCTTGCGCTTTTTCCAGAGGCTAATGAGGTCTTTGCGAGCTTCGTCCTTTAGTCTGATGCTCTCTTCTCCATATTCTACGAAATCCGATGGGCGAACCTGTCTTTTATTAACAATGGACAAGACAAAGCGATCTACCATGTAGGCTCTTAACTCTTCCATTAAATCTAATGCAAGGCTAGGACGTCCTGGTCGGTCAGTGTGTAAAAATCCTACATAAGGATCGAGGCCTACTGAGTTGAGTGCGGAGCGGATATCGTGGGAGAGCAAGGTATAGAATAGCGACAGAAGTGTATTTATGGCATCTCTTGGAGGGCATTTACTTCTCCCTCCAAATGGAAAATCTTTGTTGAGAATCAAGTGTCGAAATACTCCGAAATAGAGCTGTGCAGCAGTCCCCTCTACACCCATGACTTCTGCTCTTGAGCTACGTCGAGAAAGTGTTTGGATGAGTATTTTGAGCTGATTGACAACTTCTTGGATTTGGGTGGAAACGTTTTCCTCTGGATGATGGTCTCGCAGAAATCGTGCCAAAACTGATCGTTGGTTTGCAATCTTCCCCGCAATGAATGCTGCAGCATAGTAGGTAGACATCGCTTCATCATCAGCGTATCGAAACTGAGTGCGTCTGAGTAATACATTGCCACGAAACTCTCCCTCAAGGCTCCCAATGTACTGTCCTCGAGGGGTGTGAAATGAGAGACTGACTCCATGACGGGTACATAACCCCATCAACCCCGGAGAAGCCCCCAGGTACGAGAAGCTGATAATTGCCTCTAGATTGATGATTGGGATGCGAAAACTCTCTTGGTCATCAATGCGTACTACTACATTTTCTCCATCTTTTTGTAGGTAGGCATTGGGGCTTAAAACGTAAAGGGTATTGAGTAGTTTGCGCATGAGATTATCCCTAGAAGATTTTGTGTTTTTTGTAATAATCGGAGACGGAGGGGCGTTGCATCACCAAAGGAAGACACAAATCTAGAAGGGAGCACTTGCGACACCCCGGAATCGGATTGGGAGCAATGGTCTTTCCTTGGGACAAATATTTGTGCATTTGATCTGTAATTTGTTCCGTTTCTGCTCGGAGTTCTGAGGTCAATACTACTTTTGATCGATGTCTAATTTCTCCATAAAAGAGATACCCAAATGGGATATTTACTCCATACATCTCTTCCAAACAGATTGCCTCTGCACAGAGCTGCAGCTGATCAGCTTTTGTGTATTGCTTGGGAGTTCCCCTTTTATATTCTACGGGGATGAGATCCCAATGTCCGGGGTAGCGCGGATGTACAAATCCCTCTTCAGATGAAGATCCTCGAAGTTCGACCGCATCTGCCACACCGTAGATACCGAGAGAGGTGGACGAAATCGATATCGCTCGAAGAGTTATGATCGAACCACGACGTTCACTTTGATCGGGATCATTGACACGCTGATGCATCTGTTGTCCTAGAGCCGTGAGACGATTCTCTGCCCATACTTGATCCACGTGGATTAACCACCACTGACGAGGACAAAAGGCGAAGTGCTGAATACCAGAAAGCATCAGCATTTCGTCTTCCGTATAGCGCATTGTGGACATGCGAATCTCGTTAGATTCTTTCGATAAGTTCAACGCCTTGAGGTAATTTGTCTCGGTCTATCACGATCTCAAAGTCCTCGAAACAGCGAGCCGGAGTGGAATGGTCATGTTGTTTTACTTGTACACACTCAAGAAGTTTATGTGCAGGTGCATTGCCTAGAGCTGAATTGTGTTTGAAGATGATCAAACGTCTTGCAGCCATAAGTCCACGAGCTGCCGAGTGATCGAAGTCAAACATACCCTCTAATGCTTGCCAAAAGAGTTCAAGATCCTCTTCGCTGAAGCCCGTATCACTGGCTAAATGAGGAGATATAAAACCATGACTACGATAGAGCGCATAGGGCACCGTAGCTTTTCTCCCCATTGTTCTATTACCGCCTTTTTGATCTTCGGCTTCCTTTTCTGTAGCAACGGCCATACGTGTAATGGTATGATCGCTTGTAATTATAGGCGTAATTGAACGGGCGAATGTGAGTTGAATAGCTCCTCGAACTTGTCCCGCATTTTTCTCTTTTTCTCCTGTAGACATCACCGCTCCAAAGGTGCGTACATCATAGTAGTTTGCACACATGCGTGCCCTTGCAGCTCTTTTTGTGTTCTGTCCAGTAGCATCGTACTCTTTTGCTATAATATTGTTTAGGACGGCACCCTCTTTAATGAAGATCTTGTTTGTGCCATCATCTTTTGGATCTGTACTTGTTACGATCTCTATATAGTTGCGTACCTTGCGTTTGAGGCACACATCGGTTACAAGTCCGTGACCGGTCTCAGGGTCTAATCGAGGCATATTCCCTGCGTCAGGATCCCCATTGGGATTGCCATCGTGCACGTCAAAGAGGTAAACGAAGTCGTATCTGTTGTTTATTGCTGTTTTTTCCATATGAATGTCGTTAAATGTTATTTGAAATTACTCTTCTGATGGCTCTTTCTCTTTCTTCCGCCAAAGTTCCACACGTTGATGGTGATAACCAACCGCAAAGATACTTTGATCGTCTAGCGAAAAGTGTGTTGGCAATTTAGGCTCACTACCGGGGATTAGGTCGTAAACCTCCTCTAACTGTTTCTCTCTGATGAAAGCTATAGCTTGTTTTTCTTTTCTCAGCTTGGATAAATGTACCTTTGACAGAGTATCCAGACGTCCGAATACGGTACGAGGAGTACTAGACGCTGTACCGTAATAGGAGTCCCGAATAGTTCTGTTTAGCTTTTGTCCAAGAGCAAGTCGTTGAATGTCTTCAAATAGAGCAAATAGTCTACCTGCGAGGTAAGCCTTGTTGGTTTGCTTAGGATCAAGTGCAGGGCAACCGCATCAAATTCTGAGAAGCTTTCTGAGGTATTCTGGATTCATCGCCGCCTTAAACATTCTCTTCTTCACAGAGTGCTTGTCTTTCTGAGCCTTAACGATCCCCAAGGCCAGCTTCCTTAAGACATTTAGG
>JALFBN010000010.1 GCA_022772085.1 Porphyromonas sp. | reverse complement strand
CACCGACAATCTGCACATTCATATCATTGCCAATCGGATGAGTATGAGCGGGGCGGTTTATGATACGACCTTTGTGAGTAACAAGGCTGCACGAGTGGCAGAAGAGTTGAGTCGCAAGCACGGTCTGACGATTGCCAATGAGATACGGGCAGAGAAACGGTATCAAAAGCCGAGGGCCAATCAGACACGGGAGGTGAGCAAGGAGAGACTGCGTGCAATGGCTTACGGATTGTTGGGAAAGTATGCGAACGGAGGACTGAATGGCTACGCATCCTTTCGATATGATTTGAGACGACAAGGAGTAACCGTGGAACAGATGGCGAACAAGAAAGGTAGCGTCTATGGACTGAAGTTTCATTTTGAGGGGCAGACTTTCAAGGCTTCGGAGATAGGACGAGAGTTGGGATACAACTCGCTGTTGAAGCAATTCGGATTGTCCTATGCCGCCCCCCATCTGTCTTCTGTCCCGATTTATCAGCCGAAAGCAGAAAAGCTACAGCCAACACCAAGTCTTGAACCAAGCCTTGTTGAAAGCGTGGTGGAAGTTGCCGAAGGGATTGCATCGGGTGTTGGCGGAGTGTTGGACTTCCAAGTCCACGGAGAGGATTATGCCGAGACCGCCTTTCAGCGAAAATTGCGCCACGAAGCCAACAAGAAAAAGAAACGGGGAAGAAGGATGTAGGAAACAAATACGCCTTCCCCAAGAAGAAAATCACGAAAGAACGCTCGCTTTCGCTCGCAAATCTGTACCTTTGCAAGTGATAATAGTGAGCGTTCTTTGGCTATTCAAAACGATGTACCTCAAAGCACTCCGCTCATTTCTAAATCGTTACCTATCTATCCACTGCTAAACGGTAACACTCTACTCCTCAGCAAGATAGTTCGCAAACGAAAAATCTCCAAGCACCTCTTTTGAAATTCATGCTAGGGAGGCAAAAGGATTGCTTTGCTTGGAAGCATCTCTATATCGACTTATTTTTGTAAGTTTGGCAGATTCTTGACAATTCTCAAGGGATAAAGCAATAACAGAGCGGTCGAAGCATCATCAAACCTCTTTGTTCGCTCTATATCTTGAGGATATTGTACGTATTCATAACTAGAAAAGGAATAAAAAAAATGAGACAACGACTACTATTTATCTTTTCACTCCTCATTGCCCTTTCGTGGCAAGCTATGGCTCAAAAAGAGGAGCTCAAATTCAATGTAAAGGGAGATGCAACAACCCTCAAGTTAGGCTATCGCTTCCCTAATGTAGGCGACCAAGCCACTATTACCCTGGGCAACGGACAAACCGCTACCATCGCTCAAAAAAAGGCAAATGAAATCGAACAATTCCAATTGGATCTAACGAAGCAAGATACCGACTATGAACTAACAATCCAAGGAGATAAGCTCGTTACCTTACGCATCCTCGGAAGTAAAAGTGTAACAGGGATCAAGAGTCTTGTATCGAAATCATTGATCCACCTCAATATGGATGGTACGACGCTCTCAGAAAGTCCTGAATTGGACTTTTCCAACTGCCCCAACATTGAGGATATCACACTTGTCGATGGCAATGTTACAGCAATCAAGCTACCCGAGCAGCCCAAACTCAAATCCCTACTTGTGGGGCCATCGCTCATTGGGGGTAAAGGACTGAAGAGCCTTGACTTGAGCAAATGCAATCAACTGAAAAGTCTCTCCTTGAATGGTGTATCTCTACCATCTATTGATGTACGTGCTTGTAGCCAAACACTTACGGAGCTCGTGATCAAAGGGTTTAACAACAAAGAATATCCTCGTGAACTCTTTGGTGGTAAGGATCTCAAGAATCTCAAACGTGTCAGCATCACGTTCTGTGCAATAGGGTTGGACGAATTGCCCGACCTCAACGAAACGGAATTGGAGCAATTCCAAATCAGGAAAATGTACTTCCACTACGTAAAGCCTGAGCGAATCAGTGGCTTAACCGTAGACTTTAAGAACATCAAGATGGTGAAGGGGCTTTCAGCAACACCCGTAGAGACCCAATTCACATGGTATAAAAAGGAGGGGGACACTTGGCAGACGACCGCTCTGGATGCCAGCAAAGTAACTGAAAAAGACGGGGTATTCACGTTCGATCCATCGATCCTCACCAATGGAGAGGCTACCGTGCGTTGCAAAATTGATAATGCAGGTTACCCTGATTTGGCATTCAACACCACCACGGGCAATCGCTCTTTCAACGTAGGTCTAACCGACCCTAACCTCGTAGCCAAATTGAATGTTACCAAGGAATCTATCGGTCAAGATAGCGACGGAGAAGAACTCGAGAACTTCGAGATGACTCTACAAATCGCCGGAGAACCTAACACAAAGATCCAAATTGATTGGGGTAATGGAGAACGTAAAGAATATACAATTGCCACGACCGAAGCCCAACAAGTACGCGAAGAGGGTGTAGAACTCGGCAATACTGTACGTATCTACGGAGACATTACTCTTTTGGATGCCTCTAAAGTACACCTTACGGGTGTAGTGCTTGGAGCCAAAGCACAGAACCTAAGAAAATTGCGTCTAGCTCAAAATAAGATAGCCTCATTGAATTGGACCAAGGTGCCCAACCTCACCGAACTGATGATTACCGACAATAAGTTTACCACGATTGATCTGGGGAGAATGCCCAAACTCTCAGAACTCTATTGCGGTTACAACGACATTGCACAATTACCCCTCGAAAAAGTCTCCGAACTCTCTGTATTGAATATCAATAATAACAAGTTTGAATCGCTCAATACCCAGTCACTAGCCAACCTAGAGATCCTCGTAGCCAGTGACAATAAGCTCACCAGCCTCGACCTCCTAAGCAACAAAAAACTCTATTCGTTCGACCTCATGAATAACCAACTGAGCGAACTCAAGGTACAAGCGAAGGAACTCAAAAAGGTACTCCTCAACAACAATCAACTAACGGCAATCACCTTTGAGGGAATGTACGCTCCCAACCTCTATGCTTTTGACTTGGGTAAAAACAAACTTGATGCCTGTGCCATCAATGATTACCTCATGCTACTCCCCTCCGTTCAGACGCCTGAAAACAAGGCTGATAGCTATATCGTAAAACTTGCAGGTAACCCCGGTGCAAACACATTTGACCAAACTCTTATTCCCACACAAGAGGGACAAAATAACATCGTTTGGGTATCAGACTCACAAGGAGACGGCACAGGCTGTACAACAGCTAAGATTTTCGACCTCTCAAAGAGCGAAAAAGGCTCTGCCAAACTGATGATAGCAGGAGAAGAGACTCTGTTTGGTGCTCCTATTGCCAAGGCAAGTGCTGTCACAGCTGTGATCACTCCCAAGCAAGGTTATAAGGTAGCTTCGGTAAAATTCGCCAATAAAGAGGTGAAGGCTGATGCAGGAAAGGAAAACGAATTTGCTCTCAGACTAGAGCACAATAGCTATCTCATCTATACATTCAGCGAGGACAATGCTATTGATGATGTCTTTGCCCAAGCCATCTCTATCGCCCGTGTTGCCGAGGGTTATCGCCTCAGCGGACTCCCTACCGGTGCAAGCTATAATCTTTACTCTGTAAATGGAACACTTATAGCCCAAGGCACCACAACGGACGGATCACTCCTCCTCTCCCTAACGACGGGAAGTTACATTCTATCGGTTAACGACTCTAGCCTCAAACTATCTTTCTAAAAATATCATAGCAGGGGGAGGTGATGGAGCAATTGCCCTCCCCCTCTTATACATACCATTTAGCCTAACACCCTACCCACAAGGGCCGTTAAGCTCCTCCCAAAAGACCCTACGACCCAGTCTCCCCTGAAGACAAAGGAAAAGAGACAAAGTCGTGGGGTTCTTTTTTATCAAGCACTAAAATCTATACCTTTGCACTCAGAAATCCCTAAATACGCAAGTAACCCTATGGCTCCTATCATATCTCCATCACTACTCAGTGCGGACTTCCTCCACCTTGAAGAGTCGGTAAAGATGATCAATCAAAGTCAGGCCGATTGGCTTCATATCGATATAATGGATGGGGTCTTCGTACCCAACCTCTCCTTTGGATTCCCCATACTCGAGGCAATCAAACCGATATGTCAAAAACCCTTGGACGTGCATCTGATGATCGTAGACCCACTCAAGTTCATCGATCCCCTAGCCCAACTCGGCGTACATATCATGAACGTACACTACGAAGTAAGCCCACACCTCCATCGGTCACTGTCGGCCATCCGCTCTATGGGTATGAAGTCGGGCGTTACTCTGAATCCACACACCCCCGTAGAAGTATTGGAGGATATACTCGAAGAGTGCGATTTGGTTCTACTGATGAGTGTAAACCCCGGATTCGGTGGGCAAAAATTCATCCAACGTACCCTCGAAAAGACACGCAAACTGCGTCGCATGATTGACGAACGTGGACTTAATACCATCCTAGAAGTCGATGGTGGGGTTAATGCCATCACAGCTCCACTCCTCGTAGAGGCAGGAGCCGACGCCCTCGTAGCAGGGAGCTATGTGTTTGGTCATACCGAGCCTCTGAAGGCTATTGATGGGCTAAAAGCTCTATGTCGCTAGCTCACCCAATACCAGAACACCCCCTTTTTGTACATTACCCTGCCCTATTACATGCCTCGTTGCTTGTGGTAGGGCTTTTGTACGGTTACTCCTCAGAACGCTCTTGCCCTACGCTTCTTGCCCTTTTAATTGCACTACTTCTTTTCGGCGTGTGCCAAACATCTTGGATGCGTTATAGGAGGAGTACCCCATTTCTCAAACATGGAGTACTATGTCTCACGACCCTTGCTTTTGGGAGTATTTGGGCACAGTGGGATTTAATGCAACTCCAATCTGCTCCACTCCCCACTTCCTCTTTTAGAGGAATCGTGCGCAACACTCCGCAACGAACAGTGTCAGGATTTTTACGTTTAACACTACAACCGTTACAGATAGAATCCGCCAAAACAATCCTCGTCTACCTACCAATTCGAGAGGAGCCACCCTCCCTCTCCTATGGTGATACCCTAATGCTCAAATCTTCTCGAGGAGCCACTCCGATCAAAGCACTCAAAGCTCCATCATATCAACACTTTCTCATCGCACAAGGCTCCTACGCCACGCTATACCCCAAGTACTACACCATCACCCCAAGGAAGGGGATGCACTCCCTCTCCGACTGGACCAGTGACCTACAAAGGAATCTCAGCAATCAACTTAAACAATTAGGTCTCCCCCAAGAGGAGCAAGACCTAGCCTGCACCATATCACTAGGACAACGCAATGCCCTTGGGAGTGTTCAAGAGACCTTTCGCAACGCAGGAGCGGCTCACCTGCTTTCCGTCAGCGGATTTCACCTCGTCGTTGTGCTAAGTCTATTCTCTCTCCTAATTCCCTGCTCCAACAAACAAAGATCTCGACTCTTACGCTGGGCAATTTGCCTTGCAGTCGCTTGGGGCTTTACCCTTATGACAGGATTTGCAGCCCCCACCGTCCGTGCAGCTACCATGTACACGATCTATTCCTTTGGAGAACTCCTCTTCCGCCCCCAGAAGAAGCTCAATACACTAGCCATTAGCGCGATCTTCTTACTCATCTATCACCCCGGATACATCTTCGACATTGGGTTCCAACTCAGCTATACAGCTCTGATCTCAATCCTATTATACCAACCTTTTTTTGTCTCCTATGCCGCCAAACTGTACAATCCCATCATACGCTATCTCTACCTTTCGATAACCGTATGCCTCTCAGCACAAATCCTCACAATCCCTCTCGTCCTATACCATTTTGGGACGCTCTCAACCCTATTCCTTTGGAGCAATATCCCCCTCATGCTACTTGCGACGTTGGTAATCCCCTGTTGCTTAGCCTATGCCCTACTCGCCGGTATCGGTATTCCCATTGCAATACTCGGAGATTGTGTACGTATCCTCACCCACCTCTTATACCAAACAGCGACACTTTTTAATGCTCCCGAAGGAAGGTATCTACAACTCCAACTCAATGAAATGCAGGCCTGGGGCCTATCCCTACTTTTCGTAGGAATCTATGGCACCCTCTTTTACTTTAAGAAGAAACACCGTATCCTAAAAGAAGAAGTCGGCTACATCGAAAAGATATTAACCGAAAGGATCAAACCGAAGAGGTGACAAGTGGATAAAAACCATCTTGAGCGCACAAAACACAACCATCTAAATACCAACAGTTTACACATATAACAAAAACCAATGCATATGTCATTTATGCATAATCGAGATTCAATATGCAACCAACATAAATCCTCTATAAATAATTTACATTACATTGCGTGACAGTACAGTGCAAATAATGCACTAATTTTGAAAGCAGCAATAATAAAAATAAGCGCAAATAGAAAGCTATACAAACAAGAAAGTAACATTATAATAGATACAGTACTATGCAGATCAGTAAAAATGCACAACACTACATTGACTTAGAGCAACAGTATGGAGCACACAACTACCATCCACTGGAGGTCGTATTATCTCGTGGCGAAGGTCCTTTTGTTTGGGATGTCGATGGCAAGAAGTACTTCGATTTTTTATCTTCTTATAGTGCCGTAAATCAGGGGCATTGCCACCCGAAAATCGTCAAAGCACTCACCGATCAGGCAGCTAAAATATGTCTAACCTCACGTGCCTTCTACAACGACTGTTTGGGCGAATACGAAGAATTCATGCACCATTACTTCGGCTACGATAAGGTATTGCCCATGAACACAGGAGCTGAAGCAGTAGAGACAGCTCTCAAATTGGCCCGTCGCTGGGGGTATCGCGTCAAGGGAGTACCCGAGGATCAGTCTATCATAGTGGTATGTAATGGGAACTTCCATGGACGTACGATTAGTATCATATCTATGAGTAGTGACCCGGACAGCTACACCGATTACGGTCCTTTCACCCCTGGATTTGCTAAGATTGACTACAACAATGTAGATCAACTACATGAAGTGTTAGAGCGCGAAGGGAAACGCGTAGCCGCCTTCCTACTCGAACCTATACAGGGCGAAGCTGGAGTCATGGTGCCCGATGACGGCTATCTCAAGGCTTGCTATGACTTGTGTAAACAACACCATGTACTCTTTGTTGCCGATGAGGTGCAGACAGGTATTGCACGAACGGGACGCCTCTTGGCTTGTGATCATGAGGATGTACGCCCTGACATCTTAGTACTTGGGAAAGCCATCTCTGGAGGCGTACTCCCCGTTAGTGCGGTGCTCGCTGACGATGAAGTTATGCTCACCATTGGACCGGGAGAACATGGATCGACCTTTGGAGGATTTCCGCTGGCATGCAAAGTAGCCATTGCCGCCCTAGAGGTGGTACGTGAGGAGCGTCTTGCGGAACATGCCGAGGAGTTGGGTCATCTATTTCGCGCCGAACTCGCCAAGATCCAAAGCCCATTCATTGAACTTATCCGAGGCAAGGGATTGCTCAATGCCATCATTATTAAACCGCAAAATGGTATAGAAGCGTGGAATGTATGCGAACAATTTGCACAAAATGGATTGCTCGCCAAACCAACTCACCGCCATATAATCCGTCTTGCTCCTCCCATCCCCATTACACGCGAGCAACTGATGGAGGCGATTGACATTATCCGCCACTCTCTCGAAGAATTGGCATAAACAAGATTACTCTAACAGATCGATCCCTATGGAGAGACGTCAAGCAACCAATAAGGTCCTTATGGTACGCCCTGCTAACTTTGGCTTTAATAGCGAGACAGCGGCCAACAACCATTTTCAGAATGCAGAGGCACAAAGTGTAGATACGGCAGCCCGTGCTCGCCGGGAGTTTGATGATTACGTAGATCTCTTACGTCGCAATGGTGTAGATGTATGGGTGGTACAAGATACTCCTCAACCCTATACCCCCGACTCCATCTTTCCTAATAACTGGTTCAGCACTCACATTACAGGAGAGTTGATCCTCTACCCCATGTTTGCCCCAAATAGACAAAAGGAGCGGAAGTTATCAGCTCTTGCCACAGTGGGGATGCTCGAAGGAGTCACAAAAATTGTCAATCTATCGGGCTTTGAGAAGGAGCATCTCTACCTCGAAGGTACGGGTAGTATGTGCCTCGATCGCATCCACAAAAAGGTTTACTATTGTGCGAGTGAGCGATCGAGCGAAAAGGTAGTAGCCGAGTATTGCAATGAGCTGGACTACACGAGTATCTTCTTCCACTCTTTTGATAGCGAAGGGCAACCCATTTATCATACCAACGTCATGATGTGCATCGCCAAGGACTACGCAGTGGTGTGCCTTGAGAGTATCCGTGACGAAACCGAGCGGAAAACTGTCGTACAAAACCTCGAAGAAAGCGGTCACGAGATCATTCCTATCACACTAGAGCAGGTGTATCACTTCGCCGGCAATATGCTCGAAGTCCTCGACGATAAAGGACAACCTCTACTCTTGATGTCAGCAGCAGCTAAAGCATCGCTACGAGAGGATCAGATCCGAGCCTTACAACGACACAGTCGCATCCTAGCCCCTGATCTGAGCACTATCGAATCAATCGGGGGAGGTAGCGCACGCTGCATGGTAGCAGAGATATTCATTTAATAAAACATTATCCCACTTATCCTAGTTATACGTATGAACAATTCAGTATATCTTTTCGAAAAACCAAAAAACGAACCCGTATATAGCTATGCCCCAGGCACTCCCGAGCGGGAAGCTCTTAAGGCAGCCCTAGACCGACAAGCCGCCCAAGAGATAGAGATCCCCCTCATCATAGGAGGACAAGAATATCGCACAGGCAACTTAGGCGATGTCATTATGCCTCACGACCATAAGCACTGCTTAGGTGTGTATCATAAGGCAACCGAAAAGGAAGTACAACTCGCCATTGATGCAGCTCTGAAGGCACGCCAAGAGTGGAGCCGACTCCCCTGGACGGAGCGAGCTGCCATCATGATGCGTATTGCCCGCCTCATTGCAACAAAATATCGCTACGAACTCAATGCATCCCTGATGCTTGGGCAAAGTAAAAACCCCATGCAGGCAGAGATAGATGCTCCTTGCGAACTTATCGACTTCCTCACCTTCAGTACTTACTACGCAGGGCAGATTTACAGCGAACAACCCATCAGCGATGCTACCATGCTCAATAGGATGGAGTACCGAGGTCTTGAAGGATTTGTTTTCGCCGTAACTCCATTCAATTTTACGAGTATTGCCTCCAACCTTAACCTCGCTCCTGCCATGATGGGGAACACATCGGTATGGAAACCTTCATCCACCTCTCTTTACAGCAATTATCTGCTCATGAAGATTTTCAAGGAGGCAGGCTTACCCGATGGCGTGGTCAATTTCGTACCGGGACAAGGTAGCACCATTGGCAAAGTTGTAACGGCTAGCGAACATTTAGCAGGATTCCATTTCACGGGATCAACGGCAACATTCAATTCTATTTGGAAAAGTATTGCGTCGAGCATAGACCGCTATCGTACTTATCCACGCATTGTGGGCGAAACCGGAGGCAAGAACTTTGTAATGGTACACCCCTCTGCCGATGCACAAGAGGTGGCAGTAGCTCTCTTGCGGGGGGCCTTTGAATACCAAGGGCAGAAGTGCTCTGCAGCCAGCCGTGCTTACATTCCTCAAAGTATGTGGCAGGATGTAAAAAGCCGTTTGGGTGATATGCTATCGACTGTTAAGATGGGAGACGTCCGAGAATTCGATAATTTTGTGAATGCAGTGATCGATGAAGCCTCTTTTGATAACCTTGCAGGCTATATCGAAAGAGCCAAACAAAGCAACAATGCTGATATCATATTCGGAGGTGGTTATGACAAATCGGTTGGATACTATGTACAACCGACGGTGATCTTAGCCCAAACACCTGATTATGAAACCATGTGCGACGAACTCTTCGGTCCCGTTCTTTCCGTCTATGTTTATCCCGATGGGGAGTATGCCGAGACGCTTCGCCTTGTAGATCGCACAGCCAAATACGGACTCACGGGCTCTATCTTCTCTTACGATCGCTATGCTACCGAACTCGCGCTACAAAGCCTAGAACATGCGGCAGGCAACTTCTACATCAATGACAAACCTACGGGAGCTGTAGTCGGACAACAGCCTTTCGGTGGATCTCGGGCATCAGGGACTAACGATAAAGCAGGGGGACCTATCAACCTCCTAAAGTGGTGCAGTCCTCGTTGTATCAAAGAGACATATACACCTCCCACGGACTATGCCTATCCTTTCTTAAAGTAAGCGATCCTAGGTTATATCAAGCAAAGAGGGTAAAAACTTTCCACAAAAAGTGCTGTTCCTCCCTTAGGAGACTGTGTCGGAACATCCGTTTCGGCACAGTTTTTTTTTGCCCACATTGGGAAGAGTTGAAATGCAAGAGATATAAAAAGGGGAAAGAAGGGAAAATCCTTTGGTTGCAAGGGAATGCAAAGGGATCCCGTGAAACGCAAAAAGTCTGCCCTACACTTTTTTGTTTCACAAGCAGAAGTCAAAATGGTTTTGCCCTGGATTTTTTTCAGGTTTAGGGCAGAGTGTTTATTCTCCTGCCCAACGACGCCTCCTTCTTCCGGGCCATGCAGTTTCCTAGAGATATTGCAAGCCATGCCATCCATCGAGTACTACAATCCTACGACAAGGCAATGGATCTATTTTATATACCTGAACATCATAGAACAACATGGAAAGATCGACCAACTTCTACCAAGCAAAAGCCCATCAGTCACTATAAATATATTACCTTTGCGTTGCTATATAATAGCCTAGAGAAGAGTAGACAATGAAAAAGAAATTTAGAGAATATACCCAGCCCGACTTCTCGGGAATAAACAAAGAAATCCTCTCCAAATGGGAGAAGGAAAACCTCTTTGCCGAAAGCCTTCGCCAACGGAATGATGCCCCCGCTTTCATCTTTTACGAGGGACCGCCCTCCGCAAACGGAATGCCCGGGATCCACCACGTTATAGCCCGTTCTCTAAAAGATATTTTCTGCCGGTACAAGACGATGAAGGGCTACCGTGTAGATCGTCGTGCCGGGTGGGACACACACGGGCTCCCCGTGGAGCTTGGTGTAGAAAAGCTCCTCGGCATAACCAAAGATAGCATCGGCAAGACCATCAGCGTCTCAGACTACAACGCCACTTGTCGCAAGGAGGTTATGAAGTATACCGCTGAGTGGGAACAGCTCACCCAAAAGATGGGTTACTGGGTCGATATGGAGCATCCCTACATCACCTATAAGAATAAATATATTGAGTCCCTTTGGTGGCTCCTTGCAGAGCTCTATAAAAAAGGATATCTCTATAAGGGATACACCATACAACCCTACTCCCCCGCTGCCGGGACCGGACTAAGTACCCACGAGCTGAATCAACCCGGGTGTTACCGAGATGTCAAGGATACTGTTTGCACCGCTCAGTTCAAAGTACTCCGACCCAAGGTTGAATGGTCTAATTGGGGAGATGTTTACTTCTTGGCATGGACCACAACACCATGGACATTGCCCTCCAATACTGCTCTATGCGTAGGTCCTCAGATCGAGTATGTCGCGATTGAGACATTCAATCCCTACACTTCCCTCAAGCAAACCGTCATCATGGGAGCACCTCGCATTGACGCCTATTTCGATCCCAAATGCCAAGTAGAAAAGATGCCCGAAGAGGCTCCCCAAGAGACGAAGAAACTACCTTGGCGCATCATTGGTAGGTATCAAGGTCGGGAGCTTGCAGGGCTTGAATACGAACAGCTGATCCCTTGGGTAAAACCCGAAAAGGGGGCCTTTAGAGTGATCACGGGAGACTTTGTCACCACAGAAGATGGTACAGGTATTGTACACATTGCGCCCACCTTTGGTGCTGATGACCGCCGGGTAGCACAGCAAAATGGTATTCCCTCTCTCATTGTGGTGGATCGTGATGGACAAGAACGCCCCATGGTCGATCTCAAGGGTCGGTTCTACAAAATAGAACATCTATCCAAAGAGTTTATCACGACCCACGTTGATCTACCCCTGTACGATGTCTATGCGGGGCGTTATGTAAAAAATGCCTACTCTCCAACGCCTATTGATGACAAAGAGAGTCTGGATGTTGATATCTGTGTAATGCTCAAAATGGAAAACAAAGCCTTCCGTATTGAGAAGCACACCCACAATTACCCTCACTGCTGGCGTACCGATAAGCCCATTCTATATTATCCATTGGATAGTTGGTTCATCCGTACAACTGCTTGTCGTGAGGAGATGATCGCTCTAAACAACACGATTAACTGGAAACCCGAAAGCACGGGGTCCGGGCGATTTGGCAAGTGGCTTGAAAATCTGCAAGACTGGAATCTCTCTCGCAGCCGCTTTTGGGGTACTCCGCTAAACATTTGGCGTAGCGAGGATGGATCCGAAGAGCGTTGTATTGCTTCAGTAGAAGAGTTGTATCACGCCGTGGAAGAATCTATTGCCAAAGGGGTTATGAAGAGTAATCCGTTCAAAGGATTTGTGCCCGGAGATTACAGTGACGAGAACTATGAAAAAATTGATCTACACCGCCCTGTTGTGGATGAAATCAGACTCGTCTCCCCATCGGGGAAAGTGATGCTCCGCGAACAAGACCTCATTGATGTGTGGTTTGACTCCGGTGCAATGCCATTTGCCCAAGTGCACTACCCCTTCGAACACAAAGAAGACATCGAAAGTGGTGAACTATTCCCCGCAGATTTTATTGCTGAGGGTATTGACCAAACAAGAGGTTGGTTCTTTACACTTCACGCCATTGCCACGATGATACGAGGTAGCGTTGCGTTCAAAAATGTGCTCGCTAACGGTCTTGTTCTCGACAAAAACGGGAATAAGATGAGTAAGCGCCTCGGCAATGCCGTAGACCCATTCGCCACCATAGAACAATACGGATCGGATCCGCTTCGGTGGTACATGATCACCAATGCCTCTCCTTGGGACAATATCAAATTCGACCCCGAGGGGATCAAGGAGGTCAGCCGTAAGTTCTTCGGAACCCTTTATAACACCTATCAATTCTTTGCTCTCTATGCCAATCTTGACGGATTCATGGGAGGAGAGCAACCCCTCTCAGACAAAGAAAGACCCGAAATAGATCGTTGGATACGATCACTACTCCACAGCCTTATCGCCGAAGTAGATGAGCACCTTGCGAACTATGAGCCCACGAAGGCAGGACGTGCCATTGACAATTTCGTATCCATCAATCTGAGTAACTGGTATGTACGTCTGTCAAGGAAACGTTTTTGGGCTGGTGAGATGACCAACGATAAGCTTAGTGCTTACCAAACACTCTACGAATGCCTTTCTACGATCGCTAAACTGATTGCCCCGATAGCACCATTCTATGCCGATCACTTGTATAGAGATCTTGTTGGAGATGGCAGATCGGTACACCTTGTGGACTTCCCCGAAAGCAGATCAGAGCTCATCGACAAGGAATTGGAAGAACGTATGCAAGTTGCTCAAGACCTCTCCTCCATGATCTTAGCCCTGCGTCGCAAAGTCAATATCAAGGTGCGTCAGCCATTGAGTTTGATCATGCTACCTATATCGGATGAGCACGAAAAAGCTCAGATCGAAGCTGTACGTTCACTCATCCTCACAGAGGTCAATGTAAAAGAGATCAAGTACGTTGATGCCTCAGAGAGCATTTGGAGCAAACGGATCAAGCCGGACTTCAAAAAACTCGGGCCTCGCTATGGAAAAATCATGAAACCTCTAGCTCAAGTTATAGCGGAACTTCCAACAAACTCTATCACAATGCTCGAAAAAGAGGGCGTCCTCGACCTCACTGTAGAGGGAACTCCCGTCCGCTTGGAACGTGCCGATGTCGATATTATCGTTGAGGATATTCCAGGATGGCTTGTTGCCACTGAGGGTATACGTACTGTGGCTTTGGATGTGACTCTTACAGAATCTTTAGTCGAAGAAGGTTTGGCAAGGGAGTTTGTCAATCGCATTCAAAATGTACGTAAACAGGCTAATTTTGAGGTCAATGACCATATTGATGTGATTGTACTCGCAGGAAGCAAGATGGACGAAGTTATCAAACACCATTACGATTACATTACCCATCAAGTACAAGCCGAGAGCATCCAATTAAGTGATACCGTCAGTGATGCCGTTGTATTAGAGTTTGATGACTTTAATCTCTCGGTGAGTGTAACTAAAAGCCTTTGATATAGATTCTTTTGAGTAGTACAATGAACTCTTCCGATCAAGAGCTCCTCTCCGGCAAAGCCCTACACCAAAAACGTGTCAAACAATCGCTCTTGGTGTGGGGGCTTGTTGCTCTCCTCCTTTTCATTGATCAAGCGATCAAGGTTTGGGTAAAGACTCACATGATGATTGGCGATGATATTGAGATCTTCAAATGGTTTCATATATACTTTGTCGAAAATGAGGGAATGGCCTATGGCATCACCCTCGGGAGCAAATTATTTTTGACCTTATTTCGGATTGTTGCCATGGGTTTGCTCGGGTGGGGATTAGCTCGATTAATCCGCAGTGGCAGGTTCTCAACGTGGTTTCTTGTCGTGCTCGCTCTTGTGACGGCCGGGGGTATCGGTAACATTATCGACTCCCTTTTCTATGGAATTATCTTCTCCTCCAGTCACGGAACTATTGCGCAGGCTTTCCCTCCTGATGGGGGATATGCCTCCTTGTTTTATGGTCGTGTGGTTGATATGTTTTCATGTCCGCTGATAGATTGCGATCTGCCTTCATGGATTCCTATTTGGGGAGGACAGCACTTTACCTTCTTTGACCCTATATTTAATTTTGCGGACTCGTGCATCAGCGTAGGCACAGTGGCGTTGATCCTATTCTGCAGGAAGTCTCTCAGTAATGCTTTGGAGATGCTCTTCCCGAAAAGCAACCGCAAAACGCCCCAAGAGGACGAACAATAAAAAAATGCACTGCCCAAGGCACTACTTATCAGGAGCCATCGCTCTCCTACTGAGCCTCATTACTTTAATGGGATGTGGCAATAAATGGAGACGAAAGCTAAGTGAGAAAGAACTAAGAAGTCTTATCGGTGAACTTTATAAGGCCGATTGTCTCATGGATACCATGGGAGACCGCATTAATGACACAATGCGTTTGTCCATTGAGCAGGAGATCTTCACAAAATACCACCTTACACGTTCGGATTTTGATAGTATTGTTTTTCACTACAATACGGAGAAGCCGCTCTACTTTGCCGATATAGTTCGACGAGCAGCCCTTGATATTAACAAAGAACTTGCCATGCTCAACCCAAATGGTTCGGACCTACCTTTTGAGGAAGCTCTCATAAATCTGATGCCTCCCAGTGAGATCAGCAGTTATAGCCTTGAGCAGATCATCCCAATAAATTACTATCCCCGCTATATCCAGTTCACCCAAAAGAGCAATTGGGTGGCGCATAGCGTCTTGGTAACAAACCATATACCCAAGAATACAGAGATCACAACTCAGATTGTGGTACAGGGATTGCCCTCTTCGTTACAAAGCCATCCTGAATGGGCTCCTATATTGGAAATCAGCTATTATACCGCCGACAGCATCCCTCTGACGATCGAGAAAAGAATTATCCAGAATGGAGAAACCTCGCTCTCTCTGACTTTTCCCGAGAAGAAAGAAGCAGGGCGGCTAACCATTGCTCTGTATCATTTGGGAGACCCCGAAGCCCCCAGCTATCCGCTCTATATTCGGGAGATCCGAACCTCTTGCATCCGAGGCCTCGAGGAGAGTGAGGTAGGAGACGATAGGCTATTGCTGTACGACGATCGGCTTTCATTCTGAAAACCGGTAATCAAATTCTCTATCTCAAACAAATGCATCACAAAAAAGCTTTGACAAGGAGCTGAACCGAACATCAATCATCTGTATCAAGATCTCATGAATATGAAAAAAAAATCCTTTATTCTACTGCTCTTACTTATACTTTCCAGGGCTTCAGCCTTTGCCCAAAAGGGTGAAAATCCTCGTATTCCTATCGCTTTCTATAATGTGGAGAATGCCTTTGACTACATTGATGGTCCAAACGATGATGCCGAATTCCTGCCACTGGGAAAACGCCAATGGACCGAAGATCGATACCGCAATAAGTTGGGCAATATAGCACGTGTACTTGGAGATATTGCTGACGAGGGTGCTGCAATTGTGGGATTGGCTGAAATTGAAAATAGAAAAGTTCTGGAAGATCTTGTTCGAGAGCCCTACCTCCAAAAGCGTCATTACCAAATCGTTCATTACGATTCACCTGATGTACGTGGTGTGGATTGTGCACTACTCTACGATCCTGAGGTCTTCCATCTGCAAAGCAGTGGCGTGCGCTTTGTTGATCTGCCCGACAGACCACAACTCTTTACCCGAGATCTGCTCTTTGCCACAGGCCATATAAAAGGAGAGATATTTCATATCATCGTAGGACATTGGCCCTCTCGCTTCGGAGGAGATCCTCTCTCGGAAGCGCGTCGTCGGGTAACGGCAGAAACAATGCGTTCACTAACGGACTCTCTCATTGCTCAATATCCGGGGAGCAAAGCGATCTTAATGGGGGATTTTAATGATGATCCTATTGATCCGTCCGTACAAGAGGGTCTTGAGATATGCACTACGAGAGAAGAAACACGAGCCCTTGATCTTTATACTCCTATGCTGGATCTCTTCCGCCAAGGAGGTGGTACGCTTGCTTACAGAGGGAGGTGGAATTTATTCGACATGCTGGTCGTCAGTGGCAATCTGCTGGAGAAAAATACCAATGGTCTACACCTCTACGAAAATCCTGAAGACCATCAACTGGCCTATATATTCCGTAGAGACTACCTCTTACAACAAGATGAAAAATATAGAGGTACACCCTTTAGGACATTTGCAGGAGGAAAGTATTTGGGTGGATATTCAGACCACTTACCTGTCTATCTGTACCTTGTACGATAGCTTTTAATCGACTCCGAACAAGAATCCCCTACTCCGGTCATCGGTCCGAGATAGGGGATATTTTTTTTATGAAGGAGTAACGATGTAGGGGAGAGGGTCCGAACTGCTCGATATTCTTGCGATGTAGCGGTGTGGGATAGCCTTTATTCCGATCCCATCCGTAAGAGGGGTACCTCTTGTGGGCCGCAGCCATGTAATCATCCCGATAGGTCTTGGCTAGGATGGAGGCAGCTGCAATGGAGGCAAACTTGGCATCCCCTTTTATAATACAATGATGTGGAATCTTGGAGTGGGCGTCAAAACGATTGCCATCGATAAGCAAACGCTCGGGAAGAATGTGAAGTGCATCGATGGCACGATGCATCGCCAAAAAGGAGGCATGGAGGATGTTGTATTTATCAATCTCCTCTGCCGAAGCCCGTCCCACAGCCCATGCAACGGCACATTGCTCAATCCGAAGTCGAAGTCGATAGCGTACCTTTTCGGTGAGCTTTTTAGAATCGTTCAGTTCAGGGATAACGCAATGATCGGGAAGAATAACCGCAGCAGCAAAGACATCACCAACCAAAGAACCTCGCCCTGCCTCGTCGCAACCGCACTCGATCAATCCATCAGCTGAATAATTGAGTTCCAACATACAGGTTAAAAGAAGCGCAAGGCCCGACTCAATGCAGAAATAAAAGCATGAACATCTTCCTCGGTATTGTATAATGCAAATGAGGCTCTAAGGGTTGAGGTTACGCCAAAACGATTGAGTAATGGTTCGGCACAATGGTGCCCCGTGCGTAGAGCAATCCCCTGCTGATCGAGGAGCAATGCCAAGTCGTAGGGATGCACACCATCCACAACGAAAGTCAAAACAGCCTCTTTGTCAGGAGCCGTACCAATAAGTCGCACTCCTTTTAGAAGAGAGATCTCTGACAAAGCCAATTGTAATAACCCTTTCTCGTGCCGAGCGATCGCCTCCATGCCGATACCTTGTACATACTCTATCGCTTTGGCAAGGGCCACTGATCCGACAAAGTTCGGGGTGCCTGCTTCAAATTTATAGGGATTTGTATTGAAAGTTGTGCACTCAAACGTCACCTTTTCAATCATCTCTCCCCCAAACTGATAGGGAGGTATTTTTTCCAGAAGTTCCGCTTTGCCATAGAGTACCCCAATACCCGTAGGTGCATAGAGCTTGTGAGCTGAAAAAGCATAGAAGTCGCAGTCCAACTCCTTGACATTAACCACTTCATGCGCAATACCCTGCGCGCCATCCACAACGACAATAGCCCCCACGGCATGAGCCTCTCCAATAATTTCTTTGAGGGGATTGACCGTGCCCAATACATTGCTGACGTGGGCTATCGAAACGAGCTTGGTACGCTCGGATAGTAACGATCGGTAGGCTTCGAGGTCGAGCGTACCATCATCGTGTATAGGCACGACAACCAAGCGACACCCTCTTGCAAGAGCAACCTGTTGCCAAGGAACAATGTTGGAGTGATGCTCCATCGTGCTGATCATGATCTCATCACCCTCATGGAGGAAGGTCATCCCGTAGGTCGAAGCAACGAGATTGAGACTCTCCGTGGTACCTCGCGTAAAAAGGATTTCTTCGCTTTGAGCTCCGATAAAGCGAGCAACGGCAGCACGAGCACCCTCATGCCTCTCGGTAGCCTCACGGCTCAAACGATAAACCCCTCGGTGTACGTTGGCATTGCATGTAGTATAAGCCTCGACCAAAGTATCTATAACGACTTGAGGTTTTTGGGTGGTGGCGGCATTATCGAGGTAGATCAAAGGTTTTCCGTTCATCTCTGTTTGCAGGATGGGGAAGTCTTTGCGATAAGTGGCTATGTCGTACATCATTATTGGCTTTACACTATTCTGTATCTAATTGCTCCGCAAAGGTAAGGGTATTCAAACGTATAACAACACTTTGAGGGTACACATAAGACTATGGCAAAAGGCAACAATCTCCCTCTGTCGAGTAGAATTTCTCGGTATGTATGGAGAAGGTACAGAATCAGCCGCCATAAACGGAAAAATCAGTCGACTAATTTTAAAAATCTGTCGACTGATTTTGAGAAAGTGACGACTGATTTTTTCAGTCCTTCCAAGTGCTTGTTTCCAATGGTAGTGATCGGGGAGATCATCCCCGACTCTCTTGCCGAGAGTCGGCTGATGTCGGAGAGGCGACAGAGTCTCCCCCACGATTCGGGTATAGGGATATTACTTACCGTAACGCTCCTCTACGACATCCCACTTAACAATGGACCAAAGATCTTTGATATGATCGGCACGGCGGTTTTGGTAAGTGAGGTAGTAAGCGTGCTCCCATACGTCAAAGCCGAGGAGCGGATTCAAACCCTTACGGATGGGATTACCGGCATTGGGTTCCTTTTCAATGGTCAAAGTTCCATTTTCGTCGGAGGCAAGCCATACCCAACCCGAGCCAAAAAGACTCGTACAAGCGTCGAGGAATGCAGCCTGAAAAGCCTCAAAAGAACCCCATTCCTTAGCAATAGCCTCTGCAAGGGCTCCCTTGGGAGCTCCACCTGCATTGGGAGCAAATTGTGTAAAGTAGAGGTTATGATTCAATACTTGACCCGCTTGATTGAACATTTTGCCCTCGCTCTTGCGTACAATATCGAGGAGATCGGCATTCTCAAACTCTGTACCGGGGATAAGACTATTGAGTGTATTCACGTAACCGAGAAGGTGCTTCCCATGGTGAAATTCAACAGTTTCCTTGCTGATAACGGGAGCAAGCGCATCGGCTGCATAGGGTAAGGTAATAAGTTCGTGTGTCATATTCTTCTTCCTTTCTTTATTTACTTCAGTTTATTCTTTTACTTTCAAAACATACTATGGGGCGAAAAGTTCATGGAGCTGAGCATAAAAGAGAAAGCAGCTCCTTCACAACATATGAGAAAGAGCTGCTTCCAAACATATTTACTTCAACAAGTGGATTACTTGGCGGCCAAAGCAGAAGCAATACGACGCAGTTGGTAACGATAGAAAGCCTTTGCAGTGGCATCTCCACCATTGACCTTTTGCTTGTAAAGTTTCTCCACCTCTTCGAGGGCTGCCATCCAATAGGGAGCAACCACCTCGGGACTAAGAGGTCTGTATATGAAGGTCATACGTGTAAAGGCGGCATCCTCCTGATCTTGCTTCCCAAGAGCCCTGTGCGAAGCGTGGCTGCAAGGGAGGGCAGGATCTTGCACCCACTGATCGAACTCATTAAGGCAGGCTTCCGTAAGAGAGAACTTCTTATCAGCCACCTTAACCGTAGGCGTCAGAAGAGCATTCTCCAGCATCAAATCGATTGCCTTAGCCTCGAGCAGGCGATCATATTCAGTTGCACGACCGGCGCGAGTCTCGGAGAAGAGTACCGTTACGACATCGTGCGTATAATCCGCCAACGAGTAAGCATCTTTAGCACCGGAGAGGGCAAACTCGTGAATCCGTCTGAGATTGCTTCCTCTAAAGAAGTTGCCCACAAAGGCATTGACCAACTGCCTTGCTATGGTATTGCTACCGTCGTCAATGCGTCGCAAGAGATCTTGGCGCAAGAGCCAGCGTGCCGACTCGTGTGCCTCCTTACCCAACCACTCAACGGCTCGTTTCTGCTCACTCTTTGGGGTATAGGTAAAGGAGGGAGCACCATCGCCTTGGCGACTCTCTGCAAATACGATACCGCCGATATGAGCCGATACGTGCCCAATGTGACGCATATACTGATTGATGATCTGATAGTAGACCTCCTTCATATCCCGATAATCTTCTCCCTCTTGATACAACCACTTATCCATGTTTTTGGTAATGATCTTGAGGTTGGAGATCGATAGATCACTCGCGGTAAAGTGGTCATTAGAGAGGTCTTCGGTCTGAGCCGTCGGATCTACGGTGAAAGGGAATTGCTGAGCACCAAAGTGCAGCATAGGATCTTTGGCATACTCTTCCAACAACTTACGGAGTTGCTTCTTCTCACCCTTGGCATCGCCCTTAAAGGTTTCAGGGAAGAGCGAATACCCCCACTTGATGGCAGCAATATCATACTTACCAAGGATCGGAGGCGTAAGGCGTACGCCACGCTCGTAGTCTCCGGGCTGGGCCACAAAGTTGTTGCGAGCATAGTCCATGATACTCGGAGTTGTTCCATGCTCTTTGGTAAACTCAGGAGAACGCAAGTTCTCTATGGTATAAGAGTTACTTGCACCCATATTGTGCATCAATCCGAGAGTATGACCTACTTCGTGTGAAGCAACATAGCGCAAGCTCTCGCGCATCACCTCATCGGAGAATACCAACTTACGCACTCGAGGATCCACTGCCCCCGTTTGTACCAACCGCCAATTGTGTACAAGGCTGATCACGTTATGGTACCAAATAACCTGAGCAGAGATTATTTCACCCGAACGAGGATCTACATAGCTGGGCCCCATGGCGTTCTCAATAGCCGTAGTGGCATAGCGGAATGTATTGTAACGTGCATCGTTGGGGTCGAAGGTTGAGTCTGCAGGATAGTCCAAAGCCTTAATGGCATTTTTGAATCCCGCAGCTTCAAAGGCTGTATTCCAATCCTCAATACCCTGCTTGATCGTCGGACGCCACTTCTCGGGGAAAGCAGGATCGACATAGAAGATAATGGGCTGCACCGGCTCTACCAGCTCCCCGCGCTGATAAGCAGCGGTGTCTTTCGGTTCCAATCTCCAGCGGTGGATCAGTCGGAAACTCTCTACCTTATCTTTATTGGAGGTGAAAAGACGACGATTAGAGGAGAAGTAACCCATTCGATTATCAGCGTAACGGGGTTGCATTGGTTTCTCGGGAAGTAGCAGGATTGAGCGTTGCATCTCCACCGTGTAGGGCTCTCCATAGGGACGCGTGTTATAGGTCAATTGGCTTGTGATCTCCACATTCTTGGGATAAGCCTTAGCCTGAGCTACACGAGAAGCCTCTGTATCGAGCGTACCTTGTATAAACCGCTCGGCCAAAGGCCCTGTGGCGATGTTAAGCGGAGAGATTGACTTCTCGTCTCCCGCGAAGTATTTGGTCACCTCTATGAGGGAACGATCGCCCTCACGAGTGATAATGGGGAAAGCCTTGACCACTCTGTCGAGGGCATTATTGCGAAAAGAACTGGCAATGGCATCTCCCTTTCGCACTACATCGGTCGTATTGGGACGTACGATATAAACGTAATTCTGATCCTTAGTAAAGCGAAACAGGAATGGAGAGGCATTGACAACCCCGGCGACCCACTCGCGAGTATCACTGATCCCTGCAATGCGGGTCATGAAGTAAAGGTCACGCCCAATCAGTGAATCAGGAATCGCAAAATAGAGCTTATTCTTCTTATCCTGATAAACGGTAAAAAGCCCTTTGCTCTCACGTGCATCGGCCACCGTCTGTTCGTACTTACTCTTTTCGGGGACTTGTTTCTTCTTCTTGGTCGCACACCCTGCGATAGGTAGCAAAATACCTAGGGCAATAATCGCCAGAAGACGTCTTGATACATTCATCTTTTGTCGAAATTCTTATTGATAATACTTATGGTTTTAGGTCTTTTGTAGGTAGTGATTGATTAGCGACAATCAGCCAGTATTGCGCGCACCACGTCGGGTGTGACCGTACCATTTTCGCCCAAGGTTACCCCTCGCTCGGTGAATCTCCGCACAATTTCATCTTCAACCTCTTGAGCCACTCCGGACTCACGAAGGCGTGTAGAGAGACCTAGCGAGCGGAAAAACTCTTCGGTAGCTTTAATAGCCGCTTCGATCCGGTCCTCCTCCGTTCCCGAGGAGATTCCCCAAATGTTTTGTGCGTATTGAAGCATCTTGGCTCGTTTATCTCCACGAGCACTCATGATCCGTAGGGTCGAGGGTAACACAATCACAAGAGAGTGCGCATGCGTCAATCCCGCTAATGCCGTTATTTCATGACCAATCATATGGGTCGCCCAATCTTCGGTAACACCCCAACGGATCGAACCATTGAGCGCATGAGTAGCAGCCACCATAAAGTCGGCTCTCGCCTGATAGTTCGGCTCTTCACCAAGTACGAGAGGAGCAACCTCTTTAAGGGTCATGAGGATTCCTTCGGCGAAGCGATCCATCAGACGGCTCTGCCCGGGAGTAGTCATGTATTGCTCCATGACATGTACATAGCTATCGGCAATGCCACAAGCGAGTTGGAACGGTGGCAAAGAATAGGTAACCTCAGGGTCGAGGATGGAGAAAGTGGGGAATTGCCCATGGAAAGCAAACTTCTCCTTCGTCTCCGAAGAAGAAATCACCGCACCCGAGTTCATTTCGGATCCTGTGGCGGGTATGGTTAGCACTGTACCCAGAGGAACAAAGCCATCGCGCACACTGCCTCCAAGGACTAATTGCCATGGGTCGTCATCGCGCAATAGAGATGCAGAGATTAGCTTAGAGGCATCAATCACCGACCCTCCGCCGACAGCCAACACAAAGTTGCACTGATGCTCTTTACCTTGAGCCACAGCACGGCGGATCGTTTCTACGGTCGGATTAGATTCCAGCCCCCAAAACTCACTGTACTCAAAGCCCTCAAGGGCAGCATGGACTTGGTCGTACACTCCATTACGACGCACGCTTCCTCCTCCAAAAGTTACGAGGATCTTCGCCTCCGAAGGGAGCAATTTGCTCAACTTAGCAATGCTGCCTTTGCCAAATATCAGTTGTGTGGGGTTATAATGTCTAAAATTGTTCATCTCGTTATATTCCTCCATTTGCTATAATTCCGAGCACAAAAATAACATTTTCCCCCTATGGAAATATTTTTTCGCCTAACAACATTTTTCGTGCAGGCTGTGAAATCTTTTTCTCATGGGCAAGATCTCAGAAACTGAAAGCCTATGATCTTGTACGTTTCACGAGAGGGAAAATCAATCAAAAACACTATCTTTGCTTTGAGGTGAAACTCCTCACAATGAGGATAACACTTGCAATGTATTGATAGAGATAGAATCAATATGATGAAAAAGAGTATTTGGAGGATCTTTATGATACTCCTCACGGTAATGTTGTAGTATCCGAGCCGTGGCACAACAGAAAACAAGTCCGATAATCCTAGACTCCTGCTCCGTACAGAGGTTTATTCCTCTCGTCGTAGAAAACGGCAAACAATCCCGGGAGGGATACACTTTTAGCTATCGTCTCGTCTACCCAAAAGCACTGCGAAGCGGTGACCGGCAACAGTTCAAAAAAGTATTGGATCTCTACAAGTCCAAGATATTTTCGCCGACGGCAGCCCGAGAGACCAGCATCTTACGCTCCATAGAAAAAGAGATCGAAATAGAGTTTCAATCGTACAAAAAGTCTGCATTAGAGACCTATCAAGAGGAGAAAAAAGAGGCTAAGTCGGACGAACCGATGTACTTTCTTTGTTTTGAATCCACCCGTGAAGTTATGGTAAGAGAGACAGAGGGCAACTTCTGTTGTTTCCAAATCAACAATATGGACTACTGGGGCGGTGCACATGGCATGTATGGCACTTACCCTCTACTCTTCGACCTCTCCACTTTGGAACAGATCCAAAATAAGACACTCTTCCGCCCGGGTTTTGAGAAGCAACTGAATGCAATTGTCAAGGATTGTGCCCTAATCCAAATGATCAAAAATCGTCAAAAGAATGCTCCTGCCCTCTCTGCCGAGGAGAGATCGGACCTGGAAAGCCGAGATGTAAAGGCACACGATATCTTCTACCTCGACAAAAAAGGAATCACCTATGTTTACAATCCCTACGAAATAGCAAGCTATGCAGAGGGACTTATCGAGGTGTTTGTTCCTTTCGATAGAGTCAGAGCACTACTAAAGCCGGGAGTTCTGAAGCACTACTTCCCTCACAAGTATGACCAAAACAATCGCCCCATTAGGTAACAATTCCGAAAAAAGGTTGTTTAGTCAGGAATTCACGCTAATTTTGTGGGCATGAATTGGCAACGAATAACCGTCCTATGGGCTTTGGCACTGGCTCTCCCGTGGATTCCCTCAACAATATGTGCTCAAAGGGTCTCCTATCGACCAAACATGCTGACCTCCGGCTCAATCGATTCGGGTGAGAAAGAGGTGGAAGGAGTGATACGTACACTCTCCCTTGAGGAACAGATCGGACAACTCATAATCCCCATCATATACCCCTCCAGCGGAGCTTCTCAAATTGCAGCTGCACAGCAGACGATCAAGCGTTGCCACGCTGGAGGGATCCTATTTCAAAAGGGGGAGGCCTATGATCAGTGGCTTATGACCCAAAATCTGAACAGCTCCTCCAAGATACCCCTGCTGATCACGGCTGATGCCGAGTGGGGGTTGGCGATGCGCCTCGCAAACACCATCCGCTACCCTCGCAATAAGGCCTTAGCCAACATATCGGATATTGAACTGATAACTCGATATGGACGGAGTATGGCCAAGCAGTGCCAAATTATGGGAATACAGGTCAATTTTGCCCCTGTGGTGGATGTAAACAACAATCCTAAGAATCCCGTTATCGGGACTCGTAGCTTCGGAGACAATCCCAGAAATGTAACGGACTATAGTTTGGCTTACGCCCGGGGGCTGGAAGAAGGAGGCGTCTTGTCCGTAGCCAAACACTTCCCGGGACATGGCAACACAACGCTTGATTCTCATAAGACCCTTCCGACAATAACGGGTTCCCGCTCTGTTCTCGAAAAGATCGAACTGGCTCCCTTCGCCTCCTACTTCAAAGCGGGATTCGGCGGAGTCATGATAGGGCACCTCAACGTACCTGCACTAGACAAATCGGGAACTCCTGCCTCTATGAGCTATGCCATTACCACAGAACTCCTTCAGAAGGAGATGGGGTTCTCAGGGCTGATATTCACTGACGGAATGCAGATGCAAGGGATGCAGCAAAAAGGCGGTTACCCCATCAGCGTACGTGCACTGCTTGCCGGCAATGACCTACTCCTTGGACCGATTGATCCAATCAAGGTGCATTCAGAGATTCTGACAGCCGTACAGCAGGGCATTTTGAGCAAAAAACTAATCGAACAACGATGCCGCAAAGTACTCCTATACAAGTGGATACTGATGGGACAATCCCTTGCCAACACGAAAAAAAACATACTCTCCAGAGATGATTTTTATGCCAAACTCAACACCCCCGAAGCTCTCAATCTCGCGGATGAACTATGGTACGAATCCATTGATATTCAAAAAAACGACAAGATCCTCCCACAGGACCGAAAAAACTCTAGCCCCATAGGTATTTTGGATCTGAATGAATCGGGCAAAAGAGCATTCGTCGAGGCTCTGAAGACGATCGGAATTACACCAAAAGAGCATTATACGCTATCCAAACAAACGAGTAGAGAGAAATGCCAAGTAGTATTCCAAGCTCTCAAATCTTGCTCTTTGGTATATGTTAATTGCTACACGGATTATAATGCCGACTTAGCCCAACTCGTGGAACAGTTATCCAATGAGACAGATGTCGTTTTTACGCTCTTTGCATCCGACTATCAGCTACCTAAGTGGACAAACTCACTCAAAAGAGCTAAAGCGATCGCTATTGCTTATGAATCTAATGACGAAGCTCTGCGCGCAGTTGCGGCACGCTTCTACAACATAGAGCCCCAAGACCTCGAAATATGTAGACCTCCAAAAGGTAAAATGGAGGTAAAAAAAAACAAATCTCCTGAGAAAAAAGGTTCGTACCGTACCTTTGCAGCACTGGATAGCATTGCCGAAGCAGCTCTCTCCCAAAAAGCATTCCCCGGATGTCAGATTGTGGTACTCCATCGGGGGAAGACCCTGTACAACAAAGCCTTTGGAACACTTGATGGATCGACAAATTCCCCTCGTGTGACAGAAAAGACGCTATTTGACATCGCCTCTGTGACCAAGGCCTTTGGCACGACCCCAATCATCATGGATTTGGTTGCCAAGAAAAAACTGAAGCTATCCGAAAGAGTAGATACACACCTGCCAGAATTAGCCAACACTCCAGTTGGAGCCATCAATATCAAAGACCTTCTACTACACCAAGCGGGATTGATCCCTACGATCAACTTTTATTTGGCACTCATGGAGCCATCAAGCCTCTCTAACGGATCTTATTTTTCCTACCGCTATCAACCCCAATGGACTCAAATAGATGAAAATGTATGGGTCGATCCGAACTTTAGATGGCGCAAAGAACTGGTGCAAGATCACGAGGATTCTAACTTTTCATTACACTTTGGTCGCTCCTTCATTAACAAGACATTTCGAGAGTCTGTTCTACAACAGATAGCCCAAAGTCCCCTACGAAGTATTGGCTCTTATACCTATTCGGATGTCAGTTTTATCCTGTTGGGAATGATCGCAGAGCGAGTTAGCAAGCAACCTCTAAATGAGTTATTAAGACAACTTATAGTTCAACCGATGCATCTCAAGAGCTACACCTACAATCCGTTGGAGCATGGAGTGAATATGAGAGACATCGCTCCAACTCAGGCGGCCTGCCCTCTTCGGGGATTGGTGCGCGGAACGGTTGACGACGAGTCTGCTGCCGTACTCGGAGGTATTGCCGGTAATGCAGGTATTTTTGCCACAGCAAGCGACCTAGCTCAAGTAGCAGAGATGATCCGATGCCAAGGAACATTTAAGGGGAAGCGGATTCTACCCGACCGGATTGTGCGACTTTTTATAAACACTTTGGGTAGAGGGAATAAACGTGCACTAGGGTTTGACCATAATCGTTCGGGCTATGGGCAAATTCCCTCGAATGCCTCTGTGAATACCTATGGACACACGGGGTTTACAGGTTGTGCAGTATGGATCGATCCCTCTAGAGAGCTGGTTTATGTATTCTTATCCAACAGGACCTATCCTTCTCGCATGAATAAAAAACTCAATACACTGCAAGTACGCCCTAAACTCATGGAGGCGGCCATAGATGCTATTGACTCACAATACAAGTAAACGCTACTTCTAAATATTACATACTAGAGAGAGACTGAAGAAAAAAAATGATTAACGGACACGGAGATGAACGCCTGACCACAGGCACGACACCTTGCCTCAATTTTAGTAATACCGTTTGGCACGGAGCTGATCACACGCTACTCGGAGAACATTTGTCTCGTTCGTTGGCTGATTGTATGCGCCAGTATCCCGAACCCGATGCAGCAACCCTTAGGAAAATGATTGCCCGACGCCATGGGCTCAAAGAGGACTGCATCATCGTAACCAATGGTCCCACACAAGCCATTTATCTGATTGCAGAGGCCTTTGCGGGGAAGCGTGTACTTATCCCATCGCCCGCTTTTGCCGAGTATGAAGATGCCTCTCGTCTGTATCAATCGGATGTGCGCCTCATCGCAGGTAATACACCCATTTCTGAGTGGCCCCTGGAAGAAGTTGATATCTGCTACATAGCCTCACCCAATAATCCTGACGGGCGCATCCTATCGTATGCCGAGCTGATGCAAACGATTGAGAGGTATCCCGCTGTTTTATTTGTATTGGATCAGAGCTATGCCAACTACACCACAACCAATAAGATCAAACCTAACGATAGCAAACAACACCCCAACGTAATCTCTTTTTGGAGCTTTAGCCATGCCTATGGGATTCCGGGACTACGTATCGGCTACATCGTGGCAACCGAGCAACATACGCACCGGATGCGACGTCTCGTAATTCCTTGGTCAGTTAATACGATTGCTTTGGAGGCAGCCAAATATATCTTAATTCACCCTGCTCAATTTACACTCCCCATACGTTCATGGTTGCGTTCAACCCAAGAGCTTATGAGCAAGTTGCATCAGTTGGATGGACTTGAGGTACTACCAAGTGAGACTACATTCTTCCTCATTCGCCTCAAAAAAGGTACTGCCAGAGAGCTCAAAGAGTATTTGGCTAATGAGCACAACATCCTGATCCGAGATGCAAGTAACTTTGCAGGTCTAGACGAAAGCTATGCACGTATTACATCTCGAGACGAAGCCAGTAACAACAAACTCGTTGCGGGTATCAGTACTTGGTTGCAACAACAATAAGCACGGCACACGGAGGGGAAGAGAACTAGAAAAGTATGCTGCTTGCAACACGGGCTATCGTACTGACTACCCGAGCCTATAACGATCAATTTGCTATTGCCCACCTCCTAACGGAAGAGGAGGGGGTGATAGCTTATCGTATTCCTCACGCGCCGAGGGGGAGGAGTAGGCGATCGGGCAAATATCTGCTGCAACGCATGATGAATCCATTGGCAGAACTAGCAATTACAGCTGAGCATCGCCCCCAAAGAAGTTTGCAACAGATTGAGCAAGCCGAATATCACAAACTCAACTTAAACCTACTTCTCTATGAACCTCACAAAGTTCATATCGCATTTTTTCTAGCTGAGGCTCTCTACCACATCTTACGCAATGCCCCTGCAGATCCCGAAGTGTACCGCTATATCAGTCATGGGATTGCCCAATTGGAGGAAACAAAAAACAGCTGTGCCAACTTCCATATTGCCTTCTTTTTAGGATTGCTCGATCCTTTGGGTATATTTCCTACACATTTATTGGACGAAGAGCCTAAGGGATGGTTCAACCTCAAAGAAGTAGCTTTTGTTCCCTACAATCCTCACAACGGATACAGTCTCTCCCCCAAGGAGGTCGGTGCGCTCACGAAGATCCGACGAATCAATTACAATAATATGCATCTCTTCCGATTTACACGAGAAGAGCGTAAACGCACCTTAACCTACCTACTAGATTATATCAAACTACACTATGCTCCCATAGGCGAGCTCTCCTCTCCAGCCATTCTTGCTCATCTTTATCGCTAAATCGTACCCCTTAATCCCATCGGATTAGCTACCTTTGTCCTAGAGTAACAATACTGATTAGATACATTTATACGAATATGAAGACAACTCCATTTACCAACACTCACATTGAGCTTGGCGCTAAGATGGCCGAGTTCGCAGGCTACAATATGCCTATTGAGTACACCGGTATCATTGAAGAGCACCTCAATGTTGTGAACAATGTAGGTGTATTTGACGTTTCGCACATGGGCGAGTTTTGGGTAAAGGGACCTAACGCACTGGCATTCCTTCAAAAAGTATCCAGCAACGATGCGTCCAAGTTGGCCGTTGGGCAAGTACAATACTGCTGTTTCCCGACGGAAGAGGGCGGTATCGTAGATGACTTCCTCCTCTATCGATATGAAGAAGAAAAATATATGATGGTACCCAATGCCGCCAACGTAGAAAAGGACTGGGCTTGGTGCCAAAAACATAATACCATGGGGGCAGAGCTTGAAAACGCCTCTGACAACATTGCTCAACTTGCTGTGCAAGGGCCGAAGGCAACCGAAGTGATGCAACGCCTTACCAATGTCAACCTGTCCGAAATCACCTACTATACCTTCAAGGTAGGTGAATTTGCAGGTTGTCCCAATGTGATTATCTCCGCAACCGGATACACGGGAGCCGGTGGCTTTGAGCTCTATTTCTATCCCGAGTATGCAGACAAAATTTGGAAAGCTCTCTTTGAAGCAGGTAAGCCGGAGGGTATCATGCCTGCAGGCTTGGGCTGCCGTGACACCCTTCGTCTTGAAATGTGCTTCTGCCTCTACGGCCATGATATTGATGATACACACTCACCTATTGAAGCAGGTCTTGGCTGGATTACTAAATTGGTAGAGGGTAAAGAAGATCTCATCGGACGCAAGCTCCTTGAAGAGCAAAAGGCCGGAGGTTTGACCCGTAAGCTCGTGAGTTTTGAACTCAAGGACAAGGGGGTACCTCGTCAACACTATGAAATTGCCAACGAAGCAGGCGAAATCATTGGTGAGGTCACCTCCGGTACCATGTCTCCATGGCTCAAAAAGGGTATCGGTATGGGTTACGTAGCCAAGGAATATGCCAAGGTGGGTACGCCTATTGCGATTGTTGTACGTGGTCGCCAACTCAAAGCTGAAGTTGTAAAAGCACCTTTCCGTCAATAATCGAGCTTAGTTGTAATGCATATAATTGAGGGTCTTCTCATTTTAAGGTGGGAGACCCTCTTTTCTTGATTTATATGAAAAAGTACTATCTACGCCACAGTCTACGTAGCTACAAGACGGCATACTTTGTAGCAATACTCTACACTCTTGGTGTTATAGCTTTTATCGCTGTTATTTCACACAGCACTACAGCCCCTTGGTGGACGCTCATAGCTCCCACATTGCTCATCCCTATTGGGATTGCTCTACACCTCCGTCGCGACACCTTTTACTACATAGATGCCAAGTCGTATTTACTCTATGCCGGTAATGACTACGGGCGTAAACCGCATATCGTCTGCAAATTCACCGACATTGTGGAAGTAACCTATCTCCCCCACACGAAAGAGGTAAAATTGACAAAACCAGGAGGAACAGACTATCTTAAGTTAGTCGAAGGGAGAGACTTTGTAATTGAAATAACGGAGTTATTCGAACGCATCTATCCCGAAGACGGGGAGCATACCAATGAAGATCAAGGCACAATATCCTCCGAAAACATCACGCCCACCAAAAAAAACTAAGAGATGAATCCAACACTACACCTATGTCCCTCTCCTGATCTTATCAAGAACTATGCTCCATCCCGTTGGAATCGGACACTCGTAGTGATCACAGATGTTTTTCGAGCATCTGCCACCATCCTTTCAGCCCTATACCACGGAGCGATAGAAGTTCGCCCCGTAGCAACTGTAGAGGAGAGCCTTCATTATCGAGTAGATCCTGATTATCTAGTAGCAGCGGAGCGCAATGCCGTACGTGTAGAGGGTGCTCAACTGGGTAATGATCCCGAAGAATATACAACAGCCCTCGTAAAAGATAAGAAGGTTGTACTCACAACGACAAACGGCACTCGGGCATTACATCTTGCACGCGAAGCAGGAGCTCAATACATCGCCATAGGATCATTTGGTAATATCTCTCGTATTATTGGCTATACGAAAGAGGGTCAATTTGAGCAGGTACTGGTCGTGGCTGCCGGATGGGAAGGACAATTAGCGGGTGAAGATTGCCTATTTGCAGGTATATTGCTCCATCGCTTCCTTGAACGAGGTGTCACCATAAAGGGTGCGAATGATGCACTGCTAATCGCACACCTCTCCTATCTGGCTTATAAGGATCACCTACAAGATTTTATTGTACAACTGGAGCATTATCAACGGCTTGAACGCTTAGGTTATCTCCCAACGATTCCCATCTGTTTAGAAGAGGATCGCTATCCTATACTTCCCCTCTATGATCCAAACAGACAAACGCTACTCCTGAAATAAGAAATACTCCAATAGTTTTTATTTTCCGTCTATCGGATTGATCTCTTCTGTCTTGTAGATTTAGAACCAGAAGACAAGAAGATGAATTGTCTGTTGCCAAGGAGTTCCCACAGGAAAGGGCTTTTACCGATTTCTATATATATCCCTCTCTTCACGAGACTCTAGGACAAGTAGCATCTCTGTAAGAACCTACTATTTTCCGACAAATAGCTACTTTTGTCAGGACATTAGACATAGAAAAATTAAAGCAATACTTAGATATGACTTCATTACCTCAAAAGCCACGCGTGCGGTTTGCTCCAAGTCCTACGGGTCCTCTTCATATTGGTGGGGTACGTACAGCTCTCTACAACTATCTTTTTGCTCGTCATTTTGGTGGTGATATGCTCCTCCGTATTGAGGATACGGATAGCAAACGTTTTGTACCGGGAGCCGAAGCGTATATCCTAGAGTCGCTCCAATGGCTTGGTATAGAGATCGATGAAGGTGTTGGTATCGGTGGTGATCACGGTCCCTACCGACAGAGTGAACGCCGTGACATCTATCGGATCTATGTAGAGCAATTGCTCCGTGAGGGTAAGGCCTACAAAGCATATGATACAGCGGAGGAGTTGGAAGCTGCGCGTGAGGCTATTCCTAACTTTCAGTATGATGCGACCACTCGAGGTTCGATGAAAAACGATCTGTCCCTCTCTGCTGAGGAGATTACTGCACTAGAAGTCGCTGGTGTACCCTACGTGGTGCGTATCAAGATTGAACCCAACGAAGAGGTTGTGGTAGAGGACCTAATCCGTGGAGAAGTGCGTATCAATTCTTCTATTATTGACGATAAGGTACTTTACAAAAGTAGCGATGACCTTCCCACTTACCACCTAGCTAATATCGTAGATGATCACTTAATGGGGATTACCCATGTGATACGAGGAGAGGAGTGGTTGCCTAGTGCCCCCTTGCACAAATTGCTCTATCGTGCATTGGGTTGGGAGGATACAATGCCCGTTTTTGCCCATTTGGCACTCCTGCTCAAGCCCGAGGGGAATGGCAAATTGAGCAAGCGAGATGGGGATCGCTTGGGATTCCCTGTATTTCCCCTGGAGTGGATCGATCCTCAGAGTGGAGCAATCTCTATGGGTTACCGCGAGAGTGGTTATTTGCCCGAAGCGGTTGTGAATTTCCTGGCTCTTCTAGGATGGAATCCCGGTGATAACCGAGAGGTCATGACACGAGAGGAGCTCATCGAAGCATTTACACTCGACAAATGTAGTAAGTCAGGGGCTAAATTTGACTTCGAGAAGGGAAAATGGTTCAATCATCGTTACTTACAAGAGGCTCCCTTAACCCTAATCAAAGAACTATTTATCCCCATTTTGGAGCAACAGGGTGTGGCAATTCCATCTAATCTAGAGGCGATCTTGCAGGTCGTAAGGGATCGTGTACAGCTCATTCCTCAGCTGTGGGACGAAACTTCATTCTTTTTCATAGCTCCTGAGGCTTACGATGAGAAAACTGCAAAAAAACGGTGGAAATCCGAATCACCCACGCAAATGCGCGAGGTAATCGCGCTCCTACAAGAGCAATCTAAATGGGACTGCAATACTCTTGGAGAGGCTCTCAATAACTTTATTCAAAGCAACGAATACAATATGGGAGGGGTGATGAATGCCTTGCGTTTAGCTCTCGTTGGTGCTCCTAAAGGTCCTCATATCAATGAAATTATTTACCTACTCGGTTTAGAGGAGAGTATTCGTCGCATTAAGCGAGCTATTGAAGTCCTCGGATAAAGAAGAAGAGAAAAAGTTTTGTCGGGAATCTATTTCCGTCATGGACTCCCCCTAAAATACTTTTCATCTCCAGCCTAAAGATAATAATCCCCTCCTTTTGTTTTTTAATCTACCTCCGGTAACATCTTACTGATGCAATTACTGGGGGGACAAAAGCAGGGGATTTCTATATATACTCTAGTAATTATGAAAAAGCTTTGGAGTTTTCTGTGGATCAATAAATCCAGCAAGACAAGGTAGGATAATTCGGAGATAGTCTTTCCCAAAACAGGTTAAGAATTTGGTCAAAGGGCCTCTATTGCCATAGAAGTAAAAAAAGAGAAATCATAGCATATTTATCGATAGGAATCTATATAAACACGCTTGGAAGAGAGTACCACTTCCCCACTACGTACCTCTATCTCGTATTCACCCTCGATCCAATCTCCCGAAATAGCCGGAGTTACAACCTTACGACTCCCCTCGCCAAGCATCAGTGTCTGTACACTTAGTGGGATGGAGGCCACCCGGATGTTATCCTCTCTGCGATACACCTCGACCTGTAAATCAACCAAAGCTTCCTCTATCTCTTTATACTCAATAGCAACCCAAAGGTAACGATCCAAATGAGCCTTGCTACTGAAAGAGGTTGGAACTTCCGAGGTTTGACTCGTCATAGCCACCTCTATCCCCCGAACAACAAGAGGCATTCCTTGGGTCAATCCATCAAGTAACGAACGAGCCTCTTCATGCTTGCGCTGCTCCTGTGCGTAGGATGACGACAACTCCTGATTGCTCTGTTCCAAACGTTCGTTTTGTGCCGTGAGTTTTTTATTTTGAGAAGACTGCTCCAAAGCATCCTGCCGGAGCGAACGTAAATGATATCTAAAGACAAAAAAACCAACAGAACTAAGACACAAAATGAAAGCAGTTAGGAGGGAGAGAAACATTACTTTTTTGTACTGTTTTTTTTGTCGATTGAGGGCACAATAGGACGATTGTAGCTCTTCGCATCTCTTCTTTAAGTCGTCCCGTTCTATCGCCAAACACCTAAGTTGCTCTCCATAACGTCTGAGAAGCGGATCTTCATAGTCTTTTGCTTGCAGCAATGCAACAATAGCATGACTCTCAACAGCCCTTAAAATATCCACATCCTGTTCCGAAACAGATAATCGACTAAAGCTCCGTCGATCTATACCATAATTGGTGGGAGGAAGAAGTGCGAGTGGCAAATCGAGCCCCGAGAACTGTTTACGGATCTTATGCACCAAGGATTCGATAAATGGCAATTGATCATGAAAAGTGCTATTAGTTCGCCGGATGTTCCCATAATCATCCAGCTGAAGCAAATCTCCCTGAAGAGCCACATAGCGTAATTGTTGCTCACAAAACTTCATCAATTTCTCAAAAGCCCCTATAAGATGTTCTCCATTGAGGATAAAAGAGACCCCCCAAAAGCCTTTAGGCTCTTCCCCCAACGCTCGAATATAAACGTAATAAACGAGATCACCCTCCCGATGAATCAAGAGTTGCTCAGGAGCCTCTGCTCGAGACAAAAGCCCCTGAAACAGTCGAGAGGTCGAATCATTGGGATATTGCTCATAGGACAACGTCGACGAAAATAGATAAATGGTAGTATTCATCAGGCTAAAAAATAGATAGAGGAGTTAAAGTAACCTCTCTATCTATAACTCAATATTTGGATATTCCTGGTACTTCAAGAGCTGTAGAATCGACCCTTGGACTCTCTATGTAGACCGTATCATGTTGAATAGTGACAATGGGAGGCGTATTATCCCCCTTATCAGAACGAAAAAAGATCAAAACCACTGTGAGCAACAAAGCACATATAAGGGTGAGTATAAGATGTATAATAGGGAACCAAGAGCGGTGCGAAATCAACACTTTGTCGGACGTTGAAGAGTCTTCTTGAGAAGGGGAGAGTCCTCCTTTTGACAAACCAAAAAGTTGAAAAATCGACTCTGCCAAAGCCTTTAAACTAGATTCCTGCTTGAGTAGCGAACTCTGTAAGTCTGCCGTTTTTACCCGTATCTGCAAATGCTCCAACTCCGTACGCAACTGATTCCGTTCCATTGCAAGTTGATCCAATTGCACCTTACTCTTTTGGGCTTGTTGCTGTAACTGCTCTGAAGATTGCTCTAACTTAGCGTTCCATTGTTGCTTCCATGCTGTTAAAGTCTCCCTATGTTGCTCTTGTAATTCAGCAAGTTGCATTGAATAGGATCGTTTAGTTTCCTCAAGCTGACGACTCAAGTCCCTGATCTTTTGCTCTGTCAGCTGAGAGGGATATTCATCTGAAACGTCCAAGGTATCGCCATTGGCAAGTGTCTGTAATAGGAGATTCTCTGAAAAATCGAATCGATTTACTTTACGAACACCCCCCGAATGCACTTTTCCCGATTGCCCCACTTGAGGTATGGGAGCAAAGCCCGAGGCTCCGATATTATCTCGAATATATGCCCCAACGAATCCCTCTAACTCCGCAATATAATCCACTCCAAAAGAGGTTAGTTTGGATGTAGCAAATTGAATTTTATCCCCCTCTTTTACGCGGACAATACGCCCCAAGACTTTAGTTAGAAACAACGCCTTCAGTAAATTATAGATTTGATATGTACTGCGAGCCATGAGATCCAGTTGCAGAGAGAGTGCCACATAGCCCCCTTCTCGCCCATCATCGCCCACAATCTGCCGAGCCCAAACAAGAGAATAAATTAGCACGGATCCTCGACTTGTCACAAGCTGATCCATGCGTAACTTTTCCGTGATATCAGCCGTATCTACCGTATAAAAAGTCGAAGCGAAACGAGCAAATGCATCCGACGACTTACCCAAGATTTGCTGGCCTTGTGGAGTGCCATGTAAAAAGATTTCGAACTGCATAATCGTATCAATCAACCTCTAATATGACGACGAACGATATGCCACAATTCCGACACATACTCCTCAGGTCCCTCTTGAAAGGTCAAGGTACCATCTGCAGCAGAGACATAGTCCCCCGTGTGCATAACAGCGAAATCAAAATTATAGGGTCTGATAAAAGAGGTTATAGGATTAGTGTTGCGGAAAGGCACGAAAAGATTGGGATAAAGAAAGCTCACCTGCTTGAGGGCTTGTTGCTTATGTACTTGACCAGGAGCGATCACATAGTTTGTCTTATCAATCTTATTAAAAACGAAAATCGCCTTATCGTGTGCACGACTCCGACTCTTTACCATTTCAATACGTGTCACATAATTGCGACGATCCACATCTTCTCGCCAAATCGGTTCGAGGAAAAAGAGCCAAATCTTACGATTCGTCATATTGATGATCTTATTGAAATAGGCAGGAAAATCAGCTTTGGGTAAATCAGGATTAAAGTAATATTCTCCGGGAGCCTCCAGTATCTGACAAACCCGACGCCCCTCCTTCAATACCTCTACAAGCATAAAGCTCACATTGCTCGTAGCCTTGGCAGCATCCGAACTATTGATCATCGCATTGAAGTTTTCGCACAATTCTCGATAATTTTTATCGTAGCTAGGACGAAAACTAGGAATTGGAGCAACCGTGTATCCCGACTTTTGCAAGAAACGTGTTAAGCGAATCAGTGTCATCGTCTTACCGCAAGAGGGGGGGCCAAAAAGCATCAAGAGAGGTGCGGATGTATCTGCGATGGTCACATTGATCTTGTTCGGATCATTCAATTCTACCTCATTAAGTCCTATATCACGAGGGTCTTCCTTCTGCAAAAAACCGGAGACGTCCATCGGTTTTGCCTCCACGTGATTTTCCATTGCAGGGATTTGGGAGATCAACTCATCATTATTGTCAAAATTGATATTAGCCATAAAAAGTAAGATTTAAAGTTGTTCCCGACGCTTGAATGCAAGATCAAAGAAAATAAACGCAGCAATATCCACAAGTAGAGAGAGTATCACCCAAAAGATAATCCCTCGACCTGCGTACTTGCCTTCCAAGAAATCCTTCCAAACATCAAATACACTCAACATACGAGAGGTCTTGGTTACAGGACGCTCAGAGAGGTATACCTCTTGATCGACAGTTTTTAGTTCAACGAATTGTTGGTAATTCTTGATTGTAGCATAGGACTTCTTTAGTTCCATATCGGCTTGGTTGATCAAGTCTTCATTTACCTCTTTAGCATTAGCCATATCAGTGATTTTAGCAGCCATCTGCTCCAACCCCTGCAAACGCTCTTCAGCTTCAGGTTTGTATTTTACCACCTGTACATTAGTCATCTGACGAGCAACCTCCTCCTTACGTTTCTCCAACATTTCGGTGATTGTCTTCCGATATTGATCTTTCAAACTCTTGATCTGTTTGGAATTTGTACCCGTATGGGACAACATCGGGATCTGAGCAACCTGCAGTGTTTGGGCTATTTTGGAAAGATGTTCCTTGGCACGATCTCCAAAACCGGGGTTCGCCAAATTATCAATCTCCCCTTCCAAAGCAATGAGTTGAGCATTTACAATTGCGCCAATGCTATCTTGGGTTTTCTTGACCGTCTCTTCACCCTTGGCATCACTGGCTAGATTTTGCAAATAGGTACGGGTAGTAGCAATATCGTCCACAACTACATCCACAATGGCACTACGGTAAAAAAATGTATGTGTATTGGTCGGGAAACTACAAACAATCCAAAAGAACAAGGCAAGTAAAAATCCTCCAACGAGTTTTACACCGCGCTTTTCAACATATACAGATTGATTTAAACTATCGACGACCAGCTTCGTTCCATAAGAGGCAACTACGTAAAAACCAATGGTAACAATCCAGCAAAGAATGGATGGCCAATTGGGTAATAGTAGATGTAAAGACTCAGCTGTAGCCCAACAACTAACTGATGCAAATGCGACAAAAGCGATCAGCGAGAAGAGCCTTAGTAGGGCTTGTGAATTCATAATGATTGCCTATTTAAATTATTCTCCAACATGAAACTGGAATGATCTAATGGATTCCCTTACTCACTCTACTCTAGGATAGTATCAGAGCACCATTATCAATCATCCCCATTTATCAATCGAAAAAAGAATCGGCCCTTTTATCTCTTATATTTTAGGCATTCTTTCTTCTTTTTACTCGTTGCAAAGATAGAACTTTTTGCTCATTTCGCTGATCTTGCTACATCAAAGAGATCATCAGAGATCTAGTCACAACAAAATCTATCAAACATTACGGAGATCATCTTCCGTTGAGTTTCCAGCAAGAGACTGTCTATTTGATTTCTAGGGAAACAAGGATTCCCTTATTTTCATGGACAAGATATGGTCAGTATTCCCTACCAAGATTAAAAAGAAAGGGAGATGCCCATATCAGACATCTCCCTAAAGGATTGACTCTTTCAGAGTCTTATTCTCGATCTACTAATTATTCAGCAGTCATGATAACGATACGATTCCACTCGTTGGTTTCGTAGGGCTGTACGGTAGAACCCTTGAAGTCAACTTCAATCATATCTTCAGCAACACCATACTTTTCAGCAAGAATCTTAGCAACAGCCTTAGCACGACGTTCAGAGAGGGCCATATTGAAGTCTGCAGAACCAGTAGCTTCGTCAGCATAACCTACCACATAGATCTTGCTATTATTTTCGAGAGCATACTTAGCTGTATTGTAGATGTTGATATACTGGTTTTGATCAACCTTAGCACTACCGAGGCGGAAGTAAACAACGTTGTTTACAACAGTCTTAACTACCTCACCACCATCTACGGTAGGTTCGGGGCACTCGGGGCAAGAAGCAGGACGCTTAGCGAGTTCTGCATTTTCTGCACGAAGGTTATTGATTTGACCATTGAGATCATTAACGAGAGCCCAATCCATAGGAATGAGAACATCCCATTCAGGTTTACCCAAGTTGAACCCAAGACCCGCAGTAGCAAAAGCCATGATATCAGCACCTTGACTCTTCCAAGAAGTACCAATCATGTTAGTCTTCGTTGCCAACATTTGAGCTTCGAGGTTAAGATCTACACGACGACCTAGACGGAACTTGAAGATAACACCAGCATCAACAACGCCTCCGAAGTCATTCTTTGTTGCACCATCAACAGCCTTACCTGTGAAGGGATCTGTGAAACCAGCACCAACAGTGGAGTGATGCTTATAACCAGCACCAAGACCTACGTAAGGCACGAAGTGGAACACACGCTTAGCGTTGTATTTAGCAAAGTAATTAACCACGTCGAACATAAAGTCCATGTGAGCAGCACCGAAAAGGTTATTATAAGCATGATTAGCACCGGCTGCATCAAGAGCAAAACCCTTCATATTCCATCCCTCGACTTGTACACGAGTAGCGAACCAGGGTTCATACCACTTACCTACACCAAGTTGGACAACGGGGTAAATACGATCCATGAGAGCAGCCTTGTTGTTAGCTTCTCCGAAAGGAAGGAGACCTACACCACCTTGCACTTCAAGGAACCAATGATCACAACCTTTGTCGCGATTAAAAATCGTCTTGTGACCGGATGTATTGGGAGTTGCTACTTCCTGCTGAGCTTGAGCACCAAAAGAAAGTGCGAAGCTACCCATAAGGGCGAGCATTAATACTTTAGCTTTCATATCTAAATCTTCTATTTTTATGGTTAGTGTTTCTATTACTTAGAGCGAACGATAACTACGCGGTTCCAAGCACGAGTATCGAACTGCTCAGTTTCACCCTGCCATTCTACATTGATCTTGTCAGAAGGAACACCATACTCAGACATAAGAATTTCAGCAACAGCCTTAGCACGACGTTCAGAGAGTGCGAGGTTGTAGTCTGCATTACCCGTGACATCAGCGTAACCAATTACAGAGATAGCTTGGTTGTTATCCTTTACAAACTTGGCAATTTCGTAAAGAACGATTTCTTGGTTGGGGGTAAGCTTGTCAGAGTCAAACTTGAAAGTAAGAGCCTTTTCGCTGAGACCGGCTACGACCTTAGTTTCGGGAGCAACTACTTCAGGGCATTCGGGGCAAGAAACAGGACGCTTAGCGAGTTCTGCATTTTCTGCGCGAAGACTGTTGATTTGACCATTAAGATCGTTGATAAGATCCATATCCATAGGGGTAATAACCTCCCACTCTACCTTACCAAGGTTGAAGTTAAGACCGGCAGTAACTACACCGAGAAGACCATTGTAAGGGTATCCATCAGGATTAGCACCCTTTGGCATATAGGCTGCACTAGCATCCTTGTAGTCAAAGTCCTTCTTAACGATATTGAGGTTATTGTACACAGCTTGAGCCTCGAGAACGAAGTCCACACGCTTACCTAAACGGAAAGACATCTGAGCACCAATGTTAGCAGCCAAAGAGTGACGATAGGGCTGACTCGTAGAGAAGTAGCTACCGAAGTCTTTGAAGTCATTATAGTACTTAAAGTTGTAACCAACCCCAGCGAAAGGAATGAGGTGGAACACGCGCTTAGCATTGTACTTTGAGTAGTAGTTCACTACATCAAACATAAAATCGAAATGAGCACCAGCCATCGCAGTATTAAGCGTGACAACATCATTAGCAGCCGTCTTATAATACGTAGGCGTAGGACCTGCCATAAGTTGCAAACGAGTTGCAAAATAGGGGTTATGCCACTTACCAATGGAGAGTGTTGGCATAACGTGAAGACGCTTCACGAAATCCTGTGCCTGATTTCCCTCTAGAAATTGTGCACTAACACCGCCCTGCAAGGTGATAAACCAATGACCCGCAGAACGATCAAAAGCTGTCTTGCGAGCAGGAAGCTGGTTTTGATCTTCTGGTGCCGTAGTCTGGGCACTAGCTGAGAGTGCCATAGCTCCCATAAGAGAGAGCAATAAGTACTTTACCTTCATAATTTTACTATTCAAATTGTTAGCGTTTTCTTAGTTCTTCTATCAACAAATATTCTTATAAGTTGCGCAAAGGTAAGGTTAAATTCGATATAGACAATAAAGGCCGAATACATCCGTACTCTCTAGAGGCTATCTGCGAACTAATCTTTTCCGTCTGCAATGGGTTAGAATCGCTATTCCTAGGGCAAAGGTACTATATTCTCATCAATAATAGCATTGCCTAGGGTAACTCCTATTCAGAAAGAGCCAAGGACTTGCGAATCTGATCCAAGTTAGCATCTTTGAGGAGGACGACTCCTTTGGCATCTAATAGATAGATCGTAGGACTTGCTTTGAGATCGTAAAGCGGTACATTAACCACCCGACCATCACTATTAAATCCCTTCACACCAAAGGGAGGAAGTTCTTCAATTGTACGCATCCACTCGTCCACATCCGTCTCTGCATCTACAAACAGAACATTTATTTGCTTCGCCTCAATCAGGCTTTGAAAAAATGAATCTTCTTGTAGCTCTGCTAGAACCTGAGCGCAATTATGACACCCAGGAGTGTAAAAGAATAACATTGTCTTCTTCCCACGCATGTCGCTGAGTCTACCGACCTCTCCGGATGGTTGTGTAAAGGTAAATTGCTCCGCAGGATGCCCTACCCGATTACGCCCCATGATCTGCAAGCGATACTTAGCCCGCTCCATTTGAGCAAGAGAGGCCTTGGGGGAATGGGCAATCCACTCTACGATAGGGAAATAGTATTCCTCGTTAAAAAAAGGAGAATTGGGTTCAAAAAGATACTTCTCATATGTATCAATAAAGAACGCAAACAGCTCCCCTTGTGAAGCCTCCAGCGGACGGATGAAAGCAGCCTTTACTTGATCAACAGGCAAGCGACAAGCAATACCCAAAAAGTTAGCTACAGACTGCTCTAGTGAAGCAGTACGCTTCAACAAATTAGGATCATCAAAGTTACATTCATCCCAAAAGTGATCTACAAAATAGATCGCACGATCATCCACATTTTGAATTGTCATTGGGATCTTTGGGGAGGGGAAAGCAGGGGCTATCTCCATCGAATCAACAACAGAGGTAGTCGTTTTCTCCCCAGAAGTCTTTTGTTTTTGACTACTCTGACAACCGGCAAAAGAGGTTAGCACGGCTGAAGAAAATGCCCCTAATAGGACAAGCCGGCAAAAATAGTGTTTGTTCATACGCTTCTCTTTGAGATCTTTATTTTGGAGGAACAACAATATCCTCTTTGATAAAAGGGAGGGGGATACTCGCCTCCCCCACGGGATAAGAGCCGGGAGAGAAAAATCTCATTCCCATAAAAATACCCTCTCCCCTCTCTTTTCGTACTCTAACGGAGTAATGAATTACTCGTGAGCCATAAAATATTTCATGAACTGCATACGCGTGTATTGCGTTGCATCGGCACTCTGATCAGCCTTAAGTTTACCACGAAACTCACTTACGGCCTTATATTGCTTACGCTCCATCCACGCATTGAGATCCTCCAAGACCCTTTGAATGTATGGTGCACCATGCTTATAAATAGCAGAACACATTTGCACCGAAGAGGCTCCTGCCATGATAGCCTTGATAACACCCTCGGCAGAATGGATCCCCGTAGAGGCCGAAATAGGAAAGCCGGCAATCTGACCTGCAATAAGCCCCGTGTAGCGAAGTGTATCTGAGATATCTGCAGCAGAAGTGAACACCTCTCCCCCGGACATACGCTCATTTTCAATATCAATATCCATTTGATATGAACGATTGAAAAGCGTAACACCTGCAGCTCCCACAAGACGGAGTTTATCTACAAGAGCAGGAATGCAAGAGAATGTTTTCGCCAATTTTACTTGAACAGGGATCTTCACAGAAGCCACAACCCCCTTTACGATAGCAACGTAATCATTAACCAACTGAGTTGCATCAGCTGTTACCTTACCCTCGAGGCGCATAATATTTACCTCCAAAGCATCAACACCTGTGCTCGCGATCTGCTGTGCATAGCTAGTCCAGTCTCCAGCTTTGTAACAGTTCACACTCGCTATAACGGGGATATTAACACGCTTCTTTACTTCGCGAACAAAGTCAAGATATTTTTCTATTTCATTAGCTTTGACATAGCCCGAAATGTAATCAGCAGCTTCGGGATAATCAGAATCGGTTGTCATCGAATGAGAGAGAGCATCAATCTGCTCTTCAAAAAGCGATTTCAAGACAACGGCTCCGGCTCCGGCAGCTGCCAACTTTTCGATTTTCTGGACACTATTCGTCAATCCAGAACTAGCTACCACAATAGGGTTGCGCAGGGCAATTCCTGCATAGTTTGAAGTTAAATCCAACATATCTTCGTCTCTTTCTTTTACTTTACATTCACCTGAATTAGTTACTCAACCCTTAGGTATAAGATCGAGGCCCCATAATGGCTGTACCCACACGGATCATCGTACTCCCCTCTTCCACGGCAAGCGACCAGTCTTCACTCATTCCCATGGAGAGCGTATCGAAGTACTCAACATCGTGCATCACGCCCTCCTTAAGACGTTGGAATAGGGTACGAAGCTTAGCGAACTCGGCACGCACTGTCTCTCGGCAATCCGTATGCGTAGCCATACCCATGAGACCTCTTAACCGGATGAGACTTCCTCCTTGAGCTTGCATCTCTCGTAACATAGCGAAGAAAGCCTCTACCTCGTCATAAGGGAGCCCACTCTTGGTCTCCTCCTGTGCGACAAATACCTCTATCAAACAGTCAATCTCTCTATTTTGTTGAGTAGCCCGACGCTCTACCTCTTGGTACAAAGCAAGGGAATCGACACTTTGGATCGACGTAACAAAAGGAGCAATATACTTTACCTTATTTCGTTGCAGGGAGCCAATCAGATGCCAACGGATATCCTTGGGGAGTTGATCCACTTTGCTGACCAACTCCTGCACCCGATTTTCTCCAAAATCACGGACTCCCGCATCATAAGCCTGCTGAATTTCCTCCACAGAGTGATACTTAGACACCACTACCAACGTAACTCCATCTGGAATCTGCCGACGGATATGATCCAGTCTCTCTTGAATTGTTGACATACGTACAATCCTCTCGCCCCCAATCAGTACTTTAGTGTAAAGACATCCACTATATTGGTTTCTACAACAGAGGCTATGGCATAGTCATTGGTTGTATGAGACATCTCCTCTTCAATCACTGCCACAGCATGAGCCAGCGAATCGGACTTAACGATCATCGTAACGGGAGTCTTCTTTTCCACTCCATTCTTTTCGTCCAATACAATAAAAAGTACCTTGCAACGGTAATATTTGTCATCCTCCTCTTTGTCATTGAGGAACAACTCAGCAATTTTGGCTCTTTTTATAGTGCTGATAACGATCTCTCCCGTGGACGAAAAGGGCGTAATCTCTTCAGTCAAACGAGCCTCTGCCTCTGTAACAGACATGGCATCAACCAAATAGCTCTCTGATGATTTCTTAGAAAGCCCTGTATCGGCCAATTTTTCATAACGAACGGAACATTCGTACCAATTATTCATATGCTATATAATTTATGCACCTATGCGTTTTACAAGTGTCCCCCTCACAGAGAGCACACACTTCACGCTACATCTCCCACAAAGGTAGATATTTTGAGCCGATTAGAGATTGTGTGAGTTGAGATCAAATAAAACTGGAGTATCCTCTAAGAAGGAAAGTAGCTAAAATAATGGCAATATCTCTGAAGCGTATAATACACACTCTGTTTCACAGAAAGAATCTGTTATGAATCACTTTTTATCACTAACTTTCGCTCAAAGAGAGGATATGATATTGATTTATACAAGACTAAACAACGCAAAAAAAAAATGAGAACAAAGATTACACAAGTAACGGGCGCAATGTTCACGAAAGTACTATTCGGCACTTTTATTGTGGTTATCGTCAGTCTAAATCTAAGCGGATACAGGCTTTTTGCCCAAACACCTCCTGCTGTGGGTTCCGGTAGCCTGACTCTAACAACAACGAAGAATGTGGGGGATAAGATACGCCTGGGCATTCAGGCCAAGGGGGATATAACCATAGAGGGGGTGCAGGAGCCTCCTAAAATTGGAGGATTCCCATCGGTGGAGTATACACTGACTTCACAGACACTCACCATACGAGGTGATATTACTTTCTTGCGATGCAATAGTATGGGCATTCAAACCCTCTCTCTCACAAATTGCCCTGAACTCACGGAACTTTACTGCTTGGGAAACGGACTGACCTCGATAGATTTAGCACATTGCCCCAAGCTACATACGCTTTGGTGCAACAATAATAAACTTACAGCATTGGATCTCTCTAAAGCCCCTGCCTTAAGGGTTGTACAGTGTTACAATAACACGATTTCTAACTTGAATTTATCTGATAATCCATCACTGGAACTCCTTAGTTGCTATTCAAACAACTTAGAAACTCTTGATCTGAACAAATGTCCTAAGCTACAAAAGTTAGAGTGTAATCAAAACGAAATTGCACGACTAGATCTCTCTTCTTGTGAGGAGCTTGAATCCGTTTTGTGCAATAATAACAAACTCAATACACTAACTTTTAGAGAAGAAAGTCCTAAACTACGCATCCTTACATGTCACGATAATGAATTGCAAAGCTTAATGATAGGGCATGTTCCGGAACTGGAAGGAATCTACTGTTACAACAATCAGATCACGGAGATTGCTTTTACAGCCGGTTCTAAATTGACAGCTGTCGTTTTCTTCAACAATAAAATCAGAGGGGAGAAGATGATACAATTAGTCAAGAATCTCCCGGATAAAAAGAATGAATACTCTAGTGGTAACCTTGTAGTACATGCAACTGCTGAAACAAGACCTCAAGATGGGAATTTGTGTCTGAAGAGTGATGTAACAGCCGCTAACCTAAAAAATTGGAATACCTGCTACTATGGAGGAGGGTCTGACTATATTCCCTATGAAGGAGAAGAGCTGGCTGGTAACTATACAGAGAACATAGCGCTAAAAACAAAGAGCAATGAACTATCTCTAACCATTGGAGCTCCATCCGAAGAGGTTTACATTAACTGGGGAGATGGTAAATGGATGAAGACAGCTGTATCCGAGAGGGGAACTGTAATCAATGGACAAGTCATTGGTAATCAAGTAACCATATCCGGAAAAGATGTAACACGTTTACTGTGTACGAACAATGAAATCACGGAGCTGATTCTCAAAGATGTACCCGAACTTAAAGTTCTTCACTGTTTCTCTAATGAATTGACTCATATTGATTTATCCAAAACTCCTAAGATCGAGGAGCTGTACCTCCAAGATAACGCTTTCAAGCAAATAGAACTTGTGGCTCTCCCCCACTTGAAAGATCTGAACATAGCGAACAATCAACTAAAATCCATATCTCTGGAAGCTAATCAAGAACTCGTATCACTATCCCTATTAGGCAACGAATTAACCTCCATAGATCTATCTCATTGCCCTAAACTAGAAGATATATCACTCGGATATAATCACCTTACGGAACTTAATGTAAAAGGAAATTCGCAACTTTTCTGGATCATCATTTACAAAAACAATCTATCCGAAGAGGCTCTGAAAGATCTGTTCGAGAGCCTTCCCACAAGAGCAAATAATGATGGCACGATCAAAGTATTTCAATCCAAAGATGATGAAATCCCTGAAGGTAATAGACTAACCCCCGCAGACATAACTATTGCGACAAAGAAAGGATGGAAGGTGCTGGACGGAAAAGAGGCCATATTAGCCATACCCGAGGTTTCAAAGGAGCGTCTCTATGATGAAGTACAGATTCAGAAAAGTGATACAGGTATTATCATTCTTGCCCCATATTCTTGTCGAATATACTCCATAGAGGGCAACTATCTCGGTAATACAACAATTCCTTCAGACCATCTCAACAAAACGCAATATCCATCAATCATCTTATTGGCTACACCCGGGGGAGACGTTCGAAAAGTACTCCTCTGACTAAACAAGGCTGTGTAGCATAATCTTGTATGAACCGGTCCCTTTGCAGTAGCAACTACAAAGGGACTGGAGGTCGTTCTATTCAGAAATGCAAGCAGTCTTTTTTCGTTTTATCGTTCTTGATATAGGAAAAATTGCCTCGTGAACAGACCTCAAAACACTGCCCAGCAATTTTGGAGCTGTTGCCCTTTATTTTCAGAACTGCCGGGCAAGACTTTTTTTCTTCTCCCTTACTTTGCTTTCGATGATCTAATGGTGATCGACAGAGGATAAGAAGCTATCTTATAGAGCGTGTTTCTCAAAATTGTTTTTTTCGTAGAGGCGATGAATGCGAGATCGGAATGGCAATGAATTACTACCTTTGCAGGGAATTTATTTTAAGCTCCGGTATGCCCACAGTATCTGTAATTATCCCTGTATATAACGTTGAGCGTTTCATTGCTCGTTGTCTTGATAGCGTACTTGATCAAACCTATACCGATTGGGAAGCGATTTGCGTTAATGACGGAAGCCCCGATGGTAGTCGTGCAATTCTTGCTGAGTATGAAGCTCGAGATACCCGTATCAAAGTCATCGATAAAGAGTATGGAGGTCCATCTGATGCTCGTAATGCAGGGATGGCATATGCCTGTGGAGAGTATGTGGTATTCCTTGATTCGGACGACTTTATCCACCCTCAAACACTGGAATTTAGTCTTGCGTTGGCTCAGCAGAATGGGAGCGACCTCGTAACTTGGTACAAAGAACCCTATTATCGTGTAGGAACCATCATAAAGCGAAAATTGGGTTTTGATGTGGATACCAAGTGGCCTCAAAGTTATTACAGAAGATACAAACTAGAGGCGATGGAACAGGTGACGACAGATGATGTCTTTGCCCACTTCACCGAGCGTTCGCACTCGTCTATCAAAATGCCTATCAAGCACCTCTACGTATGGCGATTCCTCATGCGTCGAACACTGATTGCAGATCTTCCTTTTATCAAGGGAATTGTCTTTGAAGATTTCCCTTGGACATGTGAACTGATGCTCCGCGCTCCCCGCACGACCATTACTCAAATGCCTTTTTACTACTACTACCCTAATGTGAGTTCTATAGTGATGGCAACCAAGAGAGCGCATAAAATAACAGATTGGATTAAGGGATTATTATACATCTGTGCTCGGTACGAAGAGCAGGCTACCGACTATCAACGTGCGCAGTGGCAACGCAACTGTATGTGGCCCGTACTCGAAGGATGCATCGCACGTCACCTCAAAGACGTTCAGGACGAAACACTCCGCACAACGATTGCACAGCAACTACAAGAGGTAGAACGTCAAGGCATTTTAGAGAGTGCTTACAATAAAAAAACAAAGGCATCTCGGGAGCGAATTCGTACCTTTATTGCTCGATATGCCCTAAAATAAAGATAGGCTCTTTCTCAGGGTGGGATTTCTCCGAGAGGGGTGCGTATCTCGGACTAATTTTTGGTAATCGCTTTCCTATTGGAAGCCGTTGCATCACAGCAATAGAAGGAGAGAAACGGACATTTCATTCATACTCTCACCACTGTGATTGCTACCTAATGGAGGGAGGAGTAAAGTTTGTTCTTCCTAGGGAAATAACTCCCATATAGGGACAGAAAGGAGCGAGAAGCCTCCCTCTTTTATGCTTATGTATGCTTGGGGATAAAGACTTCTCGCTCCACTATTTTGCCTAAACTATTCTATTTGTAGATTTTTCTCTTTAGGGCTTTTGACGATGTATTTGAGATTCACTTGCTTGCGCTCTGAAGGCTGAAGGGTCATTTTCCACTTCACCTCTCCGCTAGCTTTGTTAAATTCCCCGTTAGAGAGATTCTCAACTTTGACGGTAATTTCGTTGTTCGTTGACACGGGTACTTGATCGAATAATGTGATCTCAATGGGACGAGACTTATTATTGCGAATGGTTGTGATCCACGAACGCACATCTTCGCTCTTACTGCTAAGGAATCCGCTATTACTCGAATCTTCGGCTTTCTCACGTGCAACTTGGATGCCTTTGTCGCGTCCGAGGGAAACACGTAGTGTCTCACGAAGTTCTCGTGTATCGAGGATTGTCTTACCGACGAAACTGTTTTCATAAAAGATATTGGCCTCACCTGATAGGAGTTTGTAGCGTTCCCATCCCGATACATGGGCCAAGAGGAAGGCATCGGGATCGGCTTTGGGTACACAGACGTACTCGTAAGAGGCTGGCATAGAGTGTCTCTGTACCTCTAAAACAAGAGGTTTGTTGTTTGATGAAATCGAATAGGCTGTTTGGATGTCAAATTCAACGGCGGTCTGCCGTTCGTCTTGTTCTACACTGATTGTTGTATTTCGTTCAGAAGCGTCACGTGCAGATGCTTTTCTTCGTAGGGCACTCCCTTTGCCTTCCTCTCTCATCGGAGCTGCATAACCGGAAACAACAACTTCATTTAACGCAGCATCATCAGGCTCTAAATAGACTGTAGCAAATCCACTGTTCAGGGGTATTATCTTGGTTTGATAGCCAATAAAAGAAATCTCCAAACTACCTCCCGAGGGTGGAATTGTGATGCCGTAACGGCCGTTGATATCTGTCATGGTAGCAATGTTGGTCCCTACAATGCGCACCGTTGCGGCAACAAGAGGTTCGCCATCATCATTACTAACAACGATACCCGTGGCTTGGTCTCCCCGCTCCTGAGAGTAACGAGGTGGACGGGTATTGTAATTAAGATAATAGATCTGTTGTGTGGGAGGGGTATTGGAGATCTTGGGATCGAGAGAACTGATACGCAGATGCACTTTGTTCCAATCCTCACGAGTTGATTGATGAATTGTGGCTTTGTAAGAGAGCTCCAATGGATTGCCTACTCCTGAAGAGCGAATATCGTAAGAGGGGATCCAACCTGCGTTATCGACGTAATAACTAAGCTCTATCGAGCAAGAGACTGCTCTCTTTGCACTAATGAGGAGGTGTACCTCGCCCATAGGCTTTTTGTCGAGTTCACCCTGCTGGTCTATTTCTTTACTAATACTCTCTTTTTTCTCGTTCAGTTGCTTGAGTTCCTTCTCAAGACCAAGTTTTCTTTCTCGAAGTTGAAGCCCCTGCTCTCTGTAATACTCGTTGATGCTCTTTAGGTTAGCAAGGCTAATGCCATTGTTCGTACCCTTTAGAGAGCGGTTCTCTTCGAGGAATTTTAATTCATCATGCACTACGGCAATTTTATTGTTCACTCGGGCAATTTGTTCTTCAATGCTCTCTAGTCTCTCTCTCCATAGAGCCATGCCCTCGCTCTGTTTGTGCTCGCCAATATTATCGTATTGGTGATTGATAGAGAGAATGGTAAGATCTTTATTGCCCAATTTTACCTGAATGCTCTTGGGATCAGCATAGGGAGATAGACCTTTGATGACGACTTCAGAGGAGCCTTGTGGTATGGATATATCTCCTTCTCGCACCACTTCGGCACCTCTCAAGAAAACGGTTACGTGGCGAATGGGAGGAGTAACTTGGATTTCAGTTCCGCTTTCTCCATGGACGTTTAAAGGAATTAGTGTGGGAGAGGCGAGTGCCTGACCCGATAGCCCAATTACGCATGCCAAGAGCAATGAGCCTAGATGCAGTCTGCATGGCTTGGGATTTGTGAACGATGTTTGCTTTTTCATGTGATCTCTTTGTCCTCTTTTTTATGTAAAACTTTGCATCTTATGAATCAAATATTACTTCTTTGCAAATATACACTTTGTTGTAGGACTGCATACTCATACCTCGCCGTACCTCTATTTATAATCAGGATTTATGGTGAATGCGACATAGAAAATTAGTAGTCTTGAAGTCTTTATTTCCCCAAAGCCAACTGATGCTAAACGTGATTTTCGGACTATGCCAATTTTGAGAAAAGGAGACAGAAGGATTCATTCCTACAATTTCCCCCTGAGCAACATTGTGGCGTGGAGGGCTTTTGTTCGAAGATCTATAAAGTACTCCTTATGGAGGTTTGCTATTCCCTTGCCGGTTGATCCTTCCGTAATGGTATGTGGCTACTGAATTAGAGGTCTTTTATCCATTCCTTTATTATGGGTGTTGCTTGGTAGATAGCACACTTAATTGTACCTTTGCGCATGTATGAATCCGCAAAATAAGAAACAGCATAAAGCATCATCGGGGCGCAGATCCCCCCGCGTCACTCGTGGTCAAAAGGAATCCTACAAAAAGAGTTCTTCTAACTCTTGGTTCTCTCGTAAGCGTCAAGGGTTTGTGGAGGACGTCAAGAGTATTTCAGTGCCGCGTAGCAGCATCGATTTTATCATAGGGATACTTCTATTTTTGGCTGCCCTCTTCGTATCGGTAGCCATGGTACACTACTTCTTTACGATCAAGAGCGATCAAAGTATCTTGCGCAGTGTGCAGATGGCTGCAGAGGCACTGGAAGAGGTTGATGAAGTGGATCGAATACGCAATTGCACAGGGATCTTTGGTGCTCGCATTGCAGATGCGTTAATTGATGGATTTCTTGGATTGGGAAGTCTTTTGCTCCCCTTCTTTTTCTTTAGCCTATCCGTTCGTATTGTGCTCGGACGGTCTTGGATTTCTCCATTAAAAAGTTTCCTTTTTTCTGCCTCTAGTGCCTTGTGGGTTTCACTCTTTTGTGCAACTATGGATTGGGCATTGGAGTTGCAATTACCCTTTGCCTTGGGTGGTGCATCGGGCGATCAGATGGTCTCTACCATAGAAACTAACCTAGGTAGTGTTGGGCTGATCAGTATATTGGTTGTCACTTTTATTATAGTGTGCGTTTTGTGTCAATCGAGCCTTGTTGGTAAGGTGCGTACGATGACCATACGCCCCTCCAAACCCAATAAAGATAAAGACCCTCTTAACGGCATTGATCCCAAAGATACTCCAGAACTTTCCAACGAGGGGAATGAGGAGATTTTACCTAAGGATGGTGCCAATGATGAGCAGACTCTTGACAGCGAGTCTGTGGAGGTTCTTTCTTCAGATGCTCCAATGGGTGAGGAGACAGATTCAGACCTTTTACCCAAAGAAGAGCAATCTTCGATACCTCACGACCTCCCGACGACACTCAGTTCAGGAATGACCATCGAGGTAGCCCAAGGCGATGAAGTTGGGAATGGCGATGCGCTCTACGAGAGACATTCGAGACAAGATGCCACGAGAGATCTTCCCGGATACCGATTCCCTGATCTGGACTTGCTAATTCGTTACGATAAGGATACAACGATGCCCGACACGGAGGAGATTTCCGAAAATGAACATCAGATCATCGATATTCTTGACAGTTTTAAGATCAAGGCTCGGCCTACAAAAGCTACCGTAGGTCCTACGGTGACTCTATACGAGATAGAACCCGATGCAGGGATTAAGATCTCCCGAATACGGAGTCTGGAAGACGATATTGCCCTGGGGCTTAAGAGTGAGGGCGGGATCCGCATCATTGCACCGATCCCCGGTAAGGGTACGATCGGGATCGAGGTACCCAACCGTAATCCTCAGACGGTAGCTCTTTACTCCCTCTTGGCGTCGCGCAAGTTTGCCGAGAACCAAATGCACTTACCCGTAGCCATCGGCAAAACAATTACCAATGAGGTCTTTATGTTTGACCTTGCCAAGATGCCCCACCTCCTTATTGCGGGGGCCACAGGGCAGGGTAAGAGTGTGGGTCTTAACGTAATGATCACTTCGCTTCTATACAGCAAGCATCCATCGGAGCTTAAGTTCGTGATGATTGACCCCAAGATGCTCGAATTTTCAATCTACGAAGCCCTCGATCGCCACTATCTAGCCAAGCTACCTGATGAAAAGAATTGCATCATTACCGATATGGCTAAGGTGGTACCCACTCTCAATTCGCTCTGCATCGAGATGGACAATCGTTATAAATTGCTTTCAGAGGCCCGTGTGCGCAATATTGCTGAGTACAATAGCCTTTGCGATAGGGGGGAATTGCTCCAGCAAGATGGCCATGAACGCCTACCTTATATTGTACTAATCGTCGATGAATTTGCCGATCTGATCATGACTTCGGGCAAAGAGGTTGAGCGTCCCATTACTCGTATTGCCCAAAAAGCTCGTGCCGCTGGTATTCACATGGTGCTTGCAACCCAACGCCCCACAACGGATATTATTACAGGTACGATAAAGGCCAACTTCCCGGCGCGTATTGCCTTTAAAGTATTCTCGGCAGTCGATTCTAAGACAATCTTGGACGCTCCCGGGGCTAATCATCTTATTGGTCGAGGAGATATGCTTTTTTATCAAGGAAAAGACACCTTGCGTCTGCAGTGTGCCCTCGTGGATACTTCAGAGACGCAACAGATTGTTGATGAAATAGCAACTCAGCCGGGGTATGCTGAGCCTTATGAACTCCCTGAAGCTCCCGTGGAGGAGGGGGACGAGCCTAAAGCGATCTCCCTTGACAAGCGAGATCCGCTCTTCGAACAGGTGGCCATTATGGTTGTCGAAAATCAACAGGGGTCCGCATCCAAGATTCAGCGCCAATATGAAATCGGATTCAATCGTGCAGGTCGTATTATGGATCAACTCGAGGCGGCAGGGATCGTCTCGGCACAACACGGAAGCAAACCCCGAGAAGTTTTGATCTCGGACCTCAATACTCTTCGTAATCTTTTAGAAAATCTCGGATGAAAATAATCCGTTCATACACATTGCGTACGCTCCTCCTATGTATCGGCGTATGTCTTGCGCTATCGATAGCTTCGGCTCAGACGGGAAAACTAGCACTCCAAAGTCTCGTCTCTTCTACGGCTCAACGTCTTGAAAAGGGCGCAAAGGTCTCCTTTTCGAGTCAGCTTTTTGATGCTAAGGGGACCCAAATCCAAAGTACCCAAGGCACACTATACACGTTGGGAAAGAAGTTTCGTCTTCGTTACTCACCCATTGATGCCAATTATGATGGACGGGTATTTAGTTACTACGATGCGGATGAGCGTACTTTTACCATTATGAATCCTTCGACTGAAGATTTGGCTATGCTCAATCCCTTTGTATTCTTTTCCTCTTCTCCCTCTGTCTATCGCGTTCAGGAGCTTGCGGGGAGCAAAACTGCCCGTATTGTGGCCTTTACTCCGAAAAAGAAGATGAATAACATTTTGAAATTCGAGGTCTCTTTTTTACACAAGACGAATGCTCCTTCGCAGATTGTAGGTATCTTTGCAGACGGTATGCGTCTTGTGATGAGTATCGCTTCGCTCGAAGATTATAAGCCATCGAGTCAGATGTTCATTCAGAAGCAAACTTCGTATCCTAATAGTGAACTTGTTGACTTACGTTAAGTTATCAGAAGAATAGTAGAGTCAATTGAGCCTTGCTTCAAGGAAACGAAACTACGCTACGACGAATAGATTAAGAAAGTACAAGATAAAAAGAGAATAATACCCTATGTTACTGCAAATGCTCAAGGCAAAACTCCACTGTGTGCGAGTAACCGAAGCGAACCTCAACTATGTAGGCAGTATTACCATAGATAAAACTCTGATGCAGGCAGTGGATATATTGCCTGGAGAGCGGGTGCAGGTGGTTAACAATAATAACGGAGAACGCTTCGAGACCTATGTGATCGAAGGTCCTGCCGATAGTGGCGTGATTTGCCTTAATGGAGCTGCAGCCCGACTAGCCCAACCCGGAGACATCGTTATCATAATGGCGTATGCTATGATGGATGAGAATGAGGCTCGTTCATTTCGTCCTCGTATTGCATTCCCAAATTCTACAACGAACCAATTGGAGCAAAGCTCCCGATAAACCCAATAAGATCATTAACAATACTCCTGATATATGTTTGAAAATCTCAGCGAACGCTTAGAGAGATCCTTCAAAAGCCTCAAAGGTGAAGGTCGCATCACCGAGATTAACGTAGCCGAAACGCTCAAAGATGTGCGTCGTGCGTTATTGGATGCCGATGTTAATTATAATGTAGCAAAGAAGTTTACCGATACGGTCAAAGAGACTGCTCTAGGGCGTAACGTGCTCACTGCCGTACGACCCGGCGAAATGATGGTCAAAATCGTCCATGACGAATTGGCTCGACTTATGGGTGGTGAGGCCGTAGAGCTTCGGCTAGGGGGCAACCCGTCAGTAGTACTCATGTCGGGCTTACAGGGGTCTGGAAAGACAACGTTTTCAGGAAAGCTCGCAAACCTGCTGAAGAAGCAACGCGGAAAGAACCCTTTGCTGGTGGCCTGCGACGTCTATCGTCCTGCAGCTATTGATCAGCTAAAGGTACTCGGGGAGCAGCTTTCAATCCCTGTATACGCAGAAGAGGACAACAAGAAACCCGTAGAAATAGCTCTCCACGGAGTGGCTCATGCCCGTGAGGCTGGGTACGATGTCGTGATCGTTGATACCGCTGGTCGCTTGGCTGTAGATGAAGAGATGATGCAGGAGATCGCAGCGATCAAGACTGCCATTACTCCCGACGAAGTGCTCTTTGTCGTAGACTCCATGACGGGGCAAGATGCCGTAAATACGGCAAAGGAATTTAACGACCGACTCAACTTTGACGGAGTGGTGCTAACCAAGTTGGACGGAGATACCCGTGGTGGTGCAGCCCTTTCGATTCGTACTGTTGTGACTAAGCCTATCAAATTTGTCGGTACAGGTGAAGGGATGGAAGCCTTGGATGTATTTCATCCCGAACGTATGGCAGACCGAATCCTCGGAATGGGAGACATTGTTTCTCTTGTAGAACGCGCCCAACAGCAATACGATGAGCAGGAGGCACGTCGCCTAGAGCAACGTATCGCCAAGGATCAGTTTGACTTTAATGACTTCCTGAAGCAGATTCATCAGATTAAGAAGATGGGTAACCTCAAGGATTTGGTAGCTATGATCCCCGGTGTGGGAAAGGCGATAAAAGATGTAGATATAGACGATGATGCATTCAAGGGGATCGAAGCTATTATCTATTCAATGACTCCCGAGGAACGTGCACATCCAAGTCTTCTTAATGGGCAACGACGGAAACGTATCGCCAAGGGTAGTGGTACCTCCGTGCAGGAAGTGAATCGCCTAATCACTCAGTTCGACCAAGCTCGTAAAATGATGAAAACTGTACAGTCCATGGGAAGTACCCCCAAACAGATGGCTCGTATGCGTCGCAAATAAATTCAAAACACAAACTATGGAACCTACCTATCAAATACTGGATGGTCGCAAAATATCGACCGAAATTAAACAAGAAATAGCCCGTGAAGTAGTAGATATGGTTGCTTCTACGGGTCGTCGTCCTCATCTTTCTGCAATCCTCGTAGGACATGACGGAGGTAGCGAAACCTATGTCGCCTCTAAAGTAAAAAGCTGTGAGGAGGTAGGATTTGCCTCTTCACTCGTACGCTTTGATGCCGATGTCACTGAAGAAAGACTCTTGCAAGAGATCGACCGCCTCAATAATGACCCTGAAGTGGATGGTTTTATCATTCAATTGCCCTTGCCCAAACACATAGACGAGCAAAAAGTGATTGAGCGTGTCGACTATCGTAAAGATGTAGACGGATTCCATCCCATTAACGTGGGACGTCTCAGCATCGGCTTGCCCTGCTTTATTTCAGCAACTCCACAAGGGATCGTCGAGCTACTTCGTCGTTATGAAATCCCCACCAAAGGAAAGCACTGCGTTGTACTTGGACGTAGCAACATTGTAGGGAAGCCCATCGCTCAGCTCTTGATGCAAAAGGGGTACCCTGGAGATTGCACTGTTACAGTGTGTCACAGCCGTACTCCCAATATCAAAGAGATGTGTCTCTCTGCCGACATCATTGTTGCAGCTCTCGGGAGTCCAGAGTTCGTTACTGCCGATATGGTTAAGAAAGGAGCAGTACTCGTCGATGTAGGTACTACCCGAGTGCCCGATGCAACGAAGAAGAGCGGATTTACTCTTATGGGTGATGTGAAATTTGACGAAGTCGCTCCACTTTGTTCGTACATAACTCCGGTGCCCGGGGGGGTCGGTCCGATGACGATCGTTTCGCTCATGATGAATACACTCAAAGCTGCAAAAAAAGAGATCAAGTTTGATTAGCTTAGCAATCGCTAAAGAGGGGCATTCCCTCTTTAGTCTTGCTTAGTCTCAAAATATATGAAGAGGGAAACATATCGTTTCTTGCCTTGTATAGGAGTGATTATTTCCGAAGTATTAGTGAGATCGGGGTATGGTACGTTTTGATTCGGGCGCATGGATTGCCCTTGGTTTAGCCTTTTAGGTATACCTCTTGTGCTAGAAATGAAGTTTAGATTACGCTTTCATAAGAACTCATGGCACATTACTTGATCATTCGTACCTCTTCTCTTGGGGATATTGCTCTCAGCCTTCGACTTATTTATGCACTGGCCAATCGCTATCCGGAGCACCGTTTTACGTACCTCATGAAACCTTCTATTACGGGCATTTTAGTACGTCCTCCTCACAACCTTGAGGCTATGGCAATTGATATTAGACATACTGATAGGTCTATTCTCGGGCTCCTTTCACTTGCTCGCAAACTAAAATATGATCGCTTTGATGCAGTGATTGATTTACAACGTAGTTGGCGCAGTGGGTTCCTTGTGAGACGACTTCGATCTTTCGGATACAATCCTCGTTGCTTGCGTATCGAGAAAACTCCTGAGGTAAAAAGAAGTCAAGAGCGTATCGCTATGCCGGATGTGCCTACAATGTTACGACTCTTCGAAAAAACATTTCTTCGAGCAGGACTTGTCGTAGAAGAGCCATTTGCCCCATTTCCTCGGGTCTCTTATCTCGATATAAAAACGGATTCCTTTGCCATAGGTATCGCTCCATTGCAAAAGCAGGAGTTTGACCTTGCGGATTTAGAGGAGATCAATCAACTGATTTCTGTTCTGCAAGAACAGTTTCCCAAGGCTACATTGTATCTGTTTGGCTTCAACAACGATACTGCATTGTCGCAACTAAACGTTCTTCAAAATCCATTTCCTCGGGAGGTTAAAATCATATCAAAGGTGTCTTTTGCTCGTGAGCTAGCTCGGCTCTCTACCCTAAAATGCCTTGTTTGTGCAGACAACTCTTCTGCCCATTTAGCCCAGTTGATGGGAACCCCTACGATACCATTACCTGCACTGAAAGCAGATCATCGAATGTTACTTTCTATAATTCATCAAATACAATCAATTACAAGCAAACAGACTGTTTCCCATGAATGTGAGAATCAATAAATTCCTAAGCGATACGGGCTTGGGCTCTCGCAGAGAAGTCGAAGCCCTTATAGAGCAAGGACATGTTTGGATCAATGGCGATAGAGCAGAGCTAACCGATACGGTCTCTGAGGACGATATCGTGGAGTTGGATGGAGAAGAGCTTCCTGTAAAAGAGCTACTCCGAGATATGGCAGCTGAGCAGAAGCAACGGATTGCGGAGCAAACCTCGGTACGCATAGGGCATCAATACATTGACGCAGATGACAACGATGAACCTCGTTTCCGCTCGCGTTCCAAGGGACAAGGAGGCAATAAGTCTGCCAAAAGCAACCTTTTCTCTCCCATGGGAAAGCCCAAATCAGTGGGTGGTCGCCCTGCCAAATTTCGAAAGGATCGAGAAGATGACCAACCCTCATTCCGAGGAGGTCGAGAGGCTTTCCGCTCCACTGATACAAAAAAACGAAGCGGAAAGGGCTATGGTGAGGGCAAAAAACGTTTCTCCTAGTAGTTAAACGTTCCTCTAAAATGCGAACAATGCAATGAAAGTAAGTCTAATACGTCACACGTCGGTGCAATTGGATGGCAATTATACCTGCTACGGTGCTCTTGATGTGGATGTAAATCCCACCTTTGAGAAGGAGGCCGAGGGAGCTCTTCGGAGCATTGCCGAGTTGCATCCTGATGGCATCTTTACGAGTCCTTTGCGTAGAGCGGTCAAATTAGCCATCTACTGTGGCTATCCTGATGCTGTGCAAGATGATCGTCTCAAGGAACTGAACTTTGGAGATTGGGAGGGGAAACCTTGGAATGAGATCCTGACAACCTCCAATATCCCCGATTTCTTTTCCTATTATATAGAGCATCGCACGCCCAATGGAGAGTCTCTAAATGATCAGATGGACCGCGTCAGGGCCTTCCTTGATGAGAAGAAAGCAGCAGGGTTTCAGCATATTCTTCTATTCTGTCATGGGGGCGTGATTAACTGCATTCGATCTATAATTGGAGAGTTTACTATTGATAAAGCCTTTGCTTCTCTTCCTGAATTTGCATCACACACCCTTGTAGAGTACTGATCATTCGGCAAGATGTCAATTATTTCGTATATTTGGGACAAAATAACTAGTGCAACATCATGATGAACGATAAGATAAACGTACTACTTGTGGGTCCCAGTACCGAAGTTGGTCGCTACGTGTTAAAACAATTGTTGACACGTAAGGAGGAGTTTAAGATTACGGTGTTTGACGTCAAAAAGAGTCGATCTCAGACTTTGCTAGAGCCCCTGCGTGATGAACTGAATATCGTGTATGGAAATTTGGCTCAGCCTGTGGATACCATAGAGGTAGCAAAAAATCAAGATTTTGTTATTCATTGTGGATTCCTTTCTTCTCGTACAGCCTGCAAACGATATGTCTTAGCTGAAGAAGTTAATGCCCTTGGCACTCGATTCCTTATTGAGAATTTGGAGCATTACTCGCCTAAGGCCTACCTTGTGATGCTCTCTTCAATTGAGGTTTATGGCGATAGACTGACCGCTCCAATGATCCGTATAAGTGACTTTTTGGCTCCATCAATTGGCAACTTCTCTGCTATGACCCGCATTCAGGCTGAAAAATTTGTTCAGGATAGCAGCCTGGAGTGGACGATCTTCCGGCCAGGGATTGTTATGGGAACAGATATGGAGGAGGTTGATGGAGACCTCTTTTTGATGCCTTTGGAGTCTCATCTAGAGTTCATATATGCCGAAGATTTAGCCTATGCTTTGATCGAAAGCTTTCAGCATAGATCTGCAATTTGGAATAAAGTGTACAATGTTGGGGGTGGTAAGAGCTGTCAAACGGTTTATTCCAATTTTTTATCTTCATTATTTACTGCCATCGGATGGGGAGAAATGGACTTTCCTGATCGCACCTTTGCGACCTACAATCGTCATGGTGGATACTTCGCCGATGGAGATGCCTTGGAAGAAATAATACACTTCCGCAAGTATTCCCTAGAGGAATTCTTTGAAGAGCTACGAAAAAATCGCTCATTAACCGACAAACTAGCTACGAAATTATTCGGCAATTTGCAGAAAAAAAATCTCCTCTCTAAAAGTGAGCCCTACAAAGCTTTCAAGCAGAATGATCCCAACAAACTAAAGTACTATTTTTGATTGTGTACCACTTTTAATATAACCACAGATATGCTAAAACGTTTTTCTCTCCTCGTCGTAGGACTTTTGGCTTCCCTTTGGATGTTGGAAGCACAGCAGGCCAATTTTCCCAACACAGAGCCGCATGAGCATGATCATAATGGACGATTTTTCATTGGGGGTAGCCTAAACTATTGGTATAACACCTCCGAAAAGGCAAGTACCTTCTCCATTCGTCCGGAAGCTGGATACCTTTTCAATGATACTTGGGGAGTAGGAGCCTTTTTGGCTTATGAGTTCGAGGATGATACAAGAGCCTTTTCCGTAACACCCTTTGTGCGCTACTACTACCTCCACCGCTTACCATTTAATTTGTATTTGGATGGGTGCTTTGGATGGAATGCTGTAATCAGTAAGCCTATGCCAGGAAGTAATGTGAAGAGCCCTCAATATGGTTGGGAGCTTGGGGTACGCCCAGGAGCCTGTATTGATCTTACCGAAGGTCTATGTCTCTGCCTACGCCTAGGATTTTTGGGCTATCGCGATCGTTTTATCATGGGAGAAGAGCCAGAGATCGGTACCAAAGGATTCGGTGTGCGCTTTGCTCCCGAAGAGTTAGAGATTGGTTTAGAATTAGAATTTTAGAAGTAGAGAAGTTAGCTTACCATCGTATGTACTGATGGTATGCGCTGAATGAAATTAAGAAAACTACCCTAGCGGAGACTCAATGAGGGGCACCGCTGGGGTAGTGTCATTTTTATCCGAGAAGTTTTTTTCGCCTTAGCCCAAACTTATGAGATACCATTGGCTGAGGTGGATTTTTTGTCTTTACGAGAGGGATATTAGATGGGGAAATCGTCTGTCAGTATATTATCGTAATCCTGAAAAAGGAAGTCATTGTAGGGATAACGTTTGGTATGAATCTCTCGAACTTTATCGTACAAAAGGGCTCTGAGAGCCTCTATACCATCGCCTGTTTGTGCCGAAATGAATAGGCAGTTACGCCCTAGTTTGGAGATCCACGACCGTTCCAACTCCTCTCTACTGTAGTTTTCTCGCTCTTTGGGTGAGAGATCGTCTTCGTCTTTAGGGATGTAGGAAAAGGCATCGATCTTGTTAAATATTAAGATTGTGGGCTTGTCCTCTGCTCCAAGTATATCTCGTAAAGTTGACTCCACCACAGCAATTTGGGATTCAAAATCGGGATGGGATATATCTACTATGTGCAATAGAAGATCTGCCTCACGTACCTCATCTAGAGTGCTCTTGAAACTTTCGATGAGTTCAGTAGGTAACTTACGGATGAAGCCGACCGTATCGCTCATGAGAAAAGGCAGATTGTGTAGAATTACCTTTCGCACCGTGGTATCCAGAGTTGCAAAGAGCTTATTCTCGGCAAATACCTCACTTTTGGCCAGGACATTCATGAGGGTTGATTTCCCGACGTTAGTATACCCCACAAGGGCTACACGCACCATTTTTCCCCGATTCTTACGTTGTACACTTTTCTGTTTATCTATCTGCACAAGTTCTTCCTTGAGACGGCTTATTTTGTCGAGAATGATTCGCTTGTCCGTTTCGAGTTGGGTTTCTCCGGGACCACGCATACCGACACCTCCTCGTTGGCGTTCAAGATGGGTCCATAGTCGGGTCAGTCGGGGGAGCATATATCGGTATTGTGCCAGTTCTACCTGCGTTTTGGCATGAGCTGTTTGAGCCCGAGTTGCAAAGATGTCGAGGATCAGGCTTGTCCGATCAAGAATACGCACCCGCAAAGCTGTTTCGATGCAACGGAGTTGCTTGGGACTGAGTTCATCATCAAAAATAGCGATTCCTATTTCATTTTCTTGGATATAGGTAGCAATTTCTTCCAGTTTCCCTTTGCCTACAAAGGTGGCTGTATTGGGCATGTTGAGCCGTTGAACGAAGTTTTTTACAGGTTCTATGCCAGCAGTAGTGGAGAGAAATGCGAGTTCGTCTAGGTAGTCTTTGACCTGCCTCTCCGTTACTTTAGGCGTGATTAGTCCGATGAGGACGGCCCGTTCTGTTGCAGATTCCGTTAAGATGAATTCTTTCATTTAGGGACTTGTAGATTGTTAGAAATCGACACGCAAACGGATATTGAGTTGTCTGCGTGTGAGGTAGTTGGGTACGGCAAACTGTTGGTGAAAGGCATCTGTAACCCAATAAAAACCGCTTACATTGGCATTGTCCAAGAGGTTGAAGCACTCCAAGCTAAGATCTATGGCAGAAAAATACTTCCAAAACGCCTTTTTATTTTGAGTTGTATTGAGGTTTTTATCGAATAGTCGATAGGTGAGACCAATATCTACACGCTTATAAGGTGAGCCGATGAATGCCGGGGGGAGAAACTCTGCCGTGGGGCGGAATTGGGGCAATCCCCCCGAGAGAGCCCCTCGAAGGCTCATTCGAATGCGTTTGTATCCCGGGAAGTAATCTTGGAAAAATAGCGATAGGTTGTACCGAGGAGCATTGGGTAGGGGCATATCGCCTACTCCGGGAATATGTTGTTTGCTCGTCAAGATGGAAGCAGTAACCCAAGAATCCACGTCAGGAACAAATTGCCCAAAAAGTTTCAAATCAAGCCCGGCAACATATCCAGATCCGATATTATTCCCGAGATAGCGCACCTTTACGTTGTCTACGCGGTAAGGATTGAGGTGGTACAGGTACTTGTAGTAGAGTTCCGTTGTCAAGCGGAAGTTCCTATCGTCGAACTTGAAGTTGTAGTCCCCCCCGAGGAGGAGGTGTAGAGAGCCTTGGGAGCGAATTTGTTGATTTAGCTCTACAATGTTATTCCCTTGCTCGTCTTTTACTGTATTTCGGATCTCCTTATAAAAGGGCGCTTGGTAGTAAAGTCCTGTCGCAAAGCGGAAGGTCAGCGCGGATTGCTTCTCGGGTGAGAAGGCGGCAACCAATCGAGGACTTACGATTACTTCCCGATTGAATCCCCAATAAGAGACACGGATCCCCGGGTATAGGGATAGTCGTCCTTTGGGGAGCTGGAAGTTCATTTGATCCATCAAGTAGGCGGATATACGATAGCTTTTAAGCCTGTTTTGGGAGTAGAGGTTGTGTAGCATTTCAATACGATCGCTGTAATGCGGTGTATTGTAACCTGCAGAGTCTCTCCGTGTCCATTCGCTGATGTAGTCGTTTACCTCTTCGAGTCGGGCATTCAAACCTCCCTTGATCAGGTGTTGCGAGGAGAGATGAAAAAGCGTATTATAAGAGAGCGTTACCAATGTATATCGCAATCTGTTGCGGGCATGCTCCATATTGGTTCCCGTCGCTAAAGCATTCAGTTGGTCGGTGGCTTGGGCTTGACCCTCTTTGCCCTCTTGAGCATTGTCAAGGAAGTAAGCCCCTTCGATATCGTAGGTCTCCTCCTCTCTGCTGTCGTATAGATGTAGGCTCAAGGTATGCCGTTGCGTCGAAGAGGGGATGTAAGTTGCACTAAGAGCCCCGAAGTAAGAGTGGAATCGATCTCTCTCTTTTCCGTCAAAATAGACTTTGAGCTTCTTGATGTCAGAGAGCGTCCCGAAGCTGGTTTCTCGGGTTTGAGGGGTAAAACTATAATGGGTTAGGGAGATATTGCCAAGGAAACTCAAAGTCCATCGATCATTCAGGCGTTGTGTTATGTAGCTCTGCATATCAAGGTAGAGCGGTTCATATTCTCCTTTGGTATCCATGGAGCCGAGTAAGGTACGTCCATCTTTGAAGCGAATCCCCGTAATTTGGCTAAAACCTCCATGGCGAGAGCCTAGATAAACTTGATCACTCTGCAGCCCGACCTCTACCGATCCCTCAAAATCCTTTGGCGTTTTGTAGCGAATATCAAGGACAGAAGACATTTTGTCGCCATACTCTGCGGAGTACCCCCCTGCGGAGAAGTTCACCGACTGGGTCATCTCAGGATGTACAAAGCTAAGGCCCTCCTGCTGTGCCGTGCGTACAAGGAGGGGGCGTTGTATCTCTATGCCATTGACATAGACCATATTCTCGTCATAATTCCCCCCACGGACAGAGTATTGTGCACTGAGTTCATTGTTCTGTGTTACGCCAGCATAGGTACCTACAAGGGATTCTACACCTGAGGCCGGTCCGACCGATACACGGATATTTTCGGCCGCGATGGGGGTCATGTTTTGTAGTTTTTTGGTAGGAGCAACGACTGTAACCGAGGCAAGTTCGTTGGAGGATTCGGGCAAGGTAACATTAAGTCTGAGATCTTGCGAAATGCCTTTTGGGAAAGTTTTGATGACGGATCGGTAACCCATGCAACTGTATTCGAGAGTGATGGAATCTTTGGTGGCAGGGAGGTTCAGACTGTATGCACCCTTGAGGTTGGTTAGGGTGCCTATTGCCTGCCCTACGACCTTGATTGATGCTAGCTCTATGGGCTTTTCCTCTCGATCTATGACATAGCCATACACCCTAATCTTTTGCTGAGACCAAGCTAGGGTTATGGAGAGGCAGAGGAGCAGCCCTCCAATAGTACGACGTATCAACTTGTTCATAGACCACAAAGATAGCGAATTCTTATAGGTCTTAAGGGCATCTTTTTAGGGCATTGTCAACCAAAGATTATTTGCTCCTCTTGGAGGGAAAATAAATTACCCTGCGTAAAACAAAAAAGTCTAGGGCTGTAGTTTGCAATTTTCTGAGCAGGAAATAAAAAATTTTTGCCCTGTATTTTTAATGAGTATTCTGTCAAAAGGACTCAATCTCCACTGAAAGGAGATTCAGATCACATGCTTTCAAACAAGATCAAATAGGCTCCTGAGGAATGATTCTGTGGGCGAAAATCTGCTTATCTAAAGGCGGAAAATACTATCTTTGCGCTGTCATGGGATATCGGAATGATTATTTATTCCCTGCATGATAAGTGACAATAGTATAATGAAAAGAGAACAACTCATCAAGCCACTACAACGCCTCTACCGCAGAAGAGTAGACTCCTCGGCACTCCTTTTTCTGGCTGCAGTAGTTGCTGTTTTCGTGGCAAACATTCCTCCCCTTAGCGGTTTATACCACCAAGTACTCCAATTCCCTGTCATGATACAAATTGGAGAAGTCAATATTTTTTCCCACCACGGAGAAACCATGAACCTATTGACTTTTACCAACGATGTACTGATGGTACTCTTTTTCCTTCAAGTCGGATTGGAGATCAAGCAAGAGGGACTGGTCGGTGAATTATCCACACTAAAGCGAGCGATCTTCCCCGTAGTGGGAGCTGTCGGGGGCATGGTTATACCGGTTCTGCTTTTCTTTCTCGTATGCCACGAGGCTCCGGCTCGTGATGGGATGGCGATCCCCATGGCTACGGACATTGCATTTGCCCTAGCGGTACTCTCCCTTCTCGGCAAACGCGTGCCCACATCGCTAAAGGCCTTTTTGGCCTCCTTGGCCGTTGCCGATGATATCGGAGGAATCTTAGTTATTGCTATTTTTTACAGTACTCACCTCAACCTCTTGATGCTTCTTTGGGCTTCGCTGTGCCTGCTCGGGATCTACCTCTTGGGTCGAATCGGTGTACGCAATCTGCTTGTTTACTACATTGGAGCCTTTGTTGTATGGACCTTCTTCCTAAAATCGGGTATTCATACTACGATCGCGGGTGTTTTAGTCGCATTCTTAGTACCTGCTCGCCCCGGGCTTAATACATTACAAATGGCAGATCGTGTGCGTTCGATGCTCCGACTACTCCCTGAGAGCGAACACAAGACAAAAGGTAAAAGCATACTTCTCCCCCATCAACAGATCGCTGTAGTACAATCCATGTCCCGTGATGTACGTGCAGCCGTAAGCCCGGTGCAGCGTATGGAGCAACAGATCACTCCGATAGTACACTATATGGTATTGCCCCTATTTGCCTTTGTCAACGCAGGAGTAACATTTGGCAATATCTCCTTCTCCGCCCTCCTTGAGGTTCCCTTCGCAATCATGCTGGGACTTTTTGTGGGTAAGCCACTGGGGATATTCCTTTTCTCTCTACTCTTCTCGAAGCTTACCAAAAGTACCTTACCTGAAGGTATGACTACCAAGAATGTGTTGGCTCTCTCTTTCCTTGGCGGGATTGGTTTTACAGTGGCTCTATTTATCTCCTCCCTCTCTTATGCACAACCCGAAGTGGCGAATCTCCTCAATGATGCCAAGATCGGCATCCTATCGGGGAGTATGCTTTCGGGGATTGTAGGCTATTTCCTCCTCAAAAAGACCCTTCAAAGGGAGCAAGCCGGCGACAAAAAACAGGCATAAAAAGCCTCTTTATCACACTATGAAAAGACGAAACTACACTTGGTATCTATGGGGGATGCTACTCTCATGTGCCGGAATAACCTTATTACTCTACTGGCTTCCTGAGGAAGTTTTGGGTATCCCCTTGCAAAAAGTGGACCTACTATCCGAATTGCGACCGAGCGAAGACGAAACTCTTACAGATGATAACCTCAATCCCATTAGAGGGCAATCAGTCTCCAATTCTACCGATACAGAAAAGGAAGAGATCGCCAAACGAGATGCACTTTACGAAGATCTTAGGCGCGCGGATGCCGTCACCCGCCCATCCCCTGAGGAGCAATCCACAGAAGATCCGACCGAAGCAGCAAAAAATCAAACAGCCGAGAATACGCAACCTAAAGTCTATTTTGAGGACTTCAGCAGCTCGCATTTGGGTCTACTCAATACCTACAAAGCTCTAGCCTCCCGCAAGGCAACTCAAAATCCTTTGCGCATTGCCTTTATGGGAGACTCTTTTATCGAAGCTGATATTTTCACCCTGGATGTGCGTCGCCTATTGCAAAAGAGGTACGGTGGCGGAGGCCCAGGATGGATGCCCTTTACCAGTGAGGTGGCGGGATATAGGCAGGGAGTAAGTCACACCTTTAGTGGATGGAAAGATCACTTTATTGTCCGACAAACGAGCGACCAGTACCCTCTCACAGGACACTACTATACAAGTGAAGGCAATAATGCCACCCTACATTACCAAGTGGCCAAGGGATACACGCCATGGAATTGTGCCATCCTATACTACACGGCAAGCCAAGAGGTACAGGTTGAAGTCTCTGACAGCGATACTATAAAAAGAGTAACTCTCCCTCCCTCCTCTCGCCTCAGATCCTATCCAATCGAGCAAATCCGCGGAGATGTCACACTCTCATTTACCAACCTATCGGGAGCGAAGTTCTACGGATTAGCACTCGACAAGGGAAGAAGCTCCGGCGGTGTCATCGTAGATAATTACTCCCATAGAGGAAGCTCAGGGATACACCTGGCACAAATCGAAAGTTCGCTAGGCAGTGAATTTGCAGGCCTTCGTCCCTACAATATGATTGTACTGCAATACGGGCTTAACGTAGCATCGCCCAAAACGAAAGACTACTCCGGCTATACCAAGCAGATGAAAAAGGTGATAGAACACCTCCAAAAACTCTATCCTCGTGCCGATATTGTGATCATGGGAGTCTCCGACAGAGCTAAAAAAAGAGATGGAGCCATGCACACCATGCCTGCCATATATGCACTACGCAAAGCTCAGCGACAGCTTGCTCACGACACAGGAGTCGTTTTTTGGGACACCTTTCAAGCCATGGGTGGAGAGGATGCTATGGTGCGCTATACCCAAGGGGGTTTGGCAGCAAAGGACTATACACACATGAGTTTCAAAGGCGGAAAAAGACTGGCAGAAGTATTCTTCAACAGTTTCCTCTTCGAGGAGCAATACTATCAACGCCTTAACCCATGAAAGGTTTGCCCCGACTCCTCCTTGACCGATGGAACAAATACTTCATCCTCGTGGCTATCATCCTGCTAGCCTCCTTGCTATGCGGCCAAGCTCAGGTGCCACAAATAAAAATTGATGAACAGAAGACGGCTCAATTGGTCGCTATGATGCACCGCAATCAACCAAAGCATATATCCATCCTCCATCTAGGGGATAGTCACCTCCAGGCAGGAGTGCTCCCTCAAGCCATTAGAGATCTACTCAACCAACGATACCCTAATAGCTCCATGGGACTTACTGTCCCCTACGAGTTGTCACGCACCAACGGTCCTCGCAATATCCGCATCGAATCGTCGGTGACATGGATTGCCCAAAAGCTTCAATTCGCCAAACAACCAACCCTTGTAGGGGTATCAGGTATGATCTTATCAAGAAAAGATAATCGCCCCTATACCTTTACCCTAAGTAGCAAGGGCCGACCATTTGACCGGGTGATCCTCTTTCGTACTCCTCAAACCCCGTCTCTCGTCTCTACCATAGGGTATGCCTTCCTCTCCAAGGGAAGTCAAATTGTCGGAAATTTTGTAGCGGACACACTGACCTTTTCATCTCCTCAAACACGCGTTTATTTGCGTAATGAGGAAATGCCTACGGAGGGAGCTTCCTATGGAGGATTCCTACTATCCAACCAAAAAGAGACAGTTCAGTACCACGCCATAGGGTATAATGGAGCGATGTATGCCACATTTGCCCATGAGGGATTTATACAGCAAACCAAATGGTTGCACCCCGATTGGATCGTCCTATCACTCGGTACAAATGAGGCACAAGCCCGCAGCGTCAGTCAAGAAGTATTTCATCGGCAAGTAATGTACACCCTACGCCTACTTCGTAGGCAAAACCCCAAAGCAAAAATCCTTTTGACCACACCTCCACCCAGCTTTAGGCGCAACCGCTTGTACAATGACCAAGTGGAAGTTGTTGCCTACCTGCTACGTAATATCGCCCATCGGGAGCAACTTGCATTCTTTGACCTCTATGAAGCTCTTGGGTGCGAAGAGGGAGCCTCAATTCGACGCGAAGAGGGCGATTACTACGCCTACGATGGCATCCACTTTACCCCTAATGGTTACACCCACCAAGGGAGACTCATAGGCCAAGTGATACTTGGCTTTATCGAAACTCACTAGTATCAATTAAAATCACAGATCCCTACCCTATTGGATTTATTTGACCTATGATGGACTATATAAACTCGCTTGATTGGAGCAAAATACCTGACCTGTTACGCTACCACATGGAGTCGCCCATGATCTTTTCAAGTGGATTGTTTTTCGTTTTATTCCTCGGATTTTTACCACTATACGGATTACTTCGCAAAACAACAACCTTAAGGATTATTTATGTTGTGCTCTTCTCTCTCTTTTTCTACTACAAGAGCAGCGGGATCTACGTACTACTCCTTTTATTTGCCACTACCAGCGATTTCCTCATAGCCCATCGGATGAGTAAAGTAACCGATCAGAATATGCGCAAGCGATGGGTCGCTTTGAGTATTTTGATCAATTTAGGGATTCTCTCTTACTTCAAATACTTTAACTTCTTAGCGGACCTGATAACACAGGGGATTAGTTCTCTGGGGATTGCAGTAGGTAACGAAACTGTCTCTTCGCTCCAGTGGGAGGCGTGGGATATATTCCTACCCGTAGGGATCTCCTTCTACACCTTTCAAACCATGAGCTACATTATAGATGTGTATCGAGGAGACGTCAAACCGCTCAAACGCTGGATCGACTATACTTTCTACGTTTCATTTTTCCCTCAACTGGTAGCAGGTCCCATCGTACGAGCCAAGGACTTTATCCCTCAAATCCATCGTCGCCCCATGGTCTCTCGTGGAGAGTTCGGGCGAGGGCTGTTCCTAATTATCTTGGGGTTGCTGAAAAAAGCAATTATTTCAGACTATATCAGTCTCAACTTCGTAGATCGAGTATTCGATGCTCCAACGCTCTACTCTGGCGTGGAGAACCTGATGGCTGTTTACGGATATGCACTTCAGATCTATTGCGACTTCTCAGGATATTCCGATATGGCGATCGGTATCGCTCTATTCCTAGGCTTCCATTTCAACAAAAACTTCGATGTGCCCTATACCTCTACCAACATTACCGAATTTTGGCGCAGGTGGCACATCTCTCTCTCCACTTGGCTCAAAGATTACCTTTACATTCCCTTGGGCGGTAATCGTAAGGGGAAGGTACGTACCTATATCAATCTGATTATAACAATGTTGCTCGGAGGATTGTGGCACGGTGCTGATCTGCGATTTATCCTTTGGGGAGGGATGCATGGCTTGGCACTTGCCCTACACAAGATTTGGGGCACCCTATTTCATCGCAAAGGGAAAGTGCAAAAACGATATATTGCAGGGAAGCTCCTCGGAGGGATTATCACCTTCCATTTCGTATGTTTTGCTTGGATCTTCTTCCGTGCAGATAGTATTGCCATCGTAGAAGAGGTCGTAAACCAAATCATTTACCAGTTTCATCCCGAGATCATGTGGGACTTCGTCGTAGGGTATCGTTGGGTACTCCTACTGATGCTTATAGGCTATACACTACACTATCTCCCGAAGACGTGGAGAAGGGCTTCGGAGCGTTGGTTAGTACGTGCGCCATTTGTCGTACAGATGCTCCTCTTGGTGGTTTTGATCTTCTTGGTATTCCAATTCAAGAGTGCAGACGTACAACCCTTTATCTACTTCCAATTCTAACTCCAAAGGCTACTTCACCCGTAAGGTATAGTTGCGATCGGAAGTAAGATTTATGATATAGTTGTTTTCCACTTGTAAGGGAATGGCAGAGGTCGATAATGTGCGAATCGACAGAATATCCCCTACATGAATGATATTAAGACGAGACATCCGCTCAACGGCTTGCCGCATCATGGATTCAGTAATGACCGATGACATTCCCATTCCCTCTACGGAATAATTAGGCAAAGGGCCTTCATCATCAAACACCTCATCATAAAGATTCCCGGCCGAAGCGTACTCAAAAGCAACCGCTTCTTCCCAAGGCAAACCTGCCGACTGCAAGTCATGCCATCTATTGAGGTGTACAAGATCTACTCCTACCCCGATACCATTGATATAACGATGAGCAAAGCGCGCAGCTACCTCCCGTCCTGTTCGACCGATGCGCACCAACAAAGAGGGATAAGCGACGTATTCTTCCTGAGGATTCACTTTAGGGAGAAAAAAAGGATAGCCCTTTCGGATCAAAGCCTCACCTTTATAGTAGTAGTAGAGCAGATGCTCCGCTTCATCAAAAACAAACTGGAAAATCTTCATACGAACGGAGACAAACTCAATCTTCGATGTGATAGTCGGAAAGCGAGATCCCCCTTAGATCTCTTTCGGAGAGGATAAAATCTTTTTGATCAATCCCATAAAGCGACCAATTCACGCCTATTATCGGATCAAATGGGTGGATATGCACTTCCGACTGAGGGGCGTAACCATTATCCACTTTATAGGAAACAATAGCCTCCTCACTGAGAACCAAATATCCATGAGCAAACCCACGAGGAACGTACAGCTGCTGTTTCTTCTGATCATCCAAACGCACGGCCAGGTAGTGTCCATAACTCTGAGAGGGCGATTGATGACGTAAATCGACGATTACATCCACAATAGCTCCTTTTATGCAACGCACCAATTTGGCCTGTGCATCCGCACCCTTTTGCAAATGCAAACCTCTCAAAACTCCCCGTGTAGAGAAAGCTTCGTTTTCTTGTACAAAGGGACGTGTACAGACCCTCTCGGAAAACTCAGGATATCGAAGTACCTCCGTAAAAGATCCTCGTTCATCTCCGTGAATTTGGGGAGTCAAAAGCCACACATCGGCTAGAGTTAATTCTTCGTATTGTATCATTGTTCTGAAATGAATTGAAGTGTTATTAGAAAACTATTCTGCCGAAGGTGCTACCCAATCCGTTCGTGGCTCTTGGTCTTCGGATAGCAGACTCTCCTCCGTTTTACCCTTATCGAGTACTTTGAATTCAGTTCGACGATTGAGGGAGTCAGCAATAGCTTGATCCGTTTCACTCAGCGTTTCAATAAACTCCTCACTAAGCATTGCTCCCTCAGGGAGGTTGGGATATTGTGTATGCAAACCAGACGAAACAATTCTCGGTTGGGATTTACCATATCCTTTGGAGAGGAGCCGCTCTTTTGCAATTCCCTTTTCGACTAAATAATTAACAACGGACTCTGCACGACGCAAGCTCAAAGCCACATTATAAGCATCAGGCCCCTTGCGATCGGCATGAGCCGCCAGCTCCACAACAATATCGGGATTATCTTGCAAGATCTTTACAATCTCGTCGAGAGTCTTTTGGCTTTCGGGCAGGAGATCAGCACGATCAAAATCGTAGAATATATCGTGGAAAACCTCCACACGATCTGAAGAAGCCAATTGAAAGTCTATGGTATAGAAAAGATCTTCAGTAGCAGGATCTGTGACAAATGAGGCGTAGGATCGTAAAAATCCGGAGGCCCCGACAAGAAGCACGTAACGTGTTCCTCCCTCTATATCCAAGGAATAATAGCCATCAGTTCGTGAGGTGGCAAGCAGAGGAACTTCGGGATTGCTCTCACTGACAACACGGATAATTGCTCCCGATATAGGGTTACCATCACGATCAGAAACAACTCCTTCTAACTGCGTCTTGATAGCTGGTTGATAAAAACTCCACAGATGGGGATGACCTAGTGCATCCTGCCGAGAGGAGGAGAAATAGCCTTCACTCGTATTATTTCTGTCAGGCTTAGGTGATAACACCAGAGCGTAATCGTCACTCTCGGAGTTAATCGGAGCTCCCAAATGTACGCATCGCCAAGATCCCGAAGGCAGCAAATCGGCTCGATATAGATCATATCCTCCCAAACCGATGTGCCCATCAGAGGCGAAGTAGAGTGTACTATCACCCACCGCAAAAGGAGTTATTTCATTGCCTGGAGTGTTAATCTCCCCTCCTATATTGGTCGGGAGTGCACTACCTATGCCCTCTTTGTCTATATAATAGATGTCTTTACCACCATAGCCTCCCTCACTTACAAAATAGAGCCGTTGTCCCGATGAAGACCAAGAGGGATGTGCTGCCATACGCAAAGAATCCGTCCAAATAACAACTTCTCGCCCTGCACTCCAACCTCCTTCACCGCTCTTGGATGAGGAATAGATCTTAGCCGTGCGATCGTAGAGATCATTGGACTCTGCTGAAGTATAGTAAAGAGTATTGCCATCTGAAGAGATCGCAGGCATTCCCTCGTCATGGGGAGTATTCACACCTCCTGCAACGCTATCAGGTCGTGACCAGTGTCCTTGAGCATCTTGACGTATAAAAAAAAGATCATTGGGCTTCTCTCCCGTAATTGTACTATTGACGATCTCGGGATTTTTGCTCCGAGCCGAAGAGTAGTAGAAGGCACTCCCATCGGGGAGGAATGCCCCACCGAAATCACTACGAGAGGAGTTAAGAGCTCGAACCGGACGCACTTGATAGTGAAAGGGATTGGTTCGAAGCGTATCACGCCTGAGACAATTTTCTCGTCCAATATGAGCAAAATAGTCTTGAGGATAGAGTTCTAAAAAAGCATCGTAGCCCTTTAGAGCATCACGTACATGCCCCAGACGCAGATCCATCTCTGCAATACGTAACGAAACGATAGAATCAGGATATTGATACGTACGAGCAGAAACATAAAATGATTTTGCCCGTTGGATGTAACGCATCTGACGATAATTCTCAGCGGCACGGAAGGCAAAAAATGCTTTTTTCTCTCGCTCTTTTCGGTTTTGTTTTTGATAAAGCGTGCGATACAACTCCGCTGCTTCGCTATACCGCCCCGCATTGTGGGCAAACTCTGCATCGCGAATCTTGCGAGCCATACAACCACCCTCTAGCAAAGAGAGGATGAAGAACGAAAGAATAACAACTAACGAATACCTATTAGTTTGTGCATTTGTATGCTGAGACGCCATATAGGGTGTTGCTTGATGTACGTAATACACTCCTCTAACGCTTGGGGCGGTGCTGATATTGCTTCCCCGGGGGCATAAATAGGACTGAGTGCATAAAATCGAGCGGGGGGCAATGCCCTCACATCCGGTGGCTGTGGGCTATTGACCCCAAAAGGGAAACGCCACTCATCCACCCCTTGTGGAAAGTTTTCCCACAAGAGATCGAACGCCTCAGGCTTAGCACTACAAGTCACATAATCCATCCCTTTGGGGACAGGGCGTGTACCATTGGTTTCAATACTTTGTCGATAGCCCAGTTGATGAAAATAGGCAACTATATCTGCCGTTAGGTGTAAAGTCGGTTCGCCACCCGTCCAAAGGATATTATGGGTTGGATAAATTGCAATCTCCTGTGCGATCTCCTCCAAAGACCTTTCGGTGTAAGTATGAAAGTCTGTATCACAGTAGGGACAATCCAAATTGCAATACGCTAAACGAATAAATACCATGGGAAGCCCCATCTGTCCACCCTCACCCTGAAGGGAGTAAAAGATCTCATTAACCGGTAGAACCGTTGTTTGTATCATGGAATGAGACGATAAGAGGCACTACACTTAGAGGTCTCCTCTACGGTACAGGCCACCAAAGTAACACCCGTACCCTCCAACTCTCGAGGAGCGACAACCTCAACTAAATAGCGGGCCATCGACTCTGCCGTAGGATTAAACGGTACAATAACCAAATCTGCCGCTACCAACGCCTGCAATTGGGGTAGAATAGGATCTTCCTGCCACAGCATCATACGATGATCCCACTGCTCCTCGAGCCAAAGGCAAAGCCGCTCTTTGATCACACCAAAGTCAATAACCCTACCCAAAGAGTCAAGCTCCGGAGCTGAACAACGGAAATGAATCCGATAATTATGCCCATGCAGGTGGCGACACTTATGCTCGTGTCCCACGACTCGATGCCCCATACTTATATCGTGATATCGCTCCGCTGTCAGTAGTCCCAGTTGTGTTGTTTTCTCCATCATCTCCTATTACTTCTGAGCGTAAAGGTACTACTTTCCGCATAAGTACCCGATAAGGCAACACAAGCTCCAACAAAACAAAGCAAACAAATCGCTCTGAAAATGAAGGGTTTAATCCGTCCCTTTAGAGCGATAATCCGAAAGCTCGATAACCTCTAAGTCGCGAAAATGCATCCCATCAACCACAAGACGAACCAATGTACGCACAGGTTGCCACCCCTGTATCCCGGCAGCACCAGGATTGATATGTAACAATTGGTTTTTAGGGTCAGGCATAACCTTAAGGATATGACTGTGCCCCGAGAGAAATAGGTGTGGACGAGTGCGCGTAATAAGGTCTTTTCCAGCTAAAGTATATCGCCCCGGATAGCCTCCAATATGCAGAAGGGAGATACGTGTCTTTTCGATCTCAACGGATAGCGTCTCCGGGTATAACTGACGCATCTCACCACCATCAATATTGCCATGTACGGCATGAACAGGGGCTAATGTAGCGAGTTGCTCAATAATCAAAGGCGAACCTATATCACCACAATGGAAGATGGCATCACACCCCCCAAAGTAGCGTGCATAACGTTCGTCCCAATAACCATGTGTGTCCGAGAGTATTCCTATTCTTTTCATTTTAGTAAAAACACTCCCTATAAAGCACCCTCTTCAAACAAACGAGAGAGGGAAGCCTCATAGGGAGCGTTAAAGGGGAAAAAAGACTAGTGTCTCACATCCCGTTATTGATCTTTAGTTTTAGAAGAACTTTGCACGGTTGTCTACGATCTCCATATCGCGCATCAACTGTTGGAAGGCACGATAGCCAAGACCTTGACCCAAAGCACGACGTTGTTGCTGGAGTTGTGCTTGTTGCGACTGGCCTACCGGAGTCTTGATCTCACGGAGAGGCTTCACAACAATTACCTCAGTGCCCGAACGGAAAGGCTTAGAAACCGAGTTAATAGCCGTCGTCATGGCATGGGCAGCAAGCATAGGAGTCACGGCACCACGAGCTACGAGACTTACGTTAGCTATGGTATCTACGGTCGACTGCATAGACACAACATAACCTTCGAGTCCTGCAATTTTCTTAGCAGCAAGATCACTCGCAAGCTTATCACCACGCTTCTCCATCGTCAGATAGTCACGAATTTGTTCCTTCACATCGTCTAGAGGTTGCAACCCGGCAGGAACCTGCTCTTTAACGGTCGCTACTACCAAGTTGGCATCACCACAACGGAATACCTTCTCATTAACATCACCGGGTTTAGCCTTTAGGAGCCAACTTACCACTTCGCGAGAAGAGGGAATATTGGCAAGCGTCATGGAAGAGGGTTCTACACGTGCATCACGTACCACTTCCAAGCCCTTAGCTTCAGCATCCTTAGCCATCTCGTCAAAAGATTTGTCGCTGGCGAGAATGTTATTGATTGTAGAATACTTTTCACTGAAGGTCTCTTCACTGAAAGTAATAGGAAGGTTGATATAAGCAATCTTGTACTTTGCTACTGCGGGCAGAGCCTTAGCGACCTGAAGTACCACCTTAGTTGTACCCAGCGTAGAGACAAAAGCCTGACCTACCGAGGCCTTGTAAAGGGTATCCAGACCCTGCGAGGTTGCCATAGCTTCGGTCAGCGTCGTATCTGCCATACCCATCTGGTTTTTGAAGATAATGTAGCCACCTTGTGCCTTCGTTTGAGGATCTACCGAATAGCGAGTAGCCATATCGGCAAAAGCAGCACCACCATTGATCGCACCGACGATGCTATCAGCCTTAGCTGTTCCTACCGAATCCAAAACTATAATACGAGCATGAAGACCTTCGGGAGCTGATTTCTTAGCCAATACCTTGACAAGAGAATAGCTATCATTTTCGATAGCCGGTGTGTTTACAGCACCAGCCTCATTAGCTTCGATAAACTCAACTAAAGTAGAAGGGAAATTGGCATCACGCAATTCCTTTGCAGACATATAAAACTCGGGAGCAAAGGCTTCTGAGTGGTTACGAGTCACAGTCTTAGCATCAACGGCACTGAGCAAACTAGCACGCGTTTGGTTCATAGACGAGAGTGCTGAGGCGTAATCCTTAGCACTGGGACGGATTGCAACATTGATATACTCGACACGAGTAAAAGGATATTTTTGCTCGAACATTCGAGGATGCTTGTCGTAGTAGGCGCGAACCTCCTCATCGGTAGCACGCACCGTCGTATCGGTCAAGAGAGTGCTGGGTGTACGTACCACAGCCACATCACGAGAGGGTGTTTCAGAGAGGAACTGCGCATCCACCTTGTTGATAGCATAACTACGAGTCATGATCGCATTGAACTTGGAGCTTATCCGTTCGTTACGAAGTGAACGAAGGAGAGCATCCCAACTATTCTTGATCATACGCAGCTGACCTTGTTGCTCTGCAGGGAGTTGAGCAATCTGGTTGTCTGTAATTTGTTCCAAAAATGATTGTACCGCATTGCGATCATTGGGATTAATCCCCATCTGAGAGATAAATTGCTGTGCTTGTGGAGCAGGAGCAACGCCATCTCCCAAAACAAGAGCGAGAAGCTCCTCGGGAGTTACCTCAATACCAAGCGCATCAGCCTCTTTTTCCAAAGCAATACTTTGAATGTATTCCTCGGCAAGTTGATTATTAAGCTGCATACGCTGCTCATCGGACAAATGATTGCCATTGGCCTCCGAAGCCTCCTGCAACTCTTGCAAACGTTGGTGATAGTCTTCTGCTTTGATCTTTTCGCCATCAATTTTGAGGGCATAGTTGTTACTCATTTGGAAGAGCGTACCACCGGAGCGAAGACCATCTCCAATGATAAACGCAAGAAGAGCCACCCCGATAACAACAATCAAGAGGCCGGCCCGGTTACGAATCTTCTGTAATGTAGCCATATATGTACTATATTTTTATTCTTCGTTATTTTCCACCTATTCGGCTCACAAAGGTAAGAAACAAATACGAACCTAGAAAAGTATTGCCCAAGAAAGAAGAAATTTTTGCCCAACGACAAAAAAGTCTCTGCCCAAGAATCCTCAAACTTCTGCCCAGCAATTAAATAGGTTATTTCCATCACTGACAAGAGAGCACGGCGACAAACAAACTCTGATCATCCACGGGATGCAATACTAAAGTACCTGATATGAGTTGGTTATCTTTATTCCAACAGGACGGATTCGCCTTCTCAAGCCCATGTATCCACTGCTTGGCATCCCCTTTATGCGAAAAAGATTTTATCTCAAAATGGTAAAAAAGATTGGGAGCACCCACACGGGCATACAACTGATGTGCTAGAAATCCCATCGTCGTACGTACATTGATCTCGATAGCAGGGTGTAGGCGTATATTCTCCCCTTCTCTATATGTAATCATATCCACCCCAACAGCCCCTCGATAGTAAGGTGCTATTCGATTGCACAAAAACTGAAGTTGCCGATCAATAACCTCTTGCAAATAATCCGTTCCCACTTCCTCGGCAAGTTTTGTCCAGAGCAAACTCGGCTGACACACCTTATTGTATAGGTACCGAAAGCCCTCCGTCTCAAAATGAGACAAACCAACAAAGCGAACACTCCCATCCGCTTCGATCATGAATTCAGAGGCCCAGTCCGCCAATTTATCCAAACGGGGCTCTAGCGAGATCATTCCATTTCTATACAATTGACGCTTCAATGTTTCCCTCTGATGGGGAGATAAGGGAAACTCATAGGGCAAAATACCTCGCCCCGAAGAGGAAAAAGGCAATTTGGACAACCACTCTCCTTGCAAGCCTCCCCTGCAAACAGTATCCAACTCCTCCACCGAACGGCAGAGGCGTGGTATCTGATCCGGATTAAAGTTAATCCATTGTAAAAAGTCGTGTGAAAGACTTCGATCAAAAAGAAAAAGAGGAAATGGCTGTGTCCAATAGGGAGAAACATACACCTCGGAATAGGCTGTACGAAGTTGCTCAAAGAGGGGACGAAGTGTCGGTTCAGGCCCCCACAAATCAAGATGGAGCGAAGGTAAAGATTCGATTTTACTAGAGAGTCTGAGAGGTCGGGGCAGTAAAAAAGGGCAAGAAACCTCGCCCTCTGGAGCATCTAATGGCAAATAAACAAAATCTGTCTCAGGCGAATCCGAGAGCCATGCAGATAAGTAAGCCAAATCCCGACGCATTTGCCGTACCACGGATCGAGGGGTATAACCGGCTCGATCTTGATGAATGAGAGCTGCCTCATTTCCACAATTAAAGAGAAATAATCGCCCCCACACTTGGTTACTTTCGTCCATAATCCGCAGGAATCTCACCCCAAAGCTCTGTTTTCCATTTGAGCAGAGGCACGCGCACTTCTCTAGGATTGGCAGCCAACCACTGCTCTGCCCTCCGAATCAAATCAAGAGCATAAGCACTCTTCTCACTCACCTCTAGAGTGGTCTTGCATCTACCATTGCGTACCCAAGCCATTGCCGTTTTGCTATCGCTATATATGGGAAGTGTCAGCGACTGCTGCCGACAAAGTGCCATGGCATGCACTATAGCAAGGAATTCTGCGATATTGTTTGTCCCAAAAAACTTCTCAGAAGCGAAAATTACTTCATGTGAATTGGCATTGACACCCCGATATTCACACATCCCGGGATTACCCGAAGAGGCTCCATCCACAGCAATACTAGGGAAAATAGGGGCGGTACCATCAACGGTATTCCCCTCCAATGTCGGTCGCAGAGAAGCGGATAAAGGAGACCCTGCATAAGCACGCTGCGCCTCTACCTCCGAGGGGAAGGATTTATATTTAGCCCCAGGGACCCCCTCGACTTGCTCTTTACACTCGCTCCAGGAGTCATAAACCCCGGGAGTTTTACCCACCCAAACAACATAAAACTTCTTGCTCATCGGGCCAAACTCCCAAAGATATCTCCGTAAACACTGCTATCGAAAATGTACTCAAAGTCGCTATTTTGTTGCGTCTCAACTTTATTCAGTTCCTCTAGTTGCTTGCGATAGGATTCAACATCGGCATTTAGACCGGTCTTTTCCAGGAGTTGGATCAACAGTACCAAGATATTTTTTCCAACAATTCCCTCTTCAAGCGAAGTTTGCAATAGCTCAATAGCCCGAGGTAAGTCCGAAGAAAGTTCTGCAATACGAGCCAATCCACAACAAGCATCTTCGTTAAATGGATCTTTTTCCAAGGCTACATGATAGGCCCTTTCAGCCGTTTCGAGATCACCTCGAGCGATGAAGATTTCTGCTTCGTAGAGATGGAAACGTTCCTCTTCAGGGAAATTTTGAACAGCTTCGGATAAAAAAGAGATTGCTTCGTCCCATCGCTGTAAGGCGACCAAAGACTTCATTTTATAGAGTGATGCTATGGGTTCTTCGTCGTGCCCCTCAATGGCCAAGTTAGCCTCCGAAATAGCCATTTGCCATTCTCCCAAAGCTGAGTAATTAGCGGAGAGCAAACGATGTAAAAGAGCCATCTCCTTCTCATCTTCAGTGTACGAAAGGGCCTTTTGAAGATCCTCAATAGCTCGATCATATTGCTCTTCACGATAAAAGGCTTGTGCTCGGTAGATGCGTGTAGATACATGCTCAGGCACCTCATCGACAAGCAAGTTCAAATGACTCAATGCCTGATGAACGGCTCCAATCTTCATCAAGGTCTCGACTAAGTAATAACGTGTTTCAAACTCGGGACGAAGCTCTAGAGCCTTCGCAAAAGCTTTAAGGGCAAAAGAATACTGCCCCATTTTGCTTGCACGGAGTGCATCAAATTTGAGAGTATCTGCATCCCGCTCCACCTGTTCTACACGAGCCCCTCTCTCGGGAGACTCCTCCTCATGCAAGGGTCGCGCTGATTTGCCAAATATGTTCTTGAAAAGTTTCATAGTCTTTGAGTCAAAAAAAGAGAGCAATCCAAGTCCATCAGGAATAATCCCCCATTGGAGACTTGAAATGCTCCCCTTAGAGCATCTAGCTAAAGGTGGGATGATTACTCGGATTCACGCATATTGGTAAAGACGTTTTGCACATCCTCGTCCTCTTCAAGCTTCTCTATTAACTTATTGATCTTTTCTGCATCTTCGGGCGTTACATCTCTGTAATCGTTGGGGATGCGCACAAATTCAACAGAAGAGATCTCGAAACCAGCCTCCTCTAAATAGCTTTGGAGGGCTGAATTTTGAGCAAATTCACCATAAACGACCAACTCGCCATCCTCCTCTTCGATCTCATCTTCTACTCCATAATCAATAAGTTCGAGAGCAAATTCTTCCAAATCAATACCCTCTTTTGCCACAAGATGAAACACACATTTGTGGTCGAAAAGGAATTCCAAACTACCAGTAGTACCAAGGCTACCACCATGCTTATTGAAATAACTACGCACATTGGCAACCGTACGTGTGGTATTATCGGTAGCCGTCTCTACGAAGATAGCAATACCACCAGGCCCATACCCTTCGTAGTTCATCTCTTTGTAGTCTGTAAAGTCCTTGTCGGTAGCTTTCTTTATAGCCCGTTCTACATTTTCCTTGGGCATATTTTCCTTTTTCGCCGTCTGCATCAAAACGCGGAGGCGAGGGTTGGTATCAGGATCCGGTCCACCGCTTTTTACGGCCATGGTGATCTCCTTCCCCAGTTTTGTAAAGACGCGAGCCATATTGCCCCAACGCTTCATCTTTCGTGCTTTGCGATATTCAAATGCTCTTCCCATATCTATGATTTGTGCGATTAGTAATATTTATTGTCCAAGAAATACAGCTCAACGCAGCTCGGCTCCCAGCTCTTTTTCTAAAAGCATACGAATGCGTTGCATGGATTTATCAATCTGTTTATCCGTAAGTGTTGCATCGGCATCTTGCAAATAGAAGCTGACAGCGTAACTTTTTTTGCCGGCTGGTAAGTTTTTGCCTGCATACACATCGAAGAGCTCGACCCGACGTAACAGCTTCTGCTCTGCCCGACGAGCCACAACTTCTACCTGAGCAAAAGTAATCTCATTATTGAGCAGTAGGGCAAAGTCCCGCTTAACAACAGGATATTTTATAATCTCCTGAGCAAGGAGCGGATGTTCACGTCCGGCATCCATCAGCAAGGATCTATCGAATTCAGCGTAATAGACAGGGACTTCTATATCAAATCGGCGAACGATCTCTGTGCGAAGTACTCCCATCCAAACCAGTGTTTTCCCATTCTTCTTCGGTGTCTGATAAGCGATATAATCGGAGAATATATCATTGCTTCCCAATTCCAAATTCAACCCAGATAGAGGAATATTCAAACGAGTCAAGATATTTTCCACATCGGCTTTAAGCTGATAAACATCAAGAGGGTGCTCTTTAGGCATAAGCCAGTTACCTCCACCACGAGTACCCGACAGCCACAAACCAAGCATGGCTCGCTCCGAATAGGGGGCTAATGGTGCAGAAAAAGACTCTCTATCGTGCTCCACGCCCCTATGACGGTAGCAATTACCCCATTCAAAGAAAGCACAACTCTGCTGACGATTATTGAAATTTCTTGCAACAGCTTCAAGTCCTCCAAATAACAAAGTTTCCCTTAAGACGCCTAACTCCTGACTCAACGGATTAAGCAAATGCACCAACTGATCGACAGGGTACGTCCCTAGATCGGCATAATACTTCTCAGCAGTAAGGGAATTAGATAGAATCTCTTGGTAGCCACTTCCTACGAGCTGTTCACTTACGAGAAGTTCGGTTTTATAATCTTTGTCTACATTGCTTCGGGTGGCTAGATTCGCTTGAATGTATCCCTTGAGAGGAATCTCATTGTAGCCATAGATACGCAAAACCTCTTCAATCACGTCAATTTCGCGACGCACATCGGTACGGTATACAGGCAGCGAAAGCAACCAACCATCGGGCCACTCCTCACTCACGCAAATGTCTAGAGACCGGAGGATGCGCACCACCTCCTCATCAGAGATTGTGGCTCCTATGGTTTGGAACAATTTTGCACGACGCAAAGTACACATAGGATGCTCCAAAGGCATCTGGAGGCAATCAATTACCTCACCCACAACGTGCCCTCCTGCAAGTTCCTGCAATAGGGCGACGGCACGACGCAAAGCGTAAGAGGTTGCCTCGGGATCAAGTCCACGTTCAAATCTAAAAGAGCTATCCGTATTGAGAGCATGGCTACGAGCAGCCTTACGCACGCTGGTACTATTGAAGTTCGCACTCTCGATGAATATGCGAGTTGTCGCTTCGGTCACACCACTTCCGGCTCCACCGAAGATCCCTGCCATACACAAAGGATTGTGAGAAGCATCGCAGATCATCAACTCTCGACCATTGAGTTTGCGTTCCACACCGTCGAGTGTCGTAAAGAGAGTACCTTCAGGCAATTTTTCAACACGAATCTGCTGCCCAGCGATCTTATCTGCATCAAAAAAGTGTAAGGGTTGCCCCACTTCATGCAATACGAAGTTTGAAATATCAACGAGCAAATTGATGGAACGGACGCCAATGGTCTCCAAACGATCACGCAGCCACTTCGGACTCTCTCCATTGATCAAACCCTCTAGGGTCACACCTTGATATCGAGGACACTCCTCAGGAGCAACTTCAATAGATACAGCGATGGAGTTTTTATTTTCTTGCCCTGTAACGATTCGCTCCGTGGGCACCAGTTTTGCAACTGCAGGCCTACCATGTTGAGTCAAATAGGCAGCTAGATCTCGAGCTACCCCGAAGTGAGAAGTAGCATCAATGCGATTTGGAGTAATATCAACCTCCAGGCAATAGTCGCTTTCTAGTCCGAAGTACTGCGCGGCAGACATACCCACGACGGCCGTATCAGGGAGCACCATGATACCACTGGCATCAGTACCGACTCCGATCTCCACCTCCGAACAGATCATACCGAAACTCTCCTCTCCACGTAACTTGGACTTTTTGATCACAAAACTTTCATCACCATTATATAGCGTCGTACCGATGGTGGCAACGATCACATGCTGTCCTTCTGCAACATTGGGAGCTCCACAGACAATTTTAAGAGGTTCTTCAGCACCCACATTCACGGTCGTACAATGCAAATGATCCGAATTGGGATGCAAAACGCAGGTCTCAACACGTCCTACGACAAGACCTTCAAGCCCACCTCTAATGCTATCAACTTTTTCCACACTCCCCGTCTCTAAGCCAATAGAGGTGAGAGCATCAGCTACTTTTTGAGCATTCCAATCTGCTATCTCTGGCAGATAATCACAGAGCCACTTATAGGAGATATTCATATATCCGTATCTTAATACCACATAGCCTCTTGCTGGGGCTTAATGGCAAATTAAAACTCATCAGTACACAAAGAACCCTCATCCGGAGGCCAACGAAATAGCACTCGAAGAAGGAGGATTCGACCGCAAAAGTACGACTTTTAAGTGTAACTAAAAATTACAAGGCTGTAGCTAAAATCTTTCGAGTCACCTCGGCATCTTGCTGTAATGCCCGGGCTAGTGCTTCGTATGACTCAAATCGAGCCTCTCCACGAGTGTGGGCCACCAATTCTACCCGAATGGATTTGTTATAAAGATCTCCCTTAAAATCAAAGAGATTTACTTCAATAGTCCGCTCAAGCCCCTCAGCAATAGTAGGACGATTGCCTATATAAAGCATCCCTCCATAGCGCTGGGTATCGAGATAGATCCAAACGGCATAAACGCCAAGGGGAGGAATCAATTTATGGGGATCGTCAAGGCGGATATTTGCCGTCGGAAAGCCCAACGTTCGTCCGATTCTCAAACCATCAACAACCTCCCCAATAAAAGTATAGTTATACCCCAAAAGACGATTGGCTAGAGGCAACTTGTCCGCACGCAACAATTTACGAATACGGCTGGAGCTATATGGCAACCCTTCCTCTTCGTCAAACAGAGGTGCTTGTGGAAGCACGTGTACACGATGCATCTTGCCGATCTCTGTATAATCAGGTCGGGAAGCTCCATTTTTAGGAGGTCTTCCAAAATGATGATCATACCCCATTAAAAGTGTATGAACGTGTAGGCTTTTAGTTATAATCTGATCGAAAAATTCCTCAGCCGTAAGGGAGGCTAAATGCAAATCAAACGGTAAAAGGATCAATAGATCAACCCCTGCATTTGCAAGCAAATAGGCTCTCTCGGCATTGCTATTCAACTTCTCAAAAGGATGATTGGGACGAACCACTGAAACCGGGGGTACATCAAATGTGATAACCGCCGCAGGCAATGCCAATCTCCGAGCCTCCACCTTTAGTTGATCAATCAGGTAGCGATGCCCTCCATGTACCCCATCAAAGACTCCAATAGTGGCCACCATTTGCGAAGGAAGCCGTTGAGGAGAAGTACAAAAGAACTCCCCTTGGTCTGTATGACTAAAGACTATCGTATCCATGCTTGGGGATTCTGTTTGGTGCGTTCATGCCATACTTGGAAGTTCAAGATTGCCTTATTGCTAAAACTATCAATGGCTACTTTTCCCAAAACTTGGTGTGCCTTAACTTGCTGCCCCTTACGAACGGTCACTCCCGTAATGTTGGAGTAAACGGTCAGATAGTTACCATGACGAATAATTATGGCAGCTTTATTACCCTCTATCACGAAGACACTGGTCACCTTACCCTCAAAGACGGCACGGGCACTAGTACCTTGTGGCACTTCTAAGTCAATTCCGTTATTATTGGTTTGGATGCGACTAAGTTCGTTGTGTTGCTGTACCCCAAAAGTCCCCACGATACGATAGTTATTATTGACGGGAGCAGGTAGATTCCCTTTATTCTGAGCAAAGCTACCACCTAGGCGTCGCTCTTCGGCAGTCATCGGATACCCCCCCTTCGTAGCCGCCTTACGCTCCTCCTTAGCCGGTACTTCAGTTGATGTTCCTCCCTCTTTATTGCCCGTAGCAGCACGCTTACGACGCTCCTCTTCTTCACGAGCTTTACGCTCAGCCTCAGCGATTTCGGCTGCAATTTGTTGCTCGATCTTACGATTAAGAGCAGCGACCTGTTGCTGTTGCTTTGCACGTTGTTGTTGCAAGTTTTTCTCCTGGCCTTGGAGTTGTACCACCTCCCCGGCTCGCTGTTTACGCTCTTTCTCAAGCTGAGCCTTCTCCCGTTCACGCTCAACAAGTAGCTGTGACTTACTCTGCCTATTAACCTCAATAGATTGGCGAGTGTGCTCTAGGGCGATGCGAGTCTCGCGCAGGGCTGTTGCTGCCCGCTTATGTGCATTGGCATACTGCGACACGAACTTCATACGACGAATAGCCTCATCGAAAGCCTTGGCAGAGAGCACAAAAAGCATTCGATCTGTGCTATTTTTACGTCGTTGCAGGGCTAAAACGGACCGCTCATAGGCAGCCTTCCTCAGATTTTCCTCGGACTTCAAAGAGGTTTCTTGCCGTGCCAACGAATCAATATCTCCGTCCAAACCCTTGATCTCAGCATCCAATGCCAAAACCAATTCTTGCCGTTGAGCTACTTTCTTCTTGAGTAGAGAGGCCTCTTGTTGCTTCTTATTTTTGTCTTGTTTGACACGATTAAGCTCCGCCTCGGTCTTCTCAATGGCCTTGATGACCTCCTTGCGTTGCTGTTCTAGTCGCTGTACTTTTTTTGATTTTTGTTGTGCCATACCCAAGTAAGGGAACATGGACAACATAAGAAGAATAACGATATAACGATACTGCATAAACTCTCTACTGAAATAAATTCTCCAACGAAATAGCTTTATACCTTGATGGGATAACAACCTCCAGTTGCTGGCGAACTCGCTCACTTCGTGCATACGATCGACCTTGAACCTCTATTGAAAACTCTTTTTTACCTCCACTAAACAGTTGATATGAACTACTTCGGGGGAATGCTCCCTCCTCCGGAGTAGTGTATTGTCCATACGAAGCTCGTAGTACATACCCCTCGTGTGCAGGAGCACTTTCTAGCTGTGTAGGACGAAGATTGTTCCCCATCATGTAATTCAATTGGATAGCACTCTGAGGTAATGTAGCTACGTACTGCTGTGTACTTGATCCCTTCTCCATCTGAAGATCTTGAGGTACATAGCCGAGCAAAAGCCCCTCTAACATCGCATAGGATAGCCTAATCGGAAGTTTATGACGCAGAGAAGCATTCAGTTGCTCATAAGTCACCCGTACATACGCACCATTATGCTTATCAATAACCACTACTTCATTCGGTAGCAGGTAAACCCGGGCCAGCTCGTACAAGACAAAGGGTCGTAATGATGCGTAAATCCCTTGTCCAACGACTAACGACACATCCGCACTAAGCGACATAGAGGATCCTTGATAGAGGGCTGTAAGGTCAGCGCTAATTTTCCAAGATGCCACAATGGGCATGGCGAACGTCTCACTTTTTGGCATTATCACGTGTGCCCCCTCATCAGCTGTTCGTTGCTTACGTACGGAGCAAGCAGAAAAAATCAATATTCCGAGAAAAAGGGAAAAAAACGAACGCATCTGCTTCATATCAAGATTATTTCTGTTGTTTTAGGCGCAGGGTTAGGCGAGTGATCAAATCATCCACCCAAGGCTCTTTGATCCACTGCTTCATCTTCGTAAGATAAGTGATACTTACTTGCAAATTACCCAAATCCTCTTGAACTCCTGCGTAATGTAGATAATAATTGGCGAGGGACTCTCCTGTTACGCTCGTAGGATCCTCCTTCAAACTCGACTCGGCGAGTTCTATGGCTTGACGCATATAGATCTCCGCCTGCACATAGTTTTTTTGAGCGGCAAGGGCAAGTCCATAGGTATCAAAGAGACGGAAGTCGTTCGGTTTTATCGCAACAGCTCGAGAGGCTAATCCCACGGCCTTATCCACAAGAGGAGGATTCATCTCCGTTATAAGGAAGTAGGCATAGTTGTTGAGTGCCGTAGCATTCCGATCGTTAAGGGTTATGGCTTGTTCATATGCAAGTATCGCCTTTTCGATTTTCTTCAGAGCATTTGCGAGATCCCCAGCCTGCCCATATAAGTCACTTAGCTCATTAGTATTGGCAGCATCCGCTTGGGCAATACCCTCCCAAACAGTCTTTTCGGCTGCCTCAAGATTGCCGGAAGTCTCCTCAGCTAAACTCTTAATCAAATAGAGACTGCCTGCTTGGGGATACTGCTTAATAGCACGGGGGAATAACTCATACAGCTCCTGATGCTCTCCTTCTACCAAATTATCCTGCAACAACTCATGCCACAACTCGGGATGACCGGTAGGGAAAAGCTCTGTCATACGCAATAACTGAGCCCGACGCTCTTTGCGAAACCCCAACATATAATAGATACTCTGAAGGTTTAATTGTGCGGTAAACTGAAGGGGATTTCGCTTAACAAAATTCTGATAAATGGGAAGAAAAGGAGAGAGATCCAGCTGGCGATCCGAAAACTTAGAGAGGAAGTCTTGGAACATTTCTTGGATAATCGCAGGTTCTAAGTCTCTCGACTTTTCCAAACGTGTCAATATCGGGAATATCTCATCGTAACGCTCAAGAGCCAACAAGATGGAGCCTTCAACATAACTGATAATACTCGATCGGCGCTGTGCCGGCTCCACCTTTTGGAGGGCTTGATAGGCCACTTCGGCACTCAGATTATCCTTAAGTTGGAGTAGCAATGAGGCAAGATCATTAAGAGACTGTCCATGATATTCTAGAGCTGCATCTACATAACGACTCATAGTGGCAACATCGTTAGTATCAAAAGCCACCTGCTGAGCCATTTGTAGGGCGTTGGGATAAAAAGGAGTTCCCTTGGCATTTTCCAACAGAGAAGGCAACCGTTTGGAAACGAGGTCGTACTTCTGCTGCTCCAAGAGCACACCTAAAACCAAAAGTTGATTGCGCGTATCACTCGGAGAGAGCTTCATATGCTCATCAATCATGTGCACCAATTTATCAGTATTCCCTTGATTAGCCAAGGCATATCCATATTGAAACGCATACTCATCCTGAGAAGGGTCTGCCTCAAAAGCTTTTTGATACCACTCAGCAGCCTGCTCCGAAGAAACGGAACGTAGGAGATTTCCTAATGCAAACGCTGTGGCCCCCGATGGAGATAGGCGATACGAAGCCATCAATTGGTAGTAAGCTAACAAGGGCTTCTCGGTAAGAAGAGCGATCGTGCCCTCGGCAAAAAGTCGTTCTGACAGGGTATGGGAAGACCTAACCTCCTGAGCAGTTGACAAAAAGGGAAGGAGGAAGAGTGCAATCAGAAGTCCCAAACGTCGCATAAACAAGGTATCCATGGCACTAGTTACTTGGGTTGATTCACTCCCGTATGCCCAAAACCGCCGGCACCTCGTTGGGTATCCGAAAGCGAGGAGGTCTCTCTCCATGTAATAGATTCATAACGAGCAATAACCATCTGTGCAATGCGATCACCCGATGCAATAGTAACAGCTTCTTGCCCCATATTGATGAGGATAATGCCTACTTCTCCCCGATAATCGGCATCTATTGTCCCCGGGGAATTAAGGATGGTAATGCCAGACTTCAAAGCCCAACCGCTACGAGGTCTGATTTGAGCCTCATACCCTTCAGGTAATTCGAGGAAAAGCCCTGTCGGGATTAAGCATCGCTCGCCGGGAGCTAAGCGAATTGGATCTGGAAGATAGGCGCAAATATCCATCCCTGCCGAAAGAGAAGTTGCATAATGAGGCAAAGGGTTATTCGATTTATTGATGATGGCTATCTCCATAGATACACTTTCAGTATGGGGCACATAGAGAAGCCAAACATCGCTTCTCTCGCTTATACTCTTGTGCGAAGGTACTTATTTTCCTACAAATTAACCTCAAACGTTTCGGGAGCATCCTGCCAGTCACCATACTCCTTAATGAGGGCAATAAGGGCATCCACAGCCTCCTCTTCTGCAATTCCTCTACGGATACATTTTTGCCCTTTGTAGAGATCTATCTTGTGAGGAGCTCCCCCCACATAACCATAATCGGCATCTGCCATCTCCCCCGGTCCATTGACAATACATCCCATAATGCCTATTTTCAGATTGGACAGGTGGCTTGTCGCCTGCTTGATACGAGCGATGGTTTGCTCCAAATTATACAAAGTACGTCCACAGCCCGGACAACTGATATATTCGGTATGAGAAAAACGTAAACGGGTCGCCTGCAAGATTCCTAAAGCCAAAGCCCGCAACGAAGCGGCTGCAAGGTGTGGAGCCTCTAACATCACAACTGAACCAACACCTTCCAAGAGCAATGTACCGAGATCTACCGAAGCGGCTATTTGTACCTCCTCGAAGGTCTCTTCCGAAGAAAAAACAGCATCCAAAACCACAGGCATCGTGACATGATATGAGGCTAGTAGGGAAATTGCCCGACGCCACAGCCCTACACGATTTGATCCGGAGGCCTCCAAAATAAGAAGTTGAGCCTGAGGCAAAGAAGCCAAATGCCGAGCAACCTCAGGGGTTAGTTCTTGTACATCTATAAACAATGGAGAAATACCCTCTATTCGCAAAGCCTCCCGCCGAGCAACAACACAATCGCTTGACTTTATCGCAACCGAGCACTCCTCCACCCGATCTCCAACAACAAAAACCGAGGGTACAGAAGTAGCACCGTAACAACCGACCACCAATCGGGAGTTGGTACGAGGCAACATATGAGGTTGATATGAACAATTTTTCCAAGAATCGAGATATGGGCTTTGAGATCGTTGCTCAATATGCCGAACCAAGAGACGTGCTACGGGTAATTCTGCCTCAGGAGCTTCGCTTAAAGAGACGCGTAAAGTGTCGCCAATGCCATCGATCAGAAGGGAACCAATCCCCACAGCACTTTTAATGCGACCATCTTCGCCCTCCCCGGCTTCAGTCACTCCAATATGCAATGGATAGCGAAAGCCTAACTGCTCCATCCGATCAACCAAAAGCCTGACAGCCTCGGTCATTACCTGCACATGGGAACTTTTCATCGAAATAACGATATTATCGAAATCCAGGTTCCGTGCTACACGAAGATATTCCATGCAACTCTCCACCATGCCCTCGGGAGTATCGCCATAGCGACGAAGCATCCGTTCACTCAAAGATCCGTGATTGATCCCCAGGCGCACGACCCTACCCTGTTTTTTCGCCTCAATCAAAAAATCGCCAAATAAACGTTGTACACGTTCCGCTCCTAGAGCAAAATCGGCATCGCTCAACGGACTATCAGCCCATTCGCCCCGACGATCCGCAAAATTCCCGGGATTGATGCGCACTTTTTCCACATGCTTCAGAGCCTCGTACGCCGCCTGAGGATTAAAATGAATATCCGCAACAAGAGGAATGGTATACCCCTCTGCATCCAACCCCGCTCGTATCTGTTGCAAACAAGAGGCCTCACGAACGCCTTGGGCTGTGAACCGCATATAGTCTGCCCCAGCCTCTACAGCTCGCTTCGTCTGAGCTATACCGGCTGTAACGTCAAGGGTCGACACATTGGCCATCGTCTGTATGCGTAAAGGGTATGAAGAACCTAGGGGGACAGAACCGATACTAACGGAAGTCGTACGACGTCGACTATAATTGAGGGGATCGTGAAGCATAGGATTGGGATGTTGATCGAACATAGTCATCGGATCGCTACTTATTTGAGATCAAGGCATTACTAAAAGAGTATAAGAAAACGACTCACTAATCCACGTTGCAAAAGCAAAAAGGCCAAAGAAAGAGCATATCAAAGCTCTCTCTCCAGCCCACTAGATGAATCAATATCAATTGACCTTAAACTTATATTTGACCTCTGCGAGATCAGCATTAGCCCGCACAACTTTGGTCTTGAGTCCCTCCTTGAATACTTTAAGGCGTTCCATGAGAGAAGTATCTCCCAAAGAGAGCATTTGAGCTGCAAGGAGTGCTGCATTTTGTGCTGCATTGATACCGACTGTCGCCACAGGAATACCCGGAGGCATTTGTACAATAGCAAGGAGCGCATCCATACCCTCCAGCGTTGCCTTAATGGGAACGCCGATAACGGGTAAAGGGGTCATCGAAGCTACAACGCCACAAAGATGTGCTGCCATCCCGGCTCCTGCGATAATCACACGAACGCCCCGCCCCTCGGCTTCACGAGCAAACTGTGCCACCTCATCAGGGGTCCGGTGAGCCGATAGGGCCAATATCTCAAAAGGGATCTCAAGTTGGTCCAATTGGAGTGCAGCCTTTTCCATCACGGGAAGATCGGAGGTACTGCCCATAATAATGCTTACAAGTGGTGTCATATGTATCTACTTTTTATGATCTATAATCCTCTCCTAAATAAGGAATATATACAACGAAGGGCGAATCAAAAGAGACCTCTTGATACACCCTTCGTACTGTTGTAACAACAATAAAAACGCTTTTGCGAAATGCCTACCTCTCTCAACGGAAGACTAAGGCTCTGCAAACAAAAGCGTTTTACTCTGCCTTTAAGATCAAATACTTCGATTCTACAAAGAAATTACCCCAAGAACGAAGTATAAGCAGCAGCATCCATGAGAGTCCCAACAGCAGCAACATCTGCCACCTTTACCTTAACAATCCAACCTTCGCCGTAAGGATCATTATTAACGAGCTCAGGCTGATCTTCGAGCGTGGCGTTAAGCTCTATCACTTCACCCTCGATAGGCATCAAGAGGTCAGCTACAGTCTTAACGGCTTCGATAGAGCCAAAAACATCTCCAGCAGCTACGGTTTCGCCTTCAGTAGGCACATCTACATAAACGATTTCGCCCAATTCGCCTTGAGCGTAATCCGTGATACCAATAAATGCTGTATCGCCTTCGAGGCGAACCCACTCGTGATCGGTGGTGTACTTCAATTGTGCAGGGATATTCATACTTTTACGTATCCTTATAATTTGTATTTACTAGCATATTTATGGAGAGAAGCGTGTGGCACGTAACACTCGCCCCTCCAAGACAAGAAGAGAACTCCTCTCCTTGATACGACCACAAAGATAATAGTTACCCCTCAATATACGGCACTACTCAAGCACAAAATCAGTGTAATAATGTGGCAAAATCACTTTTTATCCTGAAAAGAGTGCGTAGAAACGAAAAAGAGAGGAACCACTGCACCCAGCAATTCCTCTCATCTCTTATCTTTGCCTTACCTCTAGTGCCCAGAGCCGGGATCGAACCGGCACGAGTGTTACCCCATTGGTGTTTGAGACCAACGCGTCTACCAATTCCGCCATCTGGGCTTTCATCCCAAATCTATACTGGTAGAGGGAAAGCGTCCGCAAAGGTAAGAAAAAGTTTGAAACAAACAACACCTCCGAAAAAATCTAATGAGACTTCTAAATAAAGAGGAGGGAGAGTGTTCCTTTTATTTTTGAGCCCTCTCCCTCCTTCAACTTCACACTAAGGGCTTATCGTATCGCCCCTACTCAATCGGTATTGTCTATGTTTTATTTTTGAACTAACAAGCGATATACTACTGATCCGCTTTTAACAAGATATTCACCTGCAACCACTCCTTCCAATGAAAGTTGAGCACGCCCTGTGGCATCCGTAGTGGTGCGTTTTACCTCCACACCGTCTAAAGCGAATAGCTGTACGAGAGCAAAAGCCTCGGCTCCATCCAAATTAACGTAGTCGGCAGCAGGGTTAGGATAAAGGACAACAGACGAAGCTTCCAAAGACTCTACAGCAGTATCCTTTTTGAATGTTGCAGTAATCGTGACATCACCCTTTAGATCGAATGTAAAGACCTTCTCCGTCCGTTCCGTAAGATTAGAGCCATCCGATACGACAACACCATCTAGTAGATACCCCTTACCCATGGTTACTGTTATGGTCATATGTGTACCCTCTGCATACTTGCCATCGGCATCGGACTCGGGTGTGAGTGCTACGGCACAACCTGCAGCCTTAGCTCCTGCTTCAATGTCTGCTATCGTTACGGTGTACTTCTTGATCTCCTTTGCAAAGGTTGCCGTCAAAACAACATCACCATGGACTTCAAAAGTATAAACCAGGTCGCTCTTCTTCGTGAGCGTCGCGCCTGCCGTTGCCTTGAGTTCAACGAACTTGTATCCGGTAGCAGGTGTAATAGTGGCTGTTACAACCGTACCCTCTGCATACTTGCCATCGGCATCGGACTCGGGTGTGAGTGCTACGGCACAACCTGCAGCCTTAGCTCCTGCTTCAATGTCGGCTACCGTTACGGTGTACTTCTTGACCTCCTTTACAAAGGTTGCCGTCAAAACAACATCACTTTTAACCACAAGGGCAAACTCCAATGGAGACTTTTCCATGGGAATAAGCTCAATACCCTCGTTGGCCGTTAGAGAAGAGAATGTATAGCCTTCGGGGCAAGTCACAAAAGCCTTAACCGAAACTCCCTTGGGATACTTAGCCTCTTCAAAAGGTTCAGTAGAGATTTCAACCTTGGCCCCTGCGGCAGCTGCTTCGGCATCAATACCTTCTACACGGATTGAGTGCATGGCCACATCCTTTGAAAAAACATAGACATAAATCTGATTGTCAGCCTCCGTTACCTTGTAATCGGCATACGAATAGGACTCTTCATATCCGTAATCATTTGTCCGACGCCCCTCTTTGATGGGAAGAATGACTTCCTTTCCCTCTTTGTTGAGAGCACTGATACGGAGTACTTTGTAATCATAATAGGGTTCAACTTGGATCTCTACTTCCCCATTCGGACGCACAAGATTTTTTAGGTTCGTCTTATTGACCTTGTCATAAATTGTGATCGTAGCACAATTGTTGTCATTACCCGTCTTTTGAGTTACTTGGATTTTATTGGGCAGCACAAAGGTTGCCTTTACCACCACGGGGGCATTAACGTCATACTCAACACAATACTTCTGCACCCCATTATCATATAACTGAGAGAATGAGCTGAGAGGCTTGTTATCAATTGTATAGGTATCGATCATGCCCGCCTCAGTAGCAGCAGGCACCTCTATACGCACCTTAGTACCACCTTGTATCCGAGAGAGGTCGGTAATTTCCTTGCTCTGCCAATAGTATCCTGTCGAAGAGTTTTCGTAGACAGCGATTTTGGGAGAACCCTCGGGAGTGTCTATCGTAATGCCGTAATACTTGATCTCTGAAACAAGGACTTTGATCGTTACATTTTCTTTTGCGACAAGTTTGTAACCGGAGTCATTGGGATCCCAGCTGGATTTCGAGTAAACGATCTCCTCTTCCGTAGTGCCATTAGCGGCAACCACCTTATCAATTTTGTATCCCTCCTTAACCGTAAAATTGAATAGGATCTTCGTATTGGCTTTAAGTTTGTCGAGGATCGATTTATCAGCAACTTTGTAACCATACGCATCTTTATCGTAAGCAGAAACACTCCAAGACTCCACATTTTCGGGAACTTCGACCTTAATCGTAACGGGGGCGAGTAGCGAAAGCTCGCACTTCATATCCTTTCCTTCCATGCTAAAGTCGCTCGTAGGGTAGCTATCGGAAGTGTAGGTATCACGCCCATCAACGAGTAATTTATCAATAGAGTAGCCCTCATTAGGAAGGCAGGTAAGGCGAATACTCTTTCCTTTTTCGATCTGAAGGAGCGCATCTCCCGTAGCTTCGACGCCATCAACCTCGACCTTCAAACGACCTGCATCAGGAGGGGTTACAGACACGGTTATCTTACTTTTCGGCTTGTAATAGGTGGCTACAATCTCCGTATCACCTTCTGCAATAAAAGAGCCCTTGACCGTCCCATACACCTCTGTTGTTTCCAAAACTTTATCCCCTGCCTTAAGAGACTTAAGGGCATAGGGTTTCATGGTTTCATAGTTAGTGGCATCAAGAAAGACATCAACCTTGGTACCTGGTTTGATCTGATCGGGGGCCCCATCACCCATAAGGCGGAAGCTTACCAACCCTTCGGGATCAGACCGTGTCGTTATCTTGACATATTCGCCCGATGTTGCAGCTTCGCTACCGGCATAAGTCGTACCCGACTCATCAGTTGCCGAGGTACGTTTGAGGATGTTATACCCTCTATCTTGCACGGCATCAATAGTAGATTTCAGACAGACATTCTGCTCATTAGCTCCCTCATAGTCCGCTATGACAAAGAGTTTCGTTCCACTTTTATAAGGGAGTCCCTTGATAAAGGCATCCATCTTTGCAGCGGGTATTTTATTTCGATCGCAATAGATATTGGGACATGCCATCCCCCAAAACTTAAAGGAGAGATCGGTGATCCGGTTATTAGCCACGTCAATAACGTTGGGCACATCATTACTAGATTGGTATTCGATCTTTACGGTATTGGCTGTAAGCTCATATTCGTGAGCCGCCCAGTCTCCCTCCAAAAGGAACACGTCCTTGAGCCCCGTTACCATGGCGGAGCCACCTCCTCCAATTTTAATTGTGACTTTCTCACCTATGGCCTTATCCGTTGTAAACTCAAACTTCTGCGCTTGAGCTTGATCCGGGGACATGCCTAAAGCCGAAATGAGAAAGAGTACGGCTGATATAAGCCTTCCAAAGTAGACATCTTTCATCCTAATCCAGTTTTGTGATATGCACCAACAACCTCACGGTCGATGATACACATCGGTGAATATTCTGTTTATTTTTAATTCTCTACTTAAGTAAAAACTCGCTTGTGCTTTCTCTGAAAGGAATCAGCAATAATTCATTTACAAAATGCTCTCGAACCGCTTCCTTTCATAGCAAAGATAGAAACATTTTTGATAAGAAAACAATACCTAATAAAATAGATGAGAAGGAATGCAAGAGCAACGCACTCGGAGCATCTCTTTTGGGTCAAAGCCATTCAATTCTAGGGCTGTTAATCCAATTATCTATTCACAAAATCATTAAACCCCGGAGATATTTTGCAGTCAGATTAGGTTGTAGATTCCTACCTCAGTATTGCCACATTTGGTGGAGAGAGTAGCAGGAAAAGTAGTTTTACAAAAAGGAAAAGAATGAGAATAATGAACCCGACCAAAACCTCCATCGGCGACTTGCGTTACTTCGTCGTTGCAATAACAATCATCCTCCTATTCATTGCCACCCTCCTTCGGGCAGAAGCCCAAACGCATCACCTTACGGGGACGATCCATGACGTCCATAAGGATGAAGTCATAGGGGCTAATGTCGTATTGCTATCGGAACAAGGCAAACAGATCACGGGGACAACCAGCAGTGCCACAGGACAATTTCAACTCCGCAACCTCTCAGCAGGCAACTATACCCTGCGAGTCAGCTACGTGGGTTATAAGGACTATTTGAGTCCTATCAGGATCCCCCACTCGGGCGCACTCGAAATTACATTGGAGGAGGACAGCCAACTCCTAAATACCGTGACGATAGAGGCGAGAGCCTCAGACATGACCATCAAAGGAGATACCGTCGTATTCAATGCCAATGCTTATCATGTAGGAGAAGGTGCCGTACTCGAAGATCTGATCAAACGGATCCCGGGGGCAGAAGTAAATGCCTCGGGAGATATTACGATCAATGGTAAAAGTGTAGACAAGATCCTCGTCGAGGGGAAAGAGTTTTTTTCGGGCGATACCAAGGTTGCCACCAAAAATCTCCCTGCGGAAGTGATCGATAAACTCGAGCTTCTGGACCGCTCCAGCGATGCCTCGCGCATGACCGGATTCAACGATGGGGACGACGAGACGGTCCTCAATCTATCCTTTAAGTCTTCGCACAAAAAGGGACTCTTTGGCAATTTATTTGCCGGGTATGGTACGAACAACCGCTACGAAGCCAACGCAACAATCAATAACTTCTCGGGAGAAAATCGCATCACTGTCATTGCAGGGAGCAACAATACCAACAACCGTGGCAGCGACGAACTGGACAGTGATAGCGGAGGTGGAGGATTTCGTCGCCGAGATCGCCCCGATAAAGGGGTTGCCTCCGGCTCCTCGATTGCCGGCGATATTGCTTGGAGTATCCTACCCAACCTACAACTGGAGGGTAACGGACGATATAATTATACCGACCGTCAAGTCCTCAACGATCAAATGACCGAAGAGCTACGTTCGGGCAGCCCCAGTCTCTTTTCGCAAGAGCATCAGGATCTCCGCTCTTTTTCGCACAATGCGGGATCACAACTTCGCTTTACCTATAAAATAGACTCCCTCACCGAGGCCGTACTCCGTCCCTCTTTTTGGTGGAATAAGACCTACGATATCGGAAGCAACTCCACCGCTACTTGGGAGGATGCCAACAACCCGATCAGTCGTTCGACAACACAATATACAACAGACGAGCATTCGCTGTGGCTCGGGGGTAATCTGGACATCAGTCGAAAGCTCAATAGCAGGGGGCGTGTACTAAGCCTTGGGCTCCGTGGCGGATACAATGGGAATAATGACGAGGGACAATATCAAGCTGCTTTTACGGGAGGAGCAGAAAACAACGATCGTAACCTCAAGCTATCGGACGATAACCGCACCACCTCGGGCTCCATTCGCCTCTCCTATGTAGAGCCGCTCTCTTCCAAACTATTTCTTCAAGCCCTCGGCGAATGGAGACGCAACCACCGCCAAGGCAATCGTGAGGTATTCACCCCCGACAACGAAGGCAAGTACAGCATCCTCAACGAGGAGTTTTCCTCTCACTTCACCAACAAGCTCAATGCCTACCAAGGTGCCATTAACCTTCAGTTCCGCACTTCCGAGTTTGATATTACGGCCGGTCTCGGGTTGGAATTCAGCCAAATGCAGACTCAATACCTCGATCAAACATGGAAAAACGATCAGGTCTTTCTCGTCCCCAACGCTCGCATGAACTATCAACCCGACAAACAAACATCTTGGAGACTGGACTATCGAGCTCGGAGCGAAATGCCTCAAGTGGCAATGATGATCCCAACAGTCGATCCAACCGACCTCAGACGCATCACAGAGGGGAATAGCCAACTCAAGCCGACCGTAAGGCACGAAGTACGTTCGTTCTTTCGGAGCTTCAACCCCAACTCTCGCCTTGCGATCAACCTATTCATGAATGCCAACTACGAACTCAATGGTGTCGCCTCCGTAGTGCGTTACGACAACACAACAGGCCAACAGCACATCAGTTATCGCAACGTAGATGGCAACGCTTCGGTCGGTATGTTCGGGATGGGATCAATGCCCTTTCTCTCACCTCTACTAACGCTTAACGTTGGATTCCGAGGGCATTATAATCATCAAAATGGGTATATCACGGACACACGGACCAACGTAGAGCAGCTTAATGTGAGCAATTACTGGAGCTTAGGACCTTCGCTCGGACTCTCTTTTGCCAAAGGAGACCTCTACCTGCGCCTCCGAAACGGGTTCACCTATGGGACAACCCTCAACTCGTTGCAAGGTCAGCCCCAACGGACCACATGGGATTACGATGCCTCTCTCGAAGGCTCATACCGGCTCCCCTTTGGCATCAAACTCGAAAGTGACATCCGGTACCAAACCAACCACGGCTATGGAGCAGACTACAAAAAAAGTGCCTGGCTTTGGAATGCCGCTCTGTCGTACAGTTTTCTCCGAGGACAGGCCGCAACCATCCGCATCAAAGGATACGATCTCCTGGGGAGCGAGACGGGTATCTCACGCAATGTAACCGCTCTAAACGTAACGGATAGTCGTACCAATGTACTCGGCAGATACTTTATGATTCACTTCATCTACCGCTTCAGCAGCTTTGCCTCAGGGAGCTCTCGTGGAGACTTCGGCAACCGTGGATTCGATTTAGGTCCTCGCTGAAAAAGACAGGCCTGAGACCCTTTTTTAGAGATATGCAGCAGGGGAATGCTCCAAAAGGAGGATTCCCTTTTTTCGTATGAGGGCATTTGAAGAATCGACCAAGAAGAGTGCTCCGATGTGAGTCCCGTACTGTTGAGAGGTCTTGAGTTTTGTCCTCTGTCGGGCAATTCTTTTGGGGCGTGCAACACAATGTATGGAATCAGTCGTAACAAACAAAAAAAACAGTCGACTGATTTTGAGAAACAGTCGACTGTTTCCGAGAAAGTGTCGACTGATTTTTTCGATCCTCCCGCAAGTCCTTCCAAATGCTTACTCCCAATGGCGACTGCGGAGATTCACAAGTGAGAAATCGGAGGGCTTCGGTTATTTTACTCTTGGGCGGAAAGAAGATATTTCTCAGCCTACACTCCGCAAACAGGTAGGCCTCAGCGAAAGATGACGATCCCAAGAGCAATTCGCCTAAAGGTCGGGTTCTTCGGTAAACTTAGCCTATCTTTGCGGGAGATTGCAACAATAACAGTATAAAATCAAAATATGAAACGATTAGTTATGCTCCGCCACGGTGAGAGCGTTTGGAACAAAGAAAATCGCTTTACAGGCTGGACCAACGTGGACCTCTCCGAAAAAGGTGTGGAAGAGGCACACAAAGCCGGTAAGTTGCTCCGTGCCGAAGGCTTCCATTTTGCCAAAGCCTATACCTCATATCTCAAGCGTGCCATCAAAACGTTGAATGTTGTATTGGACGAAATGGATCTCGATTGGATCCCCGTAGATAAGACCTGGATCCTAAACGAAAAGCACTATGGGGCTTTACAAGGATTGAACAAAGCGGAAATGGCAGAGAAGTACGGCGACGAGCAGGTACATATCTGGCGCCGCAGTTATGATGTTCCCCCTCTCGCCCTTAGTAAGGAGGATGAACGTGCGCCCCATGCCGACCCTCGCTACCGAGGTATAGATCCCGATCGTCTCCCCCTCACCGAATCTCTCAAAGACACCGTGGAGCGGATCACTCCTTTTTGGGAAAACGTAATTCTTCCCGACCTTGCGACAAACAACGAAATCATCATAGCAGCTCACGGCAATAGCCTTAGAGGAATCATTAAAGTGCTCAAAAATATCTCCGACGAAGATATTCCGGCACTCAACCTCCCCACAGCCGTACCCTATCTCTTTGAGTTCGATGATCAAATGAACCTCGTTAGCGACCGCTTTTTGGGAGATCCCGATGAAATCCGTGCCCTACAAGAAGCCGTAGCCAACCAAGGAAAAAAGAAATAAGAATACCGGTATGCTAACTCACGATCTGATTATATTGGGCGGGGGACCTGCGGGATACACCGCTGCCGAACGCGCCGCCCGTGGAGGTCTCAATACGCTCCTCATCGAAAAACGCGCCCTGGGAGGTGTTTGCCTCAACGAAGGGTGCATCCCCACGAAAACCCTACTCTACTCCGCCAAAATATGGCATCAAGTAGAGGATGCCAAGAAGTACGGCATCGAAGCAGAAGCACAACAGTTCCTCATGGACAAAGTTAATGCGCGCAAAAACAAGGTGGTGCGTAAGCTCGTTGCCGGAATTAAAGGCAAAATGACCAACGCGGGGGTAACCGTTGTTATGGGAGAAGGAGAGATCTTAGCCCCCTCGACCCCGGAAGTCTATTCCGTAAAAGTAGGAGAAGAGATCTACACGACCTCCAAGCTCCTCCTTGCCACGGGTAGCGAGACCTTTATTCCCCCTATTCCCGGACTCGACACCATCGACTATTGGACAAGTCGTGAAGCTTTGGAGTGCAAAGAGCTCCCCAAGAGTATCACCATCATCGGAGGTGGAGTTATCGGGATGGAGTTTGCCGCATTTTACAATCGTGTAGGCGTGGAGGTACATGTCGTGGAGATGCTCCCTGAAATCCTCGGTGGTATGGATCGTGAGATGGGTGCCTTGCTCCGTGCGGAATACGCAAAACTCGGAGTTAAGTTTTACCTTGAACACAAAGTCGTATCCGTATCTTCCGAAGGCGTTTCTGTGGAGTTTGAAGGTAATACTTTCGTGATCCCGACGGAGCGAGTACTCCTAAGCGTAGGACGCAGACCCGCCACCCAAGTAGTGGAACCGCTCCAACTCGAGATGGCAGGGCGTGGTATCAAAGTGGATCGTGCGATGCGCACTTCACTGCCCGGGGTATATGCCGTAGGCGACCTTACAGGATATTCTCTCCTAGCCCATACTGCCGTACGTGAGGCTGAAGTAGCTGTAGATCAGATACTCGGCAAAGAAAGCCTGATGAGCTACGAAGCAATCCCCGGGATCATCTATACACAACCCGAAGTGGCCGGTGTGGGAAAAACCGAAGAACAACTCCAAAACGAGGGGATCCCCTACAAGAAACATCAGCTTCCCATGGCTTTTGCAGGTCGCTTTGTTGCCGAAAACGAAATGGGCAATGGCGTCTGCAAGATTTTGATTGCAGAAGATGACTCGATCTTGGGTGCGCACATGCTGGGCAACCCTGCGAGTGAACTTATCGTTGTGCCGGCTGTCGCAATCGAAAGAGGGATCAAAGCTCACGACTTGGCTGCCGTGGTATTCCCCCATCCCACCGTTGGAGAGATTATCAAGGAGACCATTGAGAGCGCTCCTATCGCATAACAAAGGTAAGTGCCCCCACATACAACTAAGACAAAACTGGAAATGAACAATTTAAATTGAAAAGTGCTTATGAAAAAGTACATTGCTGAAATGCTTGGAACGATGACCCTCGTCCTATTGGGCTGTGGGAGTGCCGTATTTGCCGGTAGTGCCCCCGAGGCCGTTGCCACCGGTGTGGGAACTCTCGGCGTTGCCTTTGCGTTCGGACTTGCCGTTATCGCTATGGCTTACACCATTGGAGGTATATCGGGATGCCACATCAACCCTGCTATATCATTCGGGGCCTTCCTCTCCGGACGTCTTAGTGCGAAAGATTTTGCAGGCTATGTAGTTGCTCAAATTATCGGGGCAATCATCGGTTCGGCTATCATCTATGCTCTGGTAAAGACAGGGAGCAACATCGGTCCCACCACGACGGGATCTAACGGCTTTGCCGAAGGTCATTTGTGGCAGGCATTCATCGCCGAGACGGTCTTCACAGCCCTCTTTGTTCTCGTTGTATTAGGCTCTACGAGCAGTAAGTTTGGCAACGGCAATATGGCAGGATTGGCTATCGGTCTTACCTTGGTGCTCATCCACATCGTTTGTATCCCCCTTACAGGGACCTCTGTCAATCCCGCAAGAAGTATCGGTCCTGCCCTATTCCAAGGTGGGGAAGCCCTCTCTCAGCTTTGGGTATTCATCGTAGCTCCCATGTTGGGGGCAGCCATCTCTGCAGGTATTTGGAAGATCTTTGAACCCTCAAAGGCCGCTGCGTAAGATAGGGAGACCTCCCTATTGAAGGGGGATCTCTCCTTATAGATCTTGTTTCCTTTTTGGGTATTCCGCTCCGGAGAGGAGGGCGTCCCATAAGAGGAAGCAAGATCTTTTTTCTCCTCCAACACAAGAAAAAGTCTCCACGACATACACTATAAAAGTCTTCGATTTCGTTATATGAGCATGAATCTACAACTGAATACGTGTGGAGTGATCCACCCTTTAAGATTACGTACGTTCAGCACGCTTTTACTCGGGCTCTGCCTACTGCTCTGCGGTGTACATCGCTCCGGAGCTCAGCACACAGAGGCGACCTCTTCTCCCCTGGCTTCGGGAAAGTGGATCAAGATCAGCATCGACAAATCGGGATTATATAGCATCTCTTACGATCAACTTCGTTCTCTTGGGTTTACCAATCCCGAAGCGGTAGGAGTTTATGGGCGTGGAGGGCGACTGCTTAGCGAATCGCTCCAAAAAGCCCCCGCCTCACACCTGCCCCAAGTGCCCATTATCCAACATAACAATGCCCTTTATTTCTATGGAGAAAGCACCACCTCATGGTACTATGACCCGGAGAAAAAAACCTACCGCCATATCACCAACCATTATAGTCGTCGAGGCTACTACCTCCTAAGCGACACTCCTACCCCGGGTGTCTTACTTATGCAGGAGCAGGTACCAACAGCCAGCACAACGGCACCCGAAATAGCCCATTCGTATGATGCCCTACACCTCTACGAGCAAGACAAATATGCGCCCAAACAATCGGGACGGCTCCTATTCGGCGAACAGCTCTCAAGCAGACAACCAAGGCGTATTTTGATCGACCTTGGCAAGGGAGAGCGTGCCCACGATCAACTTACGATCAATTATGCCTACATGGCTCGCCCTTTCTCCCAAGGAATGATGACCTTAACTCTCGATGGTCAAGAGATCGCCTCGGACAAGATCTCCCTCAGCGAAGACCACTCGAGTCGTGACTATCTATCGGGGATTTACCACCTCCGTACACTAAACGAAGTCTCCCACACCTCCAATATTCTTAACCTCGAAGCAACTTATGGTCCTTCTGACGACCCGGCTTATTTGGACTTCTTCGAGTTTATCTTCGATCAAAAGCTCCGCTATAATATGGGTACACAGATGGACTTCCGTCGCATGAGGGAGGGCAACCCCGTTGTGCTTTTCCAAATTGAGGGACTCAATGACAATGGGGTGATCATTGCCACAGGCTCGGGAGATTCATCCATCCCCTATCGAGTGAAAACCTCCACAGGGAGCAATACTCTCTCTTTCCCCACCAGCATCAAAGATCAGTCAGGACAGCCCTACAACTTCGTTGCCTGCGCCTGGCAGGATGCCTACCAACCTCATATCGAGGGGAGTATTGCCAATCAAGATCTACATACAGCCCCCATACCCGACCTGATTATTATCTCCTCCGACCCCTTTGTGAGTGAAGCAGAGCGGCTCGCCGAATTTCATCGCTCCAAAGACGGGTTGCAAGTATTGGTTATGAGCGAGTCGGCCCTTTTCAATGAATTCAATGGAGGCACCCCCGATGCAACAGCCTACCGACTTATGGCAAAATACTACTATGACCAGTGGGTTACAGCACATTCCGGAGGGGGAGAGGTCTGTGCCATGCAGTTGCTTCTTTTCGGGGATGGTGCTGCAGACAATCGCCGAATAAGCGCCGATTGGGAGTCCATGGGCCTACAAAACACTCCCTTCCTACTCACCTATCAAAGCGTAAATTCACTCAATATAAACAGCTACACAACGGATGACTACTTCGGTTATCTTCGCGCTGAAGACGATGCAAAAACCAATGGGAGCAAAGAGCTATCCATAGGTATCGGTCGCTTCCCCGTCCGTACCTTATCGGAGGCTCGAGCTGCTGTTGACAAGAGCATTCGCTATGCAGAAAATAGAGATCCGGGCGTTTGGAAGACCCGAAGCCTCTTTGTTGCTGACAACAAAGACAGCTACTCTCATGCCGAGCAGGCGGAGGAATTAACGAACTTGCTCACAACACTTCAGCCCGAACTCATGATCAGCAAAGTCTACCTTGATGCCTTCCCCAAAAGTACGGTCAATGGGCTCACCACTGTACCCACAGCCAAGAGGAAGCTATTCGATGCACTCGATCAAGGGCTTCTACTCCTTAACTATACGGGGCATGGTAGTCCCACAGCTTGGACAGACGAACAGATCATGACCCTCTCGGATGTACAACGACTAGACAATAAGCGTCTTCCCATTTGGATCACGGCAACGTGCGACTTCTGCCCCTACGACAATAGTGCCACCTCAGCAGGAGAGCGCGCATTCCTCAACGAAAAAGGGGGAGCGGCCGCCCTCTTTACGACAACTCGTGTTGTATTCGATATCCCCAATCAAGAGATCAACAAGCAATTCCTACGCACACTCTTCTCGCAAGATAGCCAAGGAGAGCTCCACCAGCTGGGCGATGTACTCCGTGTTGCCAAAAACAAAGTCTCCGACACCATTAACAAACTCAATTTTGCACTGATGGGCGACCCTGCCCTACGTCTCAAGATGCCGACACACAGGGTAACCCTATCCAAAATCAATGGGGAGCAACCCGATCCGTCCAAAGGGATCAAACTACACGCCCTGGAGCGTGTAACTCTGGAAGGAGCAATCCACGATTTGGAGGGAACCGTCGATGGCAATTTTAACGGTATGCTGGCGATTACTGTTTTTGATGCAGAGCAAACCTCCGCCACGCTTGAAGAAAACATCCCCGAGTACCAAGAGGAAGTTTGGCACTTTACAGAATACCCAAGCATTATTTATGCCGGCAATACAGAGGTACAACACGGTTATTTCAAAACTTCTTTCATTGTACCTAAAGATGTTACTTACTCCGATAAATCAGGCAAAATCAACTTTTATGCCTATTCGACCGAACTCAAGCGGGAAGCCATGGGAGTAGACCACTCCCTAAAGATCGAGAAAGGAGCTTCAGAAGCCGAAGAGGATACCACACCGCCCACGATAGAAAAAATGTATCTCAATGACACCACTCTCACCGCACCCATAGAGGTAGGACCAACCCCTCTCTTCGTAGCAGAGCTATTCGATGTCAGTGGGATCAACCTATCTGCAGGAGGGGTAGGACATGGTATCACACTAGCCATAGACAATAACCCCAGCTATACCTATCAGCTGAACGAATACTATCAAGCCAATCAACTCGAAGCGGGAAAGGGCTCAGTAGTCTACCTCCTACCCACACTCCCCGAGGGAGATCATAAAGCAGTGCTCACGGTATGGGATGTGTTCAACAACCGAAGTGAAAAGGAGATCGAGTTTCGGGTAAATAAAGACCTAACGCCCCTCATCAGTGTCTCACAAGCCTATCCCAACCCCGCTATAATGGGGATGCCGATTACCTTTGAAATCGGTACAAATACCCCGGGAGAGGAGATGAATGTGGTAATTGAGTTATTTGATTTCACAGGACGTTGCGTAGCCCAAAGCCCAACATTTAATATCACCACCCCCACGCAAGGCTCAATCAAATTGCTATGGACACCGACTACCTCCTATCAAACGTATCCCACTGAAGGGTTATACATATACAGATGTACCCTATCGGGCAAAAATCAAAAGCATGCAACAGCCGGTGGTAAAATCGTATTGACCGCCGGCCATACTCCAACAACAGAATAATTCCAGATAAGGAACCGGCTAGAAACTACCATAAATGAAGAAAAATTGTACTTTTGCACACAAGTTGGGGACAGTGAAGCAAAAGAACATTGAATGCATAAGTTACACTCTCCATACAAGTCCAATTAAAATGAACAGCAAAATCCTAAGAAACTTACTCCTCCTCGGAGTGACCGTTATTGGTTCTTCATTAAATCTTTTTGCTCAAAATACGCAAGGCGAGATACAGGAACAACGCTTTAACGCCGTGACGACCTCTGTACCCTCTCTTCACATCTCCCCAAGTGCACGTGCAGCGGGGATGGGCGATGTCGGGGTTAGCTCTACACCCGACGTCAATGCACAGTATTACAATCCTGCAAAATACGCTCTATTGTCGAGCAAAGCAGGGGTAAGTTTCACGTACACTCCGTGGCTTGCCAAGCTCGTAAACGACATCAAATTGATGGAGCTTACAGGGTATTACAAAATTGGAAGTGAAAACAACCAAGCCTTGAGTGCTTCGTTGCGTTATTTCTCTTTAGGAGCCATCCGTACTTTTGACGAAATGGCTCGCTCCCTGGGAGAGGCGCACCCCAATGAATTTGCATTGGACTTTGGCTACTCTCTACAAGTGACACCAGACTACTCCATGGGGGTCGTACTGCGCTATATTCGTAGCGATCAGAATACGGCAACAACTTCAGGGGAGTCCCACGCAGGGAATGCCTTTGCAGCGGACATTGCAGGGTACCTCACCAAATACTTTGTGGTTGGGGACTCCGAGCCTTTGTGGACCTTCGGGTTCAACATCAGCAATATCGGTACGAAGATCTCGTACGGAGGCAATCAATCCATGTTTATCCCTACAAACCTACGTATCGGTACGGGTATCCTCTATCCCTTTGACGACTACAATGCACTCTCCTTTAATATAGAAGCGAATAAATTGCTCGTACCGACACCTCCCATCAAGGATCCTACCAAGGCCGAAGAGTATGCTAAAAACTTTGAAGCCTACCAAAAGACCTCTTCTATTGCAGGAATTTTCAAGTCATTTGCCGATGCTCCCGGAGGCTTCAAAGAGGAGATGCAAGAGGTCAATCTAGGGATCGGCGCTGAGTATAGTTATAATAACCGCTTCTTCTTGAGAGCCGGGTATCAATACCAAAGCCCTAATAAGGGAAACTTGCAATACTTTACCGCGGGTGCAGGATTCAAAATGAATGTATTCAGTTTGGATGCCTCCTATCTGATCTCCGCAGTACCAAGCAATCCCTTGGATCAAACTCTACGCGTATCCCTATCTTTCGACATGGATGGGATCAGAAACCTACTCCGTTAACCCACCAAAAGGATTGTTGAGAGGATAAAGTCATGAGTTGTCCCTTTGCCGTAGGTACTGGTTTTGATGTACACAAACTATCTGCAGGTTATCCTCTTCGTTTGTGCGGAGTAGATATACCCTACGAAATGGGGCTGGAGGCTCACTCCGATGGAGATGTAGCTTTACATGCCCTCTGCGATGCCCTCCTCGGTGCAGCAGCCCTCGGAGATATTGGGTACCATTTTCCCCCAAGTGACGACACCTACAAAGGCATTGACAGTCGCATATTACTCAAAAAAGTAGCCAACTTGATCCACCAAGAGGGCTGGAGCATTGCCAACGTTGATCTCGTTATCATAGCCCAAGCACCCAAGATGGCTCCTCACGTCGAAGCCATGAGAAGGAGTATTGCAGACATTCTCGGGGAAGGAGTACGAGTATCGATCAAGGCAACCACTACGGAGCATCTGGGATACACAGGACGTAAAGAGGGAATTGCGGCCCAAGCTGTATCGCTCCTCTACAGGCAATAACAAAAAAACACATACGATCTTATAGATATACGAATTATGTCTCTTGATAGTCTTTTGGCACTTAGCCCGATAGATGGGCGTTATCAATCGAAAACGCAAGATTTGCGCAACTACTTCTCCGAATACGCTTTAATCCGTTACCGTATATGGGTAGAGGTGGAATACTTCATAGCTTTATCGGAGACGCTGCCTCAGCTAAAAGGAAAAATTGATGCCACGACTCAAGAGCAATTGCGAGATCTATACCGCACTCTATCACCCGAGGAAGCCGCAAAGGTCAAGGAGATAGAGTCTGTAACAAACCACGATGTAAAAGCCATAGAGTACTACATTAAAGAGGCTTTCGATCGCCTAGATCTCGTTTGGGCAAAAGAGTTTGTACACTTCGGGCTGACTTCTCAAGACATAAACAACACCGCCTTCCCGATGATGCTTCGAGATGCTCTCAAAGAGGTATTTGAGCCTGCACTCACGGACGTTTTGGTGCAAATCCGTACGTATGCCAAGGAGTGGGAGAATATCCCTATGCTGGCACATACCCATGGACAACCGGCCTCCCCCACACGCCTAGGAAAAGAGTTTGAGGTATATGCCTATCGTTTAGAGGAGCAACTCAAACTCTATCATACCATCCCTTTCGGTGCGAAGTTCGGAGGAGCCACGGGCAACTTCAATGCACACCATGTAGCTTATCCCGAGATTGATTGGAAAGCGTTTGGGAATCAGTTCGTAAGTTCTCTAGGGCTTGACCGCGAGCAATTCACAACACAGATCTCCAACTACGACCACCTGGCAGCCCTTCTTGAGAGTATTGCTCGGATCAATACGATCCTCGTGGATCTATCGCGTGATGTATGGATGTATATTTCCATGGGATACTTTAAGCAACGCATTAAAGCTGGAGAGGTCGGCTCCTCTGCGATGCCTCACAAAGTAAACCCCATTGACTTTGAAAACGCGGAGGGGAATCTACTACTATCAAGTTCGATCGCCTTGTTCTTAGCATCAAAACTCCCCATCTCACGTCTCCAACGAGACCTTACAGACTCTACGGTAATTCGTAACGAGGGGCTACCCTTGGGCTACACTCTTATCGCTCTAAAAAGCCTACAGAAGGGATTAGGGAAGATCATTTTGAACGAAACAGCCCTAAGCGAAGATCTTCTGAACAACTTCGAAGTGGTAGCCGAGGCTTTACAAACCATCTTGAGACGTGAGGGTTATCCCAATCCGTATGAAACACTGAAGCAATTGACACGCACCGGCGAGGCAATGACCAGCGAAAGTATTCATCGTTTTATTGATAGTCTAGAGGTGTCACCTGCTATTAAAGAGGAAATGAAAGCCATTTCTCCACAGACATACGTAGGAATCTAAACAAAATTGTTACCTTTGTGTCGTTTCACATTGTATAGGTATTGAAGAAGACTACTCCGAACATAAAATGAAAAGAGACTGTACGGCTTTATAAAGAGGTGCATCTATGCTGATTATGGAGAGTGAATTCCATTGATCTGTACAGCTATACACGTGATGTGTAAAAGTTCGAAACAGTATTTATTAGTAACACAGGGTTCGATTTTGATGAACCCAACGATTTATTAGAATGGAAAACAAAGACACCATCGAAACAGAAGAGAAGGAGATCCGCAACACCGCAAATGAGGGTGGGGAGTCTTCCACTGAGAGCGATTCAAGCGAAAAAGCTTCAAATACCAAGACCCAAACCCGAGAGGGAGTCTCTTCCAACACTTCCACCGGGAGAAAACGTATGCGAACTAAAATCGCACAATCAACTGATCGCAAAAGTTGTATTTTGGTTTCTGCGGATGACGATAAGCGAGGCAGTGCTTCCATTGTGAGTAGAAACAATGATGATATTGTACGCTCCGCATCGACACAACAACAGGAGGAGTCTAACGATGATGATTGGGATATCTCTTTCGAGGGCATGTTTGAGAAGCTCTCCCGAGAAGCCGATGAAGTAATCGGTAAGACTATGAAAATCCTGGAGCAAAACGAACCTCAATACCCCGAGTCCAGAACGTCAAATTACTCCCGAGATCGCTACTCTAGAACTCCGGACTCTAGAGAAAACAAACCCATCTATCCTTTTGAACGCCAGAAGAAGCGTCACAATACAGAGATCCCTTTTGAGTCCTCGGATACTAGTACAACTCATAAAGGAGACAACCACGACAAAGGGGGCAAGAGTAAAAAGAAAAAGAATAAACGCAAAGTACAAAATAAACCCATCGAAGTGGTATCCTATCCTGAGATGGAGGTAGACCCTTCAGCACCTCTTCGCCTCAATAAGTTTTTGGCAAATGCAGGGGTATGCTCTAGGCGTATTGCCGATGAACTCATTGCCGCGGGCCGTGTATCCGTCAATGGTGAGGTTGCCGATCAATTGGGTAGACATGTAACACGTCAGGATGAAATCATGGTCGATGGCAAGGTCGTTTCAATTGAGCGTAAGATATATGTATTGCTCAACAAACCACGGAACTGCGTCACAACAAGTAGTGACCCCGAAAAGCGATTGACTGCTGTTGATTTGGTACGCAATGCCTGCAAAGAGCGGATATACCCTGTTGGACGCTTGGACCGCAATACCTCAGGGCTTCTGCTTTTGACAAATGACGGAGACCTCGCAGCGAAGCTGATGCATCCCAAGTATGAGAAGAAAAAAATCTACCAAGTAACCCTTGATAGGCCCGTACTAGTAGAGCATATGCAACAAATTGCGACAGGTATTGAACTCGAAGATGGAGAGATCCATGCCGATGCTATCAGCTATGTTGATGAAGATAATTTAGCCCTTGTCGGTATTGAGATACATTCAGGACGTAACCGAATTGTACGCCGTATTTTCGAGCACTTTGGCTACAAAGTCAATAAGTTAGATCGAGTATATTTCGCAGGTCTTACCAAAAAAGATCTCCCTCGCGGTAGATGGCGTTATCTAACCGAAGACGAGGTACGTAACCTTCGCCACGACTTCTGTGAATAAAGACTGAGTATTTTATATCTGGAAATCATGAAAAGATTGATGATAAAAGAGGTGATCGCATCACCTACGTTAGATAAAGAAATTACTGTAATGGGCTGGGTACGAACCCGCCGAGGGAATAAAGCAGTCAATTTCATAGCTCTCAATGATGGGAGTTGTATCCATAATCTGCAAATTGTTGCCGACCTCTCTCGCTTTAGTCCAGAGCTTATACAACAAATTACAACGGGGGCCTCTCTTTCCGTTCGAGGCAAACTCGTAGCCTCCCAAGGTTCGGGACAGAGCGTTGAGGTGCAAGCCGAAGAGATTTCCATCTTCGGGACATGTGACCCCAACGTCTACCCACTTCAAAAAAAGGGTCATTCTCTTGAATTTCTCAGAGATATAGCATACCTCCGTCCGAGAACCAACACATTTGGAGCTGTGCTACGCATCCGCCACAATATGGCCATTGCGATTCACGAATTCTTCCACAAAAAAGGCTATTACTACATCCACACTCCCATCATCACCTCCAGCGATGCAGAGGGGGCCGGACAGATGTTTCGAGTAACGACTCTTGATCTCGAAAAACTTCCTCGCAACAAAGAGGGGGAGATTGACTATAAAAAAGATTTCTTCGGTAAGCCTACGGCACTGACCGTATCAGGGCAACTTGAAGGAGAACTTGCGGCACTCGCCCTCGGAGGGATCTATACATTTGGTCCCACCTTCCGCGCCGAAAACTCTAACACACCTCGACACTTGGCGGAGTTTTGGATGATCGAACCCGAAATTGCCTTCTTTGATATTCATGATAATATGGATTTAGCTGAAGAGTTTACCAAGCATTGTGTTCAATGGGCGTTAGATAATTGCTTCGATGATCTCGCCTTCCTTGCCGAGCATTTCGACAAGGGACTGATAGACCGCTTGCGCTTTGTCCTTGATCACAACTTCGAGCGCATTACCTACACACAGGGTGTAGAAATCCTAGAGCAGGCTGTCGCGGGTGGACATAAATTTGAATTCCCCGTTTACTGGGGGGCTGATCTTGCCAGCGAACACGAACGTTATCTCGTGGAGCAGCACTTCCAGAAGCCCGTTATCATGACAGACTATCCGAAGGAGATCAAAGCGTTCTACATGAAACAAAATGAAGATGGTAAAACGGTGCGTGGAATGGATGTACTTTTCCCTCTCATCGGGGAGATCATTGGAGGTAGCGAACGTGAGGCCGACTTTGATAAACTTCGCAATCATGCAACGAAGATGGGAGTACCCGAAAAGGATATTTGGTGGTATCTTGATACGAGACGTTTCGGATCTGTACCCCATGCCGGTTTTGGATTGGGCTTTGAGCGGCTTCTGCTTTTCGTTACAGGGATGAGTAATATTCGCGACGTGATTCCTTTCCCTCGTACTCCAAACAATGCAGAATTCTAACATTGGATTTCGCGGATTCAGCAAGAATCGTTTATTTTGTGTCCTAAATAGAAACAGATAGTATAAGACTCTATGAACAACTTATTCAAATATCTCGGATCAATACTCCTACTTATCGGAGTATTAGTAATTGCTATTCCTCACTTCCTTGATGTAACGAGCAATGTTACTTTGGGAAGCGGTCTTGCTTTGGTGATTATTGGTTTTCTTGCCCATATTTTCCTCAATCGTAAAGCGGGAGCGGAATAATTATCCTTATGACATGAGAGTTTTGCAAACTTTCTCGTTGAGGGGATTAACGACTCCGCATAGGAAGGTAGCATACTCCTGATAAAAAGAGAGACTCACACCATAAGCCAAACAAGCGTTATAGGAGTGAGTCTTTTTATTTTAGCTAAATAAAAAACCTCCTGATACGTAGGAGTGGGGTGTTATTGGATGCCGTTCGCTTCAAAGCAAAGAGGAGGGATAGACTTTTAATATAAAATGTACAGAACGAATACGTGCGGAGAACTTCGCATAGAACATATAGGGCAAGAAGTAACCCTTGCGGGATGGGTGAGCAAGTTGCGCCGAATGGGTGCCATGACCTTCTTGGATCTACGAGATCGCTATGGTATCACACAATTGGTATTTGACTCAGCATATCCTGAGCTACAAGCCCATCTTGACGGGGTAGGACGCGAGTGCGTCCTGCAGGCCACGGGGCGTGTACGCGAGCGTTCAGCCAAAAACGATAAGATTTCAACAGGAGCAATTGAGATCGAAGTCACCTCTTGCAAGGTACTGAATCCCTCTGAAGTACCTCCTTTTACCATTGAGGATAATTCGGATGGGGGCGATGACATTCGTATGAAATACCGCTATTTGGATCTCCGCCGTGAGCCCGTAAAGCGTAATATGGAGCTCCGCCACCGCATGGCCCTTGCTACTCGCAATTATTTGGATAGTCTCGGTTTTTTGGAAATTGAGACGCCTATGCTTATCAAATCAACTCCGGAGGGGGCTCGAGATTTTGTGGTACCATCTCGCATGAATCCGAATGAATTTTACGCCCTTCCCCAATCTCCTCAAACATTTAAGCAACTCCTGATGGTAGCGGGGATGGATCGTTACTTTCAGATTGTGAAATGCTTCCGAGACGAAGACCTGAGAGCCGATCGCCAGCCCGAGTTTACCCAAATAGACTGCGAGATGAGTTTCGTAGAACAGGAAGATGTGCTGACCATCTTTGAAGGGCTGGCTGTTGAACTCTTCGACAAAATACGTAACGTCAGGATAAGCTCACCATTCCGTCGCATGAGTTGGCACGAAGCGATGAATAGCTATGGTAGTGATAAACCAGACCTTCGCTTCGGAATGACGATTCACGAAATAACCCGATTGGCTCAAGGTCATGGGATGAGTCTTATGGATGAGGCCAATTATATAGGAGCTATCGCAGTACCCGGCGGTGCAGAATACACTCGTAAACAAATTGATGCCCTCACAGACTACGTCAAACGCCCACAAGTAGGAGCCAAAGGATTGATTTGGATTAAATACAACGCTGACGGATCACTTAAAAGCTCTGTGGATAAGTTCTTCGATGTTGCTACTCTTGAATCAATCGCACAAGCTGTGGAGGCTACCAAGGGTGACTTGATCCTTGTACTTTTAGGTGCAGAACGCTATGCTACATTGAAGCAATTGGGAACTCTCCGCTTGCATGTTGCTGATCTTATGGAGCTAAAAGTCCCCGAAAAGTTCGAATGTCTATGGGTGGTGGACTTCCCCCTCCTTGAATGGGACGAGGAGACGCAACGATTCTACGCTATGCACCATCCCTTCACCTCTCCCAAGACCGAAGACATTCCTCTCCTTGAAACAGATCCGGCTGCTGTACGCGCAAATGCCTACGATATGGTGATCAATGGAGTAGAAGTAGGCGGTGGGTCTATCCGTATCCATGACTCAGAACTCCAGCATAAGATGTTCGAAATACTCGGCTTCTCCCCCGAAAAGGCCGAAGAGCAATTCGGATTCTTGATGAATGCCTTTAAATACGGAGCACCTCCCCACGGAGGAGTTGCCTTTGGGTTAGATCGTTGGGTTTCGATCATGGCAGGCTTGGATTCGATCCGTGACTGTATCGCATTCCCCAAAAACAATGCGGGACGTGATGTCATGATCGATGCACCCTCTACGATTGATCAGCAACAATTGGAAGAATTGAACCTCGTCTTGAGTCCCGTACAGAAATAATGTCGAAGATCTTCCATCGAGATATTATTCAAGCCATAGAATCCGCTTGTCCCTTGTCTCTTCAGGAGACTTGGGACAATAGTGGATGGCAGGTTGGTTCTCCCGATGAGGAGTGCCGTGGAGTACTACTCGCAGTGGAAGCAACAGAGGCGACAGTACAAGAGACTATTGGGCTCGGATACAACCTCTTAGTAACGCATCACCCATTGCTCTTTCACCCGCTGAAGCATTTAGGAACAAGCACCTATCAAGAGCGCACCATCCTGTTGGCCATACAACACAAAGTTGCCATTTATTCGGCTCACACTAATGCCGACAATGCTGCATTCGGGATCAATCATTATCTGGCCGAGAGATTCCAACTACAGGGCACTCAGCCTCTAGCCCCTCTATCGCACCACCATCTTTACAAACTGTCAGTCATGGTACCTCGAGGTGCTGTGGATCAGGTACGCGATGCCCTGTGCGAAGCAGGAGCGGGACGGCTTGGGAATTACGATCATTGCTCCTTTTCACAGGAGGGGATCGGACGTTTTCGACCTCTTGTAGGAGCCAATCCCTCAATCGGTACTATTGGATGTCATCAAGAAGTTGAGGAGGTGCAACTCTCCTTGCTTGTAGAGTCTTGTCTAATTCCACAGATCAAGCAAGCTCTACATACCTCGCATCCATATGAGGTGCCCGCCTATGAATTCATAGACCTATCCTACCCCAAGTCCAATTTAGGTACAGGGATCGTTGGAGATTTGCCCTCCCCGATCAGTGAACGAGAGTTCCTCGAAACCCTTGCACAATGGCACAACGTGGAGCACGTAGCCTATTCTCGTCCTCTTGGGAAACCGATATCTCGTGTTGCACTCTGCGGAGGAAGTGGTGGGAATTTCCTCTTCCATGCAATCAGACAACGTGCCGATGCATATCTCACGGGGGAGGCTAAATATAATGATTATCTCGATGCCGCAGATCGTCTTCTCCTCGTTACCATCGGACATCACGAGAGTGAGTCTGTGGCTCGCAGGCTATTTCTTGATATTATATCGGCAAAAATCCCTAACTTTGCGCTTCGAGAGTCTTTATACGACAGTAATCCGGTTAATTACCTATAAGCAATATGGCCAAGAAAGAAACGCCAGAAGAAAAAGAACTTACCACCCAACAAGTGGAAAATAGCAAGTCTGCAGGGGCTGTCGGGAACGACGAAAACCCTGTTGAGAAGAGGCTGATCGCCCTTGCTCGCTTACAATCCACATTATCTCGTATTGATGAAATAAAAATTCTTCGTGGGGAGCTCCCTCTAGAGGTTGCTAATATCGAAGATGATCTTGCACAACTGCAAAAGAGATTGGACGAGACTGCCTCTGACGCCAAGAAACTATCTCAGTCTGTTACTGCAGAGCGCAACAAGATTGCTCAATCTAAAGAGCTTTTGGACAGATACAAAGCTCAGATTGATAATGTGCGCAACAATCGCGAGTACGATAATCTCTCCAAAGAGATCGAATACCAAGAATTGGAGATAACGCTCAGCGAGAAAAATATCCGTGAATATACGCAAGAGCTCCAACAACGCAAGGCGGATATTGCCAAGATTAAAGAGGTATTTGAACTCCGTTCAGGCGACTTGAAAGCCAAGAAAACAGAACTGGATAGTATTATACAAGAGACGCACGAAGATGAGGAAAGGCTCCTAAAAGAGGCAAGTAAACAGGAGGAGGCTATTAAGAAAGACTCTCCACGTGTCCTCGCATTCTTCAACAGAATACGTGGCGGTGCTCGCAATGGACTAGCCGTTGTACCCATTGATCGTAACTCTTGCGGTGGCTGTTTCAATCGGATTCCTCCCCAACGACAATTGGAAATCAAACTCCATAAAAAAGAAATTATCTGTGAGTATTGTGGTCGTATCATCATTGATCCCGATCTGATGGATAAGTAAAAAGAAAAAATCTGTATGAAAGCATTTCCGCAACTCTGGACCTAGAGGAAAAAAAGTCTAGCGGAACAATAAAAGTAATCGGACGTATCAAAAAGGAACATTTTGGTACGTCCTTTTTTTGCATCAAAGCTATGCTCAACAATTCAAAGGTATATTTTCATCCTCTTATGCAGTCAATGCAGCGGAGCATTAAGCGCTACAAATTACTCTCTCCCGGGGAACAAGTACTTGTCGCATTGAGTGGGGGAGCAGACTCTGTTGCGCTATTGAGAGCCCTACAAATAGCCCGGTATACCCCCATTGCCCTGCATTGCAACTTCCACCTAAGAGGAAAAGAAAGTGACCGAGACGAGGCTTTTTGCAAGGAATTAACCCGTACGTTGGACATTGAGTTGCTCGTTCATCACTTTGAAACACAGGCCTACGCTGCAGAAAAGAGACTCTCCATAGAGATGGCAGCACGGGAACTTCGCTACCATGTTTTTGTCGAAGAGGCTCAAAAAAGATCCATTCATGCCATTGCCGTCGGGCATCATTTACAAGATAATGTAGAGACTCTTTTAGGCAATCTCTCTAGGGGAACAGGACTAGTAGGTCTACGAGGGATTAGTCCCAAGCGAGATCTGATAATACGCCCCCTCTTGGAAGTGCATCCTCGCGAGATCCATGATTTCTTGAAACAACTGGGGCAAGCCTATTGTTTGGACAGCACCAACCAAGATACTACCATTAAGCGTAATGCCATCAGACACAAACTGATCCCTCTATTTGAGGAATTAAATCCGAGTTTTCTGGAAAGTACATGCTCCTCGCTAGCTCATCTGCGTGAAGCAGAGATCATCTATAAGCGAGGGATTGAGGAAATTCTCCGACAAGCGATTGAGACGGGAAATACCACACTCTCTCAAGAGGATCGGATTTATAGGCTCTCTCCTCTCATCCAGTCCGGAGTAGTCCACACACTACTACACCATATTGTGGCAAACAAAGGGTTCTCCGCGGATGCCCTAGAGCAATTTATCCAACAAATAGAGTCGTTGCAGCCAACACGTATCACCTCCGCTTCACATATTTTGGAGAAGCGACAAGGACGTCTCTATCTCTTAAAGAAGGAGCGATCAAGAGAAGAAGAGCGAAACAAAAGCTATTTCTTGGATCTAATGCAAAGCTCTACGAGTACGCCTTACGGTACCTTTTCTTTTGAGATTAAGAAGGATTTTTCCCGATCATGCATACCACAGGCTCGATCTATTTTCGTGGATTTCGATACACTTCAAACCTATTTGAAAGCCCAAGACACCTCTTTTGGATTGAAGTTACAGCCCATTGATTTGCGAATGAAGCTCCAACCTTTTGGATTCCAAGGACGCAAAACAATTCACAAGATTCTCAAAGAAAAAGGTATTGTTTCGGCTCTTTACTCCGAAATTCCTCTCTTAATGGCGCACGATGTACCCTTGTGGCTTGTTCCCTATCTTCGCACAAATTCATTTCCCATAACGCAAAAAACGCAACATTGCCTTCATATAACATATACCCCCTTGGGAGCGGATTGAAGGCGAAAGAGTGGTTTTTCGCTACCTTTGCCGAGAAAGCGATATAGCGATGAAGAAGTCAGCAAAAACAAGTTCTCCAAAGGCAACTTACCAAGACCGGTCCCAATCTAAGGAGGTACGTCAGGATCTCTTTGCAGCAGGATCCATCCAAATTAAAGGGGCACGAGTACACAATCTTAAAAATATAGATGTAGAGATTCCTCGACACAAACTATCTGTAGTTACGGGATTGAGTGGTAGTGGTAAGTCTTCTTTGGTTTTTGATGTCCTTTTGGCAGAGGGACAACGGCGCTATATCGATACGTTTTCGGCCTATGCTCGCAGTTTTATCGGATCCTCCAGTCGCCCGGACGTAGAGAGTATAGACGGACTTAGTCCCGTCGTTTCGATCGAACAAAAAACGGCATCGAACAATCCACGATCGACCGTAGGTACCATCACCGAGATTTACGACTTCCTGCGCCTGCTTTATGCCCGAGTGGGAACTCCTTATAGCTATGTAACGGGCAAAGCCATGCAACGATACAGCGAACCTGAACTGATCGAGTTTATCGCTAAGAACTACGCAGGCAAAGGAATCGAGATACTCGCCCCTCTCGTCAAAGATCGTAAGGGTCACTACCGCGAACTCTTTGAGGAACTTCGGAAAAAAGGCTTCATCCACGTTTATGCTGATGGCGAGATCCTCGAACTCTACCCGGGATTGAAACTTGATCGTTACAGCAGGCACTACATTGCTGTACTCATCGACAAATTTGTCGTGAAGCCCGACCTCAAAGATCGATTAGCACATGCCATAACCCTTGCACTGAAACATGGAGATGGACTTATAGATATCCATGAACGAGGGAAAGAGGCTCTCCAACATCTATCTACCAAATTGATGGATATAGACAGTGGTATAGCCTACCCTGAGATCAGCCCGGCCTCCTTTTCATTCAACTCGCCCCAAGGCTATTGTCCCACCTGCCGAGGATTGGGACAAGTGAGTAGTATTGATCGAAAAAAAATCCTCCCCGATCCAAAATTAAGCATCCAAAAAGGAGGTATCAAGCCCCTCACTCCTTACGCAGTCAAGTACTATGGCGACGCTCTCAAGCGGATATTAGCCCCCTATGAACTAGACTTGGATACACCCATTGGGGAGATCCCCGATGATGCGATGGAAACACTTCTTTATGGAGAGGTCAGCGAAGGTCATAACGAACGCTTCGAAGGAGTTATCAATGCTATTATCATGGAAGCCAACAAAGATGGAGCCTCGGATCTCACACGCCAGTGGGCAGAGCAATTTTTGGTCATGGCTACCTGTCCCACCTGCCAAGGCAAACGGCTCAATACCATTGCACTACACTATCGTATTGGGGAATGGTCTATCGATCAACTCTCTGCAATGGATTTGGATGAATTGCATGCGCTGCTACCTCGCCTCTACGAAGCAATTCCCCTACAAATGCAACCCGTCGGAAGGGAGATCATCAAAGAGATTGAGGTACGTATACGCTTTCTGTTGGATGTAGGTCTATACTATCTCAGTTTGGGACGATCAGCCACTTCTCTCTCGGGTGGAGAGAGCCAGCGGATACGGCTTGCCACACAAATCGGGACAGGCCTTGTAGAGGTACTTTACCTCTTAGATGAACCGGGAATCGGTCTACACCCTAGTGACAATCAACGCCTGATCCGGTCACTTAAGAAACTACGAGATGGCGAAAATACGGTCGTTGTAGTCGAACACGATCGGGATATGATGCTTGCTGCAGACTACCTCATTGACATGGGGCCGGGAGCCGGAAGGCTGGGAGGGCAGGTGGTCTTTGCCGGGGCTCCCGATCAGATTGCACACGCCCATTCCTACACAGCGGATTACCTCAATGGGATCAAACGAATCGAAGTGCCGAACGAACGACGCCGTGGCAATGGAAAAACAATCCAAGTACTAGGGGCTAAAGGCAATAATCTTAAAGGTGTCAATCTGACAATTCCTCTAGGGACCTTTATTTGTGTTACCGGAGTATCAGGTAGTGGTAAAAGCTCTCTGATCAACGGTACACTCGTTCCCATCCTTTCACAAAAGCTCTATCATTCTAAACAAAATCCTCTTCCCTATCGCTCCATTGAAGGGATCAAAAACATAGATAAACTGGTCGTAGTGGATCAAACACCTCTAGGGCGAACACCTCGAAGCAACCCTGCCACCTATACGGGTCTATTCACGGATATTCGGAATATCTTCGTCTCTCTACCCGAGAGCAAGGCTAGAGGATACAAACCGGGGCGTTTCTCATTCAATATCGCAGGCGGCCGATGCGAAACGTGCAAAGGCAATGGCTATACAACGCTGGAAATGAATTTTCTACCCAATGTGACTATTCCGTGCGAGGTATGCCATGGAAAGCGGTACTCTCGTGAGACGCTAGAGGTGCGGTATAAGGGAAAAACGATCGCCGATGTTCTAGAGATGACCATAAACCAAGCAACCGATTTCTTTGAAAATATCCCTCGCCTGCATCGACGACTAGAGGTTATGAAACGGGTTGGATTGGGTTATATCAAACTTGGTCAGCCGTCAACCACCCTCTCGGGAGGGGAGAGCCAACGTGTCAAACTGTCAGAAGAACTCACAAAGAGAGATACAGGTAATACACTCTACGTGCTAGACGAACCCACTACAGGACTGCACTTTGAAGATGTGAGGGTACTGCTCTCTCTCGTCAATCAACTTGTAGACAAGGGGAATACCGTGCTCATTATCGAGCACGACCTTGACGTGATAAAAAGTGCAGACTATCTCATCGAAATGGGTCCCGAAGGTGGACGTGGAGGTGGAGAACTTCTCTTTGCAGGTACACCCGAGGAGATGGTCACGCAATACCCCAACGGTAAAACCAGTCCTTTCCTGGCTCCATTACTCCAACAGGGCATCCAATAAAATGGGTGTTTAACACCGTTCCCCGTAGGGAAGGACATTAAACACCCATAGGGGTATTGCAATTCGCTATTTCAGCGCATCAATACTTTCTTGACTTGTGTTGTCCCCTCTACTCGCACGAGGTAAATACCCTCTAGGGCTACGACAAAACGTACGGCACCACGTTGCACCACTTCACGAGCCATCAGCTCACCCTTTAGATTAAGGAGCACAATAGTAGCACCTTCGATAGGATAGTTCACTGACAACGTACCGGCTTGTACTTGATAGGTCAGTGCCTCTTCGGGAGTCACAGACTCTACGGATGTTTTCTTCTTGAAAAAGGCTTCTATACGATAATCTTTATCCATCGTGATGCGGAGAGTAGGCTCTTTACGTTCTGAAACCTCTCCATTGATCTTCCAATAATCGAACAGATAGTGATCTTCGGGCTCTGCAAAGATCTCAACGATAGTCCCCTCTTTGAGTTTGGATGAAAGGGAGATGCGTGCACCGCCAACGTATGCATAGAGACTTCCATTGTTGTCGGCAAGCGAAACACTGAGTTGGTAAAAGAGTTCGTCTCGCTCAAAAACGGCCTCTACGAGGGTCTGCTTATTCAAAACAACTTCCAAATTTTTCTCTCCCTGCTTGGGTACGACCTTACCATTGACAAGCCAATGACGTAGATGATAGTTCTTGGCAGGATGAGCCGTGAGTACAACCGTTTGATCTGCCTTGTGAATACTTTCGGATTGGATCTCCTGCCCATTGATCTGAGCCGTGACCTTACCCCACTCTGCATCATTGGATTGGAATGTTATTTTGAAGCGTTTGTAAGCTTCTGCAAAAAGAGCCTCCACTTTCGTTTCTCCCGTTATCTTCACAGAGAACTCCAATCCGGTAGCATCGGACTCAACCGAATTGACATGCCATTTCTTCAATAAATAGCCTTCGTTTGGCTCTGCGACGAAACGCACCGTACTGTTTTCTTCCACTTTAGACTCCGCAGGCAATAGCGTTTCACCTTGATAGGCCTTGACTTTACCACCTTCGTATTCATTTTTATAGGTCAGATTAAAATACTTCTTGGGCGATTCGTTCACAGCGATGTTGCCAAAGTTTTTCCAAACATCAGCATTCTTATAAGTAGCAATAAGACTCTCTTCGACTACATACAACACAGCCGTTGCTAGATTCACTCGATCAAACGCATTTCTGAAAGCTTGAGGAGGAGTGGCTCTCATACAGGTAACCCTAGCGAGCTTTGCACATTCTCCAAAGGATTTAAACTCTAACTTTTCTACTTGATCTGTGATATAAAGCTCTTCAAGGTCGGCACATTGATAGAAGCACATACGGGAGAGTTTCTGCAATTTCTCTGGAGTTTTGAATGAAACCAATCCACTTTTAGAAAAACTATTTTGTTCAATGGTCGTAACACTATTGGGGAGATCTGCTTTTTTGAGAGCTTTGCATTCTAGGAAGGCATCCGAGCGAATAAATTCCAGCTTATCACTCCAAACGATGTCTGATAGGGCTTTGCTTAATGCAAAGGCATTCATACCGATCTCCGTAATCCCGTTACCCATGACAACACGTTGCAATTTAGGCATATCACTGAGTGCCGCATCATCAATTTTGGTAAGGGTAAGGGGCAAAATCACCTCTTGCAAGTTCGGATGTTTGGAGAAAGCTGTTTTAGGCAACACATTACCTTGGATCGTAGCTGCTTTGAGGTCGATCTTGGTCAATCCACCCATACGATCTTGAATAAACTTCACATCGGTTTCGGTCATTGTACCCTTAACGGTCAACGAGAGGCATTTGGTCAAATCGGAAATCGTACTCAACTGCTCGCTAATTTTACCGGGTGTTTTCACTGTAACAATAGGATTGATGGGATCGAGAGGATCGTCATCAGAGGTCGTACTACCCGAAGCACCGGCATCTTTATAAAAGATCTGCAATACCGCTCTTTGCTTTAGACCGGATCCGTCGGAGAAATTTCCATACCCCTCAGGCTGAGCTACATTTTTGGTATCATGAGCTTTGTAAAGAGTACGGATAGGCATGTCCTTTACATTTTTAGGATAGCAGTAGAAATCAATGTAACTCTGACTTACGCCTCCTAGTTGTGTATTAGCCTCAGACTCTACGGTCATGAGCATACTCTTGCCCCGATAGACAAAAGGCTTTGATAGCTTCAGAACTACCTCGAAATCCTCTGAGTTTTTATCTAGAAAGTCAATCTTTATGACTTCGGTGGCACATAAATCCGTTGCGGGATCTATGGAGTGCCAACGGTAATTAGTCTCTCCCTCTAATTTCTTGAAATCCGTCTCTTCGATATTCGTCAGATATAGACGAAGCGTCACTTGATAATCCTGTTCATATACCGCAGCATCTTGATTATAGACACGCATACGAATTTCGGAGATCTCCTTCCCCTCTAATCCGTTTAAATCTTCTGCCGTATAGATTTGTTGTGAACGACTATACTTATAGTCGAAATCGAATGGAGCCTTTTGCCCAACACTTCCCCGGAAATGTTCTGTTGTGGTTCCATAGTCCCCTAGACTGATGGACTGCTGCGCATGAAGCCGACTCCATGTAGAGGAGGATAGGCATAAAGCCATAAGGCTGCACAGCATCAAATGTAGATTTTTGCGCATAATTACTTCTTTGTTGTTTAGATTACGTTTAACTTATTTGTCAGATTTATATTATCAAGCTCCACAACGGGAGCGCAAGCGTGATTTCTAGAAAAGGAGACCGACCATGGCATGAATCAATTGTCGTTGTAGGTGGTATTGCTGATAGCAAATGGCGACTCGAGACTGAGCATAAAGGACCATCTTGGATTTTGGAAAGGCATATTCGATCCTAAGAGATGGGGCAATATATGTTTGGGGGACTGTTTGTAGCTTGTGATTGCGTACCGATAGAGCACGAAATTTCTCCAAAAAGGGTCGATGAAAGTCGCTCATCGGCAATGTGCCAAAGCGCAACAGATCCTCCAAAGGAATCCGTTGCTCCAGAGAAACTTCTGCACGCAATACGAGGCGAGGATGGTTTCTAAGGAATTGATGATAGCGCACAGAAATCTGTGGACGTAACAAAGTAAATTGCTCCTTTGCGAGGGACTGTCGACGCTCACTCCGCACAAAATCAAGAGCCATAGTGGGCAAAATCTCCCAACGGCCATACGGACGTTCTAACGACAGAAGACCCTGTAATGCTTCAGAGACAAACCATTGCCCATAGTTTGCCTCCTGCACAGCTAGGAGAGGATAGGTCAAACCATCCTGCATTCCATAAAGATATTCATCTCCACGTTTTGCCTCTACCTCCAAATGATTGGCAATAGCCCAAGAGAATGAGGAGAGGTGAGTAGAGCGGTAGCTGAGGGATAGAGAGGCACGATGCTTGCTAAGAAGAGACAAACGAAGCTCGTTTCGACTTTTGAGGGTGTACTCTACGGACAAATGACGATAGTCCAAAGTTGCAAAAAAGCCATTTGACGAACGAGGTTGTAGGTCTCCACGAATATCCCATCCATAGGCATTGAAAGCCTTAGCCTCTGTATTACCACCAAAGCGCAAAGAATACTCGTCAAAGCCGTAGTGATTAAAGACATATTGCGCACCCTTGGGATTCAAAAAATCCATTTGATGCACCTGCTTATAGATTCGTGCACCAAGGGAGAGGGCCACCACCCGGGTAGGTAATGAATAGCCCAAGGCCGTTTTTAGATGAAGATCTCCTACATTATTGAGCACCCGCGGGTCCCTGGCTCTTCTTTCTTGGAAAGCCTCATAGGCACCTTCCACTCCCCAACGCCACCCTGAGGCCAAGCGATGACTATATCCACCACTAAACGCATAGCACTCACTGTCGAAGTTTCCCCCAACGGTATCCACAGATACATAGGGAGCCGTTAGGTCAAAGTGTGCACTTTCACGCCCCTCGACTCCCTCTCGATGGGCATAAGTGTACGAAGCACGTCCCCAGATAGAGGTAGACGAAGATAGGTGTATGAGTGAAGCACTTTGGACAGAGAAGGGGCTGAAATGCGTGCCTTGATCCTTGGGAACCAGGTCCTCATGGTGCCAAGTGTCCCATGAGAGAGAGACCTGAGATAGAGATGTTTCGTACTGTCCCGAAAGGAGTGCGGGGGAGGTATAATGCGGAGTGACAAACGTCCGATACGCTTGCACTCGTGCCTCAACAGCTTGAATGAGTGTATCCTCCGACTCTCGCTCTTGGTCACGATGAGGATAAGCTCCCTCTTGAGCCCAAGAGGAAACTCTCGATATCCCCCCCAAGAGAAAAAAAATCAATACCCAAACAATACGAAACATCCCTATCCGATCAGATTTATTTCAGTAGCGTGGCTTTGCTTTGATGGATAAAGTCATCGGTAGAATTATTGGTATCCACCAATTGCGTTACCCCTTTTTTCATTGCACCCGTTTTACGAACAACACTCTTGCCATAGCGTTGTGGATCACGATCTATCGTAGAGACATAGGTAAACCCTCGATCTAAGGAGGTAGGCATCACGAGCCATTTTTCGACATTGAGGATACTGAGGTTTACCCCATCAATCACCCAATTGGTAGGAATGTAGTAGGTATCTCTGTCAATATTTTTTACCGATCCATCGGGCATCTTGTACTTCCAAACATATTTTTTCTTGTATTTGGCGAGGTAATCATCTTTAGTTGTCTCCATCTTCGCAATTGCATAGGATGAGCCTCCTCTATCATGCAATGCCCAAATGGTGCGGGTGTAGCAATAGATCTTGTCAAGGTTCTTTGCAGGGTTGTCCACATCTTTTACTTTGGAGTTTGCAGGAGTTTCGTCAAACCACTCAAAATCGGCTCCACTAAGGTCTATCGAGTTGCGATTGATCTTGGTATGATCGGTAGCCTGATCGCAAATAGTCAGATACCCCCCGGGTTGTACGGGAACATCCTTACCTGAGCCGGGTACCATGTAAACAGCTTGTACGGGAAAGCAGGTTTCGGTGATGCGAGGTTCTATATCCTGTACTAGAGTGGTATTGAATGAAGATTCGAGGATCAACAACCCATCGGCATAGACCACTTTATTCGAATTATTATAGATGCGGAAGTATTGATCGCCCACATACTTGTCACCATTCTCAGTTTGCGTACCCGAAGGAAAGATCTCAGCGATAACGAGCGAACGAATATCTCCATCACCAAGCTCAGGTTTCTCAGCAAAGGTGAACTTCAGGTCAAGTTTGCATTCAGCAGAATTGATCGCTTCGTTTTTACGTGTGGCAACAATGGCCGTACGCAACTCTTTATCATTGACCATGTACTTAATAGTTCCCTTGGCGTCAATATCGTAGAGACCATAGGGGACTTCGCCCCCCAAATTGCCATCTTTTTGAGTAGCTTCATAACTCTGTCCCGTATTGATCTCCTTGAATGTAACCTGAAGGTCAGTGATCTGATACTCCTCCTCGAAATTGTCTAAGGTGGTAGTAAAAGTTACTTTTGATTTCTTTTGTGGTTCATCTTGACGACATGAGGTTACAGCCAGCATGCTCATCGTCAGGAGAAGAAATAGAAATGTCTTTTTCATCTTTAGTCTATCATTTATTGTTGTTTCTATAATTGTAAATTGAGTTCCATCCCAAAATAGGGCGTGGAGGAGCGACGGATAGTTCGCCCTGAACGCTCATAGAGAGGTTCGATCGAGATCAATCGGTGCACGAAAAGAGCAATCCCCAATCTATTGGAAAAGAACTTCTTGGTCGCTTTGAAGTTAATAAACCCGGCAAAAGGCATATGGGTACGTGTGGCTTCACTAGAGCCTGTACGCACCAATTGCTTAAGCATTGGATCTTGCAAAGAGGCTTCTGTGAAGGGGTACTCATTTCCCCCTTTATCGAGATACTTTATAGGGATACGAGCTTGAGGGTCTATGGTTTGCTTCGTGAAGAAATGGCTCTCAAACGTAGTAGCAAAAAGTAAATTGAGCGAAGGGATATAGGTATCCATCATGACTGAAGTGGTCAGACTGGAGTTGGTGTATCCTGTATCATTTCGATAGATGCCGACATAGGGGAGACTCTGCCCATTGACTATCACACCGGGTTGATCCAAAAAGGGAGCACTATTTTCGTATCGCGTGAGAAAAAAGGCTCCATTGCACGTAAAGCGAGATTTGAGTGCTGCGATACGTGGGGAGGAAAACTGCCACTCGATCCCCTGCTTTAGGGTACGGCTTCCGTTCATTGTAACCCCATAAAGCGAAAGGGTGGTATCGGGAACAAAAGGCAATAGAGCAAGATCGGGTACTCCTTGTAGGGTCGCAGGGTCGATACCTGAGGTGTCGTATTTGCGATAGGGGAAGGTTACCAAACGATTCATCTGTCGATAGCCATTTTTTAGATCTTCCCGAAAGGCTGTAACCGAGAAAAGGTAACCTTGCCACGAGGCATCCGCCCGCAATTCAAATTTAAGATTGCGAGGTGCTTGGAGATTGTAGTTCGCAGACTCTAAGGGATAGGTACGGAAGTGGATTCGGCGATGCTTCTCTTCGGCAGCATAGTAGTTCAACTCTACAATGTCATAATAGTCGGGAGCCGGATAGAGATAGGCCGAAGAAGGTAACATCGAAAGCAATCCTACCCCTGCATTAACGCCTAATATCAAGGGGCTATCCGAAGACAATAAACGTTGTTCGTAACGGATATTGAGACGTGGATCTACATAGGGACGCCATGCAATGGTATAGGCCTTGGGGGCGGCCATGGCCTGCACCCGGACCCCTGCAATCAGTTCCAATGAGGAGTGATCTGCCAAATTCCAACGCCCCCTATCCTCTAGGAAAAATGCCATCTTATGCTCTGCCGGGATGGCATGGAGGGGGCGCAAACGAGTAGACAACCCCAAATCAATCGGACGGGTCACATCATACACAGCACCTCGCCCCACATTTTTACTCCAACTGTATTCACCACCCACAATGAAGCGATGGCCCACAAGAGGGATAAAGCGCCAAGTTGATTTAAGAAAACCATAGAGTGGACGCCCCTCAACGGACATCTGAGCCAGGTAGGCGCGAGGTGCAAAAAAAGCATCACTCTCTCCTTCTGTTACCGTCGTGAGAGGGTTGATCCGAACCGTGGAGACGTAACGTTGCTCCTGAATATCATCCCGTTGTGCCGACAGACTGTACTGCCAATCCATTTGACTGAGGATCGTAGCAGTCGAGAGGGCTTTAAGACTTACACTACCCGAAAGAGCCAGACGATTGTTACTACTGGAGAAGCGATCCAACTCATTCTTTTGAAGCTCGGGATCGCTCTTTTCGTTGTCGAATGTACCTCCATAATCCACACTCTGCGTCCAGCGTCCACTGTATTGAGTCGTGGTAAACTCATATAAGTAGCGTGCCGAAAGGGAGAGACGTCTAAAGTTTTCGTAGTTGCTCATCGGTGAAATCTTACTATCCAAGTAGTCTACGGATAGATTGAGTACCTGCTTCTGTTCCGCCCACGAGAAGCCCGAACCGACATAAAAGAGCTTGCTTTTGGGATCGGCTTTGATACGTACCGAGGGAGGCATCGCCTGTAATTTACGTTTGATACGTACCAATCCTGAGATCAAATTGCCATGCTCTACGGAGGGAATCCCCCGCAAGATCTCCACCTCTTCGATATCATCGGTCGATATTCCCCGCATATCGACACCGCCCCCCATATCCATCACACCACCGGCACGACGTTGATTATCTTTTGACCAAACATTACCGGTATAGCTTTGGAGATTGGCATCTGTATTGAGAGGGACTCCATCGATTTCGAAAGCAGTCCCCAAAGAGGTGGTATTGTAGTTGCCCGATGAGGGCGGACTAGCCTCACGAAGACGAATTGTATTACGTTCGGCAAGAGCAGGTGAGGAGGTCATCCCACCGGGTAGCAGAGCCAAAAGATCTGCAAAAGTCGAGGGTTGTAAGAGGTTGATAGACTGCCGTCCGATAATCCCTGCTGTCACAGGCTTGAGTGATTCGCGAGCCGTTACAACGACCTCTCCCAACTGCGTATTGGGACGCAAAGCGCAACGAAGAGAAAGAGTTCTCAAAGCTGTAACACGCTGCACATGAGACTCATACCCCACACAACGCACTCGCAATAGCCCGGTTTCTCCCTCGGGAATCCCTTTGAGAATAGCCAATCCATTTTTGTCCGCCGTTGCACCCCATATTTTCGCTCCTTTTTGGAATGCAACAGAAGCAAAGGGCAGAGGCTCTTGATTCGTTGCATCCAACAATTGCACGTGGATCATAACCTCATGCTCCCCTTGTGCCCACGAGAGAAAAGAAGGGCAAAGCAGAAGTAAATGAAGCAATACGCAACCTAGGAATCGGATTGTTTTGTGAGACACTTTGAAGGAATGGATTTAGGGCACTTCAGAACCGCAATGCAAAATTACCACCTACCATAAAACCAGAAAAGGGAAACAAATCCCCAATTATTGGTATAAAACGTTTTAAATCAACCCCAATAATAGGTATTTAACAAAGGAGTTACAGAAAACTCATCCCAATGTATGCATGAGAGGAAGCGACAATTTGGCAAAATGGACGGTCTCTTGTACCTTTGTCTCTCGGCAAAACAGATAAATAACTCCTTCATGAAAACAGAGGACTATGAACGAGAAGAAAAAAAAGAATACACGTAAGGTGATAACGAGTATTGTGCTCGGTATGAGTGCACTTATCATCGTAGCCATGATTATTCTCCTGACCAAAGTATCCGGAGAGATGACCCAATATGTCTTTATGGGAGGGGGGCTTCTAATCCTCAATCTCCTCTTTGTACTCTACTTCACACGGCACAACTCCCGAAGGTAGTACCCGTAAAAGAGAAAAATATTGCCCGGTAGAACTTTCGGATTCTGCCTGTGAAACAAAAAATTCTTGCCCTAAACTTCAGAAACCGAAGGGCAAGAGTTTGGGAGGGTTTCACATGCACAACATGGAACGTCCCAAAAGCTCCATGAATGGGACAAACCTCATACTACTCGCACTATTTTGCATACCTTTGCAAGACTGAAGAGAACAAGATTATAACTAAGAAGTATCTATAAATCAAAATGGAAATTGTAAAGATTACCGGTCGCGAGATACTCGACTCTCGTGGCAACCCAACAGTAGAAGTAGAAGTCGTACTCGATAGCGGATTCATCGGTCGTGCCGCCGTACCTAGTGGAGCCTCCACAGGTGAGCATGAAGCGATCGAACTACGTGATGGAGACAAAGCTCGCTACTGCGGTAAAGGGGTCCTCAAAGCCGTACAAAACATAAACGAAATTATCGCTCCTGCCCTCTTCGGGATGTCTGCACTAGAGCAGCGCACCATTGACCAAAAGCTCATCGAACTCGATGGCACAGCAACGAAATCGAACCTCGGGGCCAATGCCATGCTCGGTGTATCGCTTGCCGTAGCCAAGGCAGCAGCAGCCGAACTCGATATTCCCCTCTACCGTTATATCGGTGGTACCAATACATTTGTATTGCCCGTGCCTATGATGAATATCATCAATGGAGGGTCGCACAGTGATGCCCCTATTGCCTTCCAAGAGTTTATGATCCGCCCCGTAGGTGCTTGTTGCTTCCGCGAAGGGCTCCGTATGGGTGCTGAGGTATTCCATGCCCTCAAGAAGGTACTCAAAGGTAGAAACCTCAGTACAGCCGTAGGTGACGAAGGAGGTTTTGCTCCTGCACTCAACGGTACCGAAGATGCACTCAACAGCATCATCGAGGCGATCCGAACCGCCGGCTATACTCCCGGTAAGGATGTAACCATTGCTTTGGACTGCGCTTCCAGTGAATTTTACAACAATGGCGTGTACGACTACACGAAGTTTGAAGGCGCGAATGGGGCAAAACGCACTGCTGATGAGCAGGTTGCCTATCTCAAGGGGCTGATCGAGCAATTCCCTATCGATTCTATTGAAGATGGTATGGCCGAAAACGATTGGGAAGGCTGGCGCAAGCTAACCGAAGCGATCGGTTCTAAGTGCCAGCTCGTGGGTGATGACCTCTTCGTGACCAACGTGGACTTCCTCCGCAAGGGTATCGCAGAGGGTTGTGCCAACTCTATCCTAATCAAGGTAAACCAGATCGGTACGCTCAGCGAAACGCTCGATGCCATCGACATGGCTCATCGCCACGGATACACCTCCGTAACCTCACACCGATCGGGAGAAACCGAGGATACGACGATTGCGGATATTGCCGTAGCAACCAACTCAGGACAGATCAAGACGGGTTCACTCAGCCGTACCGACCGTATCGCAAAGTATAACCAACTACTCCGTATAGAGGAAGAGTTGGGCGAACGCGCCGTTTACGGATACAAGCGCATCCGCTAATACCCAACTATCTGGAGATAGAATCTGTTCACGAGGAGGGCATCTCTCAGAAGTCCCTTTTAGCAAATACCTCATCCGAGCTTCTGAGAGAAGCTATTTGAGGTTCATAATAGAAAATGTCGGTCTTTGCTCGCAGAGATCGGCATTTTTTGGTATATGGAGACAAACCACAAACCTTAAATATACCCATGATTGGGTACGAAAAATCCTGTTTTTACCTTGTAATTTTGCACCCGTGATACTTAGAGATCCAAGACTAGAATAAATCAAATAAACAAAAGGAGAATGAAACGATTTACATTGATCCTGCTTTGCCTTTTGGGGACAATGGCTCAACTTTGGGCCTCTACCCCCGATGGCAGACGCCCAGCACCAAGCGATGCAAACATCGTAGGGCACGTTATTGATGCCGTAACCAAGGAACACATCCCTGGTATTACCATTCAAATTAAGGGAACGAACTTCGGGACAAGCACCGACGTAACAGGTCACTACTTCCTGCGCAACGTAAAACCAGGTAAACTCACTCTTGTGATGCGGGGTGTGGGCTACCTCAGTCAAGAAAAAACTGTCGTTGTCGAAAAAAATAAGGTACTAGAGGTCAACTTCGAGGCACAAGAGGATGCCGTAAACATTGACGAAGTCGTCGTAACAGCCAACCGCCAAGCCACATTACGTCGTCTGGCACCCACGATTGTAAATGTAGTAGGGGAGGATGTGTTTAACCGTGTCAATGCAAACAACTTGGCACAAGGTATCATCTTCCAACCCGGGGTACGTGTCGAAAATAACTGTCAAAATTGCGGTTTTAACCAAGTGCGTATCAATGGTTTGGATGGACGTTATACACAAATTCTTATTGATAGTCGCCCTATCTTCAGTGCATTGGCAGGGGTATATGGCATTGAGCAGATCCCTACCAATATGATAGACCGTGTAGAGGTCGTACGTGGGGGAGGTTCAGCCCTCTTCGGCTCATCAGCTATTGGTGGTGTAGTCAATATCATTACCAAAGAGCCTACGGGAAATAGCTTTAGCTTTAATGAAAACCTCACCTTCACGGGCATGAAGAATCCGGACAACAATATCAGCATGAATGCCTCCATCATAAGCGATGACAACCGTGCCGGTGCTATGATATTCGGGCAATCACGCTACCGCCAAGAGTGGGATGCCAATGGGGACGGATATAGCGAACTCGGGCGACTAAACAGCCGCTCACTCGGTACTCGTGCTTTCCTCCGCACCTCGGACTATACCAAGCTAACGGGAGAGTTCCATACGATTCAAGAGTTTCGCCGTGGAGGGGATCACATTGATTGGCCCGACCACGTTGCTGCCATATCAGAGCACGTGGATCACAGCATCTTCAGCTCGAACCTCAAGTTTGATGCCTTTTCTAGCGATTACAAGCACCACTTCCTGACCTATATTTCAGGTCAGATCGTAAACCGCAAGAGCTACTATGGAGGTATCGGAGAGGTAACAGATGACAAGGGCAACACGCTCGGTAAAATCGGCTTCCCCATCCCCAAGGATTCATATGGTATTAACTACGGACTCTCTAAGGGCAACACCTATATGGGCGGTCTCCAATACAGCTACGACTTCGACCATCTACTCTTCATGCCTGCACAGATCCTAGTGGGAGCTGAATACGTTTATGATCACCTCAATGACGTGATGCCCATCCGCAATTGGATCACCGAAAAAGATAGCAATGGGAAGCTCGTAGAACTCTATCCTGCCCTTGATCAGAAGATCCACAATTGGAGTCAACTCGCACAGATCGAATGGAAAAACGATATGTTTAGCCTACTCCTCGGGGGGCGCCTAGACGAAAATTCCGCAGTAGGTAAGCCTATCTTTAGTCCTCGAGCAACCCTACGTTACAACCCTACTAAGGATGTAAACTTCCGTGTTTCGTACGCTAAGGGGTTCCGTGCACCCCAAGTATTTGATGAAGATTTGCACGTAGGTGTGGTAAATGGAGAGGTGCAAAAGGTGTACAACGTTCCCAATCTTCTCCCTGAAACGAGCCATTCAATCAACGCAAGTGCAGACCTTTATGCTCAATGGGGAAGTGTGAAAGCCAACCTCCTTGTAGAGGGATTCTACAATACATTGAAAGATGTTTTCGTCAACAAGTTAAACCGCATCGAGAACGGTATTATGATGTACGACCGTAAGAACGGTACGGGCGCAACCATCTTTGGTGCCAATATCGAAGGAAAATTAGCCTGGAACATTCTCCAACTCCAAGCAGGGCTAACACTAGCGAAGAACCGTTATGAACAACCCGAAGAATGGGGACAACGTGCAGATTTTGACGAAAAGCATCTCCCTATCATCTTCGATACAACAGACGAGTTAGGCAATGCAATTAAAGCCGTGAATAAGGCTCAGGAGAGTGATATCATCACCAAAACACCTTCAGCTTACGGATACTTCACTTTGGGTATTAAGCCAACAGAGAAGTTTAACATCGATTTGACAGGTACGATTACAGGTCCCATGTACGTACCTCATACAATCAAATTCGGTAGCGACCAGCAACCCAACTCCGGCTATCCCGAGGGTTTTGATGAAACGGCTCTCAAAGCACACCTTACCGCGGGAGGTTTAGGGGAAGATGCAGAGATCCGTATTGACGAACTCAAAAAGACACCCACCTTCTTCGATATGGGCTTCAAGCTCTCTTATGACTTCGATCTATTCTCCAACACCTGCCTTGAGGTATATGCCGGGATGAATAATATCCTCAATGCCATGCAGAAGGACTATGACAAAGGCGCAGATCGTGACTCCGGTTATATGTACGGTCCCACCCTACCTCGTTCGGCTTATGTTGGGATGAAACTCAGCTTCTAATCTCCTCTTTGGTAGGAGTACACTAAACGCTCCACAAACAACAATCCCCTCGTAGAGACAAGTGCTCTATGAGGGGATTTTCATATACCAATATCCATAAAAAACCTCAGAATACTCCATCTATTTCTAGGAGTACTCTGAGGCTTGTAGTACAGAGAAGATTAATATCTTGCCCTCAATCGGACAACCGAATCAAGGTGGTATTAGTATTCTTCTTCGTTAAAGAAAAAGTCATCATCACGAGGATAATCGGGCCAAATGTCCTCAATGGATTCATAAATCTCGCCCTCATCTTCGATCTCTTCGAGTATTTCTACCACTTCCAGAGGAGCACCAGAGCGTTGTGCATAGTCAATAAGTTCATCCTTAGATGCAGGCCATGGAGCATCGTCCAGGGTTGAGGCTAATTCAAGAGTCCAGTACATATTTTTATCTGTGATCCTTAATAGGTTAGAATTCTGCTTGTTATTGCGTGCAAAAGTAGTATTTATTTCTCGGGTATACAACGTTTCTTCCAAGTAATTTCAGGCTCTCCTATGCGATGAGATTCGTAGCGAGCCAAAGCAAAAAAGTAGTCACTCAAACGATTTAGGTAGCATGCCACGTTGGCATCTACCTCAACCTCCTCATCCAAACGGAATAACAAACGCTCAACTCGTCGGGTAATAGTGCGACATACGTGGCATAAGGAGGCAATCCTCCCCCCTGCAGGCAGTATAAATCCGGTCATCGATGGCGTCTCCTCGTCTAACGAATCAATGGTTTTCTCCAGTTGTGTGATCACCTCATCAGGGATCTGTGAGAAAGATTTCAATTCTCTATTGGAAGTATCCGTCGCCAAATTAGAACCAATCACAAAGAGTTCATTTTGGATCATAGCAAGCTGCGACTCCGTCGGTTGATCCAATCCTTCTGCCCGCAAAAGACCGATAAAGGAATTTAATTCATCGACTGTTCCATAGCACTCCAAACGAATATCACTTTTTTTGATTCGCTGCCCTCCAACAAGAGACGTGGTACCTCTATCTCCGGTACGTGTATAGAAATTACTTTTTGCCATCGTAAAATTAGAGTGTTGATTTATAGTGTTTTTTGAGAAGTCGTGGGGTGAGTACGAGTAATTGTGCTGTAGGTAGATCAATCCGAATCCCTGTGGAACATGACGAAAAGATCCGAAGTACATCTCTTTTAATTGAGGGATTGGCATACGTAGGGATCAGCAAAATAGCCGCCTGACGGTTCTCTAAAAGCTCCTCAATGCGTTGCCGATCAAAGCCATAGCCCAAGACAAAACAATCTTCTCTGCTATACGGACCATAGGGGTGCGCTAAAGGGCAGGAACAGATAGCCTTCTGAAGGATCGGAACTTGCTCTTTTAAGTATAATGGGGCATCCCCAAACAGAAGAACCTCCTGCGTGGGATAATGTGCAATCAATCGGTAAAAAAGTTGTCCAAGTGGTAGGGCAAACAAAGAGGAGCTGCCCTTATGGAATGCCTCCTCCAGGACTCGATATGCCCCATAAACAGCCTTCCGCTCCTCCACCACACGGGTCAGAAGCTCAAATGCAAAAGGAGAATGTACACCATGCCCCCCTGTTGCGAAAAGGCGTCGCCAAAGGCGTTGTAGTTTCAGGTTAATCGGCATCAAGGGAATTACTCTTAGGAATCTGAGCTTCTCGTCGTTGGAGATAAACTTGGGAGTAACTGCAAATAGGGATCAGCGTCCAATGGCGTTCGGTCGCAACCTCCACCATCCGATCCATAAGAAGTTTGGCTACACCCATACCACGGAAACCCTCCTCTGCAACAGTATGTAGGAGACGACACGTCTCTCCCTCTAGGGCAAACTCAATATGTCCGATCTCTACAGACTCTTCGTTATAGAGACGCAAAAAGGGTTCTATCAAGGTCCAAGTCGTTGTCATATCACTGATTAAATCGAAGTGTGTCTACTGCTCTAATATGAGCAATTATATGGGTGGGAAGTAAAAGAGATAGCATCGAAAGGAGAAAAACAAGTCCATTGATGCCCAAGATCCACGGCCATTCCAATTGAATTGGTACATAAGAAATATAATACGTGGCAGGATCTAAGGGGATCAGATGCAGGTAATGCTGCAAAAGGGAGAGCGAAAAGGCTATCAGATTGCCCCACAAAAGCCCTCTGCCCACGACGAAAGAGGCCAAATAGAGGAAAAGGGAACGGATCGAATGAAAGCGAGCTCCCAAAGCCTTGAGAAGGCCGATCATCCGCATTCGATCGAGGATTAAAATCAATAATCCCGTGATCAAAGTAAATGAGGAAACAATCAACATCAATACAAGTAACAGGGCAACGTTCGCATCCAACATATCAATCCAAGCAAAAATATCAGGCATGAGCGACTCTGCCGTGTACATCCCCAAATCTTGTCCCTCTGTATGCTTACTCGTAGACAAAGTCTCTGCGACACGATCACTAAGTAATGAAGGATCTATTCCTGCCTCTGCAAAAAGCTCCAAACGAGTAACCCGATCGGGCTCTAATCGCAGAACCCGTCGTGCCACATCAATAGGAGCAATAACAATAGGAGCTTCGACATGGGGAAGATCGATGATACCGGCGATCGAAAAAGTACGTACAGTCGTATGTGCACCTGCGAAATAAATCGGCACTTTATCCCCCACTGATAAATGTAATTTTTGAGCACATTCGAGGGGTAACAGAATGGGATTATTCATCGAATCTGTCCCATCAAATGCGGGGATACGCCCTGCTTGTAGCAAATTGGGTACGTTACGGAAAGATTCTTGTGAGGGAGTTCCGACTACGACAACCGAGGAGAAGTCTCTATCGGTCTTGATAATCCCACCTAATTGTACTACCTCTCGCACATGAGCAACGCCCTCAATCTGCTTGATTTCAGCAAGTAGTTGTGATGAGACTTTAAGGAAAGCTGTCTCGTCTGTATAAGATTTGGCATATTCGTTTAGGATGATATGCCCCGTAAGGAGATAGATCCGTTCGTGTACCTGTTCCCGAAAGCCCCTCCCAACGAAGACAGTCAGTAGCATCACTGCAAGGCTCAACGCGATACCCAATACCGTAAAACGCAAAAGAGATGCCGTAGCCCTAGCCTCGGATGATCGCCTAGAGGCCAGCCGGCAAGCTAAAAAGAACTGATAGGAATTCCAAAGCATATCAACAACGAATCGGAATAAATAAGAGGACGAATATCCCTAAAAACTAAGATCCAATCTCCGAAAGTTCAAGCCAACGCATCGACTTCTCATCCAATTCTTCCGATAAACTCTCATATCGACGAGCCACCTTCTGCAGCTCCTCTACAGTCAGTTTACCCGAGGACATCTGCGCCTCCAGTTGCTTGATCTCAGTCTCTAGGAGGGGGATGGATTGCTCTAATTGCAAAAACTCCTGCTCCTCTTTGTAGGATCGTTTGGTCTTGATCTCTTTTCTCGCAGGCACTGTGGGACGATCTTTGAGTGTAGAACGCTCCTCTTGGGTAGCTGTTTTGTCCAATTCTTGGAGCTGACGCTCCCGATTCCACTCCCGATATCGAGAGTAATTTCCCGGGAAGTCTCGTACGACACCATCCCCTTCAAAGACAAAAAGATGGTCGACTAAACTATCCATGAAAAAACGATCATGACTCACAACAATGAGACAACCCTTAAAATCTCTTAGGTATTCCTCCAGCGTATCCAAGGTAAGCAAATCCAAATCATTGGTCGGCTCATCCAATACCAAGAAGTTGGGATTAGTCAAAAGAACAGTACAGAGATAAAGTCGTCTAAGCTCCCCTCCACTTAATTTGCCAACAGGGGTATATTGCCTCTCGGGGGTGAATGCAAATCGGGTCAGCATTTGAGATGCAGAGAGTAGTCCCTCTCCTTTAGGATCTTTAATCACTTCAGCCAAATCTGTAATGGCCTCTATAACCCGTTTGTCAGGATCCAGCGAGAGCCCCTGCTGACTAAAATAGCCAAACCGCACCGTCTCTCCAATCTCAAAAAAACCACTATCAGGCATGATATGCCCCAACAGCAAACGAAGGAAAGTCGTTTTACCCACTCCATTGGGCCCAACAATCCCCACCTTATCGTAGCGTGCAAATGTATAAGAGAAGTGCTCTAAGATTTTCTTTTGCCCATACGAAAGAGAAACGTTATGAGCCGTGAAGATTTTATTTCCAATATAAGTGCGTTGGCTTTGTAGTTCAGCAACTTTTTCCTCTTTAGGCGGAATAGTCAGTTTCTCCAACTCGAAAAAGGCATCTTTTCGTGCCTTTTGCTTCCCCCCTCTAGCTTGGGGTTGGCGACGCATCCACTCCAATTCCCTACGATATAGATTATTGGCTTTTTGAGAGGCTAATCTCTCCAAATCCAAACGCTCTTCCCTCCGGGTGAGATACTGATCAAACGAACAGGTGTAACTATAGACACCATTTGTCGACAATTCTAAAAAGGAGTCACAAACTTCCTCCAAAAAATACCGATCATGCGTGACCATCAAGAGGGATAATTTGCTCCGTTTCAGATAGTGTTGTAACCACTCGATCGCATCCAAATCCAGGTGGTTGGTAGGCTCGTCCAATATAAGAAGATCGGGTTCTGAGAGGAGAATACCTGCCAAAGCAATGCGCTTCTGCTCTCCTCCACTTAACGATTGGGTAGAACGAGTAAGGTCATGCAATGAAAGCATATGTAGGATCTCCTCCGCCCGTCTCTCATAATCCCACGCTCCGAGGGCGTCCATCTCGGGAAGAAGTCTCTCCAAAGAGGCATTATCTCCTATCTCTACGGCTCTACGCCAGCACCCCACAAGATGCGGAATGGGATCCAAAGGATTAAAACAAGCATCTAGGATCGTACCACTTTCCGGCAATTGAGGAGTTTGAGGTAAATAGGCAATCCGAAGATCTCTTCTCATCGTGATTGAGCCACTATCAGCCGACTCCTCTCCCGTAATGATGCGCAAAAGAGTTGTTTTGCCCGTCCCGTTGGAGGCGATCAAACCACACTTTTTTCCCTCATCGATACTGAAAGTGATATTTTGAAAAAGGAGTCGATCTCCGTACGACTTCGAGAGCTGATCTATTTGGAGCATAAAAAATTATCGATTAGCATTCTCAGCCTGCTTTATTTTCTCAGCATATTTCTGAGCTAAAGCATCCATATCGTCGGTACAGGTAACAGTGTGTTTGCCATTGAATTTTCCCCAACGTACCAATGGATCTCGGTAATACTTAGGCTGATTCATCTTGAGAATAAAAGGTTTTACCTCCTCCCATACATTGGGATTAGCCCCATATTTATTCGCAATACGGCACGCATCGTGAATATGTGCACTGCCACAAGCATACGAAGCAAGGGCAAAAAGTTCCCTATCTCGGAGTGTAGCAGCATTAGGGAACTCCTGTGCAAAGGCATTCAAACAAGAGGCCGCTACACGAACGGAGATAGCAGGATCTTTTAATTGTGCTCGGGTGGCACCAAACCGCTTGCCCGTAGAGGGCAAAATTCCCATGAGACCAATAGCCGAAGCTTTTCGAGTACCTCCCACATGGGGTTGGAATTTAGATTCGTGATAAGCAATGGCGGCCAGATACCACCAATTCCAGCCAATACGACTCGCCTCCTTTATAAACAAATGGTCATAGGCTGATATGATATTTTTTGTAGCCCTCTGCTCCTGAGACTCCTGCCCAAAAAGATTTTCGCTAGAGGGCAGAACGAAAAAATGCTGTTCCGAGAGCTGGGAAGCCATCGTCCGAGCAAGGGGAATTAAAAGAGGGGGCATCGTAGCACCCATCGTCCACACAAGGTTTTTCGCTATAAGAATAAAAAAAAGGACAACCCCATATCGCCCCAAAGGGAAATGGGATAGTCCTTTTCGTTTCGGTTCGCTGTAATTTCTTTGCATTAGCTTGGTTATTTAGTTTATACTCGCCTCTTCCATGCCATAACCATTGCGAGAGAGGCCTATTCTTTGGGTGTCGTATCGTCAGATACGTTCCAGCAGCATTACATTTTCCACATGATGCGTATGAGGAAACATATCCACAGGTTGCACCTTTATGATATGATACCCTCCCTCGACAAGCAGAGCAGCATCACGTGCTTGCGTCGCCGGATTACAACTGACATACACGATTCGGGGAGCGGCCGTCCTCAGCAAAGTATTGATTACATCAGGGTGCATTCCGGCACGAGGCGGATCTGTAATAATAACATCGGGAGCACCATGGTCTGCTATGAAGTTATCTGTCAGAATATCCTTCATATCACCGGCATAAAACAACGTGTTATCAAGCCCGTTGACTTGGCTGTTAAGATGAGCATCTTCAATCGCTTCGGGAACATATTCAATACCAATGACCTTGCGCGCTTTCTTGGCTACAAAATTGGCGATAGTACCTGTACCAGTGTAGAGATCATACACGACTTCTCTGCCCGAAAGCTGTGCAAAAGAACGTGCAACCTGATACAACTCCAATGCTTGACGGCTATTGGTTTGATAGAAAGACTTAGGACCAATTCGGAATGTGAGCTCCTCCATTGTCTCTTCGATATAGGGACTTCCACAATAGGTCCTTACGGGGAGATCCGTAAAGGTGTCATTCAATTTTGTATTGAGGACATAAAGTAATGAAGTAACCTCGGGAAAGGCCTCGTGAATCGCTGAGAGTAATTCCTCCCTATCGGACTGAGACTCCTGGGCAAAGGCGATCAGCACCATCGTATGCCCTTTATCCGTAGTCCGAATCATGAGCGTACGCATGCCACCATGCTGCTCCCTGAGGTCGTAAAATGGGTAACGATCGATGCGCTCTAGGCAATAAGTTCGCACAAAATTGCGAATCCGATTGCTGAGTTCTGAGCCCAAATAACATTGCTCTATATCAAGGACTTTGTCGAACTTCCCCGGAATATGAAATCCAAGGCCACTTCGCTCTGCATCACTAATATCATCAGGAAGTGTAGCAAACTCCTCATTAGTAATCCAACGCCTATTACTAAAAGTAAACTCCAGCTTATTGCGGTAATGATAAATATCCTGAGAACCTAAAATGGGGAGATACTCCCCCACCTCTACTTTACCCAAACGTTCCATGGCATCACGCACTTGAGTCGCCTTGGCTTTGAGCTGCTCCTCATAGGGGATATGTTGCCATTTACAGCCTCCACAAGTTGTAAAGTGCGAACATTTTGGAGTAATACGCAGGGGTGAAGGCTCTTCAATGGATACAATACGAGCCTCCGCATAATTTTTTTTCTTCCGTGTTATCTGAAGCGTGCACTTATCCCCGGGAGCTCCATAGGGAACAAACACAACCAACTCGCCCCAATGAGCAATGGCCTGCCCCTCGGCAGCCATTCGCTCTATCGTAATTCCCTCCACAAGAGGTAAGGGTTTCTTATTTCTAGCCAAAAGTATCTGTTTTGTATTAGGATATGATTATGCCAGCATCTCAGCCACAATAGCGCAAAACTTTTGAGCCAAAGCATTCGCCTCTTCTTCAGTACGAGCCTCTGTATAGATACGTACAATAGGCTCTGTATTACTTGCTCTCATATGTACCCACGAGGAGGGAAAGTCGATCTTGACTCCATCTATTGTATTGGGATGATCACTCGCAAAACGATCTGCAATGCGTACGAAAAGTTGCTTTACATCAGTACCTTCTGGCAAGGCTGCCCGTTGCTTACTCATGTAGTAAGCAGGGTATTCTTTGCGTAATGCACTGACAGATATTTGTTTCTTTGCCAAATAAGTTAGAAACAAAGCAATCCCTACCAAAGCATCTCGCCCGGCATGCAGTTTTGGGAAGATCACGCCACCATTACCTTCTCCCCCAATCAGAGCCTGAGTTTCGTACATTTTTGCCACTACATTGACTTCGCCAACTGCAGCTGCAGCATAAGTCCCCCAACCCTTTTGCTCGGTAATATCTCTCAAGGCTCTTGTAGAACTCAAATTAGATACTGTATTGCCACCACCATGATACTGTAACAAGTAATCTGCAACAGCCACTAGTGTATATTCTTCTCCGAAGGGCTCTCCTTTCTCATCCATGATAGCCAAACGATCTACATCGGGATCTACCGAAAAACCAACTGTTGCTTGATAGCGACGAATTGTCTCGGATAACTCCTCTAGATGCTTAGGCAAAGGCTCAGGATTATGCGCAAAGTCACCGTTAGGCGTGTCAAATAGAGGATAAATCGTATCTACGCCCAACAAATTCAAAAGATAAGGCACGGCGATCCCTCCTACCGAATTAATGCTATCAAACGCTACTCGAAACTTAGCTGCACGGATCGCCTCAACATCAACCTCCTCCAGTGCTAAAATAGCTTGGCAGTGCTTCTCCAAATAATCTTCGTAACGAATCGTCCCCAACTCATCTACAGAAGAGAAATAGAATGCCTCCTGTTCTGCGAGCTTCAGCACCTTTTTTCCCTCTTCGTCGTTAAGAAATTCGCCATGAGCACCCAGAAGCTTAAGAGCATTCCAGTGCTTCGGATTATGGCTTGCCGTAATGATAATACCACCTTGAGCCTTCAACCCCGTTACAGCCATTTCAGTTGTAGGAGTTGTAGCAAGGTCGATATCAACGACATCACAGCCCATAGACATAAGTGTACCCGTTACAATACGACGAACGACTTCACCCGACATACGAGCATCTCTTCCCACAACTATAAGAGGGCGTTGCGTAGCGGTAGACTCTTTTATGAAAGAAGCATAAGCTGCTGTAAAGCGTGTTACTGCAATGGGATTGAGACCATCATCTGCGGCTCCACCGATCGTGCCTCGAATCCCAGATATGGATTTAATTAAAGACATAGGAATACACTACATTATTGACGTGTAAATTCGTAATGAACCTCCTCACAAAACATCGTATGACCCGTACGATAATTAGCCTCAGCACCAATAGAAAATGGAATGATAAGGCGGACCTTTGCACCATTGCCCAAGAGGGACATAGGGAAAGCCAGGCCCTCACACATGAGGGCATTTAGAGAATACCCAGGAGCAGACTTCACCAAAATAAAATGTAAGGCTCCTCTGGAGTATTTGTCAATGTAGATAAACTCGGTATCCTGATACCCAGGTGTTGATAAATTATCGAAAGAGCCTTTATCCCCTTCATGGTTAAAAAGGCGTCCCTTAAAACGCACGTTAACACGAGTCTTATCGGCAATAGGTAATTCTCCTCCTCGGTCGAGAACCTGCATATAGAGACCATTGCTAAACTTGTAATAGACTTCAGGATCAAAAGTCGTTTGCCCTGGTGCATAATCTTTTACCGTTATATGCTCTTGTGTAATGAAGTTGGCAATAGCCGTCTCCTCCTCTTTGAGCATTTCAGTCAGAGATTTGAGCTCTTTGGTATCACAAGAGGTGCCCCCTAGAGTTAAGAGACCAACCAAAAGCACCATAAGGGCTGAATAAACTCGTTTCATAAGCATTTTATCAATTTAAAAGCACCTCAAAAGAATAGACTCTCTCGGGAGCATCATATTTTGTTCTTTTCTATAACTCTAAGAGCTCTTTGGGGATAGGGATACCTCCGCCACGGGGAGAAGTTTGTTTCTTTCGAGTATCAATCGCATAGTGGCGTTGCATATAATCAACAAAACGATCCACAGCATCCCCAATAGAACCTTCGGCAAATTCACCACCAGCCGCATTCTTATGCCCACCGCCTCCAAAGCACTCTTGGCACAAATCGTTCACGGCAATATTCCCAATGGATCGCACGGAGATTTTAACGCCATCATCAGGAGTCTCTCTAAAGAAAGCAGAGCAATTGACACCGTTGATGTCCAAAGGCATATTGACGAAGCCATCCGTATCAGCAATTGCCAGGTTGAAGCGTTCAAAATCGGCCTTAGTTAAAACAAAATAAGCAGACTGGATCTCGGGAAGTACGACCACTCGTTCGTAGAGTATATAGCCCTCCATCCGTTGTCGACTCTCGGGATGCGCGTGAAAAATCCGATTTACAGCACGCTCCTTATCAGCTCCGGAACGTAGGAGTACAGCCACCAATTCATATAATTCAGGGGATGAAGCATTATGATTAAAAAGCCCCGTATCTGTAATAATCCCTACCAAAAGAGCTGTTGCAATCGCACTACGTCGCTGTACCAAGGCTTGACCTTCAAGTGGAGAAGTACCAGAATCAACGGTATGATCCGCTATATCAATCCATCGCTCATCGGCATCCAAGAAAAGACGAGTCAGCACTTCGCACGTTGCCGCAGCCTCGGGGCAACTCCATTGCCAATCAAACTCATCGCTCGGATCGGGGTGATGGTCTATCATAAGGAGGGGAAACTCTCGTTGCGAGCGTTGCAATACTACGAGGTCCCTCAGCTCAGATCCAAGACGATGCAGAGCATTGAAATCCAAACAGATCATCAAATCACACGATGAGAGTATCGACTGGATCTCTTCTTCTTGGCGACTTTGACGCAAAATAGAGTGTACTCCCGATAGCCAACTTAGGTTTTGAGGCAAACTCCCGGACATGATAACATCTACTCGCTTTCCCCAGGCCTCTAACAATAACTTTAGGGCCATCGTACTCCCGACAGAGTCGCCATCCGGACCTCTATGTCCAAAGATCACGATATGCTGCGCCTTAGAGCAATACGCAACGAGGTCGGCATACGCTTTTCGATAGTCTCTAGATGTATCCATTCTTCTCTCTGGACTTATTGGTGCAAATATAGTGTATTCTAATCTCTTACAACACCCTTAGTGCTTCATCACTCGGGCAAGAGCGCGTTTATCTTCACGTTCTTTTATGGAGGCTCGCTTGTCGTAAAGTTTTTTTCCTCGTGCAATACCAATGGTCAGCTTCGCATACCCTCGATCATTGATAAAAAGAAGTAGAGGGACGATGGTAACACCTGGCGACTTCACGGCATCAGCGATCTTAGCAAGCTCTTTTTTGGATAGGAGCAATTTGCGATCACGTCGCTCGATGTGATTATTGTATGTAGCATAAAAATACTCTGCCACATACATGTTTTTAAGCCACAGCTCTCCATTAACGAAAAAGCAATAGCTATCCGACAGACCAGCCTTGCCCTGTCGGATAGACTTAATCTCCGAACCAACAAGAACAATACCTGCCGTGTATCGATCCATAATCTCATAATCAAACGTAGCTCGTTTGTTTTTGATATGAACCTTATGATCTAAATGCAGTTTCTTATTGGACATATTTTTGATGGCTATTTGATGATATCAAAACCCATATAGGGACGAAGCACCTCAGGAACAACAATTCCCTCCGAAGTCTGATAGTTTTCCAAAATTGTAGCAACAATGCGTGGAAGAGCCAAGGCACTACCATTGAGCGTATGGCACAATTGCGTAGCCTTATCCTTACGATAGCGACACTTCAAGCGGTTGGCTTGATAGCTTTCAAAGTTAGAGACTGAACTAACTTCGAGCCAACGCTCTTGAGCTGCCGAAAAGACCTCAAAATCAAATGTAAGTGCAGAAGTAAAGCTAATATCTCCACCACAGAGACGCAAGATACGCCAAGGAAGTCCAAGTTCGTCAACCAAACTCTGTACATAGGATACCATACTATCCAATGTAGCGTAGGATCGCTCTGGAGTATCAATGCAGACAATCTCCACTTTGTTGAACTGATGAAGACGATTAAGCCCTCTTACATCCTTACCATAAGATCCTGCTTCACGTCTAAAACAGGCGGAGTAAGCAACGTTTTTGAGAGGAAGATCTTTTTCTTCCAAGATAACGTCACGATACATATTGGTCACAGGAACCTCTGCCGTGGGGATCAGATAGAGATTGTCCGCAGGAGCAAAATACATCTGACCCTCTTTATCGGGCAATTGCCCCGTGCCATATCCTGAATCCTCATTGACAACGTAAGGAGGCTCAACCTCCTGAAACCCTGCAGCAATTGCTTTGTCGAGGAAATAGTTGATCAAGGCTCGTTGCAATCGTGCACCACGTCCTTTGTAAACAGGAAACCCGGCACCCGTAATCTTCACCCCTAGTTCAAAATCTATCAGGTCATATTTCTTCGCCAACTCCCAGTGAGGCAGTTTATTATCCGGAGCTAAGGCTGGGATTTCTCCTCCCATCTTAATACACTGATTCTCTTCAGCACTATGCCCCTCAGGTACACTCTCATGTGGCATATTGGGGATCGTAAGAAGGATCTGACGGATAGACTCTTCGGCTTGCTTCATTGCCTCTTCAGCTTCAGCACTCTGTTCTTTTAGATGCTGTACCTCCGCACGTAGAGCCTCACCTGCAAGTTTGTCTCCACTTTTCATCTTCTCACCAATCTGCCTTGCCAGTTGCTTTTGCTCCTGCAAAGAGGCATCCATAGTCTGCTGTGCTCTTCGACGTTGCCGATCCAAATCGGTAACTTGAGCCACAGCTTCCCGGGCGTCAAAATGTTTGACCGCTAAGCGAGCGATCACTTCTTCCGGATGCTCTACTATCGTTTTGATGGTTAGCATATAGACCTTGCTACTATTACAATATTTTTACAAATACAAAAAAGAAGGTGCCTCTAGGCGGTACACTTTGGTCGCTCATACGTGACCAAGTCGCCTATATGCACCTCCTTTATGGTGATTCTCCTTCATCCAAATGCCATCAGAAAGAGAGCAAGCAGTAGAGTAAAACCCTTTCTCTTGCGTACTCGCTTTACAAAAGCGTGGAGGAGTATCTCTTCTAGAAGCCCTGCTGTTAAGGATTAGATCATTCTCTTTATTCTTTTAGGGAATAATATCTCCTCTACATTAAGCTCCCGGTGTACACGTTAGGATCCCTTTATGCCTCTATTGATTCGATAGACACAAACGAGCGATCTTCTCCCTTACGGGTGAAAACCACCTTACCATCTATAAGGGCATACAGCGTATGGTCTTTACCCATACCTACATTCTCCCCTGGATGATGCTGTGTACCACGTTGACGCACCAAAATATTTCCTGCCTTTGCAAACTCGCCACCAAAGATCTTAATACCAAGGCGTTTGCTTTGTGATTCGCGACCGTTCTTAGAACTGCCGACACCTTTTTTATGTGCCATTTCTACTATTCTTTGAGTTTTGGGTTATGCTATAATCTCTTTTACCTTTACTTCCGTAAACTGCTGACGGTGACCGTTAAGCTTACGATAACCTTTTCTGCGCTTTTTGTGGAATACAAGCACCTTATCACCCTTTACCATAGGAGACACTACCTCACATACCACCTTAGCACCCTCTACCAAAGGGGTGCCCACCTTTACGGTGCCATCATTGTCTACGAGCATTACTCGATCAAAAGTAACTTCAGCTCCCGTTTCCACGTCTCTGACGTGGTGAACATACAACTTACGACCAGCTTCTACTTTGAATTGCTGACCTTGAATCTCTGCAATTACGTACATACTACGTTTTCTTATTACTAAAATTTAGTCCCGTAAGGCGACCGCCCCCCATCTACATCAACAGACTTGGTGCAAAGGAGAGCCAGTACTTAACCAAGCCCTACATAGGATTTGCGACCGCAAAGGTAACATTTTTCTTTCATATAGCCAACGTCTTAATACAACGGGACTTAAAGAACTACCTTATAAACCTCTTGCTCCACAACAATCAGATAGAGCCCTTTGGCAAGATGTGGCACCTGCAATCGAGCGATTCCCATAGCATCCGTTATACAATGCCCCCACTTACGACCATCTATATCATATAACGTGACTTCACAAACACCCTTCGGTGTATGCACCACAAGAAAGAGATCTTCACGATTCACTCGAATATCTGCAACTTCATTCGCTGTAACGGATGTAACCGGAACACTCTTACCTCCATATATAGTAGACCTTTCATAATCTCCATTGTAATCGTACACCTTCCAATTGGCATCATTAGCCCACTTCACATCACTTGTCAGGCAAACATTTTGCTCCGTCTGATCCGTTCCGTCTATAATGTAAATCGAAGCATCTTCATCCGGATTACGTTGGGGGAGCGATTTCATCAGGGCTGTCATTGGCTCCCCATGAATCTTATTGCCAAAGCAATCGACGAACAGCAATGCACTATTGGCTGAAAGATCCAATGCTTCAAGGAGGTTATTTCCCACAACCAATGTCTTCATGAGCGAGTTTTGCTTCAAATCTAGATGTTCCAAGCTATTGGCATAGCAACTCAACGAAAAGAGTTTCTCATTGTGGTGAAGATCCAAATTCGTAAGCCTATTATTTCCACACGAAAACTCTCCCAAGAGCCGATTTTGAGCAAGATCAAGATCCATGAGCTGATTGTCATTACAATAGAGGGTCGCCAACATAGTTTGAGCTCGGAGATCTAACTGAGACAAGAGATTTTCAGAGCAATCAACATAAACGAGTGCACTATTAGCTTTGAGATCCAAACTCTTAATCCTATTCTTCTTAATTCCCAACGTAGTCAAGAGGGGCGTTTGAGTCAAGTCCATCGCCTCCAAATTATTCTGAGAAGCCTCAAGATAGATTAACTGAGCAAGAGGAGTAACATCTAAAGTAGTCAGCTTAGAACTCTCCACCGAGAGGATGGTAAGTGCCTTATTGTTGTGTACATCTATAGCCCCCAGTGGGTTGAAAGAACAATATAATTCACGTAAAATCAAAGCCTTATCCAAGGCCAGTTTTTCTATTTTATTTTGGGAACAATAAAGTATCTGCAGATTTTCGTTGTGTGAAATGTCCAATGCCATAAGTTTATTCCAAGAACAGCGAACCTCTTGCAGTTTAGTGTTTTTAGAAAGATCTAAAGTTGTCAGTTCATTCCACGAACATCGCAATTGCTCTAAGTCTGTACATTGTGAAATATCAAGATCCGTCAACAGGGCATTTTGGCCTATAAATTTAGTGATATTGCCCTTGAGTTCTATTTGATTTGCTCGAACCCGATACTCAACTTCTGCTCCATTTTGCCATACACCATCCAACCCCTTGATCTCCAACTTACCATCTGCAGTGGCAATTGTTAGCTTGATTTTAGCACCCACTTGTGCCTTCGTAGTCAGTCTCATCACCGGTATAGTTTGCTCTACGCAGCCGGAACCATCGCCTTGAAAATCCTCTCGAAGCCCAGCTTTTGTAGTAAAGACATTCCAACCTCGAGACTTCGCAAGCGTGGTTTTACTCGTCGCAGCACCTGGATTTTCCTGGTTAGGTGTATCATCTGAAGCCACGTAAATACGTCCTGCAAAGTACTCCTCAATGCGATTGGGAAGCTGTTCATATAGAGCATTCAAAGCACAAGCATCCATGTTATTGTCGGCAAGATCCACTCCCGTAAGAAGCGGGGATCCCTCAATACTTACCAACGTCAAGAGGTTGTCAGCACATTCGAGATTATCTAATTTGGCGCAACCCGAGATGGAAAGTTGCTTGAGTTTATTGTGAGACAAACGGAGAGAAGTCAGTTTTTCAAGATTGACACAGTTCAGTGTTTCAATATCGTTTTCGGAAACGTCTACCTGTACCAATTCAGTATTGGAAACGAGATTTAGCATTCCCGAAGCATTGGTTTTAACAGCCGTAAAGTTGGTAAGTTTGGGCAAAAAGGAGATGTCCAACCAACGGAATGAGTTACCCGAGAGATCCAAAGAACGCAATAGAGGCATCTCAATGAATGGCAAATTGGAGAGTTTATTGTATTGCGCTTGTAGATCATTCAGTTCATTTAAATCCTGCTTGAAGTCCAGATCCGTGAGTTGATTGTTACTACAATCAATTATTTGGAGCTTGGGGCAGTTATCAATAGTCAGCGTCTCTAAGCCATTTTTGGCAACTTTAAGCTCCTGCAATGCAGTGTAATCTTTCAATGAAAGATCTTTAAGAGTATTGCCAGAGAGACGCAATCTGACTAGATTAGTATTATTGGCGAGATTGAGACTCGCGAGCTTGTTTTTCTCTAGCGAAAGAAAGGTTAGACGGGATAGTGCGTTGAGATCAACAGAAGTCAATTGATTCTCCGAGAGATCTAACCGTTCCAGCATGGTTAATGAGGAAAGGGCAATCTCTTTAAGCTGGTTTTCAAAAAGAACCAATTCCTTAAGGTGAGGAGCACGAACGACCTTTATTTGAGTAATAGCGTTAGACGGAGCCTTAAATACAAACAAATCTTTGGCATAAATCTTAATAGTAGGATTATCTACGGCAGCGTCACAATAGACGCGCATGGCATAGGTAGGATCATCACTAACCATATATTCTTTAGACAATCCATCCCCCATATCCATATAAACCCAATCTTCAGTATTGGAGATCTCAAAGATCAAGCGCGTTCCGGCTTCACATTGCACGGCAAGAGTTAGAGCCAATTTGGACGAGGAATGAGATTGCGCTAATAATCGTGCACTGGGCAAGAGCACAACACCAAGATGCAAGACAAGCAGAACCAAAAGCCTGTTCATGGTAGATAAATAGTACTTTTCTTTCATAGCGATGTTTCTATTTTAATATATATTACATATGTAAGAGACCTTATACTTCCCATTCTTTGGGATGCGAACTCCCATCGCAAATGTAACACATTATCAATAAAAGATCAGTAAATAACACACTTTGTACCAAATCCTTGAGTAGAAATCAATCCCATCACGGGGGATCACTCGGTTCCCCCAAAGAGGAAGGGGAGGACTTTCAAGAGAGAGAGCAGAGGGTGAAGGCGGAGGGCAGCTGTTTGGTTCGCATAATGCAGGGTCAAAGCAGCCCCCATGAACCGAAGTGCAACGGGTATAACAAGAGAAAGGGGTCT
>JALFBN010000013.1 GCA_022772085.1 Porphyromonas sp. | reverse complement strand
CAAACATATGTTGCAAGGGCGATGAATAGGATGTCACACAATCTATATTTACAGCGGCCTAATACGCGTGGATCTGGGATAGTCTCGAAGTATTTCATGCTTACAAAGATAGCGCTTGTATTTTGATGCGGTTGCCCTGGTCATATAATCCCTATCTCGGAATAATATTGTACCTTTGCGCTGCTTTGCGCAATCTCTCGCGAGACTATTGGCTTGCTCTTCCCATAGGATAGGGGAAGACAAGATGCTCGGTGGCTCATGTATATTGCGTTTGGTAAGAGTACTAATTAAAAAAGAAAGAGTTTTATGGACTTTATTAAGTTGGTTAACGACGAGTTTAAGTCGGGCAAAGAGCATCCTAAGTTTACGATTGGTGATACGATCACAATTGAGTATCGTATTAAGGAAGGTAACAAGGAGCGTATTCAGAAGTATCGCGGTACGGTTATTGCGTTCCGTGGTCATGGAGGGAAGCGTCGCTTCACTGTACGTAAGATCTCTGGCGAAGTAGGTGTAGAACGTATCTTCCCTTACGATAGCCCATTCATCGAAAACATCGTTGTAGAAAAGCATGGTAAGGTGCGTCGCGCTAAGTTGTACTACCTACGTGATCGTATGGGGCGTGCAGCTCGTATCAAAGAGCGTCGTACACTCTCTGCCAGCGTTAAGTAAAAACCACTACCCCCTTGTCCATCAAGGGGTGTGTATCAAAGGCTCCCCCTTTTCTCCGTTTGTGAGAGTAGGGGGAGTTTTTTTCTTGGCCGAGTGGCACTTGTAGAAATAAAATCCCCCACATACCTAGAGAGATGAGAGTTGCTCTAATATGTGGGGGGGAGATTTCTTGCTCGTTAGAGCAACTCTTGTACATAGAACTGAGGAGTGCCAAACCGTAAAGTCTGGGTACTCCCTCTTAGTTCGTTTTATAGGAGTTGGATCAGTTCACTTTGGGCATTGATACATAGGAGGTAAGTACCTTGGGGGAGGTGATCTACGTTGATCGTGGAGTTGCCTGCGTGGAGTTTCCCTTGCAATAGTACTTCGCCCTGCATCGAGTAGAGGCTATAGATCGCCTCATTTGCCAGCTTGATATGCAACGTGCGTCCCTCTAGCGTAAGGTGTGCTGTCGTCTCTTCGATCTTGTTTAGAGCATTTGCGCCAATCGCTTTTACCTTAAACTGATTCCATGGTGCAACCTCTTGATAGGCTTTTAGTGAGGCTTCGGGGACGAAGAGGTCGCAACGGCTATAATCCATCGAAGCACCAAAAACATCTTCTCCAAGTTTGATCGTTTTGGGATCTGCAACGTGCATCGTAAGTTCGTAGAGTGCCGTATTCTCAAAAGCCATCAGTTTGATCTCTTTGATCGTTGCGGGGAGTTGTGCTTTGGCTAGCCCTTTGCAGTCGGCAAAGGCGGCTCCGTTGATTGTTTCTACTCCGTCGGGGATGATCAGTTCGCCCTTAAAAGTTGAGGGAATGTTATAGATCGTTTTGCCATCTTTGCTGAGGAGCATTTGATTTTGGAGCATAAAGAGTGAGCCTTCGGGGAGGATAAAGGAGATCGTTGTACCACGGAACGCTCCGTTGGAGATCTTTGTGACACTTTGGGGGATTGTCAATGCCTTTAGAGCAGTGCACCCTTGGAATGAAAATGCACCGATCGTTTTCAAGTTTTCGGGTAGTGCCACATTCTTAAGGGCATAGTTTCCGAGAAATGTTCCATAATCCACCTCTGTGATTCCTTTGCCGAGGGTCACTGTTTGGAGGGCGGTACAGCCTTGGAAGGCAAACATGCCAATGGTCTCTACGGCGTCGGGGATTTCGATTTGAGTTAGTGCAGAGCAATTTTCAAAAGCACTCATACCAATGTTCGTTACCGTCGTGGGGATTGAGAAAACGGTCAACGCTTTACAGCCTTTGAAAAGGCTATCGCCGAGTTCTTCGATCTCCTTGGGTAGGGTGATGGTCTGCAGTGCCGTACAATTTTCAAAGGTCGAGGTCCCGAGATCGGTTACCGAATTGGGGATTACTATGGTGGTCAGAGCTGTACAACCTTTAAAATTGTTCCCATTGAGTTCGGAGAGGGCTTCAGGAAGTTGTACGTCACTTAATTTGATACAGTTCTCAAAACAATTTGCTCCCAAAGATCCGATTTCCCCTGTTGCGCTAAAGCTGGATAGGGTCGTAGAGCCCTTGAAGCTCTCCGTCGGGATTTCATTTTCGGGATATTTCTTAACCCCGGAGATGGGGCCACCATCGCCTCGATAAGCTACGATCTTCACCTCTTCGAGGGCAAGTTCGTTGAGCTTGGAGAGTTGACGTAATGCAGCAAAGTCGCGAGCGTCGAGTGTTCCCTTCAGTGTGAGTTTGCTCACTGTTTGCTTGATCTCTGCGGTGAATTGCGAAGCGAGTGTTCCTGCCGTTGCTATGTTGAGGGTAAGGGTTGTTGGGTCGCTAGGTTGTACCTCGGCAAGTTGGATTGGCGCATTCAAAATACAACGCACCGAAAAGCCCATGAATTTATCATCGAAATAGAGGTTGGCTGTCTTCTGATCCCAGAATACTCTGAAGAATTCTCCTTTGGAGGCTTCGTAGTCACTTTGAGTGCGACTCCAAAGGTAGGCTTGCAGTCCCTTGCCCGAATAGCCATTGAAAAACTTACTTGTAGAAGTACTCCCAAAGGGCTTAATATCGAGTTGAGATAGGTTGTTCCCAATTAAAATTTGCCCGGGTTTCCCCGTGGGTGAATGTGTCCATCCCTCTTTGCTCTTAAGCATTTCTCCTGCAGTATAAGATAGTATCGAGGGATTGTCATACTCATCGGGCATAAAACCTTTGGGGTCAAGATATTTGACTAGAGCGTTCCAATCTTGAGTCGAGGGGACTTGCCAGCCCTTGGGGGCGAGTGTGGTCGTGGTAGCGGCTACGGCATACCAATTATAGAGAGCCCCCATGGTTGTGCGATTGGAGGTATTCCCATCGTAGTAAGTTACGGCAGGCGATTTGATAGACTCCCATTCATCTTTTTTTAGATCGGTTTTGATAGCCGTACCGTCTTGGAAAAGGGCAGTACGTAGGTTCTCGCGCATCCATACTTGATTTCCTATTTTTACGGTAGGATAACTCTCTATCTCCTCCCCTCGCTGATCCACAAGAAGATAGGGGCGCAGGGTGGCATCTTTGGCTTCTGTGATGGGAGTGTAACCGCATTTCCCCTCTTTGGAGATGTAGAGCGAGCCCTGCCATGTTTGATTTGAAGGCCTAGAGGAGGCAAGTCCCTCGCCGGAAAAACTGATCTCTTCGGCCTTGCCCAATACATAGGCGTGGGTGAGGTCTATTGTGTGATCAGGTTGGGCTACGTAAACGAGTTGCATAACGGAGGGTGCACCATTGATTACGACACATTCTTTTGATAGTAGGGCGATCTCTGTATTGCCGTCAAGGACTATTTGCAGGTTGCTTGATCCAAAGGCATTGTCTTCCTTAAGGTCTAGTTTGCATTGTGCTTGTAGCACGGACCAACTACCCCAAAGGGCAAGCATGGCAACAAGGATTCGTTGGATTGTCTTTTTACACATATCTAATATATATAGGTGGATATTAATTGTTGGAGAAGTTACTCCTTATCATCCAGATTCGGTTTTAGGGCCGGAATATTCCAATGATATTTGCTGGCTAGAAGACGTAACACAATTACTGTAATAGCAGTAAAGGCTTGTGCCAAGGGGACAGATCCTCCAAAGTAGAGGATCCCGATGTAGACGAGTGATCCCGCGACGCAGGCCATAGCATAGAAATCGCTCCGAAAGATCAGCGGAACTTCGTTGATGAGTATGTCTCGAAGCATTCCTCCGAAGGCTCCCGTAACTGTACCCATCACGGGTGCAATCCACCAAGGGAAGCCTGCATGGAGACTCTTGGCCACCCCAACAGCGGTGAATAGCCCCAATCCGATGGCATCAAAAAGGAATACAGTATTATTGATCCGTACCAACCAGCGTCGGAAGACGATTGTAACGAATAGTGCTAGGGTTGTAATGAGCATATAGGAGGGTTCGGTCATCCAAAAAATGGGGAGATCCAACATAATGTCGCGAATTGTGCCTCCTCCGACGGCTGTAACCAACCCTACAACATACGCCCCGAACCAATCGAAACGATGTGCCGCAGCAAGTCTGGTACCACTAATTGCAAAAGCGAATGTGCCGAGGTAGTCTGCCCAACGGATAAACTCCGTAATGCTATGCTCGGGTATAGGTAGATGCATATTATTATGTATTTATAGGTGTGATGAGGGATTGTTTTCAGTTGCTTCTTTGATTTGTGCCGGCGAGACCTCTTTTCCTAGTAAGGTGGCACTTGTGGCATCCAATACCTCCACAGTAATGAATTGACCGATCCGTGCTTTTTCTTTAGGGAATACGACCACCTTATTTTGCGAGGTCCGTCCGAAAAGCTCTTCGCGAGAACGTTTACTCGTTCCCTCCACCAGTACCTCAAATTGTTTGCCTATGTCTCTCCTGTTGGAGGTGAGGCTGAGTTCATTTTGTAGAGCTATCATTTCATTTAGGCGGCGTATTTTTGTCTCCTCGGGTACGTCGTCTTGTAGATGCTTCGCCGCAAAGGTCCCGGGTCGCTCGCTATACTTAAACATAAAAGCACTGTCGAACCCCACCTCCCGCATCAATTGTAAAGTCTCTTGGAAATCCTCTTCACTTTCACCACAGAAGCCACAAAACATATCTGTGCCGATACTGCACTCGGGCATGGCTTTGCGAATGGCTTGTACACGATCGAGGTACCACTCTCGGGTGTATCCTCGTTTCATCTGTTTAAGGATATGGTTGCTTCCACTCTGTACCGGTAGATGGATCTGTTTGCAGATGTTGGGGTAACGCGCCATTACGGCTAGCGTCTTATCACTCATATCCTTGGGATGTGGACTGGTAAAGCGAATGCGCATCTTTGGAGCTCGCTCGGCAACGGCTTGGAGTAGGTCTGCAAAATCAAAGGGCCTTCCTCCGGGTGTTGTGGGTTCTCTACGGTAGGAATTGACATTTTGCCCTAAGAGAGTTACTTCCCGATATCCCAATTCGACCATGTGATCAATCTCTCGTAAGATGCTCTCTACCTCTCGACTGCGCTCATGCCCCCTAGTATAGGGTACGATGCAGTAGGTGCAATAGTTGTCGCATCCGCGCATGATGGAGACAAATCCCGTTATATGAAGTCCGGCTAGCTTGAGGGGGATCACCTCTTTATAGGTTTCTGTACGGGAAAGATCTATGTTGATTGCCTGCTCTCCTGCTTCCACGGAAGCAAAGAGGTGTGGGAGGTCATTGTAGGCATCGGGTCCGGCAACTATGTCTGCACCATGTTTTTCGATCAAATCTTTCTGTACCCTTTCAGCCATACACCCAAGTACGCCAATAATGGCTGGAATTCCCCGTTTGCGACGCACTTGATTGTAATGTTCAAGTCTGTTGAGCACTTTTTTTTCTGCATTATCACGCACGCTACAAGTGTTAATAAGTATTGCTTGAGCTTCTTCTGGTGAGTTTAGTAGCTCATAACCAGCGGTTTCCATGATTGCTGCAACGACCTCAGAGTCTGCGACATTCATTTGACAACCATATGTTTCGATAAATATTGTTTTTTGTATTTGGTCTGATTTTCTGCTCTTCATTTCAAAAAATAGGGTCCTATATGTTGTTATTACGAATTTTGAATGATGGTTATTTTTTCTTGTCAAGTGTTGGTGGTTTACAGAAAGTTGCTACCTTTGCATCGGAAAAGTAAGATTTTTCATAGTTAAGGTTTTGGTTATGTCGAAAGGGTAAATCGGGAGATTTGCCCTTTTGATCTATATAATAGGCAGGTTTGCTTTCGTCTGAGGTCAGAAAAAACGGATCTTCCCTAAAAATAGCAAAATGACGCACTTCGCTCCCTTTTCGAGATCGAAAGGAAAAATAATTGACCTTTGATAGGGTGCCTTTGTCGAATACTATGTATCTTTGATCGCTCATATTTGGCTACAAAAGTACGAAAGTGAACGCATAGATAGAATATTGTTTTGTAGATAGGGCAAAAAGAGAGAAGTGTCTCTCTCCCTGCACTGCAAATAGACAGAGAGAACATATTAGACTATGGATCTAGAGAAAAAAAAGATGACTGCTCAAGAAGCAGCAATGTTGATTGAAGATGGCTTTAATGTAGGTTTCGGAGGCTTTACCCCCGCCGGGTGTCCCAAGGTGGTCCCTGCAGCAATTGCGAGACGTGCCGAGGCCGAGCATCAAGCAGGACGTCCCTTTTCAATAGGTGTTTTTACGGGAGCTTCTACGGGAGATCGCCTCGACGGCGAGCTTGCTCGCGCTCATGCAGTACGCTTCAGAGCTCCTTACCAATCAAACAAAGACCTAAGAACTCTTATCAATACGGGCGAAACAGATTATACCGATTTGCACCTATCGGCATTGGCCCAAGACCTGCGCTACGGGTTTTATGGAGATATGGATGTGGCTGTCATAGAGGCGGCAGAGGTTACTCCTGAGGGCGAAATCGTTCCAACTTCGGGTGTCGGTATCTTGCCTACAATATGTCATTTAGCAAAAAAAATCATCGTGGAACTCAATGATCGTCACCCTGCGTCTATACGAGGGATGCATGATATTGCAGAGCCACTAGATCCCCCATATCGCAAAGAATTGTCCATCTACAAGCCGAGTGATCGTGTGGGGCAACCTTTCTTAAAGGTGGATCCTGATAAAATTGCTGCTATTGTAGAGACTAGTGAGCCCAATGATGAGGGTGCCTTTACTCCTCTTGATGACGTAACTAAGGCTATCGGTGCTAATGTGGCTCGTTTCTTGCACGACGAGCTTGTAGCTGGGCGTATCCCAAAGGAGTTCCTTCCTATACAGAGCGGAGTGGGCAATGTTGCCAATGCCGTGCTTGGTTCTCTTGGAGATAATGAGGGGATTCCTCCCTTTGATGTCTACACAGAGGTGATTCAAGACTCTGTGATTGCTTTGATGAAAAAAGGGCGCGTTCGCTTTGCCAGTGGTTGTTCCTTGTCGGTAAGTCGCTCTGTAATACAGGATATTTACGGCAATTTAGACTTCTTCAAAGACAAGATCTTGCTCCGTCCCGTAGAGTATTCCAATAACCCCGAGATCGTGCGTCGACTAGGGATTATCACCATCAATACAGCCCTCGAAGCGGATATTTTCGGTAACATTAACTCGACCCATGTAAATGGTACACGTATGATGAATGGTATCGGTGGATCAGGAGACTTTACGCGTAATGCCTACCTCTCCATCTTTACTACTCCTTCAACGGCAAAAGATGGTAAGATCAGTGCTTTCGTACCCATGGTATCACACCTCGATCATAGTGAGCACTCTGTAAAGGTGATTATCACGGAGTATGGTATTGCCGATCTGCGTGGTCTATCTCCACGTAAGCGCGCACGTTGTATCATTGATAACTGTGTACATCCCGACTACCGTCCCTTGCTTAATGAATACCTAGAGCGTACCAAAAATGGTCAAACGCCTCATGACCTAAAAGCCTGCTTTGCTTTTCATCGAGCTATTACAGAGAAGGGTGATATGCACCTTGCAGACTTTAACGAGTAAGATTAATTCCCATTTTATAAAAATCAGATTATGAGTAAAATAGATCTCAGTAAATACAATATCCTCAATCCCGTAGAGGTTTTATACAATCCCTCCTATGATGTGCTTTTTGCCGAGGAAACAAAACCCGAACTTACGGGCTACGAAAAGGGACAAGTGACCGAACTGGGTGCTGTCAATGTGATGACCGGTATCTACACGGGGCGCTCTCCTAAAGATAAATTTTTCGTACTCGATGACACAACACGAGATACCATCTGGTGGACTAGCGATGAGTATAAAAATGATAACAAACCCATCACTCCGGAGGCTTGGATTGAACTGAAAAAGATTGCTACCGAAGAGCTCTCTAACAAACGCCTCTTCGTGGTGGATGCTTTCTGCGGTGCGAATGAAAATACACGCCTTAAGCTCCGTTTTATTATGGAGGTTGCTTGGCAGGCTCACTTCGTGACCAATATGTTTATCCGCCCTACGGAAGAAGAATTGGCTAACTTCGGAGAACCCGACTTTGTCATCATGAATGCTTCCAAAGCTAAGGTGGACAATTACAAAGAACTTGGCTTGAATAGTGAGACTGCTGTGGTTTTCAACCTCACTGAAAAGGTCCAAATCATCCTTAATACATGGTATGGCGGCGAGATGAAGAAGGGGATGTTTAGCTATATGAACTACCTCAATCCATTGAGTGGACGTGCCTCTATGCATTGCTCCGCTAATACAAGCCAAGATGGAAAGGAGACTGCGATCTTCTTCGGGCTCTCAGGTACGGGTAAGACAACACTCTCTACGGATCCTAAGCGTAAACTGATCGGTGATGATGAGCACGGCTGGGATGATGATGGTGTTTTCAACTACGAAGGAGGTTGCTATGCCAAGGTAATTAACCTCAGCAAGGAGAGTGAACCTGATATTTACAACGCGATCCGTCGTGATGCATTGCTCGAAAATGTAACCGTTGATGCCGATGGTAAAATTGATTTTAGTGATAAGAGTGTAACGGAGAATACCCGTGTTTCTTATCCTATTTACCATATTGACAATATCGTTAAGCCCGTCTCCAAGGCCGGACATGCTACCAAGGTTATCTTCCTCTCGGCTGATGCTTTTGGAGTATTACCTCCTGTTTCGATCTTGACTCCTGAGCAGACGCAATATTATTTCCTCTCCGGATTTACGGCAAAACTCGCGGGTACTGAACGTGGTGTGACGGAACCAACTCCTACTTTCTCGGCTTGCTTTGGTGCCGCCTTCCTCTCACTTCATCCAACGAAATATGGTCAAGAGCTTGTAAAGCGCATGGATGCTGTCGGAGCTAAAGCCTATTTGGTTAATACGGGCTGGAATGGAACGGGTAAACGGATCTCGATCAAGGATACACGTGGTATCATTGATGCGATTCTTGATGGCTCTATTGACAAAGCTCCTACGAAACTCATTCCTCACTTTGGTTTTGCTGTTCCCACTGAGCTGCCTGGGGTAGATCCAAAGATCCTCGATCCTCGTGATACGTATGCTGATGTGGCAGAGTGGGAAGTTAAAGCTCGTGATTTGAGCGAACGTTTCATCAAAAACTTCACTAAGTTTACCGGTAACGAAGCGGGGCTTGCCCTTGTTGCAGCAGGACCGACGCTCGAAAACTAAAACACTTACATCTTTGTAATAACATCCTCATCAGAAAATGATCCGCCGGAGTCCCTTGTGGGCTTCGGCGATCCTGTTTAGGAAAATCCCTTTTGTGATATAAATTTACGACAACTAGATACCATTTTTAGAATGAAAAGATCATTACTTTTTTTATGCCTCCTCATCTCCTCTTTGAGTTTTTCGTGGGCTCAAGAGATTGAGGGCACGGTGCTCAAGTCTTGGGTTGGTGCCAAGGGGGCCATTACCATCCCGGCTGTAGTTACCGAAATTGCCTCTAATTGTTTTTATGTTCCCGGTGAAGACTCGGGTGATGGTTGGTCCACGGGAGAAGCTACAAGCAATACGGAGATTACAAGTGTAGACCTTAATAATGTGAAGAAGGTTGGCAAATCAGCCTTCAAAGGATGCATTGGTATTACCTCGATCAAAGCCCTAAATCTTGTGACCGTAGAGGCAGAGGCTTTCGATGGATGTAGCTCGCTGGAGCAATTGAGTCTCCCGAAGGTCGAAACGATTGCTGAGAAAGCGTTTGCCAATCTGACGGCTCTCCGCAGTGTGGAGTTTGGGCCTGCTTTAACAAGCCTTGAGAGCAATCCATTCCAAAACAGTCCTGCCCTCATCCAACTCTCCGTGGCAAGTGACAATGGCACATTCCAATCCAAAAACAACGCTCTTATCCGCCAAAGTGATGCTACTTTGGTGGCGATCGCCGGTGGCGTGAGCGAATTGACGTTGGGAGAGGAGTGTCGAAGCGTTGGTAATAATGCTTTTTTCGGTTGTGCCAATCTAGCCAAATTGACACTTTCCCATGCCACTACTGTGGGTGATGCTTTCCTTGTCAATTGTGGCAAAATCAAAGAACTTTATCTTCCTCGTCTCACTAAAATCGAACAACACTACCTCTCTTTTAATGGTACCGGTTCGCTCAGTCTCATTGATATACACGAGAGCGACAAGGTGGAGGGACTAGAGTCTGTTGTGACCGATAGCCAACTCATTACGATTTATGTTAAGACCGAAGCGATTAAGCAACAACTCCAATCCAAATTGACTCGTTGCAAAATTGTTGTAGGAGCTCCCCAATCACTAACGCAGTATTTGGTCCGCTTTTCTGCCAACGAGGGCGGTATGCTCGAAGCTTGGACCACAGGAGGCGTAAATGTAAACAGTGGAGACCAACTCTCCGAAGGGGCTAAAGTGAGCATTAAGGCTACCCCCCTATTTGGGATGTATATCAAGCAGTGGGAGGTTAACGGTAAGGTGATCACCGAGGGAATTAGTACGGAAAATACCAACGGACAGATTTATGTTATGCCCGAACTCAAGGGCGATTTGACCGTGAAGGTTACCTTTGCTCAGAAGCAGGATGGATACGATGTTTTCTTCCACAGCCGGGCACCTCGATTTGGTAAACTCACCTGTAAACTCCCTGATGGTACGGAAGTAAAGTCGGGCGATCGTGTGCCTAAGGATGTCCTATTGACCTATACGGCAATTCCCAATGAGGGTTTTAGAGTGACCGATTGGTATCACGAGCTCCCCGCAGGTGGTGCTGATAAATTTGAAGTTATTGCCGGTCAAAGTGGCAAAACCACCTATACACGTCCTGCTGAAGACCTGTATGATATTCAGGTCGATTTTGATCGAAATCCTGACCATTACATTGTTGAGTACGCCTCATTCAATATCGATAACGGTACGCTTACAGCGGCAGCCAATGGTCAGGAACTGCCTGCTTTTTCCGCTGTGAAAAAGGGTAGTCGTGTGGTCTTCACGGCACATCCCAAGGAGGGGTTTGTCGTGGATGAGTGGCAACGTAACGGTGTCACGATCCCCGGTTACCGCCAGACGACTTATACCATAGAGCAATTGGATGCTGATGTGACGGTTAATATGGTTTGCTCTGCTGCGAGTGACCCTTCCGATACAACACCTAAGATCGACAAGGGAATTCTCTATAAGTGGACGCCCGAGGGAGATGCAATTTTGCCTCAAGAGGTTATTGCCATTGCTCCTCTTGCCTTTGAAGGAGCTTCTGCAATGACTTCGCTCACTCTTAATGAAGCAGTCAAAGAGGTGGGCGAGCGAGCCTTCTTGTACTGTATTGCGTTGGAGCGTTTCATCGTTCCGGAGGGGAACCCCCATTTTGCTGTAGAGGATGGTGTCCTATACAATAAGCAGAAAACACGCCTTATAGCCTATCCTTCGGGCCGCACAGAGAAGAGTTATACTATGTTGGCTTCTGCTGAAAGCATCCAGCCCGGTGCTTTTAGTACTTCGCCTCGTCTTGCCACTGTGGAGGTCCCCTCTGCTCACAAGCATCTGAAATCTCGGGAAGGTGCTCTTTATACGGCAGATGGTACTACACTTCTTTTCTATCCTACGGGTAAATCGCTCAATGCAGAGGGAGTCATTACGATTCCTGAAGGAACGAAAACCTTGGGTCGCCTAGCCCTAACCTATTACCCGATAGTAAAAACGTTGTTATTGCCTGCTTCGCTGACCAAGATTGAGCCTCTTGCCGTTATGTACAATAGTGCATTGGAAAATATAGGTTGGGCTGAAGGAGTCGAACCTCAGGTTACGATGGTGGCTGACTCTGCATTCTACTATGATCGTGCACTCAAAGAAATCCCCTATATGCCTCACTGCACGCAGTTCGGTAGAGCAGCCTTTGCGGTAGCTTCGTTCCTCGAAAAGGTTCACATTGCTGCCGATTGTGCCATTGCTGCCGATGCCTTTATGGGTTGTGAAGCTATTAAAGAGGTTTATTCTTACGGAGTTACACCTCAAGTGATCGATGCAACGACTTTCGCCTCTATTGTCTATAAGCAAGAGGCTAAGTTGGTCGTGCCGATGGGTACTAAGGAGGCGTATGCTAAGGCTACGGGATGGAATATCTTCGGTCAGATCATCGAAGCTGATATACTTGCCGTACCTCAGGTCGCTCCTCATGGATTGGTGGTAATTTATCCCAATCCTACCCATGATATACTAACTCTTGAGGCGGCCGGTGCCGATGTCGAGGTGGGGCTTTATTCATTAGAGGGTGCTTTGGTGATGCGTTCTCGCACGGATGTTTCGGGAGCACTGCGTTTGGATGTTACTCATTTGCCGCAGGGTGACTACATTTTGCGTGTAGATACCGCTGCTTATAAGGTCTCGGTGCGCTAAGTCAATCCCTCCCCTTGTTTTTCATAGAGAGCTCCGGCATACCTCTTCGTATGTCGGGGTTCTTTTTTTTAGGTCATACAGATTTAATGATTTGCTTAAATACATCGGCTGTATTGTGTCTTTCAAAAAGGTTTCTATATTTGCAGTGTGTAATGGATTCGTAATAAGTAAAACAACGACATGATGAAAAATTTGATGAGAATTTCTATTGTAGCTACCGTTATAGCGTTGTTATTGGGCTTGGCATCGTGTAAGGGAACTGACGAGCCTAAGATCCAAGATATTGATTTGGCAAGTACGGCTTGGAGTGGTAAGGTATCTTCCAAAACGGCTTCGGGTGTGAGTATTGAGATTCCCTTTGGGATCGTCTTCGTCGATAAGACAATGGCTAAGATGGAGTATTACACCGATCCTACTTCGTTTATTCGGGAAGTTGGCTATTCCTCTTTCGTATGGGATTCGATCAATCGAACCAAGGTGATGCGATATGTCAAGAAGGATAAGAATATCCGTTTCGAGGGAAATAACATCCACTTTATGGAGGAAACTTGGATTATTCACGAGATGAATGCACAACGTTTGACTCTCGTATCTCGTACAGAGAATATGCAACGTGCCATTTGGATTCACCTGACCAGACAGATTTAGGTTGCTGACTTTTGCGCCGATATTGTAGCATCATTCTCCCAACTTCTCCTCGGTTTTTTTACTGGTGAGAGGTTGGGACTTTTCTTATCCCTCGAAAGAGTAATTCCCAATGGAAAACTACAATTGTGGTGAGCCTTTCCGGTGTTTGTAACCCTTGCCCTCAAAATAAAAAATGGAGGGCAGGAGTTGCAAAAGTATAGGGCAGTAGTCTTTTTGTTTTTGCCTGAGAACTTTTTAGGATGTTGGATTGCCAGATGGAGATGTAATGGGGTGTGTACCTACTTTTTGGGAGCTTGTTTGTACCTTTGAGGTCGAAAAAGAGAAGATAGATTAGTTTATGTTTCATTTGATACAAGCCCTGTTGATTGCCTTTGCCGTGGCGATAGATGCGGCTACTGTGGCTGCATGTGAGGGGATTTGTCGAGGCAATCGGCGTACGTGGAGTATGCTTTTCGCCATCGCTTTGATCTTCGGAGTGCTCCAGGGAGGTATTACTGCTATTGGCTATTTTGTTGGAGCTGAAGCTGTTTCGTTGGTTGGTGGTTATGATCATTGGGTGGCTTTTGTTCTGCTGATTGCAGTTGGTGGGCATATGATTTACGATGCTTTTGTACGTGCACGTCAGGCAAAAAATGCTTCACGTAAGTTGTGTGAAGAGACATCTCTTACAATGCGTTACATGTTGTATCTCATGATGATGGGGGTTGCAACGAGTATTGACGCCCTAGCCCTTGGGTTCAGCTTCTCTTTGATGTCAGTGCCCATTCTCCTCTATGCGCTTACGATTGGTATCGTGACTGCCGTTGTCTCCGGAGCTGCTTTTTATGTCGGGAGCAAGATACCGCCCAAATGGATCTCGTGGACAGAACTCTTCGGAGGTTGGGTCTTGGTCGGGATTGGGGCTAAGGTGTTGCTAGAGCATTTGGAACACGCTTACTAGAGAGTCGCACTATATCACTATTCCGATGATGAAGAGAGGAACAAAAAGGCTTTGGGGAGTCGTTCTTGGGGCACTTCTTCTCCTTTTTTCTTGCCCCACATGCCTTTGGGGGCAACAGGAGCAGACGATTTCTAAAAAAACTTCGGTGGTCAAAGTCTCAGGCTATGTGCAGACACAGTGGCAGGTAGGGGACTCCCTTGCAACTCCCAATGTAGGGACAGTTCTCGAACCCTCCTCTTCGATGATTTCCCGTATTGGAATTCGCAGGGGACGGCTCAAGTTAGACTATAATCGGGGGATCGCAGATGTCGTCTTTTCTCTCGATCTCACAGAGCGTGGAGTGCATATCAAAGATGCTTATCTTGCTCTATCTCTTCCCTCATTGGGGTCTTCTAGTCTTACGGTGGGACTTTTCTCAACACCCTTTGGTTACGAGGTGTGTTACTCTTCCTCTAAGCGAGAGAGCCCGGAGCGTTCTGCCATAGTGCGAACCCTCTTTCCCGGGGAGCGTAATGTTGGGTTGAATCTTGCGCTGCAAGCCTCCAAAAACTCAGGATGGTATCCTCTAAAGATGGAGTTGGCATTGCTCTCGGGTAATGGAATCAGCTCTGATGCAGATAATTCGTTGGATCTCTTGGCTCGGCTCTCTGCCGAAAAAAGTTTTCTTTCCGAACATCTCTCCGTCGGTTTGGGGCTCTCCGGGTACTGGGGATCTGTGCCCCAAGGTACGGTCTCTCATGTATATAAAGTAAGTGACTCTTCTTACGAAAGAGTTGGGTTATTTGGGGCCGGATCTCGTGGTCGAGTGCCCCGTAGATACGGAGGTGTAGACCTGCAAGGGAGGCTCCGTACTGCATGGGGAGAGACACGACTCATTTCGGAAGTAATCTTTGGTATACAGCCTGCTTTAGAAGGAGGCTCCAAAAGCGTTGTAGGAGACAATCTTCCCAAAGATGATCTTTACATACGTCCATTTTTAGGAGGGTATGCACAACTTACACAAACTATCGGTAAATCACCCTGCTCTGTAGTCGGTAAATATGAATGGTACGATCCTAACAGAGAGTTCCCTTTCGGGGCAGCGAAGAATTCGGGTGACCGTGCTGCATCTACTTGGGGTGTCGGTATCTTGTGGGATTTTTCCTCATCACTTCGACTTCTTGCCTATTATCAACAAGATTGGTCGGAGCAGAAGCAACAGACTGTTGAGGGGCAATGGATGCTCCTCCGAGATCAGATGGGGACAATTCGACTCCAATACAAGTTTTAGCTCCACGGAAAAAGTTTTTTTCTATAAAAGGGGGAGAAAGGTGTCGTTTGTGAAATATTATATATATCTTTGCCTCTGAAAAAATACAAACCAAGGAGTATGACCCTCCTAGGATCTTTTACCTTCTGTGTGTGCTTTCATGTATGGTAGTGGGTAAAAGGTTGTTTGATGGTCAGATCCGCTAAACTTACAATGATTATGAAGAAGTTTTTTTCTTTGGGCGCTGCTGCGCTCGCGGCTTTGATGCTGATGGTTGCTTGTACTAAGGGTAACAAGCCTGAAGATGTTGCTGTTAAGTTTGCCGTAGAGCTCTCTAATGAAAACTATGACGAAGCTCGCAAGCTCACTAACGAAAATGGAGCACAGCTCATCGATATGCTCAAGAGCATGAAAGATATGGGTAATATGAACCTTGACGCCGGTGAAGAAGAAGCTGCTCCTGTTGAAGGCGAAGAGGCTACTCCGGCAGAAGGCGAAGAAGCTGCTGCTACAGAAGAGGCTCCCGAAGCTGCTCCCGCAGAAGAAAAGGTGAAATTGACAGAGCAAGATTTTGAGGTTAAAAAGTCAGAAGTTCGTGACGACTCTGCTTTTGTGTGGGTACTCAACAAGAAGGACCAATCTCAAGGAGAGCTTCCCCTTGTACTCGTAAAGCAAGGTGGTGAGTGGAAGGTTGACAAGATTGACAAGGAAAACAAATAATCCTTATCTCCACTTTTTTTACGATACTCCTGTAAATATCGGAAGAGGGTAACGGGCTCTATATGAGTTGGTTACCCTCTTTTTTTTTCTTTTCTCGTCGTACAACCTTGATCTCTCGCTCCTAGAGGGGAGAGGAGGCGTTCGTGCAAGATCTAACCATCCGCAATCGGAATGATATGATGAAAAATAGCTTGTCTAGAGGAGCCTTTCTGTTTGGAGGATTTGCTCTTTTTTTTCTTTTTAATTTGTGTGGATGTTCCTCCGAGAGTACCTCGGAGCAGGCATTCTTTGATGAAGAGGTTGTGGGAAAGCCTAAAGATATGCCCCCCTTGGATCAGCTACGATCGGGTGATGTGATTTTGCGTTTGGGGCATGGTTCCAGCTCCGAATACTTTCGGTTGCATGCCTCTCGTAATCAGGAGTTCAGTCATTGTGGTATTCTGTATCGGCATCGAGGCAAATGGTTTGTTTTGCATGCCGAATTAGCTTCATTTCGAGGGATGGATGGCCCTGTGATCGAAGGGTTGGAGAGCTTTGTGGCGCGTTCTATTCGTTGGGCGGTCTACCGCAGTACCTTGGATGATGATGAGCGTATCGTACTCTGTAAACGTGCCTTGCAGTGTGTAAAGCAACACATAACCTTTGATACCGCCTTCGATAGTACAGATTCGACAAAGCTCTATTGCTCAGAGTACGTCGCTTTTTGTCACAATGGTGTTCTCCCAAGAGAAGCACAGATCCGCCCGACTTTGGAAATGAAAAATACAGGGAAACGACTCTACCTCCTCGACGATATTGTAGAGGGATTTACAGAAATAGCACGAGGGGAGGGGGCTCCATTCTAGAGCACTGCCTAGATGCCCCAACTGCCCAACTTCCGAGAGCTTCTGAGGGTATTCCTTTCTAGAGTACTTTTATGAAATCTTATCACCTAGTGAGTGGTGATCCATCCAACCGCTCCGTAGTGCGCTTGGTGTCGGTATATGTAATTCTGCAACTATTCGATGGTGTATAATTGGAGTTTTTTGTATATTTGGCGGTGCATACAAACACAATAGATAAAAACATTATGCGTAGTACTCGAATTACAGTTTTGGGAATCGTTGTTTTCTTATTCCTGCCAATTCTCTCCGGTTGTCTTCGTATAGACCTCAGATGCAAGCCTAAGTACGACATTGACGAAGATTCAGTCTTCTTCAGTAAGATGCCTCCACGCACTGAAAATGGAGCTAATATCGTCGCCTTTGAACTTGATGGCAAACCCTATGTCTTCCCCAAAGAGGGGATGATTCCATCTCTCTTTCAAGCCCCAATTTGGATTTGTGAGTTAAAAGAATGTACTAAGAATGACATTCTAAAAAAAGAACTTTATTGGAAAGCGTATAGAAGAAAAAAGAAATATAATAATGTATCCTGCCGAGTGTGGATAACTTTATCAGAAGAAAATCTACATCAAGGTTTCTTTAAGACAAGAGGGCGCATCTCATTAGGGAGTTGGTTTTGTGAGAAAGAAGATGTTATCTTTGAGATAACAAAGTTGAATTATTCTGAGAGGATCATTTGTGGGCAATTTTCTGGAGTCCTAAAGAGAAATGCGGAAAATGGAACTTTAATATCAAAAAGGATTGAGAATGGATTTTTTGATCTTACTTATACCATAGTTAAAGTACCTGATATTGTTGTACAATGATGAAAATACTATTTGCTTTTCTTCTTCTCTCTTTTTATTTAGTGGAGCAAGAGCTCAAAATCTAAAAGAACTAAGACATAACCTAGATGCTCTATTTGTCTCTAGCCTCCTCCAGAGATGAATCTGTACAACATCCTTATTAGTTTTATCTGCTAATAGATGTGTGTGTGGTTTTTTTTACATATTTGGCGGTGCATACAAACACAATAGATAAAAACATTATGCGTAGTACTCGAATTACAGCCTTAGGAATAGTTGTTTTTTTATTCCTTCAAGTCCTCTCTAGTTGTCTTCGTATAGACCTCAGATGCAAGCCTAGGTACGACATTAACGAAGATTCAGTCTTCTTCAGTAAGATGCCCCCACGCACTGAAAATGGAGCCAATATCGTAGCCTTTGAAGTGGATGGAGTTCCCTACGTCTTCCCCAAAGAGGGGATGAGAGGTTCTCTCTTTTTGCCTCCCCCTTGGAGCTGCAAGATGGAGACTGTAACACAAAATGATACCATAAGAAATCAATTTGAATGGTATGCGAATAGATTGTGTAAAAAATATAAATACAATAGGGAATTATCTTACATTGAATTTAACTTATACAAAGAAAATTTGGATAAAAACACTTTCGAGCAAAAAGGAGAATTAGGACTCGTATCTTGGCATACTGAAGCAGAAGGGGTTACTTTTGAAATAACAAAGCATGATCACTTTAGAGGGATCATTTGTGGACGATTCTCTGGAGTCTTGAAAGTAAAAGCAAAAAAAGGTACTGTTGAAACGAAAAGGATTGAAAATGGTTTCTTTGATCTGACTTACGAGTAATCGCTAAATATCCAACAATATAATCATCATGAAAAAGAATTTATTACTAGTCATCTTATTCCTCCTTGCGGTGGTGAACGGTGCACATGCTCAAAATTTCGCGGAACTGAGACGCAACCTAGATGCCCCGTTGTTGGGGTTGG